>JBEBGD010000024.1:0-60907 GCA_040081625.1 Chthoniobacteraceae bacterium
AGCGCGGAACGGGGGGGTGGGCAAATGGCTGTGGCCGCGCCCACGGAGCCCGGCTAGAACGTCGGCATGAAATTCAACGCCTCACACTTCCTGAGCCGCGAGCTTTCGTGGCTGGAGTTCAACCAGCGCGTGCTGGATGAGGCGCTCGATGCACGCAATCCGCTGCTCGAGCGCGTGAAGTTTTTCTGCATCACCAGCTCGAATCTCGACGAGTTCTTCGAGGTCCGGGTCGCGGGGCTCAAGCAGCAGATCGAATCCGAGGTCGTGGAGCGCAGCATGGATGGCAACACGGCGAGCGAGACGTTCCGCGCGGTGCGCAAGCGCGTGGTGGCGATGGTCGAGCAGCAATACCGGCTCTGGCGCGAGCAGCTCGTGCCGGCGCTCGAGAAGGAAGGCATCGTCTTCCACGACCCGCACCGGCTCAGTCCGCGCGACACCGCCTTCATCGAGGACTACTACCAGACGCAGGTGCGTCCGGTGCTCACGCCGCTCGGCATCGATCCGTCCCACCCCTTTCCGCAACTGCTCAACAAGTCGCTGAACATCGTCGTGTCGCTGGACATCGAGCAGAATGGCGAAGTCGAGCGCCGGCTCGGCGTGGTGCAGGTGCCGCGCGCGCTTGTGCTGCCGCGGCTGGTCTGGCTGCCGCGTGAAGACGAGAGCCACGAGTATGTCTTCCTCGGTTCGCTCATCGGCACGCACCTGGCCGATCTTTTTCCCGGCACGCGCATTCTCGGCTGGTGGCATTTCCGCGTGACGCGAAACAGCGAGCTCTACATCGACGAGGAGGACGCGGGCAATCTGCTCAAGGCCGTCGAGGCCGAGCTGCACAATCGCCGGCGCGGCGCGGCGGTGCGGCTCGAGGTCGATCACGACTGCCCGCCCGAGATCACCAATCAACTGCTCGAGACGCTCGAGCTGACGGGCGACGATCTTTACGCGATCGACGGTCCGCTCAACCCGACGCGGCTCATGGCGATCTACGAAGGCGACCATTCGCCGGAGCTGCGCGACCGGCCTTTCGTCGCGCCCATCGGGGCGGCTTTCCGCGGCGGCACGGATATTTTCAGCGTCATCCGCCAGCGCGACGTGCTGCTGCATCATCCCTACGAGAGCTACGCGAGCGTCGTCGATTTCCTCGAAGCCGCGGCTGCCGATCCGCACGTGCTCGCGATCAAGCAGACGCTCTACCGCAGCGGCGGCGACGCGCGAATCGTCGGCGCGCTGATGAACGCGGTGAAGAACGGCAAGCAGGTGACCGCCGTGACGGAACTGAAGGCGCGCTTCGATGAGGCGAACAACATCCTTTGGGCGCGCAAGCTCGAGGAAGCCGGCGTCCATGTGATCTACGGCATCGTGAACCACAAGGTCCACGCGAAGATCGCGCTGGTGGTGCGGCGCGACGACGACGGCCTGCGCCGCTACGTCCACCTCGCGACGGGCAACTACAACCCAGGCACCGCGCGCCTTTACACCGACCTCTCGCTCTTCACCGCGAAGCCCGACTTCGGCGAGGACGCGACGAATCTCTTCAACCTGCTCACCGGGCTCGGCACCTTCCAGGGCGCGCGCAAGATGCTCATCGCGCCCTTCACGGCGCACGACGCGATGCTCAAGTGCATCGAGCGCGAGTCTGCGAACGCCCGCGCCGGGCAGCCGACGCGCATCATCGCGAAGATGAACGCGCTCGTGGATCGCGAGATCATCGAGGCGCTCTACCGCGCGAGCCGCGCAGGGGTGAAGATCGACCTCATCGTGCGGGGAATCTGCTGCCTCAAGCCGGGCGTCGAAGGCGTGAGCGAGAACATCTGCGTGCGCTCGATCGTCGGCCGATTCCTCGAGCACTCGCGCATCTTCTGGTTTCAGAACGGTGGGCAGCCGCAGGTCTTCGTGAGCAGCGCGGACTGGATGCCGCGGAATTTTTTCCGCCGCGTCGAGACGATCTTCCCCATCGAGGAGCCCGCGCTCCAGCGGCGGATCTTCGAGCAGATTCTCGGAACGCACCTCGCCGACAATACGAAGGCGAGCATCCTCAAGCCCGACGGCGCCTACGCACACGCGGCGAGGACGAAGGGCAGTTCGCCGCGCGACAGCCAGGATGAATTCATGAGCCTCGCGCTCGGCGAGGAGCGGGTCCGCGGCCGGCAGCGCGCCGCCCGGCAGTCGGAGCCGGTGAAGTTCGAGATCGTCAGGTCGCCGGCGGCGTGAGGCTCGCGCTTGCCGCGCCGCGCTTCCGTCATACACTCCGCGCCCGCTCCATGCGTCATCTCATCCTGCTCATCATTTTCCTCGCGAGCGTTCCGGCATTTGCTGCGAACACGCTCGCGTGGATCGTCGCCGACAACGCGACCGGCACCATCCTCGACAGCAGCGCGCCGGGGAAGAAATTGCAGGTCGCCTCGCTCACGAAGATCGCGACGGCAATGGTCGCGATCGACTGGGCCGAGGCCACGAGGAACGACCTCAGCCAGCTCGCCACGGTGCCGCAGAGCGCGATGAACCTCGGCACGCAGTCGGGCGTGGGCTTCAGCACGGGCGATCGCTGCTCACTGCGCGACCTGCTCTACGCGGCGCTGCTGCAAAGCGATAACGCCGCCGCCGAGACGATCGCCGACCACATCGGGCGCGCGGTCGATGGCACAGGCGTCGCCGGCTTCGTCAAGCAGATGAATGCGCTGGGCCGTGACATCGGTATGGAGCACACGCGGTTCACAAATCCGCACGGGCTCGATGACCGGAAACCGGTGCCGTATTCGACCGCCGAGGACCTCGTGAAGCTGACCGCCTACGCGATGAAGAACCCCGGCTTTCGGTTCTTCGTGTCGCAGAAGGAACGCAAGATCGGCTACCAGGACGCGAGCGGTGGCGAGTCGCAATATCAGCTGCGCAACACGAACGAACTGCTCGGCGTCGGCGGGATCGACGGCGTGAAGACCGGCCTGACGCGCAAAGCAGGCGGCTGCCTCATCATTTCCAGCACGAAGGCGCCGATCAGCCAGCAGGATGGCGACAAGGTGATGATCACCCCGCGCCGGCTGAACGTCGTCGTGCTCGGCAGCGACGACCGTTTCGGCGTGGCCAATGGCGCGCTCCAGCGCGGCTGGCAGCTCTGGGAGCAGTGGACCGCAGCGGGCCGGCCGGCAAAATGGAAGGCACCAAAATGACCCAACGAATCGGAGTTCTCACCAGCGGGGGCGATTGCCCCGGGCTCAACGCAGTCATCCGCGGAGTCGTGCGCGCGGCGAGCAACCGGCATTGGGAAGTGCTCGGCTTTCACGACGGCTTCGAGGGATTGCTGCCTCCGGCAAATTACGAAGTGCTCGATGTGAAACGCTGCGCGGGCATCATGCAGCTCGGCGGCACCATCCTCGGCACGACCAACCGCGGCCACTTCGTCGCGAAGGTCGGCGAAGGCGCGAGCGCGCGCATCCCGGAGGACATCATCGAGCGCGCGAAGGCGACCTTGCAGCAGCTCGGCGTCGGCGCGCTCATCGCCATCGGCGGCGACGGCTCGCTGACCACGGCGCTCCAGCTCCAGGAGGCCGGCATCCCGATGATCGGCGTGCCGAAGACGATCGACAACGATCTCGAAGCGACCGCGACGAGCTTCGGTTTCGACAGTGCCGTGGCCTTCGTCTCCGACGCGCTCGACCGCCTGCACACTACAGCTTCGAGCCACAAGCGGGTCATGGTCATCGAAGTCATGGGCCGGCACTCCGGCTGGATCGCGCTCTATGGCGGGCTGGCGGGCGGCGCGGACATCATCCTCATCCCGGAGCTGCCGTTCGATTACGAAAAGATCGCCGAGGCAGTCCGAAAGCGGGAGAGCGAAGGCTGCCTGAGCACGCTCGTGGTCGTGGCTGAAGGCGCTCACACGCATGACCGCGGCGAGCTGTATCGCAAGGCAGGCTCAGGCGAATACAAGCTCGGCGGCATCGGCGAACAGGTCGCCAATGAGATCGCTGCCCGCACCGGCAAGGAGACGCGCTGCTGCGTGCTCGGGCATCTCCAGCGCGGCGGCGATCCGACCACGCTCGATCGCATCCTCGGCACGCGCTTCGGCGTCCACGCCGTCGAGTTGATCGCCGAGGGACGCTTTGGCGAGATGGTGAGCTATCAGAACTACCAGGTCCTCGGCGTGCCGATCTCGCACGCGGTGCATCGGATCAAGCGCGTCCAGCCCGACAACCAGATGGTCGCCACCGGGCGCGCCGTGGGAATCACGTTCGGGGACTAGAAGTGGACCTCCGGCGTCCCCGCCGGCCACTATGCCGCGAAGCGAAGCGTCCAACATCGATTGGATGCTTCGCATGATTGTGTCGTGGCCGGCGGGGACGCCGGCGCTCCATCCCTACTTCGCTGCCTTCACCTCGTCCCACAGCGCGTCGAGTTCGGCGAGCGTGAGGGTTTCGAGGCTCAGGTTTCGGGCGCGGGCCAGCGCCTCGATGCCGCGGAAGCGCGCGCTGAATTTCCGCGTCGCGCCGTGCAGCGCGGTCTCGGCGTCGATGCCGAGTTTGCGGGCGAGGTTCACCACGGCGAAGAGCAGGTCTCCGAGTTCCTCCTCGCGCTCCGCCGGTGGCGCCTGCTCGGTCTCGAGCAATTCCTCGCGCACTTTTTCATAGACCGGCGCGACGTCGGGCCAGTCGAAGCCGACCTTCGCGGCTTTCTTTTGGATCTTCTCCGCGTGGAGCAGCGCGGGCATCCCGGTGCTCACGCCATCGAGCAGGCTCTCCAGCACCGCGCCTTTCTCGGCGCGCTTGATGTCGTCCCAGCGGCGCAGCACATCGGCGGAGTCTTCGGCGACGTGATCGCCGAAGACGTGCGGATGCCTGCGGATGAGCTTTTCGCAGTGCTCGTGCGCGACCGCGTCGAGATCGAAGCGCCCCTCATCCTCGGCGATCTGCGCGTGAAAGACCGCCTGGAGCAGCAGGTCGCCGAGTTCCTCGCGCAAGTTCGCGTCGTCGCCCGAGTCGATCGCATCCACGACTTCGTAAGCTTCCTCGATCAGCCCCGCGCGCAGCGAGGCGTGCGTCTGCTCATGGTCCCAGGGGCAGCCGCCCGGCCCGCGTAGCGCGGCGACGATGGCGCGCAGGCGGTCGAGCGGCGGGAGCGTGGCGGGTGGAGTCGGGAGCATTGCGGGACTCAGTAGCGGGCGAAAGTGCGGCGCGCATCCGCCGTTTTTGATCGGAGAGGTAATATCATTTTCTGACTTGCCCAAACCGGCAGCAAATCGACGCATTGGCGGGCATGATCGCGCTTGACGCTACTCTAGGGTTGAACGTTGTTGCGTTCAGCCATCCCCGGTCGTGAATAAAACTTTTCCCCGCCTCATCTGCGCTGGTTCCATTGCGGCCTTCCTTCTTGGATCGCTGACTTGTCCGCCGGAGGCGAAAGCGGTAGTCCTTCACTGGACGGGGACGACCAGCAATACGTGGGCGACTTTTAACAACTGGTCGATCAACCCCGCGGTTAATACGAATCCGGCGTTCGTCGTGCCGGGTGCGGCCGATGTGGCGACCTTCAACTGGACGGGTGGAATCCCGGCGAACCAGATCGCGACGATCGGCGTCGGGCGGAATGCCGGGGAGTTGGTCTTTGGCGCGAACTCGACCACCGCGATCAATCTCGGTGCCAGCGGTCTCACGCTGACGCTGGCCGGCGTGAACGATGCGACCGTGGGTGCGATCACCGGCATCCGGGTCGATTCCGGCGCGGCGGCCCACACGATCTCAGCAAACCTAGCGCTGTCTGCGACGCAGGTGTGGAAGAACTCGTCGCCGACGAACAACTTCACGATCGGCGGGTCGTTCACGCCGGGTGCGGCGAACCTCACGCTGAACTCGGCGAGCACTCGCGGCTTCGTCTTCGGCGGAGCAGTGACGCTGGGCAACACGACGACGTGGACCAACGACAGCCTGACCGGCGGGTTCACCATCGGCCCCGTAACCACGACGCTCAACGCGGGAGTCAACTGGACGCTCGCCGGGGCGGGGGCCATCTCGGTCGGCGGCACATTCGTCGCGAGGGCGGGCAGCAATGATACGGTCACGATCAGCGGCACCGGTGCGCGCTCGTTCAACAACATCGATCTCTCCGATACGGCCGCGAACAATTTCCTGACGATGTCGATCCCGGGCGGTTCGGCGGTGACGGTGCTCGGCCCGGTGGCCAATGGAGGCACCTCCACGGCCAGCGGCCTGACCAAGAACGGGGTTGGTTCGCTCACGCTCACCGGCCTGAACAGCTTCGCCGGCTTGCTCGCCATCAATGACGGCGCGGTAATACTGACGAACTCGAACACGGCCGCGTTTCCAGTGACCCTCGGCCAGAGCGCGAGCCCGGCGACGCTGACGCCGAGGCTCACGGTCGATCAACCGACACTCGTGGGGACGATCACTTTCCAAAACGGCGGCGGCGCTTCGCCGGGCGGGGTGATCGACACGACCAGCACCGGCACGCTGCGGCTCGTGGGCACGACGACGATCAGTGTGGCCGATACGTCGGTCGCGCCGAATGCCGGTCGCGACGACCTCGCGATCAATGTCCCGATCGTCAACGACGCGGGCACGGCGCGCGCGGCGACGAAGACCGGGCTCGGGAACCTCGTCTTCAATGGCGCGAACAGCTTTACCGGCACGCTGACGATCAGCAGCGGGCAGGTGATCGTGCGCACGAGCAACAGCAACGCGGGCGGGCTGACGATGACGCCGAACGCGACGACCCCGACCAAGCTGCTGCTCGAGAACGGCGCGGACTTCCGAATGTTCGGCACGCTAACGACGAACACTACCGCTGCGGCGAGCGGGTTGGAGATTGCAAACGGCCTGACTGCTGGAGGCCGCGTGCTCTTGAACCCGGGGGCCACCGCGGTCTCGCGCACCTTCAATGTGCTCGACAATACGGCGGCGGCCAACGACCTGATCATCACCGTCCCGATCGCCGACGGGGGCACGGGGCCTTCGAGCATCAGCAAGGAAGGGGCCGGGCAGTTGGTGTTCCGGGCAGACAACACGTTCGCCGGCCCGCTGAGTTTTTACCGCGGGACGACGGTGGTCGATTACGGCTTCAGCCAGGCGGGCAAGCTGTCCGACCTCGGTGATCTCCAGCCGCGCGGCGGCGTGCTCACGCTCAGCAGCAGCACCATCGGCCCGGTGGCCGAAGTGGTGGGCAATCTCAGCCCCGGCGGCAGCAATCTCGGCCCGCTCACCGTCAATCCCAGCCCCGCCGGCGCCGAACCCGCGTCGCACGGCAACCTCAACGGCACCGCGTCCCCCTCGGGCGGCGCGAGCCTGATCAATCTGGTCAGCAACAACAACCAGGACATCTCGCTGACCTTCTCCGGCTTCCTGCGCAATCCGGGCGGCGGCATCGTGACGCTCGCGGTGAACGACCCGGCGCACGCGCAGTTTCGCACCACGCAGGTCAACAACAGCGCCGGCTTGCTCGCCGTGAACGCGATCCTCGGCGGACGCTGGATCGCCAACGATGGCTCGGGCAGGATCGTGCAGGCCGTCGGCGTGACGAACTCCGACCAGAGCCAGTGGCAATCGACGCAGCACATTCAGGTCGCCACTCAGCCGACGGGCGTGCTGACCACCAACCGCATCGGCGCGCTCAGCTTCACGGGCGGGGATGCGACGTTGACGATCAACAACTCGACCCGCTCGCTTACGCTGACGACCGCGGGCGTCCTGCTGGCTTCGGGCGCGTCGGCGAGCGTCGTCGAGATCGCCGGCGGCAAGCTGATGACCGAGCTGCCCTACCGCTCCGCGGCAGGCGCGGACATCCTGCTTCAAAATTTCGCGACCGGCCTGCTGAAGGTTTCCTCGAACCTCGGCCACAGCGATGCGCCGCTCGGAAACACGCTCTTCATCACCATCGCCGGCACCGGCGTCGTGGAACTGGCGGGCAAGAGCACCTCGCTGCCGACCTACAACGGCAACACCATCCTGCGCGGCGCGGTGAAGGTCATCGGCGGCGCGACGCTGCGGGTGAGCGGTGGCGACGCGATCAGCGACTACCTCCCGCTCGACCTCGGCACCAATGGCGATGTCGCGGGCAACTTCCAACTCAACGGCGCATCCGAGGCGATCGGCGGCATTCTCAGCGTCAACACGAACCAGGGCAACAATGGCGGCTCGATCAGCCTCGGCACGGGCGGCGCGCTGACGCTCAACCAGACCATCAGCGCGGAGACCTTCTCCGGGACCATCACCGGCACGTCGGCCAGCTTGATCAAGCAGGGCAACCAGACCACGACCCTCGCCAGCGCGACCGCGACCAATCCGTTCGCATTCACGGGCAGCGTGCAGGTGCTCGGCGGGTTGCTCGATCTCACGGGTGCGAACCCCGGCATCACCGGCGTCACCAGCATCCTGCTGCGCGATGGCGAAATCCGCAGCGAGCAGAACCAGGCGTCGATCGTGAACAAGCTCGGCGACAGCGCGACGGTGCGGCTGGAAGGCACGCGCAATGACGGGCTGCGCGTCACGAGCAATCAAAATGGACGCTCCGAGTCGGTGCTGGCGCTGGAGGTGAACGCGAGCGCGAACTCGGTCACCGTCAACGCGAACAACGCGACGACACCGCTGACGCTCAGTTTCACCAAATCGACCGCCGGCCTCGTGCGCTCGAATGCGGCGACGATGCTCGTGCGCGGCGACGACCTCGGCGGCGGCGCGGGCGGCACAGCGACGAACACGGCGCGCATCCTTTTCACCAGCGGCGTGACCGGGCTCGTCGGCGGCGGGACGACGTCTGGCTCGACGATCAGCATCCTGCCATGGGCCATCGGCTCGACGGCGGATCCGGTGGCAGCCGTCGTCGGAGATTCCTTCGTGACCTACGGGACCAATGGGCTGCGTCCGCTGGCACCATCGGAATACACCACCGGCTACCCTCCCGCGCCGGCGACCTCAAATTTCACGACCAATACGACGCAGACCGGACTCGCCACCGCGACGCTGAACTCGCTGCGCATGGACACGAGCGCCGGACCCGTGTCGATGACCGGCGTTGGCGGCGGCACCAATATTCTGACGATCAGCAGCGGAGCAATCCTCGTGAGCGCCGGGGCGACCACGAACAACGCAACGATCGACGGCTACTTCCGGCTCGATCCCGGCGCGCAGAGCGAATACGTGATCCACGTCACTTCGTCGAGCGCGACTGCCGCGGACACGGTGCTCACGATCGCGCCATTCATCACCGAGAGCGGCGCCGGCAATGTGAGCGTGACCAAGTCCGGCACCGGCACGCTTGAGCTGACCGGCACGGGCAACAACTTCCAGGGCGGCCTGACTGTGAATCAGGGCGTCCTCCAATTCGGGAACATCAACAACATCGGCAGCAGCACCGGGCTCGTGCGGCTCGCGGGCGGCACCTTGAAATGGACGGGTGCGACCACGGTGGACGTCTCAGCGCACCCGATCGAACTGCGCGGCCCCGTCTCCTACTACACGCCCGCCGGCACCGGCGCGGCCGGCAACGCGCTCAATCGCGGCAGCACCATCGACACGGGCATCCAGACCGTCACCATCGCCGGGCCATCCGGCAGTGGCGGGCTCGTCAAGATCGGCACCGGCACGCTGACGGTGAGCACCGCGCCGACCTACACGGGCGGCACCGTGCATATGCAGGGGCTCCTGGAGCTGCCGTCGCTCACGACCAGTTCCGGCCTCTACATCATGCCGGAGAATTTCAACGGGCAGGAAAACATCGGCGTGCAGGTCAACGTCACCAACGCGCTGAGCGTGCAGCAACTCATCGTCGGCGGCGTCTTCACCACCACCTCCACGCTCAACAGCGCCGGCACCCTCGTCGTCGGCACCCCGTCCATTCACCCCGCCGTCACGATCGGCAATGGCGGCGGCGATTCCTACATCCTCGTGGGCTATCGCGATGAACTCGCCGCGACCGCGACTGCCGGCACTGTCGTCAGCGGCATCGCGGATTTCACCAAGGCTGGGTCGGTGGACATCAACGTCTCCCGTATCTTTCTCGGGCAAAACAAAGGCGGCGCGACGGGGACGTTCCGCACCGATGGCGACATGAGACTCGCATCGACCGGCACGAACAACGTCACCGCGGGTGTCGTGCTCGTCGGCAACAGCCCCGGCCCGGACAGCACCGGCGCCGGCGGCACCATCTCGACGCTCTTCCTCGGCGGCGGCTTGAACAACTTCAAGGTCGATTCGATGGTCATCGGTGGCCAGAACAGCAACGGCAAAGTGGACCTCGCCACTGGCGGCACCTTCGTCCTGCGCGACCGCAGCGGGCTGGGTGGCGCGAACGTGTTTATCGGCGACAACGACGACAACACGGGGACCATCCAGGACTTCAACAACACCACGCTCGACACCACTGGTGGGTCGATCGACGCGAAGATCAACCTGCTCGTCATCGGTCGCCACGGTGCCGGCACTGGCGGCGGCGAAGGCGCGCTGCGCTTCAAGGCCGGCACGATCGAGGCGACGACCGTGCAGATGGGGGTCATCAGCAATCGCGGCAACTCGACCAATCCCGCACAGACCGTCTCCGAGATCACGCAGGGCGGCGGCACCTTCCGCTTCGGCACCCTCTCGCGCGGCGGTGCGGCGGGTGTGTCGGCGCGCTACAATTGGGACGAAGGCACCATCGAGCCCATCGCGGGGATGAATGCGTTCAACCAGAACGTCTTCATCACCACCAAGCCTGGCATCAACGGACTGCCGCACTTCCTCAACGTCCCATTTGGCGCGACGATGACGTTCGGCTCCGGTGCGGGCTTCGATGGAACCGACGACGTGACCAAGACCGGTCAGGGCACGCTGATCCTCCAGGGCGCCAGCACCCACGGCGCGACATTCGTCAACGAAGGGACCCTCCTCGCCAACAACACGAGCGCTTCCGCAACCGGCTCGGGCTTCGTCCGGGTCGAGGGCGGAGCCGAGCTCGGCGGTTCAGGCCGGATCACCGGCACGACCATCATTAAGAATGGCGGAAAGCTCACCGTAGGCGCTATCGCGGGTAGCATCGGTGCGTTCCAACTCGCCGATCTCGACATCCAGGAAGGCGGCATCCTGGAGCTCGAGATCAAGACCAACGGAGCTGCACCGTTTTCCGATGAGCTGACTCTCAACGGCTCGATGAACCTCGATCCGGATATCGATCCGATGACCAACCCGATCCTGAGCTTGACCAAGCTCAGCGGTGCCACCTTGGCGGAAGGCGTCACAATCCCGCTTATCAATTACTTCGGCGGCTGGGACGGCGGCTTGTTCAAGGTCAATGGCGAGGTCATCGACGACTACGACGACTTCTCCAATCCGATGTCCGCGACGTTCGCGATCGCAGGCGACTTCTTCCGCCTCGACTACGATGCCGGCGGCGGGTTCAGGGTCGATCTCATTTCCGTCCCGGAGCCCGGCGCGCTCGCCTCGCTCATCGGCGGGTTGGGGATGCTGCTCGGTCTGCAGCGCTTCCGCCGCCGCGCGGAAGGGCGCTAGTTTCCGTCGCCCGTCCCGCCATCCGGCGGATGCTCCAAGCCGTGCGTGAGCAGCAGCATCGAATCCTCCCACTTCTCCTGCCTGCCGTCGTGCATCACGCACGCGATCACCTCCCGCCCGTCGCGCATCGCCGCGCTCACGAGCGTGCCCTGCGCGGGGTTCGTGTAGCCGGTCTTCACGCCCGTGCAGCCCTCGAAGCGCGTCAGCAGCGCGTTGTGATTGCTGAGCTGCCAGAGCTCCGGCGTCGCTCCCGGCACTGCGAAGCGATTCCACGCAAACCGCAGCGTGCCCACGATGCGGCGGAAAAGTGGCTGCTGCATCGCGTGGCGCGTGATGAGCGCGAGGTCGTGCGGCGAGGTGTAGTGCTCGGTGTGATGAAGGCCATGCGGATTGCGAAAGCTCGAAGTCGTCGCGCCGAGCTCCCTCGCGCGCTGGGTCATCTTTAGCGCGAAGGCTTCCATCGTGCCGGCGTTGTCGCGTCCCAGCGAATGCGCCACGTCGTTCGCGCTCTTGAGCATGAGGCCGTAGAGCATCTGCCGCCGTGTGTAGCGGTCGCCCGGACGGAGCGAGAGGCTGCTCTCGCCGACCTTCGAGTCTTCCCCGGTCACGAGCACTTCGCGGTCGAGATCGCCGGCTTCGATGACCAGCAAAGCCGTCAGAATCTTCGTCGTGCTTGCGGGATACTGCGGCGCGTAGCCATTCTTCTCGTAGAGCGTCGCGCCGGTGAATCCATCGATGACGATCGCGCCTCGCGCGCTGAGTGGAATCTCGCCCGGCTGGAGCAGGCGGAACTGCTTTGGCATTTTCCCGGCCTCGCCGGGTCGGGGCTTGTCGTCGTCCGCGGGTGGCCGGATCACGGAAACTGCGGGCTTCTTGAGCGAAGGCTTCGCGGGCGTCTTGCGCTTCTTCGTCGCGGCTTCGGACGGTGTGAGCGCGATGAGTATCCAGCATCCGATCAAAGCAGCGGCGCGCCCTCGTCTCATTGGATGCCGGATGTTTTCACCGTTCCATCGATCATCAGCCAGGGAATCCGACCCGCGTATTGCACGATCTCTTCGTGGACATGCGCCACGCTGCCAGACACCGGCACCGCGATCAAGTCGGCCAGCGCGCCCGGCGCGATTTTTCCGAGCTGCGCCTCGCGGCGCAAGGCGCGGGCCGGATGCGTGGTGACCGTGCGCAGCAGCTCCTCGTCGCTGAGGGTCGGCTCGGCTCCGGAGAGGAGGCGCAACTCCGAGAGGAGACTGAGCGAATCGGTGCTCGCGAGGCTGTCGGTGCCGGTGCACAGGTTCACGCCGAGGTCGCGGAGGCGCCGCCACGCGAACGGCTCGCGGCCGAAGTAGCGGTGCGTGCCGGGGCAATGGACGATGGCCGGTTTGTGCTCGCGTGCGAGCCCGGCGAGCAACTCGAAATCCCCGGCGCCCAGTCGATTCATGTGCGCGAGGATCCATCGCGAGTCGATCGCGCCGGCCTTCCACAGATGCGCAAAGGGTGTCGTCGCGCCGCAGTCGCGCATCGGCCTGCCGAGCGACGCCAGGAAATCGTGCAGCGGCCCGCGAGCCGCCTCGAACATCTCGAACTCCTCGTCGCTCTCCGCGACGTGCGTGGTCAGTGGCATGTCGAAGGCACGCGCGCAGTCATTCGAGAGCCGGTAGAGATCGAGCGATGCCGTGAACGGAGCGTGCGGGCTCAGCCCGAACCTCGCGAACGATGCGCCGCGCTTTTGGAAAAAGGCCAGCGCGCCCGCGACCACGTCCTCGGTCGTAAAGCGATGCCGGATATCGATCATCTCGTAGAACCAGCACGTGCGGATCGGCGGGTCGGGCATTCGTGACATCAGTTCCGGGAAGCTCGCGATCGTGCACACGGTCGTCGTCCCCCAGTTCAGGCAGTGCTCGAATCCGTCGGCGATCGACTTCAGGCAATCCTCCGGCTCCATCGTGCGCTTGATCGCGTTGATCCGCTTCACCCACCCCGCGAAGCTGCGCTGCGGCAGGATCGCGCCGCGGAGCATCGTGTAGTCGAGATGGCAGTGCGCATTGATCAGCCCCGGCATGAGCGCGACCTCGCCGAGATCATGCACCGGTCCGCCGTCGAACTCGCCGGCCCGGCCGACCGCGACGATCTGCGAGCCCTCGACGAGCACGGCGCCGTTCTCGATCGGCGGACCTTCCATGGGGACGACGATACGGGCGCGGAGGATCATTGTTCCTTCACGACTCTGCGCATCTCGGCCACGAGCAGGTTGCACGCTTCATGGCAGAGCAGGGGAAGCTCGCGCGGCACGATGCGCGGGGGCTGCGGGTTCGGCGCGTCGATCTCCCAGAGCCGTTGCTTGAGGCAGTCGGCGCAGAAGCGCTCGATCGTCGCGCGCGCCTGCACGTCGGCGATCTGTTGCGTCACGCGATACATCCCGGTCTGCCGCGCGAGCGTCCCGCGCAGCGGCACGGCTGCCAGTTCGCCGCGCGAGAAGCTGGCCGCGCAGCCGGACATCGCGGGATAGAAATAATCGAGCGCGCGCCTAAGCTGCGCGGCGTCCGGGAGTGTGAGCCGCCAGCCGCGCGCGAGCGTGGGCGCGGTCTTGAGGGGACGAAAGTTTCCCGCGTCGTCGAAGTTCGCGAGGTGCCGCGCCGCTTCCGCCGAGGTGTGCGCGACGAGGTCATCGCGATCGCTGTCCAGTTCATGCCGAAGCTCGAAACCCGCTCCGGGCCGGATGATGACCTGACCGATGCGATTCCCGCCCGCGGCCAGCCAATCGACGAGAGTCCGCGTGAGATCCCGCATCAGGCCGCGTGCTGGGCGTCGAAGGCCGCGACCTGGCCGAGGATCACCTCGGCGAGCAGCGGTTCGGTGCCGATGGCGCTCGCGTAGTGGAGGGTGTGTCCGCGCAGACGATACGGGTTGTTCTCGAAAAGCTCCTTCGCGTTCGCGCTCGCCGCGCCGCGCGATCCCTCGGCGATGCCGAGCAGCACGGGGATGTCCTCGTAGCTGTGCAGGCCATCGGAGATGAAAAACGGGACGACGATCACGTTCGGATGGGCCGCGAGTTCGTGCCATTTCGAGATGAGCGGCTCCTGCTCCATGTAGGCGTTGCGCACTTCGCCGAAGCGCCCGAGCGCGGCGATCCGCTCGACTTCCCGCTTCGCGGCGACCGCGGAGTTCTCATTCAAGTCGGTGCCATGCCCGACGATGAAAAGCGTCGTCTCGCGCGGATCGGCGCCGGGCGCGACCTCCGCCGCTCGGCGAAGCAGCAGCTCCGTCATGCGCGGGTGATTGCCGACCGGCTCGCAGTATTTGATCGTGCGCCCATCGCGCCGTGTGAGCGGACCATCGAGCTCGAGTTCGCGCGGGATGACCGAGCGGGTGAAGTAGCCTTCGCTGATGAAGTTCGGCACCACGTAGATGTCGTCGCGGTCGATCATGTGAAAGACCTGCCGGAAGCCCGGCTCCTCCTTCCAAAAGCAGCAGTGAACCTCGCCGAAGACGCCGCTGCGCACGATCGCCTCCGCGTGGTCGAAGGTCGGCGCGTTCGAGTCCTGGTTCACGGTCGAACCGTGTCCGGCGATCACGAGTGCGCTGTTCGGTTTGGAAATCATGGACGGAATTGGCTACGGGCACGGCGTTGGCAAGTCCACAGCTTTCCGCGCCGGCACACTCGCGGGCACCGATGCTGCTTAAACTGCGCGTCGCCTCTTAGCCCAACACCACGACCATGCCCGCGAAACCCATCTTCTCATCCTCCATCGAACCCCTCGAAGCCCGCATCGCGCCAGCGCTGCTCGTCAACGGCGCCAACCTGCTCGGCGGCGCCAGCCCCAGCTCGGGCGAGACTTCCGTGGGCAATTATTCGGTCACTCTCGTCAAGGTGCTCGCCGGCCAGGCGCTCGTGTGGTTCGACGGATTCAACATCACCAGCATCTCGGTCGGTCCGGGCGCGAAGCTCGACATCACCGGCGACGTGCGCGGCGACATCATCGGCAACCTGACCGCCGATGGTTCGCTCTCCGATTCGGACGGTGACCCGACGAATGGCGAGGACGGCGGCGTGCTCCTGGCGAATGACATCCTCGGCATCAAGACCCGACCGCTTTCCAGCCAGAAGGGTGACGTGCCGCACATCATCACCGGCGGCTCGATCAGCAATGTGGACATCTCCGGCGTCAGCGAGGGCATCTACGCGGGCGACGGCGTCTTTCGCGCGGAGTCGCGCCTGCTCATGGCCGGGACGGTCGGCTCATCGGTTGGTTCGCTGGACATCAATCCCGTCGTTCCTGGCGTGCAGGGGTCGTTCAACTTGACCAGCAACATGGTGCAGCTCTCGCAGCTCAAGGCCGGCGCTTCGATCAGCAACATCAAGCTCACCGGCGCCAGCCAGCTCCAGATGTTCGCTGGCAACGGAAGTCCCGACGGGACGGTCGCCGCGGGCAATGGGCCGGCGGGCGGCAGCATCACGACCGTGAAGATCGAAACGGCGAGCGTGCCGATCAACGCGCCAGTCGATACGCCGAGCTACCACCTCATCACCGGCGACGGCGCCGCGGGAAAGCGCGGCGGCGCGGGCGGCTCGATCAACACGGTGATCGAGGCTGCATCGTCGGGTCCGGTTATTTTTTTCACCGGCCAGGGCGGCCTCGGCACCGCCGGCGCGGGCGGCGCGGGCGGCAGCATCCTCAATCTCGACCTCCAGAGCGCCAGCTCACGCTACACCGCCACCGCCGGCGATGGCGGCGCCGGGACTCCCGGTGGTGCGGGCGGCAAGCTCTTCAACAACAACTTCTCCAACCGCACGCCGACCACGGGCGTGCTCATCTCCGCGGACTTCACCGGTGATGGACTCGACGACGTGCTCGTCGCCGATCCCGGCACCGGCCAGATGGTGCTGAGCAAGAACATCGGGAACGGAAACAACTTCGTGCAGGTCGGGCAGGAGCCGGGCTCCGTGCTCATCGACACGGCCGGCATCTCGCCCGTCGATGGACTCGCGAGCGACATGGATGGCGACGGCGATCTCGATGCCATCATCCTCTACAAGGACGGAACGCTCGCGATCTTCCTCAACAAGGGCGAGAGCGCGCCGGGCGCGAATGACGGCGGCGTCTTCTACGATCCCAATGCGAACAACGGCGCGGGCGGATTCGAAATCCTTTCGTTCGACCTCGGCTACCGGCCCTCGAAAATCGCGCAGGTCACTCCCGGCGGATTCAGCTTCGTGATCGCCGAAAACACCGAGGGCAAAGGCACGCTGCACCTGCTCTCGATGGCCGCATTCGGTGGCGAGTTGAGCACGAGCGTGCTGAGCAGTGTCAAAAAATTCAGCATCCCGATCGTCGATATCGTGGGTCACTACGCCGGGCTGAGCAACGGGCAGATCACGCGCTTTGACTTCACCTTCGACGAGCAGAATGCCTTCGCGACGGTGGAGACTCTGCCGAACGTCTTGACGGGCGGGCTCGTGGATCTCGATCTCGACGCCGACGGCACGCACCTGCTCGCGCTCAGCGGCAGCCGCTCGATGGCGGTGTATGACGTCGGTGGCGTCACGCCAGCCCCGTCGGTTGTCATCCCGCTCAATCAGCTCCCCGGCACTCCGCTGCTCGCCAAGTTCGTGCGGGACTCGGACCCGAACACGGTGGACTCGATCGTCGTGCTCAGCGCCGTCGGTGACGGCGCGCAATTCACCAGCTTCGAGCCGATCGACGACGGCAATGCCTCGACCCTCGATCCCTTCGTGCAGGCGGCTTCACTCGTCAGCTCGACGCCGCTCAAGAACTTCGCGCCAGTCTATGGCAGCACCGAACCCGATCTCGCGGCGCTGGCCGGCGCGTTGAGCAGCTTCACGCTCGTCCAGTCCCTCGCGAGCGACGGCGCCTTCCCGCTTCCGTTCGCGAACAAGAAAGTAACGCTCACCGGCGGCGACGGCGGCTTCGGCATGGACATCGGCAGGAAGCTCGGCAAGGGCGGCGCGGGCGGCTCCGTCACCGGCACGAATGCGGATGCGCAGGAAATCAAAATCATCGCAGGCATCGGCGGCAACAGCACCAATGGCGCAGCCGGCGCGGGCGGGTCGATCTCGAACTCGATCACTCCCAGCCTTGCGCTGGCGGGCCTCGCGGCGGGCAGTTTCAAGACGGCGGGCGGGACCATTGTCACGCCGCGGCTCATCGCCGAGACCAAGATCGAACTCACCGCCGGCATCGGCGGAATGCCCACCGGCGCGGACGTCAAGAGCGCTGCGGGCGGCGCGGGCGGCGATCTCTTCGGCCTGAACGTCACGCTCACCGCTGGCGACACGCTCACGCTCGCGGCGGGTGCGGGCGGCATCGGCAATGGTGGTGCGGGCGGCGCAGGTGGCGGCGTGAAGAATGTCCACTCACTCGCGCAGAGCGGCAGCCTCGTCGCGATCGGCGGCCTCGGCGGCGCCGCGATGGGCAACACCGGGAACGGCGGCGCAGGCGGCGCGATCGTGAACTTCACCCACGAACTCGCACTCGATGCCGACCAGGAGAAGGTCGAGCAACCTTACAGCGTCACCATCACGGCCGGCGCGGGCGGGACTTCCATGAAGGCGATCGGTGGCGCCGGTGGCGACCTCTCGGGCATCTCGCTGAAACTCGACGGCGCAGATCGCACCTACGCGGACGGGAGCGCGAATCCCCCGCTCATCGATGCGCATCTCGATACCACCGTCACGATCACCGGGGCAGCCGGCGCGGGTGGCAGTGGATTCACCGGCGGCGGCCCCGGCGGCAACTTCCGCGGCTTCACATCCGACAGCGTCTTCGACCAGCAAGTCAGCAGCGGCGTCTATATCAACTACGTCGTGCTCGGCTTGTTCGCCGGCCCGGGCGGCAATGCGACCTCTGGCAACGGCGGCAATGGTGGCTCCGTAGTGCTCGCGCGGCCGATCTCGGGGATCAGTTCGTTCGATCCCGACATGCCCGGATACGATCCGGCGACTCCGGCGCTGTTCGTCGCGGGCGGCGTCGGCGGCGAAGGCTCGGTGCGCGGTGGAAACGGCGGCGGAGTCTCCGGCCTCGTCGCGCAAAACTCTCCCGCCGCCAGCGGCGACAATCTCACGCGCAATCAGCTCTTCGGTGCGCTCGTCCTCGGCGGCGTGGCTGGCAATGGCGGCACCGGCGATGGCGGCATCGGTGGCACCGTGAGCAGCGCGCTGCTCGGCGTCTTCGGTGGCAATCTCGATATCCTCGGCGGCAGCGGCGGCGCTTCGGTTGCCGCGAAGGGCGGCGCAGGGGGCGGCGTCACGACGAGCGAGTTCGGCCTCGTCGACTCCGGCTTTGCGCTCGGCATGTCGGTCGCGGGCGGCGGCGGCGGCGCGGGCAAGACTGCCGGCGGCGCGGGCGGCAACCTCTTGAACCTCCGCATCAATACGCCACAGAGCACATTCAGTCTCTCGGCCGCACTGGTCGCAGGAAGCGGCGGTGACGCGAACGCTGCCGCAGGTCTCGCTGGCAAAGGCGGCGACGTGAACGGCGTGACACAGGCCAAGGACTTCAACAGCTCGATCAATCTCATCCAGGCCGGCAACGGCGGTGACAACCTGCTGGGCAAAGCCGGCGCCGGAGGCAACGTGCTCAACGTCAAGACCGTCGGCTTCGTCGGCCGCCGCAGCGACAGCGTCGGCACGCGGCTCGGCGTGTTCGACTCATCGCTCGTGGACGATGACAACGATCCGATGACGCCTCCCATCTCGATCTTCCCGACGATCGCGCAGGGCATCTTCTCCGGTCGCGGCGGCGACGGGGTGACCGACGGCATCAATGGCTCGATTAGCAACATCGCCGCGCGGCAGATCGCGGCGATGGCAGCGGCGGCGGATCCCATGAGCGGCATTTTCGCGGTCGCTAGCAAGATCAGCAACGTGAAGGCCGCGCTCATCGGCTTCGATGCGGATGGCGACGGCGTCTTCGACACGACTGCGGCCGACGGAGCCACGCCGGGCGCGACGAAACCCGTGGACGGCTTCATCCTCGCCGCCGCGCTCTCGAAAGTCACCGGCAGCCGCGCCGCGTTCACATTCGCGGCGTAGCATCTTGTCGCCGGCGGCGTGGGCGTTCATAACGCTGCGCGTGCGCATCCTTCTCCCTCTCATCCTCGTCGCGAGCTGCGCGCTCGCGCTCGACGACTACAAGTCCGACTCGCCCGATCAGCGGGAACAGCCCGGCGTCCCGCGCGGCACGCTCACGAAGATGCCGCCGTGGGAATCGAAGATTTTCGCCGGCACCACGCGCGACTGGTGGGTGTATATGCCCGCGCAGTTCAAGCCCGACGGCTCCGCGGCGCTGATGATTTTTCAGGACGGTCACGACTACATCGGCTCGAAGGGGAACTGGCGCGTGCCGATCGTGTTCGACAATCTCATCGCCCGCGGCGAACTGCCGCCGATCCTCGCCGTATTCATCAATCCCGGACACGACGCGACCAAGCCCGCGCCGCAGAGCCCGTGGAAGGTTTCCAATCGCAGCGCCGAATACGACTCGCTCGGCGATCGTTATGCGCGCTTTCTCGTCGAGGAAATCCTGCCCGAAGTTCGCAGGCAGTGGCCCTTCAGCGACGACCCGGATCGCCGCGCGATCTGCGGCGCATCGAGCGGCGGCATCTGCTCGTTCACCGCCGCGTGGGAGCGGCCGGATCACTTCCGCAAGGTGCTCTCGACGATCGGCAGTTTCACGAACATCCGCGGCGGCAACGCATATCCGTATTTGATCCGCAAGACCGAGATCAAACCGCTGCGCGTCTTTCTCCAGGACGGAGCAGGCGACATCGACAACCAGTTCGGCAACTGGCCGCTCGCCAACCGGATGATGGCGAAGTCGCTCGACTACATGGGCTACGACGTGCGGTTCGTGCTCGGCGACGGCGCGCACAACAGCAAGCACGGAGGTTCGGTCTTCCCCGACGCGGTGCGCTGGCTTTGGCGGAAGTAGAGCCGCCTAGTTCTTTCGCGGCGGCGTCTGGCCCGGCAGGTCGGCGAAGAGAATGCTGCCCTTCATCGCGTTCGCGCCGAAGTCGGAGCCCGGCTGCACGCCGTGATCTTCAGTGCCGCTGGCCTTGATCACGAGCCTCGCTGCGGCCGACGGCTGTTTCACCGGCTCGGTCCCCACCTTCACCGAGGCCGTCTCGACTTTCTTTTGCGCAACGAGCACCGGCGCTCTGGTCTTCGCAAGCTCGGGCTTCACCGGCTCCTTTGCGGCGATCAGCGGCAGCGGCGCAGGCGGGCTCCAGCGCTTCACGCGCGGCAGCTTCTCCTGCTGGATGGTCACCAGCGCGCCGACCGGCAGCATGTCGAAAAGCTCCATCACTTCGCGCGAGCGCATCCGGATGCAGCCGTAGCTGACCGGCTTGCCGATCTTCCCCTCCTCGACCGTGCCGTGGATGTAGATGCCGCGGGCGCGTGAGCGCTCATTGCAATCCTCGAGGCCGTCGAGCCAGATGATGCGCGTAACGATCGGGTCCCGGCCGCGCGCATTGACCGGCAGCACTTCGCCGGTCGCGTTGCGGTGGGTCAGCACCGCGCCCGCGGGCAGGCCGGCGCCGATCTTCTCGCACACACGCAACCGGCCGAGCGGCGTCTTGTAGCTGCCGAACGAATCGCCCAGCCCAAACTTCGACGTGGAGACCGAAAACTTCTGCACCCACATCCCGTCGCGCAAGACGACGAGCTTCTGCTCAGCGACGCTGATTCGGACTTCGATGGTCTCGGGCTGCTCCTGGCCGAACGCCGCAGCGCCCAGCCAGGCGAACGCGAAAAGAGCAGTAATCGCAAGTGACGGACGCTGCATGACGGCGGCGCTTTTAGCGGCGGATTCCGGGCCCGGCAAGGCGCGTTTTGAATCACCCGCCCCCCGCGTCAAACGCCTCACTCCTTCCCCTCGACCACGAGCACGCAGCGAAAACCGTAGATCACTTCGTGCCCGGTGGGATCGACCACGTTGCGGTAGCTGAGTGAAAGCTCGGCGGGCTTGTCTGTCGCCCACGAGCCGCCGCGCAGCACGCCCCAGCGCGAGCCGGGGCTGTAGGGCTCGAGGATCCACTGCCACGCATTCCCGCTCATGTCGTGCAGGCCGAGCTTGTTTGCGGCGAAGCTGCCGACTGGCGAGGTCTGCGGGAAGCCGTCGTGATAGCCCGCGATGCTCGCCTGACCGCTGCGCTTGAGCGAAGTGTCGGCAAAATTTCCCGAACCCGGAGGCGGCGGCCACTGCTTGCCCCACGCAAACTCGCGCACTTTGCCATCGCGCTCCTCGGGCGTCTTGCGTCCTTCATCCGCGAGCCCGGCCGCGGCGCTCCACTCGAGGTCGGCGGGCAGCCGATATCTCTGACCCTCCGCGAGCTTGCCCGCCGCGCTCTCCATCTCCGTGAGCCATTTGCAGAAGTCCTCCGCATCCTTGTAGCTCACCCGCACCACCGGATGATTCTCGTCCTGCGCAAAATCCGCCCTCGGCTCCGTCCGACCCTTGGCTGCGGCGAATACCGCGAAGTCGCGCACGCGCGTGAGCCACACCGCCATGAGCACGTCGGCAAACGGCCCATCGCCGGCCGCGATCGGCGCGAACTTCATCCCGAGGCTGTTCTCCCAAGGCTGTCCGCGCTGGGGCCCGACGCGCATCGCAAAACTCTTTCCGAGGAAAGTCTGCTCGCCCGGCTTCACCACGCCATCGAGCGGCAGCGGCTCGAAGCCGGCGAGCCGCAGTTCGAAGTGGATCGGGCCGGGCTCGCGGTCCTCGAGCAGCAGCGGCGTCTGGCCGATCTCGCTGCCATTTTCGATCACGCTCGCCCCTCCGGGCGCGCTCGTGATCTTCACGCTGCCCGGCGGGAAATCGAACATCAACTCGGCGGGCTTTGCGGGATCGACATTCACGCTGCGTCGCTGATCCGGCCACCGGCGATACTTCGCCACGATCTCGTGCGGTCCATCGGGCAGCGTGAGCGTGAGCGGCGTCTGCCCCGCCGGCTTTCCATCGACGACGATCACCACGCCGCGCGGCAGGCTTGCGATCGCGACACTGCCCTCGGGGAAGACGACATCGAGAGTCGTCGTCTCTTCGCGCCGGATCTCGACCGGCATGCTCCGCTCCCGCCCGTCGAGCCGCGCGACGAGCGTGTATTCGCCGGTGAAAAGACCGCGCAACTCTGCGGGCAGCCTGCCGGCTTTCACCACGCCACTTCCGTCGCGCAACTCAAAGGTGGCGCCCGTCGGAGTCGAGTCGAGTTGCGCCGCACCATGGCTGCGCGTGAGCGGGATGGCCGGCAGCCGCGCATTCTTCTCCCCCTCGATCGTCACCCTGCGCTGCTCCGGCTCGTAACCGGGCATCATCACGCGCACGTTTTGCTCGCCGACCGGCAGGCTGTCGAAGTGCGCCGGACTGCGCACCATGCGGTCGCCGATCAGCACCATCGCGCCGGGCGGGTCGGTCTCGATCGTCGCCGAGCCGCGTGCGACCGCGAGACGCGCGTAGTAGGCGCCGCCCCCGCCGAGCAGCAGCACCGCGACGAGCACGAGCGGCCAGCGGCCCCCGCCCAGCCGCTGGAGCGGTTTTCCCTCGCGGATGCGCGCGAGGTCGGCGTGCATCTGCTCGACTCGCTCGTAACGCTCGGCGGAGTCATTCGCGCACGCGCGCAGGAAGACGTCGTTGAGCCGCATCAGCAGCTCCTTGTCGGGCAGTTCGTCGAGGTCCGTGTTCAGCGCGGGGAACTCCAGCCGGTCTTTCCCCATCGCGAGTTCGTAGAGCACCTTGCCGAGGCTGAAGATATCGCCCTGCGCGGTCCCCGGCCCTTCCGGCGGAACGTAGCCTTCCGTGCCGACATACGACGCCTGCCCGCTCGCCGCGACGAGCCCGATGTCCGCGATCTTCGGCCGGCCGCCGACGAAGATGATATTCGCCGGCTTGATGTCGCGATGCACGAGCCCTTCGCGATGAAGTGCCGCGAGGCTCTCGCTGAGCGACAGGCCGAGCGTGATGACTTCGTCGGCCAGCAGGCGCGAGCGCCGTGAGAGCTCGGTCTTGAGCGTCTTCGGCACGTAGCTCGTCGGGTCGATGTGCTGCCCGCCCGTGTGATCGTCGGCCAGCTCCATCACGTAGTAGAAGAACTCGTCCGCCTCATCTCGGCCCACGTGCAGGATATCGACGAAGCCCGCATGCTCGCGTGAGATCGGCTCGAAGCGCGCCATCCCATCGAACTCGCGCTGAAACGCCGTCACGCTCTCGAACGTGCGCCGGTCCACGATCTTCACCGCGCGCATGATCCCGAGTTCGCTGCGCGCCATCCAGATCTCACCATACGAACCGCGGCCGATCACGCGGACCAGCTCGTGATTCGGCACGCGCGGAGGCTCGTGTGGATTTGGATCGGCGGACATCAGGGGATGACGAATGACGAATGTCGAATGACGAAACAATGACGAATGACGAGTGATCGAGTGGTGCAGCACCGGTCATTCGTCCTTGAGTCATTCACTCGACATTCGTCATCCGACATCCGTCATTCCCCTCCGTGCTCCCGACTGAAAAGCCCGACTTCAAAATCAAGCTCCGCGACGTGCCGCACAAGCCGGGCGTGTATCTGCACCGCGACCGGTTCCAGCGCGTGATCTACGTCGGCAAGGCGCGCGACCTCCGCAAACGGCTCAGCCAATATTTCACCCCGTCCAAGGCGATGCGCGCCGACCTCAAGACGCAGGCGCTCCTGGATGCGATCTGGGATTTCGAGTGGCACATCGCGCCGAGCGAACCCGAGGCGCTGCTGCTCGAGGGCCGGCTGATCAAGGAATTCCGCCCGCGCTACAACATCAGCTTCCGCGACGACAAACGCTTCCTGCTCGTGAAAGTCAACGTGCGCGATGAATGGCCGCGTTTCCGGCTCACGCGCTTCAAGGCCGACGACGGCGCCCGCTATTTCGGCCCCTTCGCGCACTCCGGCGCACTGCGCCAGACGCTCACCTTCATGCGGAAAAAGTTCGGCGTGCTTACCTTCGGCCGCGGCAACCCGACCGAGCGCGAGCGCAAATCCTCGACGTATCAGGTGCCGATGAAGCTCGGCGAAATCGACGCCGTGCAATACCGCGAACGGGTCGAGCGCGCGTGCGTCTTTTTCGAGGGCCAGTCGAAGGAGCTTCTCACCGTGCTCGAGGATGAGATGAAAGCCGCAGCCACGAAGCTCGACTTCGAGCGCGCCGCCGAGCTGCGCAACATGCTCGATGACCTGCGGATGACGACGAAGCCGATGGCCCGCTACACGCGCGACCAGCGTCGCCGCCTGCGCACGCATAGCGCCATCGATCCCGTCGCCGATCTCGCCGCACTCGCCGACGCGCTCGGCCTCGGCGCACCGCCGCGCCGGATGGAGTGCTTCGACATCTCGAACATCAGCACCACGCACATCGTCGCCAGCATGGTCTGCTTCATCGAGGGCCGGCCCGCGAACGAACTCTACCGCCGCTTTCGCATCAAGAGCGTCAAGGGTCAGGACGACTTCGCGAGCATGGCCGAAGTCGTGCGCCGCCGCTACGCGCGGGCGCTTCGGGAAGGCGCTGCCGCATTCTCCGATGCCGCGGAGTATTCGCAGGAGAGCTCGGGCGAAGCGATGGCCCGGCTCTCAAGCCAACTGCCTGACCTCATCATCGTCGATGGCGGCAAAGGCCAGCTCAGCGCCGCGTGCGCCGAGCTTCAGCACCTCGGCTTGCACGACCAGCCGATCATCGGTCTCGCGAAGGAGTTCGAGGAAATCTATCGCCCCGGTCGTCCCCTCCCGTTGCGCCTGCTGCACGATAGCGGCGCGTTGAAACTGCTCCAGCGCATCCGCGACGAAGCGCACCGCTTCGCGAACGGCTATCACCAATTGCTGATGAAGCGTCGCATCGCCGAGAGCGTGCTCGACGATTGTCCCGGCATCTCGCAGGCGCGGAGAAATCTCCTGCTCCAGGCGTTCGGCAGCGTCGCCCGCCTGCGCCGCGCGAGTGTCGGGCAGATCGCCGAGGTCGAAGGCATCGGCCGGAAACTCGCCGAGCAACTCGTGCAGTTTCTCGCGGAACGGAAGTAGTTCGGATGTGCTCGCGGGCGGAAATCGAGGCGACAGTGCCTGACCATCCCCGGCGGCGGTCGTCTTAGCGCAACACGACGCGCGGGGCGACCCACGTAGCCCAGTCGTAGGCGGGATCGGCGAGTGCATCGACGATGAAGGCGATGCTGACTTCGCGACCGCGGAAGTCGGCGAGATCGATCTCTGCGGGCACGCGTTCCGTCCCCTTGAGCTGGCGCGCGAAGACTTCGCGTCCGTCGATCTCGACGGCGAAGGCGGCGCCGTTGCTCTTCGCGTCGTTCAGCAGTGCGTCAAAGACGAGCAGGCAGCGCTCCGCATCCGCGGCGGGGATGGCGACGCGATAAGTCAGCAGCCCGCGCTCCTTCGGCTTTGGATGCTGCTGCAGCGCGTCCTGCTGCACTTCGTCGGCCGGGCCGATGCGCCGTAGCTCGACCGCTTGCACATTCTCCTGCTGCGCCGTCGCGCGCTGCGCGACGAAGTCGAACACGACGCGCCCGGGTTCGCGCCTCACCGGTCGCGGCGGATCGAACTTCGTCGCGACGACATTGCTCCAGTTCTTTCGCCCGACGATCGGCAGCGCGAATGCGAACGCGGTGTCTTCTTCCGGCGTGCCGGCTTTTTGCACGACGTCCCAGATTTTCCGCGCGCGCCCGACGCCGAGGATGTTCGGTGAGCCGTCGTGGTCGCGCAGGCCGCAGTGGAGGCCGTGCTCGTGCGGATGATCGACGTGCCGGTGGTAAAGGAACGACTCGATGTCCGGCAGCGCCTGCACCTTCTTCCACGCGAGCGCAAAGGCCGCGGCTTGCGCCTCTTCGTCGCCGGACTTGTCGCCGCAGTGGAATCCCTGCTCGGTCAGCGCGATGCGGCGCGGCCTTCCCGCGAAAAGGAAACGCGGCTGGCGCATGAAGGCGGGGAGCACCTCGAGATTGTGGAAGGTCAGCCGCGGCGCGTCGAAGCGCAGCGGCGCGGTCTTGTCGTTCCAGAATCGCGGCTGGAACAGATTCTCCGGGTAGGGGTGATGCGCGAGGTGCCACGGGAAATCGCCCTCGCGTTTCGCGCGCGCGTTCACGCCTTCGAGCACCTCGACTCCGCTGAATCCCATCTGCCGGTCCTTCGACGCCGGCATCGTCCAGTGATGCTCGAGCGAGACGTAGATCGGGAAGTCCGCGTGGACCCGGCGCGTGGCGAGATCGGCCACGCGGAGCGCCGCGGTGTATTCGCGGATCACCACGTCGGGCTCGACTTTGCCGAGATGATACCAGGTCCAGTGGCTCTGCACTTCGTTGCCGATCACGAGCCCGCCGAGCTGGCCGAACGGCGCACCGGGCCGCGTGTAGCGCTCGACGAGCCAGTGCAGGAACGCGCGGAAGTGGAATACGCCTTCTGCGGTCGCGGTGTTGAATGCCGCGGGTCCGATCGGCACGGTGGCGGGATCGCACAGCGGATGCACGAGCGGCGACGTGCGCGGCGTCGGCTTGTTCACGAGGTTCAGGAGAATGCCGGTCACGCGGATGCCGGCGCGGTGCATCTCGAGGAGGTCCGCATCGAGCCGGGCGACGGCGGCGGGGCGCAGGCCGATGGTGCGGCCCTCGTAGTCGAAACTCAGCTTCGGCTTCGCGTCGCCGAGATCGAGCAGGCCGTTCATCGCGATGTTGAGGCTGGCCTGCTTGAGGCCGAGCGCCATGCCGTCGTCGATCCCGATCAGGGCGCCGACGCCCTTCTTGCTCGCGCGCGAGCCGAGCGGGTGCGTCCGCCGGGGCAGCACTCCGAAATCCGTGACGTGCTGCGGCTCGCCGAGCGGCTGCCCATCCGCGCGCAACTCGAACTTCGCAAAGAGCCGGTCGCGCAAGCCGTCGAAGCGCGGGATCGTCGCCCCAGCGCCCTCGCCGGACCACACGACGCGGCCTTCCCCCTCCGCAGCGGAAGTGTGCAGCGGCAGCTCGCGAATCTCCATCGCGCCGGCGCGCGCTGGCCACGCGAAGCGCAACGCCTCCGGCGTGGCCGATACGCGCATCGGTGGGTCAACGGCCAAGGCCGAGGCAAGCATGAGAAGCGGGATGAGCAGGCGGAACATGACGCGATCTTTGACCGGGATGTTTGCCAGCGCACGCGAGTTCGATTCTCATCGGCAGCGTGAGCGATACCCTGGCCCTCGAATCGACAGACCAACCGCGCGTTTTCTCCGTGAGCGAGATCACGCGGGCAGTGCGTGGCGTGCTCGAGGAGGCGATCGGCGACGTGTGGGTCGAGGGCGAGGTGAGCAACTATCGCAAGCAGGCGAGCGGACATCAGTATTTCACGCTCAAGGACGCGGAGTGCCAGCTCTCGTGCGTGCTCTTCGCGCGCGGCGTGTGGCGGAAGCAAGCGGCGCTCGCGGACGGGATGCAGGTGCGCGCACGCGGGAAGCTGACGGTGTATGAGGCGCGCGGGCAGTATCAGCTCAATGTGCAGAGCGTGGAGGCGGCGGGCGCGGGGCTGTTGCAGGCGAAGTTCGAGGCGCTCAAGCGGCGACTGCACGCGGAGGGATTGTTCGACGAGGAGCGGAAGCGCCCGCTGCCGCGTTTCCCGGCGACGGTCGCGCTCGTCACTTCACCGACGGGCGCGGCGCTGCGCGATATGCTGAACATCTTCACGCGCCGCGCGCCGTGGCTGCGGCTGATCGTCGCGCCGGTGCGCGTGCAGGGCGATGGCTCGGCGGAGGAAATCGCGGCGGCGCTCGCGGAGTTGAACGAGTGGGAAGCGAACGGGTTGCCGCGCGCGGATGTGATCGTGGTCGGCCGGGGCGGTGGAAGCGCGGAGGATTTGTGGGAGTTCAACGAGGAGATCGTCGCGCGCGCGGTGGTGGCGTCGGCGATCCCGGTGGTGTCGGCGGTCGGGCACGAGATCGATTTCACGATCTGCGACTTCGCGGCGGACCTGCGCGCGCCGACGCCGAGCGCGGCGGCGGAACTCATCGCGCCGGACGGAGCGGACTTGTCGCGCCACGTCACGCAGTTCGGAGCGCGGCTGGAACGCCAGACCCGCGGGCAACTCGACGCGGCGGCGCAGCAGCTCGACCTCGCGGCGGAATCGCTCGCGCGCGGCACTCGCGAGAGGCTCGCGGGATTGCGCGCATGGCTTGCGGAGCGGGCGGCGGCGCTGCGGGAGCACCGGCCCGATCAGGTGCTGCGTTTGCGGCGGCAGTCGCTCGCGGCGCTGGCGGAGCAGCTCGCGCGGCGTTTCGCCACGTCGTTCGAGGCGCACGGGCAACGGCTGGCGCGCGCCGCCGAGCATCTGCGGCTGCTCTCTCCCGAGGCGACGCTCCTGCGCGGGTATTCGATCACCAGCTACGCCGATGGCGCGGTTCTGACTTCAGCATCCGACGCGAAGGCCGGCGACAAATTGATCACGCGGTTCGCGGACGGCGAGGTGCCGTCGCGAGTCGAGTCAGCTTGAGCGGCGCCGGACATTCCGTTCAGGGTGACTCCGTATTTTTGAGCCGCCCGTGCCAAACGCCTTTTCAACCGCCCGGTGGTCGCTAGACTCGCGCCGCCGATGACCGGGCCCGAAGCCAAACATCCAACAGTCACGGTGGGTGAATTTTATACCCGCCACTCCGAGGCTCTCGAGATGAAACTCGAGGGCCCGCAGATCGGCTTCGAGCATCGGATCAAGGAGCCGACGATCAACCGGCCGGGCCTCGCGCTGACGGGTTTCTATCAATACTTCGCCTACAAGCGCATCCAGGTGCTCGGCTCGGCGGAGCTTTCGTATCTCAAGAGCCTCCCGCTCGACGAGGCACGCGCGAAAGTGCGCCAGCTCTGCGAGGCCGACATTCCCTGCCTCGTCATCGCGCGGCAGATGAAGCCGCCGCCATTTGTCATGGAGGAGGCCGCGCGGGCGAAGATCGCGGTCTTCCGCACGCCGATGGTGACGATGCGATTCATCAACGCCGCGACGCTCGCGCTCGAGAGCGACTTCGCGCCGACCAAGAGCGAATACGGCTCGATGGTCGATGTGATGGGCGTCGGCACGCTGATCCGCGGCTCGTCGGGCATCGGCAAGAGCGAGTGCGTGCTCGGGTTGCTCGAGCGCGGGCACTCGCTCATCAGCGACGACATCACGCGTTTCCGCGGACTGGAGGGGCGCGAGTTGGTCGGCACGTCGCCGGAGCTCACGCGACACCACATGGAGATCCGCGGGCTCGG
This sequence comes from Chthoniobacteraceae bacterium, assembly GCA_040081625.1. Taxonomy (GTDB): domain Bacteria; phylum Verrucomicrobiota; class Verrucomicrobiia; order Chthoniobacterales; family Chthoniobacteraceae; genus VFJQ01. Next base: position 29,729 of record JBEBGD010000024.1, read on the forward strand.
CGTGATCAATGTCATGTCGATCTTCGGCATCGGCTCGGTGCGGCAGGAAAAGCGGCTCGATCTCGTCATCACGCTCAAGGACTGGCAGGAGGTCGAAGAGGTGGACAGGATCGGGCTCGATCAGGAATACTACGAGGTGCTCGAAATCCTGATCCCCCACGTCACCATCCCCGTGCGCACCGGCCGCGATCTGTCGCAACTGGTCGAGGTGGCGGCGCTGGATCAAAAGCTCAAGAGCTTCGGCCAGAACAGCGCGCTCGAATTCAATCAACGCCTGCTCAACGTGATGTCCAAACAACAACCTTGATGGGATTCCTGAGCCGAAAACGCGATGCCGCTACTCCCGAAAAGTTCAGCAAGGTCTTCACCGTGCAGAACCGGCTGGGGCTGCACGCGCGGCCCAGCGCGCAATTCGTCAAGCTGTGCAGCAAATTCCGCTGCGAAGTGTGGGTCGAGAAGGACACCGAGCAGGTCAATGGAAAGAGCATCATGGGCTTGATGATGCTCGCCGCCGGGCTCGGCTCGAAACTCAAGGTCACCTGCGAAGGCGCCGACGCCGAGAAGGCGCTCGCGGACATCGAAGCACTCATCATCCGGAAGTTCGATGAGGACTGAGCGCACCCCTCGCGCATCATGAGCGAAGAAACTGTCGAGCGCCGTTATCAAGGGGTCGGAGTCTCGCCGGGCATCGCGCGCGGGACCATCTTCCTGCACCGGCCCGACGATGAAGATCCGCCGGTGACGCGGATCACCGAGGCGGACGTGCCGGGGGAAATGGCGCGCTTCGAAACTGCGCTGATCCAAACCCGGCATCAGATCCTCGAGATGCAGCAGCGCATCGCCGAGAGCATCGGCGCAAAGGACGCCGGAATTTTCGACGCGCACCTGCTCGTGGTCGAGGATCGCACGCTCATCGACGAAGTCATCCGCGTGCTCCAGCGCGACAAGGTCAACGTCGCGCACGTCTTTCACGAAGTCTCCAGCCGCTACTCGAAGACCCTCGCCGCGATCGACGACCCCTACTTGCGCGAGCGGGCCGTGGACATTCACGACGTGGCCCGGCGCGTGATTCACAATCTGCTCGGCAAGGAAGGCAGCGCGCTCAACAGCGTGCTCACGCCGCACCTGCTCGTCTCGCACAACCTCACCCCGAGCGACACCGCGCAGCTCAACCGCGCGATCGTGCTCGGCTTTGCGACCGATGTCGGCAGCAAGACCTCGCACACCGCCATCATGGCGCGCTCGCTGAACATCCCGGCCGTCGTCGGACTCCACGACGCCAGCGAGCAACTCGCGACGGGCGACCACGCCTTGCTCGACGGCTACAACGGTCTGCTCGTCATCAACCCCAGCGACCAGACGCTCTGGGAATACGGCGAACTCGAGGTCAAGAAGACCAAGGTCAACCAGGGGCTCGCCCGCCTGCGCGACACCGAGAGCACGACCCTCGACGGCCGCCACGTCGTGCTGAGCGCGAACATCGAACTGCCCGAGGACGTCGAGCAGGTCAAGCAGTGCGGAGCAGAGGGCGTCGGCCTTTACCGCACCGAATTTTTCTACCTCGCGAAACACGAACTACCCGGCGAGCAGGCGCAGACCGACGCCTATCGCCAGGTCGCCGAGGCGCTCGCGCCGCAGCCCGTCATCATTCGCACGCTCGATCTCGGCGGCGACAAGTTCATGAGCGCGCTCAACCTGCCCGAGGAGCTCAATCCCTTCCTCGGCTGGCGCGCGATCCGGTTCTGCCTCGCGAGAAAGGACATCTTCAAGACGCAGCTCCGCGCCATCCTGCGCGCGAGCGCCGTCGGCAACGTGAAGATGATGTATCCGATGATCTCGGGTATCGACGAGCTGCGCCAGGCCAAGGCCGTGCTCGACGAATGCCGCGCCGAACTGCGCGCCGAGGGCGTGCCGTTCGACGAGAGGATGGAAGTCGGCGCGATGATCGAAGTGCCCAGCGCCGCGATCGCCGCCGACCTGCTCGCGCCCGAGGTGGATTTCTTCAGCGTCGGCACCAACGACCTCATCCAGTATTCGATCGCCGTCGATCGGCTCAACGAACACATCGCGCATCTCTACGAGCCTACGCACCCGTCGATCGTCCGGCTGCTGAAGATGACCATCGACGCCGCGCACGCGAACAACCGGTGGGCCGGCGTGTGCGGGGAAATGGCCGGCGATATCGCGCTCACGCCGCTGCTGATCGGCCTCGGTGTCGATGAGTTGAGCGCCGGCGCCGCGGCCGTCCCGCGAATCAAGCGCGCTGTCCAGGCGCTCGACTTCCGCGCGTGCCAGCAACTCGTCGAGGACATCCGCCCGCTCGACTCCGCCGGCGCCATCCTCGCGAAGTGCGAAGCCGTGGCCCGGAGCCACTACGGCGAGCTCTTCTAGCCGCCCACCCGTGCCACACACGCCTCGATCACCGCGACCTGCGCGGCGACGCGGCGATCCAGGGCAAACTCGCTCGGCGTCTCGAAGGTGATCGTGCGTCGCGCGTGCCCGCGGTGGAGGAAGACCGCCTCCGGCAGCCCGCCGAGCCGCGCGTAGCGGCGCGCGTCGAAATGGCGGCGGATCACGCCGCTTTTGGGCCGGCTGACTTCGATGCGCGGGCGCGGATCGATCGCGATGATGCGGCTCGCCGCGCGCAGCAGCGACCCGCCCCACGCGGCGTCCTTGCGCAGGCCCTCGTAGAGGTAGATGCCCTGCGCGTCGTAGTCTTCGTGCAGTGTGAGCGCGATCGGGAATCGCCGCCCGCGCAGCCGCTCACGCAGCGCGCGTGTCACCGGCTCATCGTCGCGATCGAACGCGCGATTGAGGTCGAGGCCGGCTTCGTTCATGCGCGTGTTTTGCGTGAGTCCCCACGGATTCAGGCACGGAAAGATCGCGAGCGGAAACCGCGCGAGCTTCGCGGCGTGCTTCTCCGCCCACGCGACCAGTCCCTCGGTCGAGGCGGGTTCGTCGCCGTGAATGCCGGCGGAGACGTAGAGCCCGTCACCGTCATCACTGATCAACGCGAAAATCTCGAACTCACCCGCAGCGGCGAACGGCTCAAGCTTCATCCCGGCGCGCCTCGCGACAGCGCGCCAGCGGCGGATGAGATGGGCGTAGTCGTGTGCGCGGTGGATCACAGCTCGCGCAGCAGCCGCTCGTGGATGCCGCCGAAGCCGCCGTTGCTGAGGATCACGATCACGTCGCCCTCGCGCACGAGTGACTTGAGCCGCGCGATGATCGCATCCACGCCCGGTTCGTAGAATGCAGGCCGGCCCGTCGCGGCGATGTCGGCGACGACGCGCTCTGGGTCGAGGCGATCCTCGGGTTTGAGTTGATCCATGCGCGCGACTTGCGCGAGCACGACGCCATCCGCTTCGGCGAGCGCGCGCGGGAGGGCTTGCTGGAAGACGGCGCGTCGCGTGGTGTTCGAGCGCGGCTCGAACAAGGCCCACAGCCGCCGACCGGGGTATTGATGGCGCAGGCCGCGGAGCGTCTCGCGGATCGCGGTGGGATGATGCCCGAAGTCGTCGATGAGCGTGATGCCGCGCACCTCGCCGCGGATCTCCTGGCGGCGCTTCACACCCTCGAAGCTCGCGATGGCTTTCGCGATCACATCGAGCGGCACGCCGTAGAAGTGCGCGGCGCTGATCGCCATCGCGCAGTTGCGCACGTTGTATTCGCCATTGAGCGGCGTGCGGAAGGTGTGGTCGAGGAGCGTGAACTCCGTGCCGTCGGCGTGGTAACGCACGTCGCGGATGTGGCGGGCGGCGTTCGGCGAGACGCCGACCTCGACGAGCTGCGCGCGGCAGTCGCGCGCGACATCGACGCAGTTCGGGTCGTCGCCATTGATGAGCACCATGCCTTCGCCCGGCACGATGTTGAGCAGGCGGCGGAAGCTCAGCTTGATCGCGTCGAGGTCCTCGAAAATGTCGGCGTGGTCGAACTCGACGTTGTTCACGATCACGAGTTCGGGGAGGTAGTGCAGGAACTTCGAGCGCTTGTCGAAGAACGCGGTGTCGTATTCGTCGCCTTCGATCGCGCAGAACTTCGAGTCATGCAGCGAGCAGCCCTGGCCGAGGTTTTTCGGAATGCCGCCGATGAGATACGCCGGGTCGAGCCCCGCCTCGCGCAGGATCCATGTGAGCAGCGCGGTCGTCGTGGTCTTCCCGTGCGTGCCGGTGACGACGAGGTTATGGCGCCCGCGGAGGAAGAAAAGTTTCAGCGTCTCGGGCAGCGAGAGGTAGGTAAGCTTGCGGTTGAGCACCGCTTCGACCTCGGGGTTGCCGCGCGAGATCGCGTTGCCGACGACGATGAGGTCGGCGTTCGCGGGGATGTTCTCGGGCTTGTAGCCTTCGCTCAGCTTCACCCCGCGCCCGGCGAGGAAGTCGGACATCGGCGGATACATTTTTTCGTCGGACCCGGTGACGGTGAAGCCGCGTTCCTTCAAAGCCGCCGCGACCGAGCCCATCGCGGTGCCGCAGATGCCGATGAAGTGAAGGTGCCGGAAGTTGAGCATCCCTCAGAGAAGCCCAAGGAGCTGCCCGAGCAAGACGAGCATCGTCCAGTAAACGAACACGGTGAAGAGGAGCACGCCGGAGATGCCGACGAGCAGGGCGCTGACGAAGATCCAGCTCGGGCGCGTGGAGGCGGCGGTGTTCGCGTGCGCTTTGAGCAGCTCGTAGTTGCGCACGTTGGATTTGAACCAGAATGAAAACGCGTCGCCGATGAGGGGGATGGCGCCGACGGTGGCGTTGAGGACGATGTTCATCGCCATCTGCGTGAGGACGATTTTCGGCACGCCGTAGCCGGCGCTGCGCCACAGCAGCAACAACGAGGTGAGTGCGGATGCTGCGTCGCCGTAGCCGGCGACGAGGCCGATGACGGGGTCGAGACCGAAGCGGAAGTTGGTGCCGGGAACGGTGAACGCCGAGTCCATGAGCCGCGCGATGAGTGCGGCGAACGGGTCTTCAAAGGGCGGCGGCGGCGGTTCGCTCGTGTCGCGGGTATAGACGCGCGGCTCGTCGCCGGGAGGCTCGACGCGGGGCTCGGCGCGCGCCGTTTCCGGCGGGAGCACTTCGACTTCGATCTCGCGCACCGGCTTGTCCGCCATCCGTCAGCCGGGGATGCCTGCGAGCATTTGCGCGTTGGTCGGGAATTTCTTCATGAAGAAGAGCAGGCGCTCGACGGCTTCGAGCGGTTTGTATCCGGCGAGTCCGCGGCGGATGACGTGGATCTTGTGCAGGTCGCTCTCGGGGATGAGCTGCTCCTCACGGCGTGTGCCGGACATGAAGATGTCGATGGCGGGATAGACGCGTTGCTCGGCGATCTTGCGATCGAGCACGAGCTCCATGTTGCCGGTGCCCTTGAACTCCTGGAAGATGACTTCGTCGGCGCGGCTGTTGGTCTCGACGAGCGTGGTGCCGACGATGGTGAGCGAGCCGGCTTCCTCGGTGTTGCGCGCGGAGGCGAAGAGGCGGCGCGGGGTTTCGAGCGCGCGGTTGTCGAGACCGCCGGAGCCGGTGCGGCCGCCGCCGCTCATGGCGTTGTTGAAGGCGCGGCCGACGCGGGTGATCGAGTCGAGCAGGATAAAGACGTGCTTCCCTTGCTCGACGAGCCGGCGCGCGCGCTCGATGGCGAGCGAGGCGATGCGGGTGTGGGACTTCACGTCGAGGTCGTTCGAGCTGGCAAAGATCTCGGCGCCGGGCGCGCTGCGGCGGATGTCGGTGACTTCCTCCGGGCGCTCATCGACGAGCAGGAACATGAGGTGGATGTCCTTGTGGTTCTTGAGCACCGCATCGGCCATGTGCATTAGGAATGTCGTCTTGCCGGTGCGCGGCGGGGCGACCACGAGCGCGCGCTGGCCGCGACCGATCGGGCACATCATGTCGATGATGCGCGTGGTGTAGCGGTCGGGCACGGTCTCGAAGGAGATGCGCGGCGCGGGCCAGATGACGGTGAGTTCGTCGAAGGCGGGCAGGTTGCGCACTTCCTCGGCGGGATCGCCGTTGATCGTCTCGAGCTTGTGGAGTTGCGCGCCGCGCTGGCCGCGGCGGACGACGCCACGGAGCATCTGCCCATCACGCAACTGGAACTGCTTCACGATCTCGGGGGTGACGAAAATGTCGTGCGGCGCTTGCGCGAAGTTGCGCTTTGCGTCGCGGAGGAAGCCGAAGCCTTTGCCGGAAATCTCGATGATGCCTTCGCCTTCGCCGAGTTCCTCGGCCTTGGGCTCGCCCTCGAGGATGGCCGGCGCGCCGGCGAGTTCGGGCGGGAGCGATTCCCTGCCACCGCCGCGGTCTGCGTGCATCGGGTCGTCGCGCCGCTGCTGCGGCTGACGCTCGTTCGGCTGACGCTCGTGGCGTTCGTGGCGCGGTTGACGCTCGCCGCGCTGCTGGCGCTGCGGCCGCTCGGTGGCGGCGGCGATTTGATCCATGAGTCCTTGCGGGAGTTCCTCGGTAGAGCTTACCGCGACGCCGACCTGCTTGCCTTCGGCTTCGAGCTGCCTGGCGACGGTCCGCGGGATATAGACCGGATATTTCCTCGCAGGCGCTTCAGACGGCGGAGGTGAGGCGACTGGTGCCGGTGCGGGCTCAGGCTCCGAGGCAGGCGCGGCGGGCACGTTGACGCTGGTCAGCTTGAGTGATGATTGCTCTTCAGCCGGGGCAGACTTTGCGGAAGCAGCGGGCTTCTTCCGCGCCGACTTTGGCTTGGCTTTGCCCTCGACGGACTCGGTCTTCTTCGCGCGTGATTTGGCGGCCACGGGGGCGCGACGCCTGGCGGTCTTCCTTGGCGCGGTGTCGTCCGTCGCTTGGAGCAGCGGTTGGTCTGCGGATTCAGTCATAGATAAGTCGGTTGCCGCCCGTGCATCGGACGGCGGAGAAAAGTGGCGGGGATGTGGATCTGCCGGAGGCGTGATGTCCCTGATCCTGTTTTTGGACTAACAACAGGGTTGGGAACTTCGAGATGCGCGAATGCCATGTCGGGCTTTTGGCTGCGGTCTTTGTGCGGGAGACTGCCCGGAGTCTGCGGCACCACCGATTCGCGCGAATTGCGTGCGGCTCTTGTTTGCCGGAGACCACGGCCCGCGTCAACGGAAATTTCAGGACATTAACAAACGGTCATCACTTCACGCCGGGATCCAGATAGTTTGTGCAGACGAAGATTCGGAGCTGGCGCAGCGGCTGGCCGCGCCGGGTCTGGTCGATGCAGGCGATCATCTCCCACTGCTCAAATGCGTCCTTGATCGATGACGGCGCCTTCACCTCGGCGCGGTCGGTGATGTAGAGCGCGGTGTGGCCCTTGAAGGGATTGTAGCCCTGCTCCTCGGTGTAGATGGTGTCCTCGCGCTGGTAGCCGGGCGGGAGGTCGATGAGCTGATCGTAGCGCGGCCAGAACGAGAACTGGTCCTCGAAATACGGCTGCGCCGGAATGTAGATCGGCGGGTGTCCGGGGCCGGCGGGGCGCTTGTCCCCGAGGTAAAAGCCGAGGCTCGCCGCGACTTCGTGCTCGTTTGCGATGAGGAAGACGGGCACGCCATGCTCCGCTTCGTATCGATCGCGGAAGCGCTCGATCTCCGCGGCGGCGCTCTGCCAGCCGCGCATCCGCGACGACGGATCGCGCGCGTAAGCCCACGACACGCCGGTGGCACGGACGAGGTCGGTGTTCATCAGTGCCAGCGACATCGCGGCGCCGATCGCGAGAGCGGTGAGTGCGAAGCGACCGACACGGACGGAGGACTCCGCGCGCTCGTGCCACAGCGCGACGGCGAGCAGCGCGAGGGAGAGCGAGGAGGGGGCGGTCCAGTTCGCCTCTCCGGCTTGCTTGAGCGACAGCCAGAAATAGAGCGCGAAGAGCGGCAACGTGAAGGCGAGGAGGTAGCGGACCTTGAATGAATGCCTCGCTTTCGGAAATGCCCACGCGACCGCGGCGAGCATCGCGCCGAAGATGAGCGGCGAATAGACGCCAAAGTGGGTGAGCAGGAATTTTCCAAACTCCCCGAACTCGAGCGCGAACGGCTTCTTCAGCCCGCCGCGCGCGGTGAGATGATCGAGCGTGACCCAATCGTGCTGCGCATTCCACACGATGATCGGCGTGCAACAGGCGAGAAACATGGCGAGCATCGCGTAGAAACCGGGGCGCTTGAATTCGCCGCGATACTTCGGCGTGAGCGCGAGCAGCAGTGCGATGGAGACGAGTTGCATCGCGTTGGTGTATTTGGCGAGGAAGCCGAGGCCGATGAGCGCGCCGGTCGCCGACCACCACCACGAGAAGGCGGGGCTTTCCTCGATCGCTCGCCAGCACGTCGCCAGTGCCGCAGCCCAGAAGAAAATCGAGAGCGGGTCGATCGTCATCACGAGAGCGCCTGCATTGAAGATGGGCACGACGTTCAGCAGCAGCACGAGCCACGCGGCGATGGACTCGCTGTAGAGTCGGCGCGCAAACTGCCACATGACGAGCGACGTGCCCAGCGCGAGCAGCGGGCTGAAAAAGCGGACTCCGAACTCGCTCGCGCCAAAGAGATGCGTCGAGAGCCAGATCGTGACGGCGACTCCGGGGCCCTTTGAGAAGAAGCTCCAGTCCATCCGCTCGCTCCACATGAAGTAGTAGGCCTCGTCGGGAAAGAGTCCGAACTGGGCGATGAGCGCGAGCCGCAGGGCCGTGAGCACGCCGAGGAAAAAGAAGACGAGGCGACGTGGGGTCATGCGAAGAGGGACGGATGCTGCGCGTGAATCTGCGTCAGCCACTTGGCGCCAAGTGTTCGCCACCCAGCGGCGGCGAGCGCGAGCATGAGCAGCGAAGTCCCCGCGCCGAGGAAGATCGAGACTAGGACATCACTCGGCCAGTGCGAACCGGTGTAAATGCGCGAGTAGGCCACGAGGCCGGCCATCGCGAAAAGCCCCCAGGCGCGCCATCCGAAGAATGCGGCGCCCGCGAGCGCGACGGCGAGCGTGTTCATCGTGTGCGACGAGGGGAACGAGCGACCCTCCACGTCTTCGACCGAGCGCTGCGAAAGTTTCACCTTTGCCGGTTGCGCGAGCGCGAGCAGGCGCGGCTTCGCTTTGCCGAGATCGACGACGCGCACGTCGTCGTGTGACTGGTGCGGGCGCGGGCGGTCGATCACGCGTTTCAGCGTTTTTGAGATCAATCCATCACTCACGCCGACGAGCAACGCCGCCGTGATGATGAACGCCCGGGCGCGAAAACCACCGAGGACGAGGACGAAGATCAGGAAGAGGATGAGGGGCGGCGCCCACGCGTCGAACGACGACGCGCCAGCCATCACGCGGTCGAGCGCGGGGCTGGTCCAATCGCGGTTGATGAGCAGAAGAAGCTTTTCGTCCATCCAATTTGCGGGAAAGAGTGCGCACCTTTTCCGACCATGCTCCCGATTGTCCAGCAGCGATGCGCCTTGATCTTCATCCTTGCCGTCGCCGCGCGTGCGGAGGACGTGCCGGATGCGCGCGAGATTTTGCAGACGGTGCGCGTCGCGCACGGCGCGCAGGATCGCGCGCTCACGGGGCGGCTGCGCACGGGTGCGCAAAAGATTCCGTTCAAGCTCACGATGCGCGATGGCGCGGTGCGGTGGGAGTTCTCGGAACCCGCGCAGACCCTTGTGTTGCGGCTCGGCGATAAGTCGTCGTCGCTCGAGGAGATCACGCCGGATGGGAAGGCGAAGCTCGCGGCGGCGCGGTTCGACGATGCGGTGCGCGGGAGCGACATCACGTATGAGGATCTCGCGATGCGTTTCCTCTACTGGGCCGATGCGACAGTCGAAGGCGAGCAGACGATCCTGCTGACGAAGTGCTGGCAGCTCGTCGCGACGCCGGGCGCGAGCGCGAGCAGCTACTCGCGGGTGCGCGTGTGGGTGGCGAAGGAAACGGGCGCGTTGCTCAAGTGCGAGGCGTTCGGGCGCGATGGAAAACTCGAGCGCACGTTTCGCGTGGTGAGCGGGCAGAAGACGGCGGACGGGCTTTGGATTCTCAAGCAAATGCGGATCGAATCCGCGACGACGCGGCCCGGCGGCGATCCCACGCCGACGTATCTCGAGATCGACGCGGCAGGATAAGGCGGGAAAAAATTTTGCAATGCGGCGCGGGCGGTATTAGAGCCGCAGCATGGCCGACGATTCGCAGCCAGAAAAAATTTGGGACGAATACGAGTGGGAGCGTTTTCTCCAGCAGCAGGACCGCAAGACGGAGCGCTACATGGAGCTGCTCGAGAAATACATTGATCATCCCGATCGCGATCAAATCATCGCACGCGAGATGGGCTGGACACATCTGCTCGACGTGGAGGGAGAGAGATGGGCCGAGGAGGTCGAAGAGATGTTCGATCAGGAAATGGGGGACGCGCTGGGCGAGGAAGAAGACGAGGATGAGGCGCTGGAGGACTACGAAGTGCATCCGCTCTATCAGGCGGCGTTCGCGCTGACGGTGTGGCTGGATCAGCTTTTCGACGAGCGCGAGGAGTTGCAGCATCATCCCGCCGTGGTGGCGCTCTCGACACAGTCGGCGATTTGCAGCGCGAAGCTGGCAGCGGCGCTGAGCGACGACGAGATCGACGAACTCGGGATGACGATCGCTTATTTAAAACGCGCGCTGAAGGCGATCAGCACTGCGATGGAGGCGGCACTGGAGCTTCGTAGCGAAGAGATCATCGATGCGGCACGCAGCGCGACGCTCAACCAACGGCTGTTCCAGATTCGCGATGCGATCATCGACTTGATGGGCTCGCATCGCGCGGAGTTTCGCAGGCGTTACGGCGCGATCTGATCGCGGCAAAAAAAGAGAGCCAGACCGAGGTCTGGCTCTCTGCAAATTTGCCGGGACGTGCCGCGTTAGCGGCTACGGACGTCGGTCTCTGCGCCCATGACGACGTCAATGGCGTTTGCGGCCATGGTGCCGTCCTCGTAGATCATCGAAGCATTGCCGGTGTTGTTGATGCCCGCGGCGAATGCGACTTTCACGACATCACCGATTGTCCGCGGCGTGCCATCCAAATTAAAGAGCGTCTTGCTGCTGCCGGCGACCTTGGTGCCGATTTTCGGATCGAGTGTGAGCGCGTTCACGATCGCCTGGAAGACGCCGGGGCCGAACGCGCCCGCCCCCAAGGAATTCAATGTCAGCGCGACGCTGCCGGCCACGTCGCCGGCGACCGTTGCTTGAAAGATGGGAGCCTTCACAGTCGTGCCTCTGGTCGGAATGACCAATTCTCCCCCCGCCACGTCCCGATGCACTTTGGCGGCGCTGCTGATGGCGGTCTTGACCAAGCTGGTGACGAGCGCAACCGATCGCTTGACCGCTGCGGTCAACTTGGATCCCACGAGGGGAACGCCGGCGTTATCTGTGCCCTGGAAATCCGGCAGGGTCTTGATGCCATTGAGTAGATAGGCGGCGATTTCCCCGATTTCATCGATCCGGTTGGTGCGGTTGTCGCCATTGGTCGTCATGTTCTGCGTTGGCCGGTTGGTAAGGCCGAGAACGAGCGCCTTGGTGAGGGCGGCAACCGACTTCTGGCTGATTCCAACGACCTTGCCGGTGGCGGGGTTTACCAATCCGATGCGCGAACTGAATGCAACGGCGACCGGTTGAACCTGCTCGGCGGAGGCGACCAGCGCGACGCTGGATGCCATCTTTGTGGAATTCTTCACGGCGGCGAGATAAACCGGGCTCGCGAGCTGATTGGCGTTGAAAAGTCCGTCAACAATCAACGCGGCGTCTCCGGGGTTCGACACCGTCGTGCCGGTGGCGATCTGGATGATGAATTTCGTATTGGTGGCCCGGACCGCGAGTTTGAGCGCGAAGTCGGCGGCGTCCACAGCTGTCTCGCTCACGTATTGTGCGATCTGCTGTGATGACTTCGCGAGTGCTTTTTCGGTGATCGCCTGATTGGCGAGGTCGATCAGATCGAGATCGGTCAGGAAGTCGGGATTGAGGGCGCGACCTCCGAGGATTGCGCCGACCGCGGTCGTGGATTTGGCGGCAGCCTTCGCGATGGCGATCGCAAACGCGTTGGCGAAAGTTCCGCCGGGCGGATTTTCTGTGAATTCCGCGATGAATGCCGGGATTTGAGCCGGATTTGCGCCGATGCTCGTAGCAGCGGTGAGCGCTGCCGTTCCCGCGAATTTTGCAACATCGAGATTGATCTTCGGGAAGGTGCCGTTGGCGTTGCCGAGGTTGGCGCGGATATCCATCGCCAATTGGTCGCCGATGGTTGGAGCACCGGCGCCCGCGCCCTTGAGCGCTTCGCCGGCGATTATCCCGGGATTGAGTTTATTGTTTGCGACGAAGCCGATCGCCCCGATGACGGCATTGGAAAGGTCTGTCGTATTCGCATTAAGGATGCGCTGTCTCGCAATGATCACATCGGCTGCCTTCGTCGTGAGTGGACTCCCTGGGTTGAGTTGGTTCGCGATGGCAACGACTTCTTTCGTGCCGGCCTGAGCTTGATCAGGGGTCGCGAGAAGTGCGGCGAATGCTACGCCGAGGATCAGTGCGAATTTACGTGGGGTGGCCGTTTTCATACTTCGAATTGCAGAGTGGGTTATTGTTTTTTCGGGTTCTGGATCTGCACGGTGAGGGTGCGCGCGCACTCTGGATGCTTCAAGGGGTTTTTTGAGAAACTTTATCGCGGGATCGCTTCGGGGATGGCTGGCTCCGCAGGGGCATCGATAAAGGATTGATCGACAATCTTGCGCAAATCCTGCGTTCCAAGCCGGTGCGCCTCGGCGAACTCGGAGTGGGCCTCCTCATATCGGCCGACGCGAAAGAGGTGCTGCGCGTAGTAGGCGCGAAGAACCCCGAGCTGAGGATCGTGCTCGATGGCCTTTCGGTATGCGGCCTTGGCCTCAACGAAACGACCGAGTTCGTCGAGTGTCTGGCCGAGCCGCACGAGCGCGTGCTCGTCGAACGGAAAAATTCCGAGCGCACGGCGGTAGGCGGCGACGGCTCCCTCGAGGAGCGGTCGGCGCGTGGGTTGAACGATTGTGCTCATAGCTTGAGCCCGCTGCGCTTCACCAAAGTGGAACCACAATTCGGCGTTGCGATCCTGGTAGTTGAGTGCGCGCCGCGCAAGCTCGATCGACGGCGTGAATCGCCGGTCGCGCAGCGCGACCCGCGCCTTTTCCCACCAGTATTCGCCGGGAAATTTGGCCAGCCCGGAGACCGCCATCCAGATCGCCAGTGCCGGCAGCGCTAGGCGCCACGCGGTTTCCACGCGGCCCGGCCCGGCGATGGCGTCCGCACGCGGGGCCGCGAGGATCGCGAAGATGAAGGCGAAGGTGAGCGCGTTGCCGGGGATGTGGAGATTGAAATCGACGATCGAGTGCGCGAGGTAGGCTGCGACGGCACTGAGCGCGCCGACGACCAACGCGAGGTCGTCGCTGCGGGCGGGCTGGTAATAATCAAGGTCGCCCAGCTCGGTGCCGAGGATGTGTGAAAAGCGGCGCAAGCCGTGGCGGAGATGCACGAAAAGGAACGCGATCATCCCCGCCGCGCCGACGAGCCCGTATTCCGCGAGCAGCTCGAGGTAGTCGCTGTGCGCGTGGATCGGGTCGGACTGGATCTGCGGCCGCCGGAAAAGCCGCCCGTAATATAAATGCGTGCCCGCGCCCGTGCCGAAGACCGGCGAGACGCAGAAGTGATCGAGCGCAGCGCGCCAATTGTAGATGCGCACGTCTGCATTCGGCCGCTCGGCGCCTTCGCGCGTGCCGTCGGAGAGGATGAACGACATCACTCGAAAGTCCTGCTGCGCGAGCAGATCGAGCCGCTTCTGCAAAAGAGGGCTGCGTAGCATCAGCGCCACTCCCCCCACGAGCACGCCAGCCGTCACGATCGCGCCGATCGTCATCACGCGCCGCAAGCGCTCCGGCCGCAGGCGCCGAACCGCGACGAGGCTCAGGACTGCAAATGCCGCGAGCGAGACGAGCGTGCTTAAATAGGCGCCGCGGCTGCCGCTGATCGCCACGCCGCCGTAGCAGAGTAAGGCCGAGTAACCGGTGAGAAATCGCACCCACCCGGGCCAGCGGCTCCAGCAAGTCACCGCCAGCGCCAGCGCGCCGAGGGCTTCGAGAAAGCCGCCGTAATGGATCGAACTGATCAACGTGCCGCTCGCGCGCAAATCGCTGGGTGGCCTTATGAAACCGAACGGCATCCAATCGTCGCCGTAGCGAAATTGGCGGAGCCCCACAAAAAACTCACCCACCGCGAGCACGAGCAGCACACCGACGAGCGCCATCCGGGCGGACGCCGATGGGGCGTAGCAGGTGAAGAGTCCGTAAACCATCAGACACGCGAGCATCTCGAAAAAGTCCTGCCACCAGAGGTAATCCCACGGTGAGTTGAGCGAGCGGCCGAGCATGTAGGCGAAGAAAATCGCCGTCACCACCAGGCACGACCCGCTCGGGCGCACACGCGGACTTCTCAAACTGACGATGCTCAGCAACGCCGAAAGCGAGATCAGCGCATACGCAGGCAGCGCGAAGACGAGGCGCGTCCCGCCTGTCAGGCACTGGATTAAAACGATACTGGCAGCCAGCAAGCCGGCGTGGACGAGATTCAAAGCGCCGGCACGCTACGTCGAACTGCGCGGCTCTGACAACCGCAGATCGCTCGGACTCACCCACGTCGCCGGAAAAACGCGGGAAACCCCGCACTCGTATCCCGGCGCCGAGCACAAAAAAGGTGCGAAGATTTCGTTGACACAATCAAGCCAGCCGGCAACCTGCGCGCGCGGCAGATGACTTTCTTGTTTCCCCCAAGATGCTCTCGCCGACTGCCTCCAAAGAACCCAATCCGCCCTCCACCCTATGAAACTCATGCGTCACGCCCACTCGCTGCGTTACTCCGCCCTCCTCGCCATCCTCATCGGGTCTCTCGGTTTGAGACCTGCGTCGGCACAAATCCAGGGTGACCAGCCGGGGCAGAACTACTACCCTCACCTCAACTCGCCGATTGATACCAACGGTGCACTCGCATTCATCGAGTCGCAGCTCAACCAGCAATATCTCAAGGTGAAGGTGTCCGGTGCCGGCACGATCGCCAGCCCGACGGTGTGGAAGATTCAGGTTCCTTCACTCTTTGTGCCTGACTCGCAAAACATGCCGGTCCAGCCACCTGTTCCTGCCGACGACCCGAAGAACACCTTCCAAACCACGGCCGATCACTTCATTCTTGCCAAGGACGCCCAACTTGACATCGCCTTGGGCGCGGCGGTGCAGAAGCTTCTCGACGGGACGGCCGCAACCGCGCCGGTGCCTTTCACCGGCTCTCTGGCTGATCTCATCGGTGCGCTCGCCAGCTACAAAAAGACGACCGTCAAGACCTTCATCAAGTCCGCGACAATCAATGTGCTCAACTGGACGGGAAGCTTCCCGGGCAGCGTCAGCCAGACCGTCGCCCTCGAGCAGTTGACCATCGCCGCCATCCAGCCCGATCCGGCTCAGGCAGCTGGAGTCGTCACGACGATGCTTCCGCTCGTCGTTCCGAAGGTCAAAGGCGGCCTCACGGGGACCATCACCCCGACACTTGTCACTCAATACGGCACCAAGCAGACCACGCGTTCTGATTCGACCCTCACCGCAGCGGGTGTGCAGTCGGCGCTTAATGCACTGCCCGGCATCTCCTCCTTGGGCGGCGTAAGAGTCACACCCACAAACATGGGCACCACGCTCCGCATCGAGTTCGGAACGGGATTTGTGGACAATATCTCGACCAACCCCGACGTCGGCGACTTCCAGACTGCGCTCCGGGATCCGGCCTTGGGCCTTATCAATTACGGCATTTTCACGGTAGTTCCCGATGCCGCAGCCACGACGCTCGCTCCGTTCCTTGGTGATTTCATCATCACCTACCAGCCGGTAAACCTGAACTCGGCGGCCGGAACCAACCGAGACGTGATTCCCGGTTACGCGGACGCCGCCGACGAAGTCGTTCGTCGTGCGATCGAACAGTCATCCGTCAACGCCGTGGCCATCGTCAGCTCCGCCTTGGGCGTAGTCATGCAGGGAGTGGACGTCTCCGGCAACAACATCCACGACCCGATCACCAACCTGACGCTGGCCAAGGCCAAGCAGCTCGCCACCCAGGTGTCAGCCGCTGCGGTAAACGCAGCATTCGCAAACAATGCGGGATACCTCGCCGACGAAATCGCAATCACCATCGGAACCAAGATCAAAGCCAAATTCTATCAGCACAAGCCGACGGACCCGCTCAACATCAAGCGGCTGATCGCGAGTTCGGAAGAAGTCGCCGCTGCGATCTTCAGCGAAGGAAGCTGGACCGACATCAAGGAAGTCGCACTGGTTCAGGCAGGCCTTTCGAAGGGATTCAAGGGGTCCATCTTCGAAGGTAGCGGGACGCCCGAACAGGTTTCGGCCAACAAGCCCGAGGACAACATCCTGACTCAGATCAAAACCACACTCGGCATCGTGGCGAGTTCGGAGCAGGACAATTACCTGACCAACGTCAGGGGCGGCTTCGTGGACGCATACAGCCCCCTGACCCCGACAAACGCGGCAGTCGTCGCTCAGGCAGTGCTCGCCGGGATGAGCGGAAATCAGAACTACGTCGCGGCACGGCTCACCGGCGCCTCCGCATGGTTGCCGGCCGTTTTGACCGCTTCATATTTTGTCGGACCGGACAAACACTTCTTCTTCCGCGATCTCCTCCAGTTCGATCACGCCAACAGCGGAGACGACACGATCCAGGAGATCGTCGAAGCTGGCGTCCGCGGCTTTACCAGTCAGGCTGGAACACTCGCCAACTCCGCGACTCTGTGGGTCAAGATCGGAACCCCCGGCAGTGCGGTTCCCACATTCGGTCCCACCGATCACCCACTCGGCGAAATCACGAAAGGCGCAGCGCTCGGCCTAAAAGGTCAGCCCCTCTATAACACGCTGCTCAATGGCGTCGTCGGCAGAGTCATTTCCGGTGCTCCGCTCGCGAAGGTCCCTCAGACCATCTCGCTATCCAGCCCCGGTAATCTGCCTCTCAAATCGGCGGTCAAACTCATCAACTTCGATGCAGCGGGGCAAGCCCAACTGAAAGAAATCACGAGCTACGCGATTTCCGGGTCATTGACTGCCGGGCACGCCACAGCGCCGACCGGCGTTATCCTGACCCTCGCCAAGGCCGCTTCGGGCTTCCATCAGTTCTATCAGCCGATCCTTCAAGGCGCCATCGATGCGGCGGCAGGTGGCGCGGGAGCGATTCCTTCGACCGAGCAGTGGCGTGCAGTTCTCGCAGTCATGGCAGCCAAGAAACTCTCAACGTCCTTGGAATTCGACGGCACCTTCGACGAAGTCATCACCCCCACTCATCTCAAGGCGACCGCGAACTTTCAAACGCTCTACGCGCTGATTCCGAGCTTCGCAACAACGGTGGCTGGGTATGACTCCAACAATGCCCTGCCGATCACCAAAGGCGGTGATGTGATCAACAACTTGCAGCTCTTCCCCAAAGCGATCTTCAACAAATCCTTCGATGCCTTTGTCGATCCGCTCGTGTCGGCCAGCCAGACCGCCACGCAAGCTGTTCTGACCGGCGTTGGGCTCGTCAGCCCCGCGTCGGCGAGCCTCGCCGCAACGATCGCCATCAAGGTGCGCCCGGCCGACGCGGCCGTGATCCAAGCCGACGCGATTGGACTCAACCCGTCGCAGGCTGCCAACATCAAGATTGCAGTCAGCACGGCCAGTCACGTTGCAGCCGGCACATTGGATCTCTTCGACTATTTGGATCAGACCATCTTCCAAAATTCGAAATTCCTCACAGAGATCGTCACCGCTGCAACAGTCGTCGCGCCGAACTACGCGCACATCATCGCCCACGCGGTTGGATTCAGGGCGCCGAATTCCGTCGCAAAGGTTGTCCCTGCGCTTTTCAACTACTCGCACATCACCTCCAGTGACCCCAATGTCGTTGCTCCCTTGAGGCTCGAATATGACAACCAAGTCGATGCCGCAGCCGCGATGACCGCAGCTATCACAGCAGGCATTCTCGAAGCAAGGACTGGCTACGTGACCGGAAATCCGGCCGGAGTCGCAACCTCCGCCACATTCAAGCCATTGACGGAGGTTACAAACCTGAAGAATGCGATCACCGCATTGGTCAAGCAGTCGCTCACTCTAACTGGAAATACGCCGGTAAACAGCCCGTGGCTTCCGGGTTCGAATCCGAATCTGTCGGAGAACCTGACAATGGGCGGCGACTCCATGCCGGGTGGCGGCGAAGGCCCCAATAACTTCAAACACAGTATCGGCTCAGTGCCGGAGTTGGCCATGGACGGCATCACCGTCATTGGCGGATTCACCTACAGCAACCAGACAGGCCCTGGCGGCGTGATCACCGGTTTTGTCTCCCAAGCGATCTCCACAAGCGATACGCGGCTCGCACCTTTGCCGGGTGGAACCGATCACGCTGTCGGAATCGTTGGAGCCGTTATCACCGCCGCCGTAACCGTCATTAAGGCGGACGTTGCAAAGTTTGACTACAGCAAGATCTTCTCGATCGCACAAGCCGCGGCCCAAGCTGCCAAATCTGTCGCATCTGGCTTCAACTCGAGCGGTCAGAGCGACATTTCAACCGCCGTGCTGAACGCATTTGCGTCACTTCGCATCCTCGCGGAGTTCAAGCCCGACGGGTTCACTCCGAATCCGTTCTGGGTTAACAGGGTCTATCAAAATTCACCGACGAACACGAAGCTAAATCCCTACTATCAGTTGGACCAGAAGATCGCAAACGCGGTATCCTTCGGCGTTCTGGCGGCGATCGATAATATCCCCGGCGCAGGCGCGGCGGGTGTAATCAATTACAATCTCCGCAGTCTTTCTGGAACGCCAGTGACGGACATCTTCGAGTTGTAAGCTTCGGATGCTAATTCAAACGCCCCTGCGGCTATCAAGTCGCAGGGGCGTTTTTTTGCCCGCGCAGGCCTAACGCTCAACGTCTTTGCAGACCAATTGCCTTCCACCTTCCGACTCCGAATCTGATCGCCGGTGAGTATCCTGATCGTTCTCCTTCTTGCTTTGGGTATGGCTGTGCTTCAGACGCTGATCGGAGGCGTAAAGCTTGTTTACAGCTTGCCGGGCTACACCATCCTCGGCCTTTCGGCGGTGGCGACCGTCGGGTGGACTAGAAGACAGACCGTCTCGAAACCGATCGTCTGGTGCCTCGCTACTGCGGCGCTGCTTGGCGGGTATGTGGTTTGGCGCGCATGGAATTCCCCAGTCGATTACCTCGCCCGCTCTGATTTCTACCTGATCCTTGGCGCGATGCTGGTGTATCTGATCACCGCGATCCACATCGTCAATCCGCGCCACCGCCTCGCGTTGATCTGGGCGCTTTTCGGACTACTGATCGTTCACGTCGGAATTGGCGTCGTTCAATTCAAGGAGCAGCACAACTTCATGCTTCTGCCGTGGGTTTTCCGCCCGGATTACGGCTATCGCGCTAGCGGTTTTTACATTTGCCCTAATCACCTTGCGGGCCTCCTCGAGATGACGGGCTTGATTGCTTTGAGCCTCGCGATTTGGGGACGTGGCAAAACCTGGGCTCGCATTCTCGCCAGCTATGCCGCGTTGATGGCGCTCGTCGGCGTAGCGCTTACGGGCAGTCGCGGTGGTTATCTCAGCACTATCGCGGGTTTGGCGACGTTCGTCGTGATTACCCTGGTCATCCTTCGGAAGGTGAAAAAACGCTGGTTTTGGGGGGCGTTTCTCCTGGCTTTCGTAGGTCTCGTCGGCGTAGTCGGCAGCTCTATTTGGGCAATGCGCAAGAGTCCCGACCTTGAGCGCCGCCTGGGTCAGGTCTATGAGCCCACAAACATGCGGTTTCTCATGTGGAAGGCGGCACTCGATGCACATGAACTGAGTCCTTGGGTCGGCGTCGGCAGCGGCACCTACCTATTCTACGGCCGCCATTTTCGCAGCCACTTCGTGCAAGCCGACCCGCAGCACGTTCACAATGACTATCTCGAACTCCTCGCCGAGTATGGCATCATCGGCTGCGTGTTCATGGGCATTTTCCTCGCGACACACGCGGCTTCCGGGTTCGCTGGGATTGCGGGCGTCATTCGCACCCGGCTGAAGCCGTTCGGCCTCGCACGAAGTAATGAGATGGCCTTACTCGTCGGAACTCTCTCGGGACTCGCCGCACTCACGGTTCATTCCGTCGTGGATTTTAACTTTCACATCCCGGCAAACACGGTGCTGCTTGCATTTCTTCTTGGAATCCTCGCCAATCCCCGGACCCCGCCGCCGGAAGACGCCCCGCGCTGGCGGATCAACGGCTTGCCTCTGCGGCTCGCGCCGCCTCTCCTCGGCGTCATCGTCATCGCCGTCGCAGTCCCGAAAATTCTCCCGGAATACTACGGCGAGCGTGCCCGAATGGCCCTGCGCGACCGGGCGGCTGCAGATGCCATCAGTTACGCCGGGCGTGCCATGAAGATGGATCCAAAGAATCCAAACGTTTACTACTACTTTGGTGAAGCGAAGCACAGCCTCGCTATGGCAGAGAAGGATTCAGTCGCGCGCTACCAGCTTCATGGCGAGGCAGCCATGGCATTCGCCGAAGGCCTTAAACACTTTCCAGCGGACCTCAACCTCCTGCTGAAACTCGGCCGCACACTCGACAACATGAAGCGATTTCGAGAAGCGGAAGTCATGTTCCGTCTAGCTCTGCAGGCGGATCCAAATCTCGCCACGGTCTATGCCTACTACGGCTACCACTACTACTTGCAGCGGCGCCTTACGCGCGCCGAAAAGCTCTATCTCAAAGCCGCCCAGCTCGGCGATACCGAGATCGCGCCGGCCGGGCTGAACGACATCCACGTTTACCGGATCCACGCCAGCGACGAAGACCTCGCTGCTGACTATCCGATCGAAGATGAGGCCGGCGACGAGCTGTGGCAGCCCGGTGAGCCCTGAGCCGCAATCCGCGCTTGCGCCGTCCGCACATTTTGCGACCGGGTGGCCGCCGATGACCGATCCTGCCGCAAGCTCGCAATCCCCTACCGCACTGCTCGCCGCCGCATGGCGCCAGCAATGGCGGCCGCGGGTTCAGCGAACTGCCCGATGGCTGTCGGGGATCTACCTCGCTGGCCTGACCGTGCTCCTCGCATGGCTGGAGTGGCATGGCGAAAGATGGTGGCCCACCGGGATCCTTCTTTTCGCCCCGCCGCAGGCGTTGCTGCTCCCGCTGCTACTGCTTTGCCCATTCTGCGTGGCCGTGCGGGCGAGGATGCTCTGGCCTCTCGCTGGAGCGATCGCCCTCGTCGTGCTTGGATTCATGAGCTTCCGTTGGACGCCTCGATACGCGCCGGGTCGCAGCCATGTCAGCTTGGTAACGCACAATGCGGGGCAAGGTAGCCGCGGGCAGTTCTATGATTTTGTCGCCGCTGAGAACCCTGACATCATCGCTTTGCAGGACGCCCGCGGGCGCGCAGCGGAACTCGGCCGCAAATACCCCACACACCGCGTGATCACTCGCGGAGAGTTTTGCCTGGCGAGCCGGTTTCCGGTGCTGCACTCCGATTCCGTCGAGCAAGCGAAGTGGTTCAATCGCCCGGTCGCCGCGCGTTTCGAACTGCTCTGCCATGATCGTCCGTTAATCATCTACACCGTCCATTTACCGACGCCACGCCGGGAGCTCAGCCGATTCCTGAGCGGTCGCGCGATTGTTGATGTCTTCGCGGACGAGGACGCCGCGCGCCGTTCGCTCAGCTACGATGCATGGACTCGCGCGCGTTTGAAGCTGGCGAACGATCTCGCCGGAGTCTTCGCTCGCGAGTCGCTCCCGTTCATCGTCTGCGGCGATTTCAACACTCCTGACCACGGCGTCATCTATCACACAATCGCGCGCGGGCTCACCGATGCGCACCTGAGCGCCGGGCGCGGCTGGGGCTTTACCTTTCCCGGCTCCACGCGCAATCCGCTCACGCTCGGCGGCCCCTGGCTGCGGCTCGACTACGCGTTCGCC
Organism: Chthoniobacteraceae bacterium; assembly: GCA_040081625.1. Lineage (GTDB taxonomy): Bacteria > Verrucomicrobiota > Verrucomicrobiia > Chthoniobacterales > Chthoniobacteraceae > VFJQ01. The sequence continues at coordinate 51,691 of JBEBGD010000024.1, forward strand.
GGGCGCGGATGGACGCCTGTTTACTGCGCGCCCGAACCCGGCCGACGTTCACAGCACTGCGCGGTCGTCGCGCGATTCGCTCCCAAGGCAGGATGAACAGCCCGCGCGTTCGTTCTGCCATCTTTACCGCGATCGTCTTCGTGCTCGCCTTCGATGTCGCGTGGTTCTGGCAACGGCAGGCCGGCGCTTATGGCAGCGAATTTGGCGGTCACCCGGACGAAGCCGCGCACTACGTCACCGGACTCTTCGTGCGCGATGCCATCGCCGCGCTCCCGCGCTGCGCGAGCGCCCGATCGCTCCAGCCGCTCAAGCCGTTCGCCGATCAAAACGATCCCGCCGGCTTTTACGCGCATTATCCGAAAGTCGCGCTCGGCGTCTGGCCTCCGGCATTCTATCTCGCGCAAGCAACGTGGACATCCGCTTTCGGCACGCACCGGCTGCCCATCCTGCTGCTGATGACTGCCCTCGCCGCCGCGCTTGCCACGCAGTTGTTCGCAGCACTCCGCGTTGAATACGGCGGCTGGCTCGCGGCAATCGGCGCGCTGGCACTCGTTAGCGTTCCGCTGGTGATCGAGCACTACAGCATGATCATGGCGGAGCTGCTCACCGCGATCTTCATGTTCGGCGCGGCCGCGGCGTGGGGCCGTTTCCTCGACGGCCAGCGTTCACGGGACGCGATCTACTTCGGCGTGCTCGCCGGCTTCGCAATCATGACCAAGGGCACCGCAATCGCGCTCGCGCTGCATGCTCCGCTCGCGTTGGCGCTCACCGGGCGCTGGCGACTGCTCACGCGTCCGGCGCTGTGGATCGGAGCCGCCACTGTGGCGATCACCGCCGGCCCATGGACGTGGATCTTCCGGGACAAAGGACGTGAAGTCGGAGGCTGGCTCGAGACGAGTCCCTCGTGGCACTTCACGCGCGATGCGGCGCCCTACTATCTCGGCAAACTCGGCCTCGCGCTCGGAGTCCTGCTCCTCGTGCTCGCCTGTCTCGGCGTCGTGATGAAGGTGCTGCGTCCGGGACTGCGGCCCGGGCTGTGGGCTTCGGCGGGCGCGCTCATCATCGCGGTGCTCGGGTTTCAAATGCTGCTGCCCGTCGGCCTCGAGGCGCGCCATCTGGTTTCGGTGCTTCCCGCGGTCATCATGTTTTCGATCGCCGGGCTCGACGCGCTGCGCGACGCCTACCGGCACAGGAAAGGCCTCCCTTCGAGCGAACCATCGCCGCTCGCGATCGCCGTCTTCGCTGTCGTCGTGGCCGGCGGCGTCCTGCTCGCTCATCGCATCGCTCCGCCGGATCCCAAGCGCTGGTCCGGCTTCGCGGCGATCGCCGAGGCAGTGCTGAACGATCCGCAGATGAAAGGCCGGCCCGTGCTCGTCTCCTCCGATGCGACGGGCGAGGGCATGTTCATCAGCGAAATCGCCATGCGCGACCACCGGCCGGGCGCCGTGGTGCTGCGCGCGAACAAAGAACTCGCGAGCATGGACTGGGCGGGTCGCGGCATCGCCACGAAATTTCACAGCGACGAGGAGCTGATCGCCTGGATCAAAAGTAGCGGCGTCGGCGCCCTCGTCGTCGATCCGTCCATGCCGGAGGCAAAGCGCGGCGCGCACCACGATCAACTCATCCTTCTGTGCGAGACGCACAGCGAACTGTTCTGGCCCGCCTCCTCGTCGCCGATCGTCCGCGGCGGCGAAACTCACTCGAAACCCATCCGCCTTTACCTCGTGCGACGCCCAGCAAATTGATTCGCGCGCACCACTGACCTCGGCAATTTATCCCAACGCCATGCCTCTGGCCAAACCCGCCTACACCAAGCTCAGCATCCTCATCGCCGCCTACAACGAAGAGGAGAGCCTCCGCGCGTGCATCGAAGGCGTGCTTGCCGTCGGCCTTCCCTCGGGCCTCGGCCGCGAGATTGTCATCGTCGATGACGGCTCGCGCGACAGCACCTGGAGCATCATGCAGGAACTCGCCGCGGAGCACGACGGCGTCGTCCGCGTCTTTCAGCAGCCTCAAAACATGGGCAAGGGCGCTGCGCTGCGCCGCGCGATCGCCGAGTCCACCGGCGACCTCGCCATCTTCCAGGATGCCGACCTCGAATACGATCCGCGCGACTACCCGCGCCTGCTCGCGCCGATCATCGACGGCCGGGCCGACGTCGTCTTCGGCAGCCGCTTCGCCGGCGACGAGCGCAAGGTGCTCTTCTTCTGGCATACACTCGCCAACCAATTCCTCACGCTGCTGAGCAACATGCTCAACGACACGAACTGGACCGACATGGAGACCTGCTACAAGGCCTTCCGTGCCGACTGCCTGCGCGCCATCCCGCTCGAGAGCAACCGCTTCGGCATCGAGCCCGAGATCACCGCCAAGGTCGCGCGCAATCGGCTGCGCATGTTCGAAGTGCCGATCAACTACAACGGACGCAGCTACGACGAGGGCAAAAAGATCACGTGGCGCGACGGGCTCGCCGCGCTGTGGTTCATCATCAAATACCGCTTCAGCTCGCGCTACAGCGACGCCGGCAAGGTCACCCTCGACGCCCTCGAGTGCGCGCCGCGCTTCAACGAGTGGATGTATGAAAGCGTGAAGCCCTGGCTCGGCGCGCGCGTCGCTGAGCTCGGCGTCGGGCGTGGAAACATCAGCCGCCACATCAAGGAGCACCCGCACGTCCTGCTCACCGACTACCGCACCGACTACCTCGAGGAGCTTCGCACGAAGTGGAAACTTCATCCTCATCTCGAGATCGCGAAGCTCGACATGACTGCGGGCACCGACTTCGAACAACTCCGCCGCTTCGCGCCCGACAGCGTCGTGTTCCTAAACGTGCTCGAGCACATCGAAGACGACCGCGCCGTGCTCGCGAATCTTTTCCGCACCGTGCTCGAGGGCTGCCGCATCGTCGTGCTCGTTCCATACAATCCAAAGCTCTACAGCGACTTCGACAAGGCGCTCGGCCACTTCCGCCGCTACTCGCGCGGCGAACTCGAGGCCAAAATGCGCGAAGCCGGTCTCGAGGTGGAGCGTCAGTTTTACTTCAACAAAGTCGGCGTCTTCGCGTGGTATGTCGCGAATACTCTCGGCGGGCAGGGCGCGCTCAAGCCATGGCAGCTCAAAGTCTATAACGCGCTCACGCCGATCTTCCGCGTGCTCGACAAAGTGCTCCCGACTAGCGGCCTCTCCACGGTCGTCATCGGCAGGAAGCCATCCGCGCCCGCCGCGAAGCCGCAGCCCGCAATCGCGGCGAGTGCCTGAAAATTCTGCGCAGCATTGCGTTGACGGTTGCGGCTCCGCTGTCGTGCCGGCATGGGCAGCGAGTCAGCCACGGGGCGCAACGATGCGATGCACTTCGCGGTGCTGCTTATTGGGCGGGTGGACTCGAGCGGCGTGATCGCAGCCGAGCGGCAATGAGGCACGCGATCGCGGCGAGCGCCGCTGCGGCATAGATCCACGCTGGGCGTTTCGTTCGCTCCTTCGCAGCAGGGGCGGTCCAGCCGGTGGCGAAATCCTGCGGACTATTCGCGCGGAGCAAGCCGGTGCTGACGTCTGCCTGGTCGCTGCGCTTGAGCCGCGCGATATACATCACGTCCCACGACTGGCCCGGCGCGTAGGGCCACTCGCTCAGCATCGTGTGTGTGAAGGTCACGCTCGTCGGCGGTGGACCGGGCGGCAGCGCGTAGTCGAGTTCGTATTGGTAGAAGGTCTGCTCAGGGTCGCCGCCGAAGAGAACGGGCGGCGTTATCTTTTCGACGCGCCCGGTGAGCGGTTGCGCCAGCGCGTTCAGCACGAGGTGCTGCACAAGATAATCGCCGTGCTTTTGCGTGGCGGCGTCGGGCGCGACGGTGATTTCCGCGCCGACCTGCTGCGCGACGAGGATCTCGCGCTGCGACACATTCACGGCCACGCGCACGCGATCCGGGGCGAAGACAATCCACATCGAGTTCTGGATGAGCGGATGCGCGTGCGCGGTGGCGAGCAGGCAGAGCAGGGGAACGAGCAGGCGCATCAGCGCGGAACGATGCCGACGAAGTCGCGCACGTTGCGAAGTTCGCGGCGGTAGAACGGCGGTTCGCCGGCGACCCAAAGCCCGGTCGAGGAGCCGCCGTCGAGATTGAGGGCGCGCGAAATCTTCATCCCCGCCACCGCGCCGGGCGTCGCGAGGATCGCGCCGATCTCCGCAAGCGTGACGGGATCGGAAATCACGAGCCCGCACCGGCCCGCGCCGTCGGTGATGATCGCCGTGCGCGCGTCGCGCTTCGTGGCGTTGAGGCCGGCGACGGGCTTGCCGGCATCGACGAGGAATGGCCCGGCCTGCACCGCCTCGCGCAGCGTGGCGGTGCGCTGGAACTCGCCGACGCGCACGAGCGCGATGCGGTCGGCGGTGACGGTGAGCAGGCCGCTTAGCAGCCGCGCGCGCTCGAGCGGGTGCAGCTCGCGGCCCTGTCGCACGCGGAGGCCGAGCGCAGTCCGGTCCGGCTGGAAGTAGCCGCCATTGACCGCGGCGAGCGCGCCGCGTTTGCGAGACGCGGAGGCCAGATCGAAGGCATCCGCGGGATCGTCCATGAGCGCAAAGGTGTGCGTCTTTGTGGCGAAGGTGACGGCGTGCAGTCGCGCAGTGGCGGACTCGGAGCGCAGATCGATCCGGCTGAAACTGATCCCGGCTGGCGCGGAGAGCGGCGCGGTTTTCTCCACGACCCACGGGGCCGCGGATGCGAAGTGGACGAGCGAAATCAGAATGCCGCCGACGCGTGGAATCATCGCGCCAGCACGCAGCGCAACCCGACATCCGGCCCGCGGTGCTCACGGGTAATCACGCGGCGGGAATCCGACCGGCATTCCTCCGCCTTGGAAGTCCACGCGCCGCCGCGGACCACGCGGCTCTCGCCGGAGACATCCGCGCACCACTCCCAGAGATATCCGTGCATGTCGAAAAGCCCCCACGGGTTCGGCTTTTTCGCGCCGGCTGGCGGATCATTGCCCGCCGCATTCCCCGCGAACCAGCCGAACTCGCCGAGCATTGCCGCGTCGTCGCCGAAGCTGAACGCGGTCGTCGTCCCCGCGCGGCAGGCGATCTCCCACTCGCGTTGGGCAGGCAGGCGCACCACGTCCTCCGCGCCGATGAGCTTCGCCTCGCGCAGCAGCGTCGTCGCCTTCACGCAGAAGGCGACGGCTTCGTCCCACGAGACCACCTCGACCGAGTTGCGCTCGCCTTTCCACTGGCTCGGGTCCGCGCCGGCCACCACGCGATAGACCTCCTGTGTCACCTCGAACTTGTGCATCCGCACTTCGAGCGCCGGCAGCGGGAGAAATCCGGCGTGCCACTCGCGCAGCAACGCCTCCTTATCCGCCGCATGGACGCCGAAGCTGCCGGCTGCGAGCAACGGCAGGAGCGCGCGGCGGATCACGGCGTGGCGGGCTTTCCGTAGCTGCGCAGGAGGTAATCGAGCAGCGGGTCCACGCTCTCCGCGACGACGGGCGCGCCGTATTTCTGCTGCATCTTCGTCACGCTGGCCTTCCACTGGTCGCGCGTGAGCGATGGCTGCGTGGTGATGTAATCGACCGAGTGGCACATGAGGCAGTTCGCCTTCACGAGGTCGGCGCCGGGGTTCGGCTTGAGGACGACTTGCTCGGCGGGGAGGGTCCAGTCTTCCGCCGCGGCGATGAAGATGAAGACGAAGAAGTGGAAGTAGAAAATGCGGATCATGCGGCGGTGATGTGAACGGTTTCGACGACGTTGCGCATGTATCCGGCGGGATTCCACAGCGGGTCGAGCGGCTGCGACTGGCCGAGCCGGTTGGTCGCTTTCACGCGCAGCTTATATTCGCCGGCGCGGCGCGGGGTGAAGGCGATCGTCCACTCGCGGAAGGAATACTTTCCGGCGTCCTTGCCGAGCTCGGCGGCGCGCCACGAGCGGCCGTCGTCTTCGCTGAATAGCACCTCGCGAATGCCGTAACCGCCGTCGAACGCGATGCCGCGGACGAGCGTCTCGCCCTTGATCTTCGCGCCGTCGGCGAGGCTGGTGATGAAGCTGCGGACGTTGAAGCGCGAGATGGGGATCGTGTGCTTCGCCGTGGTGCCGGGCTCGATCGCGGCGCACTCAGTGTCCGGGATGCGATAAGCGGGGTCCATCCAGAAGCCCTTGAACGTCTCATCGACGACGGTGATCTCGTGCAGGTGCTTGATCCAATACGTGCCGTAGTGGCCGGGCACGACGAGGCGCAGCGGAAAACCATTCAGCCACGGCAGCGGCTCGCCGTTCATCTCGTAGGCGAGCAGCAGGTCGGGATCGAGCGCCTGCCCGACATCGATTGCCTTGATGAAATCGGGCACCGTCGGCGCGGGCGGCGCGTCGAGGCCGTTGAGAAGAACCTGCTTCGCCTCGGGCGCGAGCCCGGCTTTCTCGAGCACGTCCTTGAGGCGCGCACCGCGCCACTTCGCGTTGCCCATCGCGCCGTTCGCGAGCTGGCCGCCGGGCACGCGCGGCTGGAAAAAGCCGCGGCTGTTTCCGCTGCACTGATTCACCGCGACGATCTCAACGGGCTCAAACTTCGCCTTCAACTCCTCGACGCTGAGCTTGAGCGGCGTCTTCACTTTCCCGAGCACCTGCACGCGGAAGGCCTCCGGCGCGAGCACTTCGCGCGGCGGCGGCGAACCGCTGAGGTGGTAGCGCACGAAGAACGCGTCGTTCGGCGTCGTGAGGCCTTCGTTGAAAACGGCGAACGGCGTCTCGAGCTGCGGTGGGCGCGCGCTGAGGCGGAGCAGCGGACGCTTCTGCGGATACTTCACGAGCGAGCGCTCGCCGTTGTCGAACGGCAGCCGCACGATCGCATCCTCGGCGAGCGCGGTGGATGCCGCGAGCAGCGCGGCGTGGCGGAGAAAGTCGCGGCGGGAAAGCGCGGGGTTCATGGGGACGGATGGTTGCCGAAGCGCGCGTCAGATCGGCGTCTGCCCGGTGACGAATCGCTCGAGCTGCTCGATCGTCGCGGCCTGCGCGGAGATGATGAATTTGACGAGGTCGCCGACGGAGAGAATGCCGACGAGTTCCTTGCCATCCATGACGGGCAGATGCCGCACGCGGTTCTCGGTCATGCGGAGCATGCACGCGCTGACGCTGTCCGATGAGGTCGCGGTGATGAGGTGACGCGACATGATCTCGCGCACCGGCGTTTCCTTCGACGAGCGGCCCTTGAGGATCACGTTGCGCGTGTAATCGCGCTCGGAGACGATGCCCTGGAGCTTGCCGCCGGCGATCACCGGCAGCGCGCCGACATTCTTGTCGGCCATCAATTTGATCGCATCGAAGACCATGGCGTCCGGTTCGATGGACCAAAGGGCGGAATTTTTTTGACTGAGGATGAGGCTGATGGGTCCGGCGGTGTCCATGATGCGGTGGTGGTTGATGCGAGTATCGAACCCGCGAAAGCGCGGGCAAGCGCCAATGTAGCCACGGCCCTCTGGGCCGTGCATGCCGCAGAGCGGCGTGGCTACAGTTAGCCCGCCTTCACGAGCGTCACGAGTTCCTGCAGCGAGGCTTTCGCGTCGCCGAAAAGCATCCGGCAATTGTCGCGCACGAAAAGCCGGTTCTCGATTCCCGCGAAGCCCTTGCCCATCGAGCGCTTGAGCACGATGACGGTGCGCGCCTTCGCGGCCTGGATGATCGGCATGCCGAAGATCGGGCTGCCCTTGTCCTCCTCGGCAGCGGGATTGACGACGTCGTTCGCGCCGATGACGAGGCACACTTCCGCGCGCTCCATCTGCGGATTGATCGTCTCCATCTCGACGAGTTGCTCGTAAGGCACGTTTGCCTCGGCGAGCAGCACGTTCATGTGGCCGGGCATGCGGCCGGCGACGGGATGAATCGCGAAGCTCACCTCGACGCCGCGCTGCGCGAGTTCGTCGGAGAGCTGCCGCACGGCGTGCTGCGCCTGCGCGACGGCGAGCCCGTAGCCGGGAACGATGACGACGTGATGCGCGATGCCGAGCAGGAGCGCGGTCTCGTCGGGCTGGATGGGCTTCACCGCGCCGCCGCTCTCGTCGGCGGTTGATTCGTCGCTGCTCGGTTTTCCGAATGCGCCGAAGAGCACGTTGGTGACGGGGCGGTTCATCGCCTTGCACATCGAGAGCGTGAGCAGCGTGCCGGAGGAACCGACGAGCGTGCCGGCGATGATGAGCGCGAGGTTCGAGATCGCGAATCCATCCGCGGCGACGGCGAGACCGGTGAAGGAATTGAGCAGCGAGATGACGACCGGCATGTCCGCACCGCCGATGGGCAGCACCATGAGCACGCCGAAGCCGAGCGCGAGCAGGAGGAAGAGGATGAAGAGCGCGATGTTCTGCGTCGCGATGGCGAGGGCGATGCCGAGCGCGACGATGAGCAGGATGAGCGCGGCATTTGCGAACTGCTGGCCGGGATAGGTGATCGGCTTCTCGAAGTGCCCCTCGAGCTTCGCGAAGGCGATGATGCTGCCGGAAAAGGACACCGCGCCGATGAGGCCGGCGAAGAGCATCGCGGTGATGAAGCCGACGCCCCTGCCCTGCCCGGCGAACTCGATCGCAGCGACGAGCGCCGCCGCGCCGCCGCCCGCGCCGTTGAAGAGCGCGACCATCTGCGGCATCGCGGTCATCTTCACCCGATACGCGCCGATCGCGCCGACCACGAGACCGGCGAGCACGCCGACGATCATGAGCGAGCCGTTGAGCGCGCCGGCATGGAGAAGTGGCGCGGTGGCGAGCAGGGCGAGGAGCATTCCCGCGGCGGCGACGAGATTGCCGATGCGCGCGCTTTTCGGCGAGGCGAGCAGCTTGATGCCGAGGATGAAGAGCACCGAGGCGCCGAGGAAGGCGAGGGCGACGGGCGTGCTCATTTGCGGCGCTTGAACATTTGCAGCATCCGGTCGGTGACCATGAATCCGCCGAAGACATTCGCGGAGCCGAGCACGACGGCGACGAAGCCCGCGGTGATCTCGATCCATCCGTGCGCCTCCGCGAGCACGAGCAGGCCGCCGACGAGGATGATGCCGTGGATCGCATTCGTGCCCGACATGAGCGGCGTGTGGAGCATCGAGGGAACCTTCGAGATCAGCTCGAAGCCGAGGAAGATCGAGAGGACGAAGATGAAGAAGATGAGGGTGTCGGGCGTCATGACTTGAAGAATGGAGTCATTCTGAGGGACCGAACACGCGGTGATTTTTTGTCCGGGATGAACCAGTAAGCGGGT
>JBEBGD010000185.1:0-4891 GCA_040081625.1 Chthoniobacteraceae bacterium
GGAGGTGCCCCGCAGGGGCGGAGGGGTCGAGGGCAACAGCATCGATGTGGCTCCTGACCTCTCCGCCCCTGCGGGGCCCCTCCCCGCGCTGCGCGCAGAAACGCGCAAGGTCGATCCCGATCGCTGGGCGCTCTTCTCCGACACGCACATCGACGCCGATCCCGCCACGATCGCTCGCAACGTCCCGCTCGCCGATCATCTCCGCACCGCGGTCGCCGGCGTGCAGGCCCTGGCCACCGCGCCTGCCGGGCTTTTCATCAATGGCGACTGCTCGCTCGACCGCGGACTGCCCGGCGACTACGCGACGCTCAGCGAGCTCTTGCGCCCGCTCGTCGGGAACGTTCCGCTCCATCTGCTGCTCGGCAATCACGACGACCGCGAAGTCTTCTACACCTCGCTCAAAGAGCACCGCCCAGCCGCGCCCGTCGTCGCCAGCAAGCACGTCTCGGTCGTCGAGGGCGCGCGTGCGAATTGGTTCCTACTCGACTCGCTCGACGTGACCAAACAAACCCCCGGCCTCCTCGGCGACGAGCAACGCGCGTGGCTCGCCAAGGCGCTCGACCAGCGCACGGACAAGCCCGCGCTCATCATGCTTCACCACAATCCGGTCGCCGCCACGACCGGCAAAGTCGTCGGCCTCGTCGATACCCCCGCGCTCCTCGAACTCGTCCTCCCGCGCCGCCACGTGAAAGCGCTCTTCTTCGGCCATACGCACGTCTGGCGGCAGACCGTGCAGGACGGTCTGCACCTCGTGAATCTCCCCGCCGTCGCGTATCCCTTCAACCCGGCGGAAGTCACCGGCTGGATCGATTGCCGGCTGCGCGAAGGCGGCATGACTCTCGAAGTCCGCGCGCACGACGAGAAGCACGCGGCTCACGGCAAGCCGCTCGACTTCGCCTGGCGCACGGCCTGAGCCAGCGCTCAGCCTTCGATCGCACCGACGTGCCCCATCGCGGCTTGCAGGAGCAACTCCTGCGTCGCCTCGATGCGCGGGAACTCGCCGGTGATGCGGCCTTCGTGGAGCATGAGGATGCGGTCGCTCATGCCGATCAGCTCGGGCAGTTCGCTCGAGACAAGCACCACGGCTTTGCCCGCGTCGGTGAGCTGGTTGATCAGTTCGTAAAGTTCGAGCTTCGCGCCGACGTCGATGCCCCGCGTGGGTTCGTCGAGGAAGATCACTTTCGGCCCGGTCATCAGAGCCTTGCCGAGCACGACCTTCTGCTGATTGCCGCCTGAGAGTTTGCCCACGGGCACGTCGAGCGCCGGGGCTTTCACGCGCAGCGAAGTAAAGAGCGCGATGTTCTGCGCGGACTCCGCGCTTGAGTCGATGAAGCCGCCGCGCGTGAGACTGCGAAGCGCGCTGAGCGAGAGGTTGAAGCCGATGCTCTGGTCGAGCACGAGGCCGTAGCGGCGGCGGTCTTCGCTCACGAGCGCGATGCCGCGGCGGAGCACTTCGGCGGGCGGCAGCGCGGGAAGATCGCTGCCCGCCAGCTCGACGCGGCCCGCGACGCGCCGGCCCCATGCGCCGAAGATGTGCATGAGCAGCTCGGTGCGCCCCGCGCCCATGAGTCCGCCGAGGCCGAGCACTTCGCCGGGCGCGACGCTGAAGCTGATATCGCGCAGCCGCTCGCGGCGCGTGGCGGGATCGGCGACGGTGAGATGCTCCACGCGCAGGATCGGCGCGCGCGCCGTGCCGGTGACGGCGCGTCGGGGAAAAAGATCGGTGATTTCGCGGCCGACCATGTGGCGGATGATCTCGGCGCGATCGGTCCGCGCGGTGCGCGCGGTGAAAACCGTCGCGCCATCTCGCAGCACCGTGATGCGATCGGCGATGGCGAAGACTTCCTCGAGTTTGTGCGAGATGTAGATGCACGCGATGCCGCGCGAACGCAGGTCGCGCACGATGCCGAGGAGGACCTGGACTTCGTGCGCGGCGAGTGCGGCGGTCGGTTCGTCGAGGATCAGGATGCGCGAGTTCTTGCGCAGCGCTTTGACGATCTCGACGAGCTGCTTTTGCGCGACGCCGAGCCGGCGGCACGGCGTGTCAGGGTCGAGCTGGACGCCGAAGCGCTCAAGCAGCTCGCGGGCTTCGCGGCGCACGCGCGGCCAGTCGATGAAGAGTCCGCGCCGCGGCTCCGCGCCGAGGAAGATGTTCTCGGCGACGGTGAGTTCCTCGACGAGGGCGAGCTCCTGATAGATGACGGCGATGCCCGCGCGCTCCGCGTCGGCGATGCCGCGGAAATGCGCGGGCTGGTCCTCGACGTGCAACTCGCCCTCGTAACTGCCGTGCGGATGGATGCCGCTGAGCAGCTTGATGAGCGTGGACTTGCCCGCGCCGTTCTCGCCGCACAATGCGTGGATTTCGCCGGAAGCGAGGTCGAAGGAGACGTCGCGCAGGGCGGTGACGCCGGGAAAGCGCTTGGTGATTTTCAGCGCGGTCAGCAGCGCGCTCATTTCGCGAATACTTCGTCGTCTTTCAGAAACCCATCCGCGATCACCGTCTCGCGAAGGTTGTCTTTCGTGACGGCGATGACTTCGAGGAAGATGCTCGGAACTTTCACCTTCCCGTTGTCGAGCTCGGCGCGGGCGATGATGGGCCGGCGCTGGGCGAGCTTCACTGCGGCTTCGGCGGCTTTGCTCGCGAGTTCCTTGAGCGGCTTGTAAATGGTCATGCTCTGGCTGCCGGCGACGATGCGCTGGCAGGCGGCGCGCTCGGCATCCTGGCCGGTGACGAGGACTTTTCCGGCGAGCCCTTCCTCGACGAGCGCCTGGATCGCACCGCCCGCGGTGCCGTCGTTGCTGGCGAGGATCGCATCGAAGGTTCCGGCCTTCGTGATCGCTGCGTTGGCGATCTTCTTTGCGTTCTCGGGACGCCAGTCCTGCGCCCAGTCTTCGTGGACGACCTCGACTTCGCCGCGCGCGATCAGTGGCGCGATGATGTTGTCCTGGCCTTGCTTGAAGAGGAACGCGTTGTTGTCGGTCTTCGAGCCGTAGATGCGGACGATGCGCTTTTTGCCAGGGCTTTTCGCGAAGGCGTCGGCGAGGAATCTCGCCTGGAGTTCGCCGACCTTCACATTGTCGAAAGTCATGTAGAGGTCGAGGTCGCAGCCGGTGATGAGCCGGTCGTAGGCGAGCACGGGAATGCCGGCCTGGTGCGCGAGCTCGACGGCTTTCGCGCACGCGGCGCCGTCGTGCGGGATGATGACGAGCGCATTGACGCCCTTCGTGATCAGCGCTTCGACGTCCTTGATCTGCCGGTTGTCGTCGCTGTTGGCGGAGAGGTATTCCACGTCGGCACCGAGTTCGGTGGCGCGGGCGATGAAGCGGTCGCGATCACCCTGCCAGCGCTCTTCCTTGAGCGTGTCCATCGAGAGGCCGATGAGCGGGCGCCCGCGCTGGCCGCTGGTCTTCACCGCACCGCCGCGGCTCAAGACGAGGCCGAGGAGCACGCTGAGCGCGCAGGAGACGATGGCGAGCGTGACGCGGAGCTTCATCCCGGGGAGAACGCGGCTCGGGACCGACTAGAACGGGATGTCGTCCTCGGGCTGGTCGAGGTCGGGATCCTTCTGCTTTTGCGGCGGGGCAGCGGGACGACGCTGCGGCGGGGCGGACGGGCGGGATTCGCCGGAGTCGCCGCCGCCGGAGGGCCCGCCACCGCCTTCGCGGGAACCGAGGAGCTGGATATTTTCGCCGATGACCTTGAGCTTGCTGCGCTTCTGGCCCGTGGCTTTGTCATCCCACGAGTCGAGCTGGAGGCGGCCCTCGACGAAGAGCGGCCGGCCTTTTTTGCAATACTCGCCGACGATCTCCGCGACGCGGCCCCAGAGGGTGACATCGACGAAGGTGACTTCCTCGCGCTTCTCGCCGCCCTCGGTCGTGTAGCTGCGGTTCACGGCGAGGCCGATCTCGGCGATCGCAGTGCCCTTGGGCGTGTATTTCATCTCGGGATCGCGGGTGAGATTCCCGATGAGCATGACTTTATTAAAGCTGGCCATGAGCGTGGTCCCGGGGACTGAGGATTAAGCCGCGGCGGCAACCTCGGCAGGCTTGCGGGCCTTGAGCCGGATGTAGTGCTGGCGATAGACGGTCTCGTCGAAGTCGAGCTTGGCCTTGAGCTTCTCGCAGATGCCGCGTTCGGCTTCGAAGATGAAGTTCACGTAGTAGCCGTGGTTGAGCTTGCCGGCCGTGTAGCTGAACTGGCGCTGGTCGAGCCGCTGGGTTTGCTCGAGCACGGCGCCTTCCTGCACGAGGAGTTTTTCGAGGCGCTCGATGATTTCCTTGGCGCTGTCTTCCTTGCCTTTGGTGTCGAGGATCAGGAGCGCTTCGTAGCGATTTTTCATTTGGGTTGGGTTGGGTTGAGGTCCGGTTAGTTGAAGGTGTTCATGGCCGCTGGCAAACCATTCGTCTGCGCGTCGCTCACGGCGGCGACGGCGCGCGCGATGGCGTCGTCGAGCGCGGGCTTTTCATCGGGGCGAAAACGGCTGAGCACGTGGCTGACGGCGTCGCCCGGCTCCGCTGAGCCGATGCCCATCCGCAGGCGCGCGACCGCGTCGGTGCCGAAGTGATCGAGCACCGACTGGAGACCGTTGTGGCCGCCGGCACTGCCGCTCGCGCGCAGTCGCAGCTTGCCGAGGGGCAGGGCCATGTCGTCGAGCAGCACGAGCGTCGAGTCAGCCGGGATCTTGTAGAAGCCCGAGACGGCCGCGACGGCTTCACCGCTGAGGTTCATGAAGGTCTGCGGTTTGCACAGCCATGCGTCGCCGACGCGGGCGAGCTCGGCCTTCCATCGATTCTCGGAACGCCACGCGCTGTGTGCGCTGGCCGCGAGCCGATCGACGATCATGAAGCCCACATTGTGGCGGGTGTCCGAGTATTCGCGGCCAGGATTGCC
>JBEBGD010000113.1:0-17219 GCA_040081625.1 Chthoniobacteraceae bacterium
GTCAAGCCCCATGCGACCCTGCCGCTGCCCGGCGATCTGAGTGGCACAAGTTACCAAGTGCGCGTGAAGCTGCGGCAGCTCGACCCGAAACAATCTTTCCACCTCGTCCTCCCCGTTGCGGACCGGATGTGCGGGTTCGAACTGGAAGGACGCCCCCATGGCGGCATCTACACCGGCCTGGTCATGGTCAACGGCAAGTTTGGCAAAGACCTGCCGGGAGCCGTGCAGGGCAAACAGGTGAAGGACTCCGAGCCGCACGACCTGGAAGTGACCGTCCGCCTCGCTGGTCCGAGCGCCGTCATCACCACCACACTCGATGGCCAGCCGCTCTACGAATGGGCCGGCCCGGTGTCCTCGCTCAGCCAGCATTCAGATTGGAAGGGCCCGCCCGGCACCCTCGCCCTCGGTGCCTTCGCCGACGACTGGGTGGTGTCTGAGGTGAAGGTGAAGCGGCTGGAGAAATAGATCATCGACCGCATGCCCGACGACGACGCCCCGCAGCATCCGACCACGATCGATCGACCCAGCGGTGCGGGTGCGCCTTCGCCGGGCGCCCAGCCGACGGCGGGGGCGGACAATTACGTGCTCGGCGAGGAGATCGCGCGCGGCGGGATGGGCTACATCCTCGAAGCCGAGGACACCAAGTTGCGGCGAACGGTGGCGGCGAAGCTGATGATCTTCGACTCGGACACCGACGAGGGCATCAAGCAGCGTTTCCTGCGCGAAGCGGAGGTGCTCGCGCTGCTCGCGCATCCGAACATCGTGCCCATCCACGACATCGTGTGGGAAGACGGCGTGCCGCTCTTCTACACGATGAAGCGCGTCAATGGGCGCACGCTGCAGGCGATCCTGCACGACCTGCGCAAGGAAGACGCCGCGGCATTGCGCGACTTCACGCTCGACCGGCTGCTGCTCGTCTTCCGCAAAGTCTGCGACGCGCTCGCGTGCGCGCACAGCAAGGGGATCATCCACCGCGATCTCAAGCCGGAGAACTTCATGATCGGCGAGTTCGGCGAGGTGCTCGTGATGGACTGGGGGCTGGCGAAGACGAGAGCGGAAAGCGGAGAGCGGAAACCGGAGAGTGAAAGCGCGGCGGGAAATCTTTCCGCTCTCCGCTCTCCGCTCTCCGCTCTCAACACCCTCCAAGGCTCCGTCATGGGCACGCCGCAGTATATGTCCCCCGAGCAGGCGCGCGGGGAGATCGACTCCCTCGACGAACGCTCGGACATCTTCTCCCTCGGCGGCATCCTCTACGCCATCCTCACGCTGCGGCCGCCGGTCGATGGCGCGACGCTCGACGAGGTGCTCACGAAAGTCCGCAGCGCGGTGATTGCGCCGTTGGATTTACCACGAAGACACGAAGGCACGAAGGCGGACAAGACCGCTGCTTCCTTCGTGTCTTCGAGTCTTCGTGGTTACCTCCCCGGCGGGCGCATCCCGGCGGCGCTCGCCTCGGTGGTGATGAAAGCGCTCCGGCTCGACCCGGCGCAGCGCTACCAGTCGGTCGCGGAGTTTAGCGCGGACATCGAAGCCTATCAGGCTGGCTTTGCCACCAAGGCCGAGCAGGCGGGGCTCGCCACGCAGCTCGTGCTGCTCATCAAGCGCAACAAGGCCGTCTTCTCCACGGCGGCGGCGGCTTGGCTGCTCATCACGGTGCTCGCGGTGTGGTTCGTCATCAATCTGCGCGCGAAGGAGCAGCGCGCAGTCGCGGGCGAGGCGGCGGCGCTGGTGGAAAAGGAAGCGGCGCGCCGGGCGCTCGCGGCTTCGCAGGCGGCGCTGGCGGAGGCGGCGTTTCGCAGCGCGGATCTGCCCGCGATGGTGCTGGCGCTCGACTCCGTGCCGCCGGATCTGCGCGACCAGCGGTGGGATTATCTCTCGGCGAAACGCGACTCTTCGCTCGGCGACTTCCACGTGGAGGGGCTCGCGAAGGTGACGGTCATCGCGACCATCCCAGGGCACGCGGCGCAGTTCGCCATCGCCGATGGGCGGGGCGTCATTGGCATCGTGGATGTGGCCACGGGCAAGACCCTGCGCACCATCGCCACGAAGCTGCGCGACGTGGTGCTCGCCGTCTCAGCCGATGGCTCGCGGATCGCGGCGACGAGCAGCGGCGCGGCGACGATCCGCTTCTACCGCGTGGCCGATGGCAGCGGCGACGGCACGGTGCCCGCGCCGGGCGCCGGCATCACGCGCCTCAGCTTCTCGGCGGATGGCACCCTGCTCGCGGTGCTCGATCACTCGCCGAAAGCGCAGCAGCTCTGCCTCGTCGATGCGCGCGGCGGCGCGGTGCGTTGGCGGCGTCCCGGCGATTATATCGACGCCGTCTTCAGCCCGGACGGCACCCGACTCTTCGCCGGCAAAGCGATCGGGCGGAGCCTCGACATCATCGGCGTGGAAAAGGGCGACGTGATCCGCAGCCAGGATGTCTTCCTCAACAGCATGGCGCTCAGCCGCGACGGGCGCCGTCTCGCGCTCGGCCTGCGCTCGGGCGAGGTCGCGATCTTCGATGTGGCGACCGGCCTCGAAACGCAGCGCGCCCGCCTTCACCTGAGCAGGATCAATGGCCTCACGTGGACCGCGGGCGATCTGCTGCTCACCGTCGGCGGCGAGGGCGAGACGGGCAAGGGGCGGCGCGTCATGCGGCTGTGGGAGACGGACGGCTTCCTCGCGCGCGGCACCTTTTTCGGCATCGAGGAAGGCGCGATCGGCGGCGGCTGGAGCTTCAATCCCGAGAGCGGCCACCTGCTCATGGGGCAGGATACGCCGCGGCTGTGGCACATTCCGGCGGGCGTGGAAGCGGCGCGCTTCACCGGTCGGGCCGAGCGCGGCTGGGGCACGGGGTTCATCAGCGACACGGTGCTTCTCGCGAGGCGGGATTTCGCGCTGAGTTCCTTCGATGTGACGGACCCGCGCGCACCGAAGGAATCGCCCCACGCGAGCCCGCGGGGCTACCTCATCGTGGCGCCGTGCTGGCCGGCGGGCCTGGTCGCGCTGGCGAAGCGGACCGGCGCGGCCCCCATGAGCGTGAAGATTTACGGCACCGACGGCGGCGGGCTGGTCGAGCAGCGGGACCTCCCCACGCCGGGCCGCGTCGAGCAGATGGATTGGGACGCCGCGGGCGGGCGGCTGCTCGCGGTGGGAGTCGAGCCGGGCGCCACGATCTTCGAGGTGTCCACGGGCGCGACGCTGCTGACGCTGCCGCAAGCGATCAAGCAAGCGGTCTTCACGGGCGCGAGCGGGCAGGTCGCCGCGATCATTTCGCGGAAAAGCGACGCCGACGACGTGCAGGACGACCTCGCGCTGCTCGACGCGACCACCGGCCAGCCGCTCAAGACCGTGCCCTTCCACCAGAGGCTGAACGCGCTCGCCGTCTCGCCCGACCGCCGACTCGTCGCGATCGGCGGCGCGGATATGATCGTCCGCGTGCTCGATGCGGCGACGCTGGAGGAACGCTTCACCTACCGTGCGCACGATGCCGAGATCAGCGCGCTCGCCTTCCACCCGGCGCGGCCGATCCTCGTCACCGGGTCGCCCGATGGCTCGGTGAAGCTGTGGGACTACGCGACCGCGCATCTGCGGGGCACATTCCTCGGGTTCGCGGGCGCGCCGGTCGCGATCGCCTTCAGCCCGAATGGCCGGCTGCTCTCGGTCGAGAGCGCGGAGCCCACCGGGAGGCTGTTCGATCTCGGGGAGGAGTGAAATTCGGCGCCAATGGAGCGCCGGCGTCCCCGCCGGCCATTTGCAGGCTCCTCGGAGCGGAGATATTTCCGACTTCGCCGGCGGGTGAGTGGCCGGCGGGGACGCCGGCGCTCCATTAATATTCGCCTCGCCGCGTAATAAACCGGCGGGGATTCCGAAAGGGGTAGGTGAACAACTCATCCACGCCCTATGAACCCACTCCGCTCCTGCTTCACGCCTGCGCTTCGCCTCGCCTCGTTCCTCGCTGCTCTCGCCTTCGCGGTGCCGGCGGGGGCGGCGGTGATCTTCACCGTCACGAATAACGCCGACTCCGGCGGAGGGGCGATTTATAGTCGCGCAACGCCGCTGACACTAAAGCACTGCACCTTCCTCACCGGCACCGAGCCCTCGCCGAACGCGCTCGCGGGCGAGAAGCCGTCCCGCGTGAACGGGGTGATCTTGCAGAACTACATGGTCCCCGGCGCGGGCTTCGGCATCGGCTTCGGCAACAGCCTCGATCCCACCATCGGGCCGTCATTGAGCTACCTCTTCCCGAGAGACCTGAGCCTGCCGTAGCGCGCCCAAAGCAATCCAAACCACAACACATCAATGAAAACACACCTCATCATCGCCCTCGCCTTGCTCATTGCCGCCACGCCGGCCTTCGCGCAATCGCGGGACACCGAACTCCGAGTCGAACGCCGCACGCTCGACCGGCAGGACAAGATCGCAAAGCCACGGCAGAACGCGCACGAGCTGACGCGCGGCCTGCACATCACCGTGAAGAACATCGGCCTCGGCGCGACCGCCGAGGGCGAAGTCGAGTGGGCCATCCTCGTCGCGCGGCCCGGAATGCAGAAGGCGCTGCTCGACACCGGGAAGGAAAAGCTCAAGGCGCTCAGAGCCGCCGAGGTGGCGACCTTCGACGTCGGCTCCATCGCCGTGCAGGACATCGCCGGGGGCAAGCAGGACATGGAATACCAGGTCATCGTCCACCGCGGCGGCGCGGAGGTGGCGAAGGTCGAGAGCAAAGCCAGCTTTTCCCAACTGGCCGAGTCGGCCCGTGGCGCCGGGAAGAAAGGTAAGAAGAAGAAGTAAGTCCGCACCGCGCGTGCGTCGCACCCCACCGGGTGCGGCGCGGCGGTGCTTTGCTCAAGGAGCGCTACAGCGTGAACGCCGGCAGCTTCACGATCGCGCCGCCCTTCGTCGCCGACTCGTGCGCGCAGAGGCCGACGCAGGTCCAGTTCGCGGACTGCTTCGCATTCGGAAACGGATCGCGATTCTCGACGAGCGCGCTCACGAACTCATGCACGAGGTGCGGGTGCGAACCACCGTGACCGGCACCTTGCGTGAAGCTGAGGTGCGACTTCTTCCCCTTCCCTCCATAGACGCCACCGGTGGTGAAAAGCTGGATCGGCTTTGGCAGGCGCTTCGCGAAATCGGGCGTCTTCACGCGCTTCGGGATCTTCGGCTCGGGCAGCTTCGCGGTGTGCATCACCAGCGGCTCGTGCTCGACCAGCGGCCACTCGACGGAGGCCTTGCTGCCATACACGTCGATCGATTCGCGATACTGCCGCGCCGTGTCGAAGAGCGAGCGGATGATGCGCGCGCTCACGTCGCTGTCCTTGTATTTGATGTGCGCCGTCTCGACCGCGAAGGGCGAGCCATAGCACTTCGCGAGTTCCTTGCGCACAGTGCCGGAACCGAAGCAGCTCACGTATTCCGCCGGCTTGCCGATGAGGCCGGAGACCGGGCCGACGCAGTGCGTGGCATACCACATCGGCGGCAGGCCGGGCCAGTAGTTCGGCCAGCCGTCCATGTCCTGCTGATGGCTCGCCTGCACGAACTGCAGCCTGCCCAGTTTGCCCGCGTCGAGCAGCTCCTTCATGAAAAGATACTCGCGCGCATACACCACGGTCTCGGCCATCGTGTATTTGAGGCCTGTCTTCTTCACGAGATCGACGATCTGTTTGCACTCCGCGATGCTCGTCGCCATCGGCACCGTGCAGCTCACGTGCTTGCCCGCCTTGAGCGCGGCGATGCTCATCCAGCCGTGATCGGGGATCGGCGAGTTGATGTGGACCGCATCGACGTTCGGGTCCTTGAGCAGTTGTTTGAAATCGGTGAAGCGCTGCTTGATGCCGAATGCGTCGCCGATCGCGTCGAGCTTCTTCGGGTCGCGCTGGCAGATGGCGTAAAGCTCGGCGTTCGGATGCCGCTGATAGATCGGGATGAACTCTGCCCCGAAGCCGAGGCCGACGATGGCGATGCGTGGTTTTTTCATTTGGAGGAAGGCGCGTTTCTACCGCGAGCACGTCTGCGACGTGCGGACATTCTTTGTGCGAAATCAGTCACGAGCGATCACCGGCAGGATCAGCCGCGACGCGCGCGCAGCGCCGTGGTGGATCGTCTGATCGGCGACTTCCAGCGTCGCGTCGGCGTTCGGGTCGGCGGCGGTGTTGTGGTTGCGGTCGTAGTTCGGGAAATCGGAACTCGTGATGTCGAGCCGGATGCGGTGGCCGGGCGCAAACTCATTCGAGGTCGGTCGCAACTTGATCCGCAGTTCGGTCGGCTCGCCGGGCGTGAGCAGCTTCGGGCGCTCGAGCCCGTCGCGGTAGCGTGCGCGGACCATGCCCATCGCGATGTCGCGCGAGACTCCGTCGGGCGCCACGTCGATCAGGCGCGCGAAAAAATCCGTGTCCGGCGCGGACGAGGAGGCGTGGAGGATCAGCTCGGGATAGCCGGTCACCTCGAGCGGCGCGTCGAGCGGCGCGGATTGATAAACGAGGATGTCCTTCCGCTGCGCGAGCGGGCGCTGGTCCGCGGGCACGGTGAACAGCGCCTTCGTCCACAGCGTCGGCACCGGGTCGCGCGGGTCGTAGCGAAATCGGTCGCTGCCCGCGACGGCTGCGCGCTCGATCAATTGCCCGTCACCCGACGGAGTGTTCGCATGGCCGGCGCTCGCGAGGAAAAGCGTGCGCGGCTGCGCGCGACGCGGCGGCCACTCGCGCTCATCGCGCCAGCGGTTCGCGCCCATGATGAATATCTTCACCGGCGCATCGCGATCCACGCCGTTCGCCTCGCCCTTCAGCCGATGATCGAACCACCGGACCTCTGCCTGCGCCGTGTTGAAATCCGCTTCCGGTCCGAAATCGACGCCTCCCTGCTTGCGCTTGCCGCGACCCGAGTGGCTCCACGGGCCGATGATCAACCGCTGGCCATCGCGCGCCGTCGCTGTCTTGCCATGCTCACGCATCGCCTGGTGCAACTCGATCGAGTCATTGCAGTGATCGAACCAGCCGACGATGTCGAGGTTCGGCACATCGATCTCGGGGCAGCCGTCGAGCAGCTTCCACGGATCGGTGTGCGGCGCACGCAGCCAGTCTTTCACCGCGCTGGCTTCATCTTCGAAGACGCTGTTCGGCAGCGTAAGCCACGGCAGAAAATGCAGCAGCCGCTCGCCTTCGCCGCCATCCCAAAGCTTCTGCGCCTCGGCCTTCGACTTCGGACCGGGCACACCGGAGCGCAGCCGCATGTCGGGCGACATGCCGGCGAAAAACCACGCAAGCCGCCGTCCCGGCCGGATCGTGCCGGGGCCTTCGAGCTGCGTGAGTCGCGGCGGGATCGAACTCGCCGCCATCGCCACGAGCGACGGCGGACGCAGCGGCGCGAGCCGCCATTGGAGGAAGGCATTATACGACGCGCCGAACGTGCCGACCTTTCCGTTCGAGCCCGGCAGACGCGCGGCCCACTCGACGGTGTCGTAGCCGTCCTCGGCGTCGTGCGTCTTCTCGCGATAAAACGACTCCCACTTCCCCGCCGACTCGTAGCGCCCACGCGCATCCTGCGTGACGACGATGTAGCCCGCCTTCACGTAAGCATCCGGCTTCATCCCCTTCCCGTAAGGCGTGCGCACGACGAGCACCGGGTAAGTGCCGGCATCATCAGGTCGATGCACATCCGCGCGCAAGACCACGCCGTCGCGCGTCGGGACGGCGACATTGCGTTCGACTTGTGCGGCGGGCGCGGCGACGGCCAGTGCGATGTAGATGGGGAGAAGCAGGGAGCGCATGAGCGTCGTGATTATCGAATCACGTCGCATTCGACCAGCGCTTCCGCGCCATACGGTCCGGTCGCGCGCGGCTCGCCATCCGGGCCGACGACCAGCGAACAACCGATGCACCGCCGCCCCGCCCACGCGCCGGCGGTGATCGGCCCGACGTTGCTCGCGCCGGCGATCCACACGCCGAACTCTCGCGCGACGCGCCCGTAGCAATCGCGCCACAACTCACCGTAAGGTTCGCGCGCGTTGTCGTGATCGGCCGGCACCGCCCACGCGCACGGCGACACGATCACCGCCGCGTCCATCTGCGCGAGCGTGCGGGAGATCACTTCGCCCGGCGCGAACGCATCCGCGCAAATCATCACGCCGATCGTGCCGAGCGCCGTGCGCGCGACGCCGAGCCTGTCGCCGCGCGCGTAGATTTCGTGCGCGATGTCCAGCTCGTGAATCTTGCGATTGAGCAACAAGAACTCGCCGTCCGGCGAAAAGAGCACGGCTGAATTGAAAAGCCGCTCGCCGTCGCGCTCGACGATCCCCGCGCACACGTGAACGCCCGCCCGCCGCGCAGCATCGCGCAGCCGCTCGCAAGCCGCACCGCCCGGAATCGCGCCCGCGCTTTCCCGCGCACACGGATGCGCCCACCCGCAGTCGAGCGCCTCCGGCAGCACGACGAGCTGCGCTCCGCGCGCTGCCGCCTCGCGCACGCGAGCCTCGGCACGCGCAAGATTCGCCTCCACCTCGCCCGGCTCGACGAGCATCTGCGCGAGCGCGAGGTGGAGCGGTGATTTCATGCGCCAGCTTCTGCGCGCATCGAACCCGGCTGCAATTCGTTTTCGCGCCTGCGCTTGCTGGCCGGCGCCTCGATCGGCTAACCTGCGGGATGAATTTTCGCGATGCCGCATCACGCTGCTATCTCGCAGCGCTTTGCCTCTGCGCTGGCGGGTTCGCGCTTGGCGGCGTGCCGGGCCTCGGTGTCGTGGTCGATGCGATCTCGGATGAGTTCGAGGCGCCGTGGAGCTTCAACTCGCAGACGAATCTCTCGGCGAACGGCTTGTGGTATGGCTCGTTCCGCGGGGCGCCGGAGGTTATCCAATTGGTCACGCCGCCCGATGGTGCGACGGCCGAGAGCGCGTCGGCGCTGCGGCTGCGCTCGATCGATGTCAGCGACGACGGCAATCCAGGAATGGAGGACCTCGTGTCGGATTTCTACGACTCGACGGTGCTCGGCCGCTTCCTCGATTTCGCCGAGCAGCCCAGCTTCGTGACCTTCGCCTGGTTTCCGCCCGTCGCCGATTGGCCGCTGGCTCAGAATGTCTTCGGCTTCCGGCTCGCGGCGTGGGACGACACGCTCGTCTCCGGCGGCAATCCGCACGGCGAATACTATCCGAGCATCTGGGCCTATCGCGATAGCGACGGGCTGGGCTACCTGAATGCGCGTGTCGGCGACGGCGTCGTTTACGACGTGATCATCGCGCAGATCACCTCGACCGGCTGGTTCACGCTCGGGCTCAGTTGGAATGCGCAGGGACAGATCGAGTATTACGCGGCCCCTGGCCGGCGCGCGCTCGGCGCCGACGACCTGCTCTACACCGACACGGTGAGCGCGCGTCGGCTCGACACCGTCCCCTACCATTTTTTCAGCCTGCGCTTTCCGGCCTCCGGCAGCGTCTCACCGGACTTTCTAGCCGACCGATGCCGGGCGTTCACGCGGAGCGCGCCGGCTCTTCCTTCGCTCGGCTCGCTTGCGCGGGCCGGCACGTCTTTCAGCATGACGATTGCCGGCATGACGTCGGGTTTTGGCTATCGCGTGGAGCGGAGCGCGACGCTGGCTGTCAACTCGTGGCAGGAGGTCGAGCGCTTCGTGAGCAATGGCCAGGGCCGCGCGTTCGCGGATACCTACGCCGGATCGACGATGTTCTATCGCGTCGCCCGAGGCACCGAAACCCTGCCGCCTCCCGCGCCGGGCATGGCACGCGCGACGGCAAAGACTTCGCGAATCCAAGGATCGCTACGCGTGATCCCGCCGCGGCTCGTGATAGGAAACGGCAAACGCGCGGGCCGGATGGCTCCGCCGACTTGGGAGTAGGGCGGCGAGCCGCGCTAGTTGAACTTGTTCTTCCGATACGCCCCCATCGCGGGTGCGCCGGGATTCACCTCGGGGCCGAAGTAGCGCAGGCAGACGAGCGGCTCGGTCTCGCTCGTGTTCTCGAAGGTCACGCCCGCTTTCGCGCCGGCTTCGGTGCAGAAGACTTCGTCCTCGGTCAGTTCGTGGAAGCGGATGAGCTTCGGCGAGACGAGCGGCTGGCCGTTGATCTTGCCGGTGCCTTGCACGCAGATGAGGCCGTAGGCGCCGTTGTCCTTGATCGTGCATTTCGTGCCGGGATCGACGGTGAGTTCCTTGGCGGTGAAGAGCTGTTCGCCATCGACCTTGCCATAGACAATCCAGCGATCGACGAAGCCTTCGCGTCGCGTGTCGGCGACGGGCACCGGCTCGAGATAGTGATGCTCCTTGAACTTCGGATCGACGTTCTTTTCCCAGTCGAGCTGCTCGACGATGAAGTCGAGATCGCGGTGATGCTTCTTGGGCATGTCTTTCACGAGCAGGCTCCACGGGACTTCGCGGCCCTCGACGAGGCTCTGATACATGCCGAAGACGTCGCTGCCCCACTGCGGCTCGTAGGTGCAGAGCGAACCGGGCGCGTGCAGGATGCAAGGGTCGATGAGCCAGCCGCTGCCGACCTTGAGGCGATAGGCTTTCGAGAGATCGAGGATGCCGTTGTCGCCGCGGTTCCAGTTCTCGAGGCACTTGCGGACCTGCGCCTTGGTCGTGCCGGGCTCGAAGCCCATGAACGTGTAGGGAAAATTGTTGCCGACGTTGTTGTGCTGCGGCGGGAAGTAATAGCTTTCCGGCTTGCCCTCCTGGCCCACGAGCGCGGCCTGTTTCTTCGACTGGTGCATGTGGTGCGGGATCGGCCCCATGTTGTCGAAGAACTTCGAATAGACCGGCCACTTGCTGTATTTGCGCCAGATCGCGCTGCCGATGAGCGTCGCGCCGCACTCGGCGACGGCTTGCGCGAGGGTGAAGCGGCGCTTGCCGACGACGACGTAGCTGAGGCCTTCGTCGGGCGTGCGGTTTTCATTCGCCGCGGGCGTGGTGCTGGCGAACCAACGCTCGTCGATGCCGCCGCGATTGAGCCCGTAGGCGTAGAGGTCGTCGGGGTGGAGCTTGAGGCGCTTGCCGGGCTGGAGGAAGCTGCGCGGCACCCAGCACGGCGCGAGGCGGAGCAAGCCGCCGGTCTTCGAGATTTCAGCCTCGACGATGCTGGCGACGTTCTTGGTGACGGTCTTGAGGGCGGTGACGGTGTTCATGAAAATGGGCGCGCGTTATTCCAGCGCACGGCGCGCGCGTCAACCCTTTCGCTCCCGGATTTGCGCGACGAAGGTCACAGCGGACGCGAAGGAACCCCGAACCTCAGGCTTCGTGCGCTTCGTGGTGAACTTCCCTACCCCCGCTCAGCTCGCGAAGAGCTTATCCATTCGCTCGGAGAGAAATTTCAGGCGCGCGGCGTCGCCGCCGGGAACTTCGGCGATGCCGTAGCCGGTGTAGCCGATTTCATCGAGCGATTGCATGACGGCGGACCAATTCACGTCGCCTTCGCCGAGCTCGACGCCGAAGCCTTTTCGAATGCCTTCTTCGTTGGCTTTCTTGCGGCTGAATTCCTTGATGTGGAGGTTGAGCATGCGCTTGCCGAGGATGCGCGGCCATTGCTCGGCCCAGCCATAGATGACGCAGTTGCCGATGTCGAAGTGCCAGCCGACCCACGGGCTGCCGATCTCATCGACGAAGCGCGCGGCTTCGACCGGGTTCATGATGAATTGGTTCCAGACGTTCTCGATGGCGATGTGGCACTTCGCCTTTTCGGCGGCTGCGGTGCAGCGCTTGATGCCTTCGATCGAGCGGCTCCAGCACTCGGCGTAGTTCACTTTTTCGTTCACGACGCCAGGGACGAGGAGGACGTGCTTGCAGCCGATCTCGCCGCCTTGCGTGAGCGCGAGTTGGAGGCCACGGACTGTGCGCTCGCGGTTCGCGGGGTCGGGATCGCTGAGCGGGTATTTCCAGTGAGGTGTGCAGATGATGCCGGCGACTTCAACGCCACTGGCGGCCGTCGCCTGCTGGATGATTTCGATGCTGAGCGCATCGTCGGGGAGGTTCAGCTCGATGCCTTCGAAGCCGGCGTCGCGCGCCATCTTGAAGCGATCGGCAATCGTGGCGTCGGGCGCTTTGATCATGCCGAGGTTGACGGCTTTTTTGAGTGCGCGCTTTTTTGGCGTCTGGGCAAAAGCGGTGCCGGCGAGTGCGGCGGCGGACGTGGCGAGGAAGTGGCGGCGGTCCATTTAGACGAGAGGGTAACGGCCGGGGATGGCGACTTCGGGCACGCTGAGTTTCATCTCCCAACGCAGCGGTTCCTTCGGGCGCAGGTCTTCCTTCGCGTTGAGCATTTCCTCCCATGTGACGGCCTTGCCGGTGTAGGCGGCGAGGCGGCCCATGATGCCGACCATCGTCGAGTGCGCGAGCTTCTCGGCGAAGTTAAGCGGGTGGCCCTGGCGGATCGAGGCGAAGAATTCGTCGTGCTCGACCTGATACATGTCGGGGGTCGGCCCGCTGTATTTCCACGGGGTCTTGCCGGTGATCTGCTGGAGTTTGCGTGAGCCGATGATGTGGCAGGTGCCCTCGGTGCCGATGATGTGATCGGCCGTCTCGCTGAAGGTGCCCGACTGCTGGCGGCAGAAGATGTGGCCGCGGCGGCCTTCGGAGTATTCATACGTGACGCCGAAGTGATCGTAGATGTGGCCGTATTGCTCCTCGACGCGCTGTTGCCGCCCGCCGACGGCGACGGCTTGCACCGGGTCCGCATCGCCGAATGCCCAGCACATTTTGTCCACGGTGTGGATGGCCTGCTCGACGAGGTGGTCGCCGCCCAGCCATGTGAAATACATCCAGTTGCGGAGCTGCCACTCGAGGTCGGTCCACTCGGGCTTGCGCTCCTTCACCCACGGGGTGGCGCCGAGATAGGTGCCATGCACAGCCATCACTTTGCCGATCGCCCCTTTCTCGATCTGCTCGAAGGTCGCGCGCTCGCCGAGGCTCGAGCGCCAGCAAAAGCCCGACTGGCAGCCGAGACCCTTTTGCTTTGAAAGCCGCGCAGCTTCGAGGAAGCGACGCGCGCCGGCAGGGTCGGTCGCGATCGGCTTTTCGCAGAAGGCGTGTTTGCCGGCGGCCACCGTCTTGGCGAAGTGCTCGGGGCGGAAGCCGGGCGGCGTGGTGAGCAGCACCACGTCCACGTCGGTCGCGAGCACCTTGTCGATCGCGTCGATCCCGATGAATTTCTTCGCGCCCTTGGTTTTCTCCGCGTGCTTGGCGGTGAGGTTTTGGAGCGCCTTGTCGGCCTGCTCCTCGACGACGTCGCCGAGGTAGGCGAGTTCGCAGTTCGAGTCGGCGGTCAGCGCCTGGTTCGCCGCGCCGGAGCCGCGGCCGCCGCAACCGACGAGCGCGATCTTGAGCTTTTTGCTGTTCGGCTCAGCGGCACGAAGGATGGTCGGCGCCATGCTGGCGAACGCGGCTGCGCCGGCGGCTGTGGCTGAACGGGTGAGGAAGGAACGACGTGGGAGTGCTGGCATGAGGGTGGGAGCGGTTGAGTTGAGCGGGGTGCGGTTATTAACACCTGCGACGCTCGCCTCGTAGAGGGGAAGTGGCGGGCTGCCCAGATTTTTCGCGCACCCGCGAGGCTCTGCTCCTGCTCCGCGGCTCCGTCATGCTCGCACGCCTTGTCCTAGCCGCAGCCCTCACCGTCGCGCTTTCGGGCTGCGAGATGTCCGGGTCGAAAACCCAGAAACCCACCGCAGCTCAGCGACGCGGAATTTCCGCAGTGCTCGCCGGCGAATGGATCGCGCCTGGCCACGGCGACGACTATCTGCTCTTTAAACCGGACGAGACGGATCCGAAGTCGGGACGTTTCTCGGGCTTCGGGGATTTCACGAGCTACGAGATCAAGAGTCGGCTGTTTCTCGGGCGGAGGATTTCAATCGAGCTGCAATCGGCCTCATTCGACACGGACCTCCCGCGGACGGTCGTAACTGCGGACATCGCCGCAGACGGACGGTCGCTTCGGCTGATACTGCCGGCCAACGCTCGCGGCAAATCGTCCGCGGGGCGGACGTATCGCAAGGTCACGCAGTGACCGAAGCGGACGCTCCGGTGGGAGCGTTGGACTCTCACGTTTGAGCGAAGGCGGCGGTCTTGCGCTTGGGGACAGAGATAAATCCGGCGAATTGCTTCTGATGAGTGCCTTGAGCAGGGCGTAAAGTTCGTCAAACGGGCACCCGCTGGCACGCTGGCAGCTATTGTCTTTATGGTAATTCTACTCCAGACCATGAATACAACATCTCTCCTCAGTTCAATTTCGGCCTTGCTCCTGGCAGCGACCGCTCAAGCCCTCGACCTCGGCAACGCCGCTCCAAGCACTCCTTACGAGCCCTACATGCGCCCGGTCAAACAGGTCCTCGGCAGTCTCGACGGCCAGAAGACCTCGATGGATCGCGTCAAACAACTTCTCAAGGTCGGCTACAGCTTCCGCTACCGTTTCACCGAGCCCTATGTCGCCGCGCTGCCATCGGTGACGGCGAAAGCCAAATCGGGCGACTGCAAGGCGAAGAGCCTGTGGCTCGTGGACCAGATGCAGGACCGCAATGTCCGCTACGTGATCGGCAAGGCGCGCCGCAACAGCAAGATGAGCCACGCCTGGGTGCTCTGGAATGACGGCCAGCGCTGGTGGATCCTCGATCCGACCAACGTCGCGCGCCCGATCGCGGCCGATCAGGTCGGCTCGAACGAATACATCCCGCTTTACAGCTACGCCCCGGGCCACGCCTACCGGCACAGCGCCACGACGATGTTCACGGCCAGTGCCACGACGGGCAACGCGCCGGTCGCAGCAGAGCGGACCCGCCGCTAGACTAGATTTTTCATGGGCTGCTTGGCGCTCCGATCCGAGTGGGTCGGGGCGCCTCGCATTTTTCGGCACTGAGGTCGGTCACTCATTTCCGATACGCGAAGATTGAGACTGGCGTCCGGGCCGCACTCTTGCATTCTCCGCCAAGCACATCGCCGAGACATGAACCCAGCCGACGAACCACAAATCTACACGCCGCTCTTCGACAAATTGGGGAATCGTTTCGCGCTTTGGGGCTGCCGCGGCTCCACGCCGACGCCCGGCGCGAGCTTCCTCAGGCACGGCGGTAACACGAGCTGCTTTTGCGTCACCTACCGCGACGAGCGATTCATCTTCGACGCCGGCACCGGCATCCGCGAACTGGGCGCGGAAGTCATGCGCGGCAAGCGGCAAAAGATTCACCTCTTCATCACCCACACGCACTGGGACCACATTCAGGGTTTCCCCTTCTTCTTCCCGGCCTACACGCCGGGATTCGAGATCACCGTGTGGGGCGCGGAGCTTTTCGGCAAAGACCTGCGCAACGTCTTCAGCGGGCAGCTCGATCGCGATTACTTCCCCGTGCAGATGGAAGACATGAACGCGAACCTCGCGTTCCGTCACCTGCCGGCCTCGCCGATCTCCGTGGGAGATGTCTCAGTATCGTGGGAATACGCGCAGCATCCCGGTGCCACCGTCGGCTATAAGATCGACGTCGGCGGACTGAAAATCGCGTGGGTGCCGGACAACGAATTCCTGCAAGGCTACACCGGCGACCCGAATGCCCTCGGCCGCGATCACACGCTCCTCGCCCCGTATCGGAAGATGATCCATTTCCTGAGCGACGTGGATATCCTCATCCACGAAGCCCAATACACGCCGGAGGAATACAGCAGCAAGATCGGCTGGGGCCACAGCTCGATCACCAACGCCTGCGTGCTCGTGAAACTCGCCGGCGTCCGCCGGTGGATCATCACGCATCACGATCCGCTGCACGACGACGAATTCCTCGAAAAGAAGCTCGCCGTCACGCGCAGCATCCTGCGCGGCCTCGGCCACGAATGCAGCGTCGTCCATGGTTACGACGGGATGACCGAGTATCTCTGAACCGGCATCGTCCCTTGCACGGCGGGCCGCGTGCGCTATTGGACTTTTAACCGTGTCCGCCTCCTCGCCCGTGAATCCGAACGAGACATCATCGCCCAACCAGCCGCCCCGGTTCGTCGAGCATCCGGGGCGTCGTCGCGCCTGGCGCGCCGGGCAGCGCAACCTCGCGTGGGGCGTCGCGTTCCTCTTCGCCGCGCTGAGCGTGCTCGGCATCGCCCTCTTCATCGGCGGCGCGCGCGCGATGCTGCCCATGCTGCTTTGCGTCCTCAGCTTCACCGCGCTCTGGGTCCTCGCGCGGATGAAAATCTTCGGCCAGCGCAACGGCGTCTTTTTCTCCCTCGCCATCATCGCCCTGCTCGGCGCACTCGCAGCCTTGATCGAACAAGCGTGGTCGCACCTCGCCGACCGAACGCCCGCCGAGCCGCGCGTCGCCACGAATGTGCAGATGCCCGCGACCATCCCCGCCGAGCCCGAGATCCCTTCCCTGATCGCATCGCTCGGACTCGACTCGCCCGATTCCGCCCTGCCGCGCGCCCGCGCCACGCGCGACCTCGTCACCACCATCGGCGCAAAGAGCTACCGCATCCGCTCAGGCGACGTATTTCTTTTCTCCGATGAAAAGGGCGGCGAGATCACGCTCAGTGCCGGCGAATTCCTCGCGCGCGTGCCAGCCGACGCGATGGAACTACTCGCGCCCATGCCCGCAAAACCCGCCGCCGACGCGCCCGTCGCCGACGAAAAAACCGCGCTCGAGAAGCAAATGCTCGCGCAGGCCCTCCAGCGCGCGCAGACGGAAGCAGCGCGGCGTTACCCCGCTCTCGGCCGCGCCGGCACTCCGGAGAACCGCGCGTTCGTCGATGCCGTCACCGACTTGAATCGCCGCAAGAGCCCCATGCTCGACGATCCCGACTGGCCCATCGAGCTCGCCCAGTCGCTCGCGCAGCGGCTCGGATGGAAGGAATCTGGCGCGTTCGATGATGAGACGCCGCCCGTCGTCGAGCCGAAGCTCGCGCCGGGCACCAGGGTGCTCGCCGAGCCCGACACCCCGGAGCCCGCGCCACCCATCGAGCCGGACATCCCGCCGCCGCCGCGCGTGCCGAGCCGCTGAGGCCACGACGCTTCATCGACAAACACGCACCGCCGCGCCAATGTGCGCGTCGCCGATGCCACTGCTAAAAGACGGCTTCTCCAAAGAACTTCGCGAGCGTGTAGGCGCGAGCCTGCGCGCACTCCCGTTCGCGCGCACCGTCGATCGCGTCACCCGCCGCTGGCTGGGCAAGGGCCGCGCGCCGAGCGAAAGCCCGAACCTGCTCCCGCTGCTCATCCAGGTGCTCGCCGCCTTCTCGAAATCCGCGCGCGGCGACGTCCTCGAGGAGGAAATC
>JBEBGD010000114.1:0-17126 GCA_040081625.1 Chthoniobacteraceae bacterium
CCGACCTGCCGGTGTACCTCAGGGACGCGCGCCCGGCGTTGGACTGAGCACCTTCAGGCCGGCAGGTCTAGCGTCGTCACGCGCCGCAACTCCCGCCGCAGCGCCGAGCCCGCGGGCGAGTGCCAGATCGCGTGATCGACATCGACGATCGGCGCCATCAGCGCGGACCAGCGGAAGCCGCGTTCGACCGACATGAGCAGCCCGCCGATCCAGCCACCGTAGCTCGTGGCCCACAGCGCAAACTCGCTGCACCCATGGCCCCGAAGCAGGCCCATGAGCTGACGCGCTTCACTCACGCCCTGGCGCAAACCCTCGGCGGTGCGGATCACGTCAGCGGTGATCGCGAGTTCGCCATTCATCCGCCACGCCGGCGTGCGCGAGTAGTGATACGGCAGGTGCAGGAAGCACGCGTTCCATCCGCGCTCGTTGAAGCGCGCCGCCCAGCGCCGGTAGCCAAGGTCGCTCGCCGACATGAGCGCATGCAGCATCAACACCGTCGGTGCCTGCGGCCCGCCGGGGCCGACGTAGTAATCGACGCGCGCGTGATTGTTGTCCGGCCACGCCGTCGTGACCGGGCTCTCCCATCGCAGCCGCGTGCGATCCTGCGCGAGCATCGAGTATTCGTCCGGCACAGCGCGGGGCGCGTGGAAGTATTCGTCGCGGCTCACGTGCATGTGCTGCTCGATGTAGAGCCGCAGATCGCGCGGTGCCTGGAGAGTGAGCCGGTGGCGGCGCTGGATGAGATCCATCATCGCACACATCGCCCAGTCCGAGATCGCGGCGAGCGTGCTCATTCGCCACGCATCCGCTCCTGCGGGGACTTGGGAAAATCGGCGTCGCTGAGCGCGAAGTGGCTGCGCATCTCGGCGGCGAGAGCGCGCAGGGCGTCGGCGAGTCGCTGCTCGAACTCCGCGCGTGCGTCCCGGTCCGGTGGCGCGAGCGGTTCACCGAAACCGATCCACACGGGCACTCGGCGCAGCAGCAGCCAGTTCGCGCTGCGGTAGAGCCGGTCGCTGCCGAGGATCACACACGGCACCACCGGCACCTGTGCGAGCTGCGCGATCGCGCCGATGCCCGGTCGCAGCGGCGCGCCGCCGAGCACGGAAGCCGCACCGTCGCGCAGCCCGCCCTCGGGATACATGCCGACGACGTGTCCCGCCCTCAGCCGCGCGAGCGCAGTGCGCACGGTGCGCGTGTCGGCCTTCTCACGAGTAAACGGAAATGTGTCGCAGCGCGTGAGCCATGTGCCGACGAAACGGTTGGAGAACAACTCCGCGAACGCCATCCAGTCGATCTTCCGCCACACCCGCCCCGAGATGAGCGGCGGGTCGAAGTGGCTGATGTGATTCGCCGCGAGGATCCACGCTCCGGCCCGGCGCACGCGGTCGCGCCGGAACACGCGCGGGCTGCTCGCGAGCGCGAGCACGCAGCGGCAGAGATTCACGGTGAACTTATAAAACAGCCAGCGCATCGGGGGCGCGGAGACTGCGCGGCTGAGGCGTCCGCTGCAAGTGCCGCGGCACGTTCCGGCTAATGCGCCGCCCGCGCGACGGTGTATCCTTCCCATCATGAGAATCACCACGATCTGCCTGCTCGCACTCGCCGCCGCGCTGCCCGCGCGCGCGCTCGATTACGAGCGCGAGATCAAGCCGGTGCTCATGAAATTCTGCGCTGACTGCCACAGCGCCGAGAAGATGAAGGGCGACTTCGACATGACGAAGATGCTCGCGAAGCCCGACCTCGCCGCCGACCACGACGCATGGGAGATGATCGCCGAGCTGATGCTCAACCGCGAGATGCCGCCGGAAAGCAAGCCGCAGCCGGACGACGGCGCGCGCACCAAGGTGATCGAGTGGGTCGAGGGCGAACTCCACAAGCTCGCCGCCAAGGAGCCGCCGAACCCGGGCCGCGTCACGATCCGCCGCCTCAACCGCGAGGAATACCGGCACACGATTCGCGACCTGCTCGGCGTCGATTTCAATCCGGAGGATTTCCCGGCCGACGAGGTCGGCTACGGCTTCAACAACATCGGAGACGTGCTTTCGCTCTCGCCGATGCTCCTGGAAAAATATCTGGCCGCCGCCGAGGAGATCGTGCGCAAGACGATCGTCGCCGAGGCGCCAAAGCCGCCCAAGCGCAGGATGCGCGGCGATCAGTTCGGCCCGCACAACGAATGGATCCGCGCGCTCGACAACCACGCGCTCGGCCTCTACCGCGAAGGCGAGGCGGGGCGCTGGTCTGACTTCATCCGCACCGGCGAATACGCGGTGCGCGTGCGGGCCTACGCCGAACCCGCCGGGCCGGACGCTCCGAAGCTCGCGCTGAAGCTCGGCGGCAAGACCATCGCGACCTTCGACGTGGGCACGGAAAAACCGAAGACCTACGAGGCGCGGATCACCGCGAAGGCCGGCTGGCAGGAACTCTCCGTCGCCTTCCTCAACAACTATCACGACACGACCAACACGAACCCGAAGCTGCGCGGCGACCGGAATGTGTTCGTCGAGTCGGTCGAGATCGAGGGGCCCTTCGACGGCAAGCCGGAGCCGGCGGTGCGCGTGGTCGATCTGTCGAAGTGGAAACTCCCGGACGGTGCATCGAAGGGGCAGAAGGAGATCGGGTTCAGCAGCAGCGGCGAGGCGCGGGCGGAGTGGCAGTTCCCGGAGAAGGACGAGTATCTCATCCGCATCCGCGCGCACGGCGACCGCGGCGGCGATGAACTGCCGAAGGCGCGCGTGGCGCTCGACGGAACGGAGATCGGCGTCTTCGAGGTGAAGGCGAAGGAAGGCCAGGAGGATGCACGTGATTTCCGCGTCACCATCGAGGCCGGCAAGCACGTCATCGGCGTCGCGTTCATGAACGACTATTACGAGCCGGCCACGAACCAGGATCGCAACCTGATCGTCCACGCGGTCGAGGTGATCGGGCCGATCAACAACGCCGCCCTCGACCTGCCGGAGAGCCATCGGCGGCTCATCACGCGGATGCCGGCGCGCGGCGAGGAAGCGAAGGTCGCGAAGGAAATCATCGGGCGGTTCGCTGAACGCGCGTATCGGCGCAACGTGGCCGACGCCGAGGTCGCGCGGCTCGTGAAGTTCGTCGATCTCTCGCTCGCGAATGGCGGCAGCTTCCTCGAGGGCGTGCAGGCGGCGGTGCAGGCGGCGCTTTGCTCGCCGCATTTCCTCTACCGCTGGGAGCTCGACCCCTCGGCGCTCAAGGCCGGCGATGTGCGCAATCTCGGCGACTTCGAGATCGCCTCGCGCCTCTCGTATTTCCTGTGGTCGTCGATGCCCGACGCGGAGCTGTTCGATCTCGCGAAGCGCGGCGCGCTGCTCAAGGACGGCAACCTCGAGAAGCAAGTCGCGCGGATGCTCAAGGACGGGCGGACACGCGCGCTGGTGGAGAATTTCGGCGGCCAGTGGCTCCAACTTCACAATATCTACGACATCGATCCCGACCCGAAGAAGTTCCCGAAGTTCTCCCACGAACTGCGCGAGGACATGAAGCGGGAGACGCTCGCCTTCGTCGAATCCATCGTGAAGGAGGACCGCAGCGTGCTCGACCTGATCGACGCGCGCTTCACCTTCCTCAACGAGCGGCTCGCGCGGCACTACGGC
This sequence comes from Chthoniobacteraceae bacterium, assembly GCA_040081625.1. GTDB lineage: Bacteria > Verrucomicrobiota > Verrucomicrobiia > Chthoniobacterales > Chthoniobacteraceae > VFJQ01. The sequence continues at coordinate 3,615 of JBEBGD010000114.1, forward strand.
GTGGACGGCGTGAAGGGGAATGACTTCCGGCGCGTCGAACTTCCGGCGGATTCGCCGCGTGGCGGCGTGCTCACGATGGGCAGCGTGCTGCTCGCGACCTCGCAGCCCACGCGCACGTCGCCGGTCATCCGCGGCAAATGGATCCTCGAGCAGATCCTCGGCACTCCCCCGCCCCCGCCGCCGCCAAACGTGCCGCCGCTCGAGGCCAAGCACATCGACCCGAACCTCCCGATCCGGAAGCGGCTCGAGATTCACCGCGACAATCCCGACTGCGCCGGCTGCCACGCAAAGATCGACCCGCTCGGCTACGCGCTGGAAAACTTCGACGCCATCGGTGCCTTCCGCACGATGGATGGCGCGGCGCCCGTCGATGCCTCCGGCAAGCTCCCGAATGGCACCGAGTTCAAGAACGCTGCCGACCTCAAGCGCATGATCCGCGGCGACAAGTTTGTCCACAGCCTCGCCGAACAAATGACCATCTACGCCCTCGGCCGCGGTCTCCAGCGCTACGACAAGGCGCCGCTCTCGCAGATCGTCAGCGCGACCAAGGCCGGTGACTACCGTTTCAGCAGCCTCGTGCTCGCCATCGTGAAGAGCGATCCCTTCCTCAAGCGCAAGACCGAGGAAGGTCGCGTGGCGGCGAACTAATTCAGGGAAAATCCCCGGAACGAGCGGCACACGCGGTGCTTTAGACGGGACCGAAATCCCGCACCAACCGCCATGACTTTCCTCATCGTCGATGACAACCGCCTCCTGAATCGTTTCCTGACGACGTTCTTCCGGGACAAGGGCCACACCACGGCCTCGCTCACCGACGGGCTCAAGGTCGAGGCGTGGCTCGAGCGCAATGCGTGCGACCTTATCATCCTCGACATCGGTCTGCCAAAAGTGGACGGCCTCACGCTGATCTCGGTGATCCGCGAGAAGCACCCCGACCTCCCGATCGTTATGTTCACCGGCCTCGGCTACGACGAGGAGGCGATGCAAAAGGCGCGCGCCGCCGGCGCGAATGGCTACGTCGGCAAATCGCTCGGCCCGTCGGAAATCTACAACGCCGTCATGCGCGTGCTGCCGCAGGCCGGCATCGCGGCCTGATTAGTTTCCGGGCGTTCGGATCTTGATCGAGCGGAACGCCGCCTCGTCGCCGTGATCCTGAAACAGGATCGGTGACTTGTTCTTCTGGCCCCAGCCGGCGTTGCTCTTGAATTTGCTTTTCGCCTTCGCCGCCATCAGCGCCTCGCTGCCGATCTCGAACTCGACCGTCTTGAGCCCGTTGAGCCAGTGCTCGACATGCTTCCCCTTCACCACGATCCGGCTCTCATTCCATTGCCCGAGCGGCTTCGTCTTCATTTCGGCAGCAGGTTCGAGCACGTCGTAGAGCGAAGCGGTCTGATGCGATCGTCCGCCCTTCTTCCCATCGGGATGTCCCTCGTCGTCGATGAGCTGATACTCGAAACCGACGGGCTTCTTCGCGTCGGGCAGGTTGTATTTGAGGCCCGTGTTTGCGCCGGCGGGGAGCTTCCATTCCCACGTCAGCTCGAAGTCCTCGAAATGTTCCGTCGTCACGATATCGCCGCCGCCGGCCTTGGCTGCGTGAAAGAGCGCGCCGTCCACGATCGTCCAGCCTTTCGCGGGGAATGCGTCCTTGCCGATGCCGACCCAGCCGGCGGTGGTTTTACCGTCGAAGAGCAAGCGCCAGCCATCGGCCTTTTCAGCGGGCGTGAGTGTGTTCGGTTCGGCATGCGCGGCGAGCGCGAGGAGCGGGAGGATGAGCGCGAGGGATTTCATATCGGCGGGAAATAGCGGGTCGCCTACGGGCCTGCAAGGATCGGCCTCGGCGGCAGCGGGCGGATCTTCAGGTTGCAGAACGCGACCTCTTCACCCTGATCGAGGATCACCACGGGCGATTTGAGCTTCGTGCCGAAGCCCAGCGGCGCCTTGATCCGCTGCGCGGCGACGCGGCTCTGGAAGTCCGCGCCGAGATCGTATTCGAGCGCCTTCTGCCCATTGAGCCAGTGCTCCACGTGCGTGCCTTGCACGACGAGAATGCCGTAGTTCCACTCCTCCTCATTCCATCTCTGCGAGATGCGGATCGACGGCCCCTGCAGGCGCGGCAGCACGCCGTAGAGGGCGCCAGTGCGCTTGAGATCGCCGCCCTTGAGCCCGTCGGGATGATGCACGTCGTCGATGATCTGATACTCGTGCCCGATCAGCTTCTGCCCCACCCCGCCGCGCGCGAAATACAGCACGCCGCTGTCAGCGGACGCGGCGACGCGGAAGTCGAAGCGGAACTCGAAGTTGTCGTAAGCGACTGTCGCGACAAGATCGCCGCCGGTGACTTTGCCGGAGTTCTTGATGTCCTTCGGCAGCACGAGCTGGTTGCGCTCGAGCTTCCAGCCGACGCGGAGCGGGTCGGTGCCTTTCACATTGCGCAAGCCGGGCAGCCCGCGCCCATCGAAGAGCAGCTTCCAACCCTGCGCGATTTCCTCCGCGCTCAGCTTGTTCGCGGCCGGGTCCGCGGGCGGCAGTTCGTCCTTGTCGGCAGCGTGCGCGGCGAAGACGAGAGCGAGGACGAGTGCGGTGGCGCGGAGCATTGGGGCGCGGACGGTAGAGGCGGAAGGCCGCACCTCAACCGAGATTTGCGCCTCGCCCTGTTCGCTCGTGCGTGCGTCAGCGGTCCGAATCAATGTTTGACTCTCCCCTCCGAGCTTCCCAGACCCGTGTTCATGAAAAGAACAATCTCCAAACTTTTCGTGGCCCTCGTGCTCGCAGGCGGAATCGCGCAAGCCGAACTCATCGTCGCCCTCACCCCTGAACAAACCCTCTACACGTTCACCAGCGACCGTCCGAACAACCTCCTGACCGCCGTCGCGATCAGCGGGTTGCAAGCGGGCGAGCAAGTGCTCGGCATCGACGTGCGACCCGCCACCGGCGAGCTCTACGGCCTCACCGACGGCAGCCGCCTTTACAAGATCAACCCGACCACCGGTGTCGCCAGTGCGCCCGTGACTCTCAGCCAGGCGCTGACCGGAATGCGGTTCGGCATCGACTTCAATCCCGTGCCGGATCGACTGCGCGTCGTCACCGACACCGACGATAACTTCCGCATCCACCCGGACACTGGCGTCGTCACCGTGGACACGACGCTGGCCTACGCCGCAGGCGACCCCAGCGCGGGCGCGAACCCGCAAATCGTCGCCGCCGCCTACACCAACAACGACACCGATCCCGGGACGCTGACCACGCTCTTCGTCCTCGAACAGGAACTCTATAACTCCAAGGAGATCGTCGCTGGCACGACCGTCGATGCGCTCTCGCTCGTGCGGCAGGGTGGACCCGACGGCACGCCGTCGCCGAATCTCGGCGAGCTCACGACCATCGGCGCCTTCGGTCGCGATGGCGTGACCGTGCGCGGCTTCGATGTGGGTCCGTCCGGCAAGGCGTTCGTCGCCGTGGAATTGATCAACCTCGCGAATCCGACGGCCACTCCGTTTTTCGCGCTCGTCAAAGTCCTGCTCGCCCCGGACGGCGCCACCCCCGCAGGCAAGGACGAATCCTTCGGCCACATCGGCAGCGGGCGGCAGCCGGTGCGCGACATCGCGGTGTTCTCGAGCGTCCAGTTCGACACGCCGCTCGTCGGACGTCGCGAAGGCACGCCGACGATCACGCTCGACGTCTCGCGCCACGGCGGCGCAGCCGCCATCGCCACGGTCGATTACGCGACCTTCAACGGCACCGCCAGCGCCGGACAGGATTACTTCACCGCCCGCGGCACGCTCGTCTTCGGCGTCGGCGAAGTGCTCAAGACCATCACGATCACGCTGCCCGAGGATACTTTCGCGGAATACGACGAAGACTTTCAGGTCTTTCTATTCAACGCGCAGAACGTCGCCATCGGCGGCGCGAACAGCGCGACGGTGCGGATCAGCGCCAACGATTTTCCCGACACCCGCAGCCCCATCATCACGCACTTCGGCCTCACCGGCCCGTCGCGCGGCATCACCGGCGCGGTCATCGAATTCGACGAAGATCTCGATCCGGTCTCGGCAGTGGAACTCTCCAACTATCAGTTCGTCGGCTTCGACCGCCGCGGGAAAAAGAGGCCGGTTGTTTTCAACTCAGCCGTCTATGACTCGAACCGGCGCTCGGTCACACTCTCCGCCTCGCCGTTCGTCCAGACCGACCTCAAGCGGTTCACTTTCGCCGTCCGCGGAAAAGCCGCGCGGGGCACCGAGCCAGTCCTGACGACGGGCGTGCGCGACTTCGCGGGCAATCTCCTCGACGGAAATGCCAACGGCAAAGGCGGCGACAACGCGGTGCTCAAGTTCGCCGTCCAGAGCAGCTCGAAAATCACCATCCGCGAGCGCGACGGCGACAAGGGCGTGATCGAAATCACCGAAGGCGGCTCCATCGATGCCTCGACCCTGCTCGGCCGCAAACGCAGCACGCAATTCTGGATCCTCGATCCCATCGCACTCCGCAGCACGCTCAACGGCACCGTCACAAAATCCCGCACAGGCGACGGCATCGTCGTCATCGCCGAGATCATCGGGCTCGACAAAAAGGAATTCGCCCCGCTGCTGACCAACCCGGCCTTCCGCACGAGCGTTCTCACGGTCAGCACCAACGCGACGGGGATCTCCGGCCGATAACGGCGCGTCTTGGGCATTGAGCGCCGGGCGTTCCTCCGCTCATCTGCGCTCGATGCCACTCCCGCCGCTCACACTTTTCCGCACCGCCGACGCCCTCATCGCCCAGCGCGGCGAAGATTATTTTCGCCTCGCCGGCCTCGATCTCGACGCCGTCTTCACGCAGGAAAACCCCGCCGCATTTCTCGCCGACGCGCTCACCCAAGCCGCGCCGACGCTGCCCGCGCCGTGGCTCGCGCCCATCGGCAGCCAGGAAGTGTGGGCTGCGGGCGTCACCTACCTGCGCAGCCGCGACGCGCGCATGGAGGAGAGCAAGGACGCGGGCGGCGGCACGTTTTACGACCGCGTGTATGACGCCGACCGCCCCGAGATTTTCTTCAAGGCGACGCCGCATCGCGTCGTCGGCACCGGCGGCGCCGTGCGCATCCGCGCCGACTCGAAATGGAATGTGCCCGAGCCGGAACTGGCGCTCGCGATCAACTCCCGCGGCGCGATCTTCGGCTACACGATCGGCAACGACATGAGCAGCCGCGACATCGAAGGCGAGAACCCGCTCTACCTTCCGCAGGCGAAAGTCTATCGTGGCTGCTGCGGCCTCGGGCCGGGCCTCGTCGTGCGCGAACCGCTGCCTCGCGAAACCGCGATCCGCATCGAGATCATCCGCGGCGGCGCGAGCGTCTTCATCGGCGAGACCGCGCTCTCGCAGATGAAGCGCACGCTGCCCGAGCTCGCCGGGTGGCTTTGTCGCGAGGATGAATTCCCCGCTGGCGCGTATCTGCTCACCGGCACCGGCACCGTGCCGCCAAAAGACTTCACCCTTGCGCACGGCGATGAAATTCGGATCAGCATCGACGGACTCGGTTCGCTGGTGAATACGGTCGCGTAGATCCTCTTAATCTTAATCTTATTCCTAATCTTAATCGCCGTTCCGACGGGGAGAGTAAGATTAGGATTAAGAAAAAACCGCCGCCTTTCCAAACATGACACTCCACGGACGCTCCCTCATCGCCGGCCAGCTCACCACGAGCAGCGCCCGCACCTTCCACCCCGTCTCCCCGCTCGACTCGCGCCCCATCGAGCCGGCCTTCCACGAATGCACGCTCGACGACGTGGACCGCGCGCTCTGGCAGGCGGAGGAAGCCTTCGCCATCTATCGCAAGACCAGCGCCGAGACGCGCGCCGCTTTCCTCGAAAAGATCGCCGACCACATCCTCGCGCTCGGCGACGACCTGCTCCAGCGTTGCCATCACGAGACCGGCCTCCCGCTCGACCGACTCACCGGCGAGCGCGGGCGCACGTGCGGGCAGTTGAAAATGTTCGCCGCGCTCGTGCGCGACGGCTCATGGGCTGACGCGCGCATCGACACCGCGCAGCCCGATCGCACGCCCGTGCCCAAGCCCGATCTGCGCCGCATCCTCGCGCCGCTTGGCCCCGTCATCGTCTTCGGTTCGTCGAACTTCCCCCTCGCCTTCTCCGTCGCCGGTGGCGACACCGCGAGCGCGCTCGCCGCCGGCTGCCCCGTCATCGTGAAGGCGCACCGCGCGCATCCCGGCACGAGCGAGATGATCGCCGGCGCGATCGTCGATGCGCTCGAGGCCTGCGGCCTCCCGCACGGCGTCTTCTCCATGCTCCACGGCGCCGGCGCGGAAGTCGGCATCGCGCTCGTCAAGCATCCGTTCGCACGCGCCGCCGGCTTCACCGGTTCACGCTTCGCGGGCCGCGCGCTCTTCGACGCCGCCGCCGCGCGCCCCGAGCCCATCCCCGTCTTCGCCGAGATGAGCAGCCTCAATCCGCTCGTCATCCTCCCCGGCGCGCTCAGCGAACGCAGCGCTCAAATCGCGCAGGGACTTCGCACGTCAGTCACGATGGGCGTCGGCCAGTTCTGCACAAAACCGGGCCTCGTCTTCGGCATCGGGTCGCCCGAGTTCGAAAAGTTCGGCGAGGAATTCGCCGACCTCATGCGCGCCGCCGCGCCCGGCACCATGCTGCATCCCGGCATCTGCCGCTCGTTTCACGACAGCGTCGATGCCATGGAAAAAGTGCCCGGCGTCGTGCGCGTCGCCGAGTCCGACACCGAGCCCGATGCCGCGAAGACGCAAGGAGAGCCGACCGTCTTCGCAACCGACGCCGACGACTTCCTCGCCCAGCGCGCGATGCACGAGGAAATCTTCGGCCCGTTCACGCTGCTCGTCAGCGCGGGCAGTTTCACGGAGCTGGAGGAGGCTCTCAAGAGCCTCGACGGTCAGCTCACCGCCACGCTCCACGCCACGCCCGCCGACCTCGCCGAGGCGTCCGACCTTCTCCACATCCTCGAGCGCAAGGCCGGCCGCGTCCTCATCAACGGCTTCCCCACCGGCGTCGAAGTCTGCCCCTCGATGCACCACGGCGGCCCCTACCCCGCCACGACCGACGCGCGCTTCACGAGCGTCGGCACCGCGGCCATCCAGCGCTGGGTGCGCCCGATCTGCTACCAGAACTTCCCCGCCGACCTCCTGCCCATCGAGCTGCGCGACGAAAACCCGCGCGGCATCCTGCGCATCGTCAACGGCCGGCAGACGGCCGACCGGGTCTGACCCGGTTCCCGGGAATCGATCCGCGCGACGCGGAGAGCAGGATTCGACAAGTCTTCCGGTGACTCTCCGCGCCTGCGGAGCTAAGATTCGAGCCGGTCCTCCACTCCTATCCGGCAGCCTTCATGCGTCCGCTCATCGTCACTTTCCTCGTCGCGTTTTCCCACCTCGTGCTCGCCGCGCCGGCGGATACCGCGCCGTCCTTCAACCGCGACATTCGCCCGATCTTCTCGGACAAATGTTTTGCCTGCCACGGCTTCGACGAGAAACACCGCAAGGCCGACCGCCGCCTCGACACCGCCGAGGGCGCCATGGCCAACCTCGATGGCACACGCGCCATCGTCCCCGGCGACCTCGCGAAAAGCGAAGCGTGGCTGCGAATCGTGAGCACCGACAAGGACGAGATCATGCCGCCGCCCGAGTCGCACAAGACACTGACCGACGCGGAGAAGGCGCTCATCAAGCGCTGGGTCGAGCACGGCGCGAAGTATCAAAAGCACTGGGCCTTCGAATCGCCGGTGAAACCCAATCCGCCGCCGGGCAATCCGATCGATTCGTTCATCGCCGCCCGCCTCAAATCCGAGGGCCTCGCGATGAACCCCGAAGCTGATCGCGAGACGCTCATCCGCCGCGTGAGCTTCGCACTCACCGGGCTACCGCCGACGATTCGCGAAGTGGATGACTTTCTCGGCGACGAAGCCGGCGGCGCATACGAGCGCATGGTCGATCGCTATCTCGCCTCGCCCCGCCACGGCGAGGAAATGGCCCGTCACTGGCTCGATGTCGCGCGCTACGGCGACACGCACGGCCTTCACCTCGACAACGAACGGCAGACGTGGGCCTACCGCGACTGGGTCGTGCGCGCCTTCAACGAGAACCAGCGCTTCGATGAGTTCACCATCTGGCAGCTCGCGGGCGACCTCCTGCCGAACCCCACGCGCGACCAGCTCATCGCCACCGGCTTCAACCGCTGCAACGTGACGACCAGCGAAGGCGGCGCCATCGCGGAGGAGTTTCTCTACCGATACGCCGTCGATCGCGCGGCCACCACCGCCGAGGCGTGGATGGGCCTCACCGCCGGGTGCGCCGTCTGCCACGATCACAAGTTCGACCCACTCTCGACCAAGGAGTTCTATTCGCTCTACGCGTTCTTTTACTCGAATGCCGATCCCGCGATGGACGGCAACACGCTGCTGACCAAACCCACGCTGCGCCTCTCCACGCCCGAGCAGGATCGCCGACTCACCGAACTCGACGCGAAGCTCAAGCCGCTCCGCGCACAGATCGACACGAAGCTCGCCGCGATCGATTACACCGACCCCGCCACGATCCAGCCGCCGCCGCCCGTGAACGAGACGGAGACCGTCTGGATCGACGACGACTTCCCGCCCGGCGCCAAAGCGCAGGCCAATGAGGGCACGCCCGCGCCGGCGTGGGTGAAGGCGGAGGAAGGCCAGGTGCTCAGCGGCGAACGTTCGCTCAAGCGCTCCGCCCCCGGACTCGCGCAGGATTTTTACAGCGGCGGCGCCGCGCCATTCGACGTGCCCGCCGGCGCGCGCTTTTTCTTCAACGTCTGGCTCGATCCTTCCGATCCGCCCGAGGCGGTGATGATCCAATTCCACACCGGCAAATGGGAAAGCCGCGCGGTGTGGGGCAATCCCGATCTCATCCCCTATGGCGCGCCGCAGACGCCGACGCGCTTCGGCGCAGGCTCGCTGCCCGCTGCGGGCAAATGGGCGCGACTCGAGGTGGACGGAAACCTCATCGACCTGAAAGCCGGCGAGAAAGTCACCGGCGTCGCCTTCACGCTGCACGGCGGCACGGCTTACTACGACAAGATGGGCGTCGTCACCCGCGCCAACGCCGCGACCGATCCCGCGCAGTCTTACATCGCCTGGCAGAAAGCGGCCGCCGGCAAGGACACGCCCGGCGTGCCCGCCGAGCTGAACAAGCTGCTCAAGGCCGGCTACAAAAAGGATCGCAAACCCGCCGACGAAAAGATGCTTCTGCATCACTACTTCGAATACGTCTGCGCGAAGACGAAGGGCGGATTCACCGCGCTCGTGAAGGAACGCGACGCGACGCAGAAGCAGCGCGACGACTTCGACAAGGCGATCCCGAGCACCTTCATCTGGAACGATCTCGAGAAGGCGCGCGACAGCTTCGTGATGGTGCGCGGCCAATACGACAAGCCCGGCGAGAAGGTCGAGCCCGGCACGCCCGCCGTCTTCCCCGCGCTGCACAAGCCGAAGGCCGACGCGCCCGCGACGCGCCTCGATCTCGCGCGCTGGCTCGTGTCGCCCGAGCATCCGCTCACCGCGCGCGTCACGGTGAATCGTTTCTGGCAGCAGTTCTTCGGCACGGGGCTCGTGAAGACGAGCGCCGACTTCGGCTCGCAAGGCGAACCGCCCAGCCACCCAGACCTTCTCGACTGGCTCGCCGTGGATTTCCGCGAGCACGGCTGGGACATGAAACGGCTTGTGCGCCAGCTCGTCACCAGCGCCACCTTCCGCCAATCCTCCCGCTCCACGCCCGTGCTGGAAACTCGCGACCCCGACAACCGTCTCTACGCGCGCGGCCCGCGCTTCCGCCTCGACGCCGAGCAGCTCCGCGACAACGCGCTCTACGTGAGCGGGCTGATCAACCTCGAGATGGGCGGCAAAGGCGTGCGCACCTACCAGCCGCCGAACATCTGGGAGCCCGTCGGCTTCGGCGGATCGAACACCCGCTTTTACACGCAGGACAAAGGCGCCGCGCTTTATCGCCGTTCGATCTACTCGTTCCTGAAACGCACCGCGCCGCCGCCCTTCATGGCAAACTTCGACGCGCCCAACCGCGAACAATCCTGCTCGGCACGCCCGCGCAGCAACACGCCGCTCCAGGCGCTCCAGCTCATGAACGACGTGCAGCACTTTGAAGCCGCGCGCGTCTTCGCCGAGCGCATCATCCTCGACGGCGGCCCGACACCTGCCGAGCGCATCGACTACGCCTACCGCAGCGTCCTCGCGCGCAAACCCGCGCCGGAGGAAATTGCGATCGTCCAGCAAGCGCTCGACAAACACCTCGCGCATCTCACGCAAGACACGGAAGCCGCGAAGAAGGTGATCGCGAACGGCGAATCCAAGCCGCGCGCCGGCCTGCCGGAACCCGAAGTCGCGGCATGGACGCTTGTGGCAAACCTCATCCTCAATCTCGACGAGACCATCAACCGCAACTGACCCATGGACCCGATCTTCGAACATCAACTCCTGCAAACGCGCCGGCAGTTCTTCGGCTCAACTGGCCTGCGCGTCGGCGGTGTAGCGCTCGCATCCATGCTCGGCGAACGCGCGCTCGCGGCGCCGGCACGCGTGCATCCGGCGCTGCCGGGCCTTCCCCATTTTGCGCCGAAGGCGAAGTCGCTCATTTATCTCCACATGAATGGCGGGCCATCGCAGCTCGACTTGTGGGATTACAAGCCAGGGTTGCGCGAGCAGTTCGACAAGGACTTGCCGGACTCCGTGCGCCAGGGCCAGCGCATCACCGGCATGACCTCGGGCCAGACGCGCTTTCCCGTCGCGCCGTCGATGTTCGAGTTCAAGCAACACGGCCAGTGCGGGCGCTGGGTCAGCGAACTACTCCCGCACACGGCGGGCATCGTGGACGACATCGCGCTCATCAAGACCGTCCACACCAACGCGATCAATCACGATCCCGCCTGCACGTTCGTGATGACCGGCAGCGAAGTGCCCGGCAAAGCCAGCCTCGGCTCGTGGCTCGCCTACGGTCTCGGCAGCGAGTCGAACAATCTGCCCGCCTTCGTCGTGCTCACGCCCACCTGGTCGGCGAAAGGAAACGCACAGGCACTCTTCACTCGCATGTGGTCGAGCGGTTTTCTGCCGACCAAGTTCGACGGCGTCGCGCTGCGCAGCGTCGGTGATCCGGTGCTCTACGTGCAGAATCCCGACGGCGTCAGCGCGGGCGATCGACGCACGATGCTCGACGCGCTCGGCAAGCTCAACCAGCGCGGCTTCGCGAAGTTCGGCGACCCGGAGATCCAGACCCGCATCTCGCAATACGAGATGGCCTTCCGGATGCAATCGAGCGTGCCCGACCTCACCGACATCTCGAACGAGCCGAAGCAAATCCTCGACCTCTACGGCCCCGACGTGAGCAAGCCCGGCACCTTCGCCGCCAGCGCGCTGCTCGCGCGCCGCATGGTCGAGCGCGGCGTGCGCGCGGTGCAGATCCTCCACCGCGGCTGGGATCAGCACGGCAACCTGCCGAGCGAACTGCGCAGCCAGAGCGGCGACATCGATCAGCCCATCACCGCTCTCGTGCGCGATCTCAAGCAGCGCGGACTGCTCGATGAAACGCTCGTCGTCTGGGGCGGCGAGTTTGGACGCACCGTCTATTCGCAGGGCAAACTCACGAATGAAAACTACGGCCGCGATCATCACCCGCGGAACTTCTGCATGTGGATGGCCGGCGGCGGCATCAAGCCCGGCGTGATCCACGGCGAGACCGACGACTACAGCTACAGCCCCGTGAAGGATCCGGTTCACCTGAACGACCTCAACGCGACGATCCTGCACTGCATGGGCATCGATCACCGGCGCTTCTCGTTCAAGTTCCAGGGCCTCGACCAGCGGCTCACCGGCGTCGAAGACCAGAATCCCGTGCGGCAGATCCTCGCGTGATCCGGCGCACATTCCTCGTTCTCGCGCTGCTCGCAGCGCGAGTGGTTGCTGCCGAGTTTGGCGATCAGAAATACATCGAGTATCTCCCGGGCGATCTGCCGCTCGTGATCTCCGCGCCACACGGCGGCCGCGAGGAACCGGCGGGTATTCCTTCGCGCGAGAAAGGCGTCCTGCAGCCGGACACCAACACGCAGGAACTCGCCCGCGAGATCGCAGACGAAATCGTCGCACGCACCGGACACCGCGCGCACTTCATCATCTCCCGTCTGCACCGCAAGAAGCTCGACCCGAATCGCGAGATCGCCGAGGCCGCCGCCGGCAGTCCGATCGCGGAGAAGGCGTGGAGCGAATACCACGCGTTCATCGAAAAGGCGCTCACCGCCGCCATCGCGAAATCCGGCAAGGTTTTCTTCATCGACCTGCACGGGCAGAATCACCGGGACCGCCGCATCGAGCTCGGCTACCTGCACTCGCAGGAGACGCTCGCGGAGACCGACGCCGCCCTGGACAGCGTCGCCGCCGAAGGCAGCCTCCGCCGCATCGCGGAAGTCGCGAAGGTCCCCTACTCCGCGCTGGTTCGCGGTCCACGCAGTCTCGGCGCGTTGCTCGAGGCGCGCGGTTTTCCCTGCACGCCGAGTCCTGAGCGTCCTACTCCGTTCATCCCGTATTTTCAGGGCGGCTACACCGTCCGCCGCCACGTCGATGCAGCGAAGCCGATCGCGGGCCTGCAAATCGAGGCGAACCTCATCGGCGTCCGCGACACCGCCGCGAACCGCACGAAATTCACGACCGCGCTCGTCGCCGCGCTGCGCGAATATCTAGCCGAACACTTCGACCTGAGGCTGCCTACCCGGTGAGGCGGCGCGACAAGCGTGAGCGCGGAGAGCACGCGGCCTGATGGCCGCGTAGCGACCGCGGTTTCACACCGCGGGGCTTTTGCCGCCAATGCTCGTATCCGGCGGCCGGCAAGGAGCCCTTCGCCAAGAAGATCGCCGCCAGGGCTCTCCACCAAAGGCGCGACGCTAGATTGCGGCGGCGACCGCGGTGGGGGCGAGGATGGCGTCGGTCATCCCGTGGAGGATTTTCTTGTCGGCGGGGACGACGGTGGCGAGGGCGCCGCGGAGTTCGGCGCGGCCTTCGAGGATGAAGTAGTAGGGGCAGAGGCGGACGCGGCCGGCGAGGGTGCGGCGTTCGCCGGTGGCGGGATCGAAGTAGGGCTGCTCGATCTGCCGGGCTTTGTGGAAGCGCTGGAGGATCCACGGGTGGTGCGGAAAGTCGGCGAGGGCGCGCTCGATGGCGGCGCTCCACTCGAGGCCGGAGACGTCGCTGCCGATGGTGACGCTGCGGGCGCCCCAGCCCAGTTCGGAGAAGCCGCTGATCTTGATGACGAGTTCGCGCTGCTTTTGGGAGAAGCGGGCGAGTTCGCTCCAGTCGTGGATTTCCAGGCCGGGAAGGACGGCGTGGTGCGGGAGCGGCGCGGGGTCGAGGATCCAGGTGAAGGGGATGACTTTCTGGAGTTCGAGCCAGTGGCGTTCGGAGAGTTCGCGCCGCCAGAAGTCGCGCAGGGGGCGGGACCAGAAGAGGGCGAACCAGAGCTTTTCCTCGAGGAAGGGC
>JBEBGD010000025.1:0-58827 GCA_040081625.1 Chthoniobacteraceae bacterium
CCAACACCAATGCCGCTACCCACGCCCGCTCCTCCCGAGCCGGCGCCTGACCCGGCACCGACCACGACGCTCATTCCCGCTGCATCGCCGACACCGAAGAAAGCCCCCGAGCCCGATCGCCCGCGCGACGAACCGAAGCCGCGCGAACAAAAGCCGAAGCCAGCACCGCCACTCACTCGCGGCGGAGCACCGCCGCGGCGGCAGGCCACGAGCGCCATCGCCACTCCGCTCCCTGCGCGCAGCACGCCCCCTCGCAAGCCATCCGTGCCGATCGGCGGCGGCAGGTGAAGGCTCTCGTCAAAACCAAAGCCGAGCCGGGCCTCTGGCTCGAAGATGTCCCCGAGCCCGCCTGCGGCATCAACGACGTGCTCATCCGCGTCCACAAGACCGGCATCTGCGGCACCGACCTGCACATCTACAATTGGGACGCTTGGGCGCAGAAGACCATCCCGGTGCCGATGATCGTCGGCCACGAATTCGTCGGCGATATCGTCAGCGTCGGCTCGAACGTCAGCGATTTCTTCCCCGGCGAGATCGTCAGCGGCGAAGGCCACGTCGTCTGCGGACGCTGCCGCAATTGCCTCGCGGGACGCCGCCACCTTTGCGCGCACACCAGCGGCATCGGCGTGAACCGGCCCGGCGCCTTCGCCGAATACCTCGCGCTGCCGATGACCAACATCTGGCATCAGCAACCCGGCATCGACGAAGACATCGCCGCCATCTTCGACCCGCTCGGCAACGCCGTTCACACCGCGCTCAGCTTCGACGTGCTCGGCGAAGACGTGCTCATCACCGGCGCCGGCCCGATCGGCTGCATGGCCGCCGCGGTCGTGAAGCACGCGGGTGCGCGCTTCGTCGTCGTCACCGACATCAACGACACGCGCCTCGCGGTCGCGCGCGAACTCGGCGCCGACGTGACGGTGAACGTAGCGCAGCGCCGCATCGCCGATGTTCAAAAGGAACTCGGGATGCAGGAAGGCTTCGACGTCGGCCTCGAGATGAGCGGCAGCCCCGCGGCCTTCCGCGAGATGATCGACAACATGTGCCACGGCGGAAAGATCGCGATGCTCGGCATTCCCAGCGAGCAGATCGCGATCGACTGGAACAAGGTCGTCTTCAACATGCTGACCATCAAAGGCATCTACGGCCGGGAGATGTATGAGACGTGGTATAAGATGAGCGTCATGATCCAGAGCGGCCTCGACATCGCGCCGGTCATCACCCACCGGCTGCACTTCACCGAATTCGAGCAGGGCTTCGCCGCGATGAAATCCGGCGCGAGCGGCAAGGTGATCCTCGATTGGAACTCATGAACGCGATCTTCCGAAACCAGCTCAAGGCGCAGCTCGAAGCCATCACCGCCGCCGGCACCCACAAGGCCGAGCGCTTCATCCGGACGCCGCAGGGCGTGCGCATCAAGCTCGATGACGGACGCGAAGTGCTGAACCTCTGCGCGAATAACTACCTCGGCCTCGCGCAGCATCCCGACGTGCTCGCCGCCGCGCACGAGGCGCTCGATCGGTGGGGCTACGGCCTCGCGAGTGTGCGCTTCATCTGCGGCACGCAGAGCGTCCACAAGCAGCTCGAGGCGAAGCTCAGCGAGTTTCTCGGCACCGACGACACCATCCTCTACTCGTCGTGCTTCGACGCGAATGGCGGCCTGTTCGAGACGCTGCTCGGGCCGGAGGACGCGATCATTTCCGACGAGCTGAACCACGCGTCGATCATCGATGGCATCCGCCTCTGCAAGGCGCAGCGCCATCGCTACCGCAACGGCGACATGGTCGATCTCGAGGCGAAGCTGCTCGACGCCAGCACCGCGCGCTTTCGCCTCATCGCGACCGATGGCGTCTTCTCGATGGACGGATTCATCGCAAACCTGAAGGCGATTTGCGACCTCGCCGATCGCCACGACGCGCTCGTTATGGTCGATGACTCGCACGCCGTCGGTTTCATGGGCGCGCACGGCTGCGGCACGCACGAGCACTGCGACGTGATGGGGCGCATCGACATCCTCACCGGGACGCTCGGCAAGGCGCTCGGCGGGGCGAGCGGCGGCTACGCGAGCGGCCGGCGCGAGATCGTCGAGCTCCTGCGCCAGCGCTCGCGCCCCTACCTTTTCTCAAACACGCTCTGCCCGACGATCGCCGCCGCGAGCCTCAAGGTGCTCGACCTGCTCATGGCTTCGACCGCGCTGCGCGATCAACTCGCAGCCAACACCGCATTCTTCCGCGAAGAGATGGCGCTCGCCGGTTTCGCGCTGCTGCCCGGCGAGCATCCCATCGTGCCGATCATGCTCGGCGACGCCGCGCTCGCGAGCCGCTTCGCCGACGCGATGCTCGACGAAGGCGTCTATGTCGTCGGCTTCAGCTACCCGGTCGTGCCGCAAGGCCGCGCGCGCATCCGCTGCCAGCTCAGCGCCGCGCACACGCGCGACGACCTCGCGTTCGCCGTCGAGAAATTCGCGAAGGTCAGCCACATCGTGATGGCGTGAGCCCCGAACTGCCCGGCAAGGACACCGTCCCGCGTTACGTGCCCTTCGGCGCCACCCGCGTTCGCGTCGATGATCTGCGCACAGAGTCGACCTAGAACTGGAAGTAGATGAATGCCTTGTAGTGCTGCGGCACGAAGTAGAGCGCCAGCGCGAGGCCGGCGCCGAGGAGCGCGGCGTAGAGCCAGTCGGGGATGCGCCGCCACCACGTCGCGAATACTTTCCGCGAAGCGAGCCAGTGGATGACAACAAGCGCGGCGAAGAGCCACAGGCACGCGCTGTCGAATTTCTTCCCGCCGTTCTCCTGGAAGAAGACGAACGACTTGAGCGTGGTCCACGCGACCTCGAAGCCCGACATTTTCACCATGTGCGTCTTCGCGTCGATGATCGGCTGGGCACGGAAGAAGATCCACGTAATGCACACCCAGTAGAAGCACAGCACCGGACCAAGATAGACCCGCGCACGCTGCCACCACGCGCCGGCGCGGTCGGCGATGCGTTCGTATTCGCGATGCACGATCAGCGCGAGGCCGTGCAGACCGCCCCAGATCACGAACGTCCACGACGCACCGTGCCACAGGCCACCGAGCAGCATCGTGAGCATGAGGTTGCGATACGTGAAGAACTTCGAGCCGCGGTTGCCGCCGAGCGGGATGTAGAGGTAATCGCGCAGCCACGTGCTGAGCGAGATGTGCCAGCGCTTCCAGAAGTCGGTGATGTTCTTCGCGAAATACGGGAAGTCGAAGTTCAGCGTCAGCTCGTAGCCGAGCAGCCGTGCGCTCGCGATGGCCATGTCGGAGTAGCCGCTGAAGTCGCAGTAGATCTGCACGGCGTAGAAGAACACGCCGATGAACGTGGCGGTGACGCCGTAGCGCGTCGGGTCGTTGAAGAACGCGTCGGCGACGGGCGCGACGTTCTCGGAGATGCACGCCTTTTTCACGAAGCCGATGAAGAAGAGCGTGAGGCACGCGCGCACATCGACGCGCGCCCACACTCGCTTCTCGACGAGCTGCGGGAGGAAGGTCATCGCACGCACGATCGGGCCGGCGACGAGCTGCGGAAAAAATGAGATGAACGTTGCGAGGTCGAGGAAGCTGCGGACGGGTTCGACGCGGCGTCGAAAGACGTCGATCGAGTAGCTCATCGACTGGAACGTGTAGAAGCTGATGCCGTAGGGCAGGAAGATGGCGAGGGTGCCTTTGCTCGTGTGCAGACCGAACCACGCGAGCGCGGCGTAGATCGAGTCGGTGAAGAAGTTGAAGTATTTGAAGAACCCGAGCACGCCGAGGTTCATGGCGAGCGAGACGAACAGCCACGCGCGCCGCTTCCACTGCTCCTGCGAATTGCCGATCCCGAGGCCGACGACGTAGTCCATGATCGTGCTGCCCCAGAGCACGAACGGAAACCACCAGCCGGTCGGCAGCGGCTTGCTGGTGGTGAGCGCGTCGTAGAAAGTGATGGGCGGAAACTGCTCCGCGGATGCGCTGTCCGGTCCGCCGATGAAAAGGCACGCGTAGAAAAAGTGCGACGCGCACAGCACCCAGACTTTGCGCGCGGTGTTGCCGCGCAGTGCCCAGTGCACCGCGAGGACGATGAGGAAGAAGATGACGAAGCGGAACTGGACGAAGAGCATCTAGCGGGTGGTTGGTGGTTGGGTCTTCGCGAGTTCGATGAACTTCTCCGCGAGGCGGCGCGTGTAGAGCTCGGCGCCCTTTGCGTTCATGTGCGCGATGTCGGTGCGGTGTTCCTTCGCGAAGAGCTCCGGGAACTTGACCAAATCGCGGAAGTCGAACGTCGGCACGCCAAGCTCCGGGGCGGGATGGCCGCTGAGCTCGCCGGTGGTCGGCGCGACGATGAAGATCGTGCGCGCGCCGGCCTTGCGCGCGAAGCGCAACTGCCGCTCGAAGCTCTCCAGCGAGTATGGCCGCAGCGGCACGACGCGCGTCGGCGTTTTCACTCGTTCGGCATACTCACGCTCGTAGCGCTCTAGCTCGTGGCCGCGCATGACGCCGTCGCCGCTGCTGGGCTCGAAGCCATCGGCGGCGAGGCCGAGGAAGCCTGCGTTTGAAGGCGTGTTGAAAACCACGCGACTCCACGCGCTCGAGCCGCGGCCGATGTTCAGCGCCTTGAGCAGGAACACGTGGAGGTGGGTGAGCGCGTTCGAGGCGGGGCTTGGCTTTTCGTCGTCAGGCTCGAACCACTTGCTCCATTTCACGCCCCGCTTTTTTGGCCAGAGCGTCTCGCGCAGGCAAAGCCGGGTGCGTGTCCAGTCGTGCCAGTAAATGGTGCGCACGCTCGTGGGTGGGCGCCCCTCGAAGCCGCTGATGAAGAGGCCCTGCTCGATGAAAACCCAGCGCAGGTTTCGCGGCGGATCGCGAAGCAGTGCCTCGGCGACGTAGGCATCCTCGGGCGGGAACATCGCGTCCACGCCGAAATTGTAGGAGCGCGTCGGCACGCCGGCCCCGGCGGTAAGCTGATCGAAGATCGACGGCATGACGCCTCGAAAGGTGCGGCTGGTGCCGATGAAGAGCGTGTCGAACTCGTCCTTGTGTGCGCGCCAGTGCGTCCACTTTTCGCCGACCACCGGCACGTCGCGGAGCGGCTCGATGGGGCCGAGCAGCGTGGCGAGCCCCGCGAGTGCGGCGAAGAAGATGAGGATGACGACCAGGGGACGAATGAGACGCGTCATTGCTTGAGCAGCGCTGCGAAGCGCTCCGCGAGGAGGTCGGTGAAAATCTGCGCGCCTTCGTGGTTGAGGTGCGCGGCGTCGTAGTGGTGCGCCGGATCATAGAGCGCCGCGTATCGATCCGCGTCGTCGTAGCGCCAGACGGCGACGCCTTCCGGCAAGCCGCTGAAGTTTTCCTGCGGAGTCACCGTCGGCGTGAGCACGAGGATCGGCTCGATCTTCGCAGCACGCGCCTCGGTGGTGATCTCAGCGAGCGCATTGCGCAGTGATGGTTTGATCGGCACGGGCGGCACGCCTTTCCGCCACGCGACGACGTCGCGCTCGAACTTCTCCAATTGCGGGCCCGTGAATCGCGCGAGCTTCTCGGGCTCGTAGCCCTCGGTGTCTCTCCACGCGTCGGGCGGGTCCCAACGGGATGGCTTCTTCCGCTTCTCGAGGCCGAGCTCAAACGCGAGCCACTCGGTGCCGAGGCCCTGGCTGGTCCATTGGCGCAGCAGATAGGTGGCGTGCGCGGACCACAGCGACCACTTGAGGATCGGCCTCATGCGCAGCTCGGCGACGGCGTCCATGGCCATGCGCGTGTGCCGAATATCGTGCCAGTAGGCGATGCGGCGGGTGTGCATGTTGCGCTCGTCGAGGTGCGGCGAGATGTCCATGCAGTCGATGAAAACCCAGCGCAGTCGCGCGGGCTTCATCGCGAGCAACTGGCGCAGCATCCAGAAACTTTCCGGCGGCCACATCGCATCGTAGCCGAAGTTGAACGTGCGGAATTCGCGACCGGTCGCGGCCTTCACCCGCTCATCGAACTGCGCGGGAATGATCTGGTGATAAAAGCGCGACGAACCGAGGAAGATCGCGTCGTAGCGGTCCTTGTGTTTTTGGAAGTAGAGCCACTTCTGATACACGCCGAGCACCTTCGGGAATGGCTGTGCGATGCGAATGGCCGCGCAGAGGCCCGCGAGCGCAGCGAGGAAGACGGCGCAGTTGAGCAGCGCCCGGCCGAGGCCGGGCGCGTGTCCAGATGTTGAGCGGTCCGGCACGGCGCCGGCGGGCGGATTCACGGGCCGCGGATGTTAGAAGCGGAGCCTGCGCCTGCAAGGACTTTGGGCTGCGTTCATCATGTCGCGGCGATGCGGGTCGAGTTGGACAGGCGCGGGCGCGGCTGCTAAGTCGCGCGCGCCCCGATGCATTTCCGAATTTTCCTCGCACTCCTATGTCCGCTGCTGGTGTGCGCAGAGGAGGGGCAGGATGGGAGCAAGGCGAAGGAGGCGATGGTGGAGTTGAAGCAGTTCACGCCGCGCATCGTCGTCGGGCTGCGGTATGCGACACGGGACAATCTCGCCAGGCGCACGATCTATCCGAAGAACGCGCGCGCCTTCGTCCGCCGCGGCGTGGCGGAGCGGCTCAAGCGCGCGCAGGACTGGCTCGACTCGAACGCGCCGCGCGGCACGCGGCTGAAGATCTGGGACGCGTGGCGGCCGCAGTGGGCGCACAAGATCCTGTGGAGTGTGCTGCCGGATCGCGAGTATCTCGGCGATCCGCGCAACGGCGGTTCGCTGCACACGTGGGGCGTGGCCGTGGACGTGACGCTGGTCAATTCCGCCGGCCGCGAATTGAAGATGCCGACGGATTTCGACGAGATCGGCCCGGCTTCAAAGACCTATTACAAGGGCAAGGATCCCGACATCGCGCGCAACCTCTACTGGCTTCAGGCGGCGATGAGCAAGGCGGGCTTCTACGTCGTGCGGGATGAGTGGTGGCACTTCTGCGCGCGCGACTGGAAAGCGTATGGGGAGGTCGATATGTCGATCACCGGCGACGCGGTGCCGGATTAATACTACCCGCGGGTTTCCTTCTGGAGCCGCTTGAGTTTGCTCGCGAGGGCGGTCTTGGTCGCGGAGGTCATCCGGTCGATGAAGAGCACGCCGTGAAGGTGATCGACCTCGTGCTGAAGCGCGCGGGCGAGCAGGCCGGTCGCCTCGAATTCGATCTCGTCGCCGTCGAGGGTCTGCGCCCGCGCCGTCACGTGCGGCGCGCGGGCGATGTCGCCGGTGATCTCCGGGAAGCTCAGGCAACCCTCAAGGCCCATTTCCTTTTCGCCGCTCAGCTCGAGCTCGGGATTGACGAGCACCAGCGGCATGTATTCCTCGACGTTTACCGGTTCGCCTTTGACCGACATCGTGCTCGGGCGATCCTCGATGCCGGCTACATCGACGACCGCGAGCTGGATGGGCATGCCGACTTGCTGCGCGGCCAGGCCGACGCCGTTCGCCGATTCCATCGTCTGGATCATGTCCGAGGCGAGCGTGCGGAGCTTGTCATCGATCTTCCTGATCTCCGAGCCCTTCAGCCGCAGGGTGGGATGGCCGTATTTTATGATGCGCAGAATCATCTCTATTTCTTGATTTCGGTGAATGCGGAAAGGTTGCCTTTGACGCCGCTTTCCTTGAGCACGTCGAGCACGCGGATGATGACGCCGAAGGGCGCCTTCCTGTCCGCATTGAGCGCGAGCGTCGGTGGCGGCGAGAGCTTCAGCAGCTCGATGATGGCGGGCTTGAGCTCCTCGATCGTGACCGGTCTCTCGTCGAGAAAAAGCTCCTCGGTCTCGGCGACGCTGAGCACGACTGTCTTCGTGGAGCTTTTCTCGGCGACGACGGCGGTCTTCGACTCGGGCAGCTTGATGGTGACGCTCGCGTCGTGCTTTTTGAACTGCGTGGTCATCACCATGAAGATGAGCAGGATCGCGAAAATATCGATCAGCGCGACGATGATGACTTCCGGCCTGCGGCGGCGCTTTGGGTGGAAGTTCACGGCATCTCGTCCTCGGTGCCGCTGGTGATCTCGACGAGCGACGGCATGGTCTTGCCGCGCGCGGCGAAGCGCTGCTTCTGGTGGTAGCACTTGGCGAGCAGCTCGCTGATGAGCGACTCCATGTCGGAGGCCATCGTCTCGACCTTCTTCGAGAAGTAGGAGTAGGCGATGAGGCTCGGGATCGCGATGGCCAGGCCGACGATCGTCGTCGAGAGCGCCTCGGAGATGCCCTTGGCCATGAGGTGCGGATCGGTGGCGGAGGCGTTCGCGCCGAATGCGGCGAACACTTTCACCAGCCCGGAGACTGCGCCGAGCAGACCGAGCAGCGGCGCGATGCCGACGATGATCTCGAGGATGAAGAGCCCGGTTTCGAGCCGGAGCACTTCGTAGCGCGCCTTGGTCTGCACGGCCTCGAGGTTTTCCATCTTCGGCCAGTTGAGGTTTTGCAGCCCGACCTGCGAGATGCGCGCGAGCGTCGAGTTGTCGTTGCGGACCATGCGCGAGAGCTTCACGACGCCGTCGGTATCCTCGGGTTGGAGCGCCTCGATTTCGCGCTCGATGATCGGCGGCATCACCAGGTCGCGCCGCAGCGCGATGCCACGCAGGATGATGACGGCGACGGCCACGATCGAGCAGGCGAGGAGCAGCGCCATGAAGACGCCACCCTGCGCGAAGAAATCATAGACGGCGCGGAAGCTGGAGGCGGCGAGCACGGTGGTGGTGGGTGTCATTTATCGGATCGGGACGTAGTTGAAGGTGAAGTCGTGCTCAAGTTTTCCGTCCTGCATGACGGGCATGGCCTCCTCGGGCGGTGGTGCGATCTCGGCTTCGTTGACGGATTGCTGGCACATCATTCCGAAGGCGGAGTTGGACGTGTTGTTGAGCAGGCGCACGTCGAGGATTTTCCCCTCCTGCGTGATGACGAAGGCCACCTTCGCGCTGCCGGTCGAGTAGAGGTCGCGCTTCTGCTTCATGTAGAAATACCAGCGCGACGCGATCGCGGCCTTGACCTGGTTCATATAGACGCCCATCGGCGTCTTGAGCGCATCGACGCGTGCGGCGCCGCGGTTGGAGATACTGCCTTCGACGCGCGTCTTGATCTGCTGCTCCTGGAATCCGGGAGCCTGCGGCGCGGGAGTGGTCAGCTTGGCGAGCTCGGTGCGTTCCGGCTTCGGCGGCGTCATCGCGCGCGCGCGAAAGGCTGGCGTGGGCGGTGTGAGCTCGGTGACGGGACCCTCATTCGCTTCGGTCATTTTCGTCGCGACCGCGATCTGGTTGTCGTCGGGTTTCAGCACCTCAGGGGCGGGCGGTGGCGTGCTCTTCGCCGTGGGCATCGGTGTCGCGACAGGCTCCGGCGCGGGCCTGCCTTCGGCGATCGGTTTCGCAGCCTCCTGCGGCTCGGGTGCGGGCTGCATCTTCGCCGCGCCGAGCACGACGTCCTGGTCCTTGAAGTTGGCGAAGGGCAGCGCGCGCCCATCCTGCGAAGGCAGCGGCGCGTCGCCGGTCGGCGGCTTTTCGCTCGCGGCTTTCATGTCCTGGTCGGACTCGAAGATCGCGTCCTTCGGCTTCGCGTCGCTCTTCGCGAGCCCGGTGGAATCGATGACGGGCCGCTCGGCGCGCGCCTTGAGTTCCTCCGCGCTCAGCAACTCGGCGGGCTTCTCCTCGGGCGCTGAGAGATCGATGATGGTCAGCTCGAGCGGCTGCAGCTCCGCCTTCGGCTTGGCGAATTCGACGCTGATGTCCGGGATGAACCCCGCCATCGCGACGAAGAAAAGCAGCAGAAGCAGATGCACCACGAGCGACGCGACGATCGCGCCCACGGCCTGACGCCGCTGCGGGACGTTGTTGAGGTCCGGCAGCAGAGCCACAAACGGATGAGTGATGCGTTGGAGCAAAGCCATGAGCTACGGGATCGCCCGGACGACAGAGCCATCCAAGGCGGCGGCGATGCTATACGCGGAACGGCGCGCGCACCACTCGACTTCTGCGCCCCGCCCGACCTCGATGAGCCGGCGTCCATTTCGCGATTCGCGCAGGGCGTCGAGCGGCTCGGGGAAAGCCTGCGCGAGGGCGCGTGCGGTGCGGGCGGCGTCGGTCAGCTCCGAACCGGGAAAGAGCGCGGCGAGATGGCCGGCGGCGCACACGTCCTCGAGCGCGAGCGTCTCGTGAGTGCCGGCGCAGACGAGCAGCACGTGCCCGGTGCTGCGCAGCGCCGCGGCGATCGCATCGAGATTGAGCAGTGCGCCGACGAGAACGCGCCCGGCGTGTTCGCACGCGCGCAGGGCGATGGTGCCATTGGTCGTCGTCCACACGATCCGCGCGCCGGGAGAGTCGCGGTATTCGAGCGGCGAGTTGCCGAAGTCGAAGCCTTCCGGCTTCTCGCCGTCGCGCTCGCCGCCGAGCAGCGCGCCGGGGATCTGCGAGCGCAGCGCGAAGGCTTCCTCGATCGTGCGCACGGGAAGGATTTCCGCGACGCCGTGGGCGAGCGCGGTGATCATCGAGGAGGTCGCGCGCAGCACGTCGAAGACGACGCACGTCGTGGCGGAGAGATCGCGCGCGGGCAGCGTGGCGATCTCGGCGGGATCGAGAGCGGCGTCGATGATCATCGTGAGCGGGGCCACGTCATCCGCGCGTGGTGAAAGAGATACTGCTGCGCGTAGCCGCCGAAGGGGCCGAAGTAGGTGGCGGAGAATTCGCACAGCCGGCGCGAGGTCACGCTGCGCTTTCGCGGGAAGTAGAGCTGCCGCAGCACGCGCTCGATCCACACGTCGATCGGAAAGGCCGCGAGCCGGCCGAAGCCGAAGAGCAGCGCGCAGTTGGCGACCTTGGGGCCGACGCCCGGCAGGCGGCACAGCTCGGCGCGCGCTTCGTCGTCGGGCAGCGTGGCGACGTGGGCGAGATCGACTTCACCGCCTGCGACCATGCGCGCGGCGCCGAGCAGGTTCTTCGCGCGGAAGCCGAGCTTGCACTCGCGGAGGTCGGCCTCGGTGAGCGTCGCGAGCCGTTCGGCGGGCGGGTAGCTGAAGACGCCGCGCGCCACGCCGGCACCGTAGCGCTCGCGCAGCGTGTGCGAGATCTGCGCGATGTGCGGGACCTGTTTCATCGCCGAGGTGATGAACGTGGCGAGGCACTCCCACGCCGGCTGCCGCACGATCCGCAGCCCGCGGCAGAAGCCGAGCGCCGCGTCCATCGCCGCGTCGCGCGGGAAGGTCGCGTAGATTTCCTCGAGCGGAAGATCGAGCGCCAGATACTCGCGCACCACCGCCTCCGCGCCCGGCGTGATGAGCAGTGCGTCCCCGCGCTGCTCGACCCGCACCGCCACGTCGCCGATCGCGCCGGTCCACGCGTCGCCCTCGCGCCGCCAGTGGAAGACCTGCCCGCAGCCGAGGGTGAGGGCGAGGGAGAATTCCGGGATTTCGGGATTCCGGGATTTCGGGACTCGGATTTTTTGCGGCTGCGCCACGGATGTTCCGGAATCCCGGAGTCCCGGAATCCCGAAATCCCGGAATCCTGTCATCACTGGATGAAGTAGCTCAGGTTCTCGAGCTCGATGGCGACATCCACGTTGTTCACCACGACGTGATCGGGCACCTGGAGGATGATCGGCGCGAAGTTGAGGATCGCGAGGATGCCGGCGTCGATGAGGTCGTTCGCCACTTCCTGCGCGACGTGCGCGGGCACGGTGAGGATCGCCATCTTCACGTGCTGCGCGCGCACGAACTCCTTGAGCCTGGTCATCGGCAGCACGCGCACGCCGAGCGCCTTCGCAAGGCCGCGCGCCGGCTCCGCGTCGAAGGCCGCGGCGACCTCGAAGCCTTCCTTCGCGAAGCCCGGATACTTGAGCAGCGCGGAGCCGAGATGGCCGGCGCCGACGAGGATGACCGGCTGGAGGCGCGTGGTGCCGAGCACCTCGGTGAGCCGCGCGGAGAGTTGCTCGACATTGTAGCCGAGCCCGCGCGTGCCAAACTGGCCAAAGTAAGTCAGGTCCTTGCGCAGTTGCGTCGGCTTCACCCCCGCGGCCTTGGCCAGCGCCGCCGAGGAGACCGTCTCCACGCTGCCCGCCTTCGCCCGCTGGAGGGCGCGGTAGTAGAGCGAAAGCCGATACACGGTCTTGCGTGGGATGATGAGCTTCGACACGGAAAAGGTTGAGAGTTGAGAGCTGAGGGTTGAGAGCCGCCCCGCACTTTACTCGGATCGCGGAATACAGCCGCACGTCTTTCAACTCTCAACAACCAACTCTCAACCATCCATCCATGCGCCTGAACCGCTTTTTAGCCTCCGCCGGCCTCGGCTCCCGCCGCTCGGTCGAAGAACTCGTCCTCACCGGGCAGGTGCGCTTGAACGGCGAGGTCGTCTCCAAGCTCGCCACGCAGGTGCAGCCCGGCGATAGCGTCAAAGTCGGCAGCCAACTGCTGCGCAGCGAGCGCCCGCTGACCGCCGTGCTCTACAAGCCGCCGGGCTTCCTCTGCACCGCCTCCGACGAGCGAGGACGCCAGACCATCTTCTCCCTGCTCCCGCGCCAGTGGCCGCGCGTCTTCCACGTCGGCCGGCTCGATGCCGACAGCGAGGGCCTGCTCATCCTCACCAACGACGGCGACCTCGCCAACGCACTCGCCCATCCGCGCTACAAGGTGGAGAAGGAATATGAAGCCACCGTCGATCGCCCCTTCGACCCGAGGCTCATCCCCAAGCTGCTCACCGGCGTCCACATCGAAGGCGGGCGCGCGAAGGCCGAGCGCGTGACGCTCGAAGGTCCAAAGCACCTGCGCATCGTGCTCACCCAGGGCATCAACCGGCAGATCCACAAGATGCTCTGGCGCGTCGGCGAATACGATGTCGAGCGACTCGCCCGCGTGCGCATCGGGCCGATCGGCATCGAGGGCCTGCACCCCGGCGGCTGGCGGCTGCTCACGGGCAAGGAGCTCGCCGCCATGCGCCCGGAAAGTAAAGGCGCCTCCGTTCGCTAAGGCGAGAGCGAGGCGGGACTGATGGTCGCTCCGTCGAGCGTGCTGCCCTGGCCGTAATTGTAGCCGGCGCCTTGGACGACCACGCCGAAGAACGGCCGGCGCGGCTGGCCGAACCGCCGGTGCTCGCCATAAAAGAATCCGCTGCCGGGAAATAGATCGACATAGACCGGCTCGAACGGAAACCGCACCCGCTGCACGCCGCGCGCAGGCGTGCCGGTGAGACCCACACCCAGCACCAGCGGCGAGCCGGGCACGTTTGGCAGGTTCAGCGTCAGCACGGCTGCGAGGGCTGCCGGGGAATACATCGCCGCCGCAGTCGCCCCGGCGGTGTAGGGCATGCCTAAGATCGTGTAGTCCTGATTCACCCCGGCGAGGATCCGCGCATTGACCCCCGCGGGCACGCGCCAGCGCAGCGTGCCGGTCACCGCCGGCGATGCCGTCTTGTCGAAGACCATCTCGCCCGCGAGCCGCTCGGCCACGGCCACGGCGCCATTGCCTTGGTGGAAGGGATGCCGCCCGCCGGCCAGCATCCGCCCGCTGGAGCTGATAGTCCCGCCATGGCCGCGGCGCCCGAGGAAGGTCGCCACGCCAGCATTCGAGACCGTGCAGGTGAGCACCACACCCGTCGCCGGGCCGGTGCCGCCGCCGGGCCGGTTCCCCACGATCGTGTAACGGCCCGCTTGCGGCGCGGGATGCGACCCGTCGTAAGGCGACCGCTCCAGCGTGCCCGTGAGCATCCCGGCGGTCGGCGCTGGGATCGTAGCTAACAAGGTCGGCTGCCCGAAGGCATCATCCTCGCCGGGCGTGAGCGTGAGCAGGATGCGCGGCGTCTTCACGCTGGTGAACACCATGATCCGGCCGCTGCCGACCAGGGTCGTTCCGAAATAGAGCGTGGTCCCATCGCGCTGCACATTGCCTGTGAGCGAGCCGCTGGAGTTGACCGTCAGCCGCACCCGTCCGAGCACCGTGCCGCCATTGGAGAGCAGGCCGATATAGTTTCCCGAGAAGCCTGCCGGCGGCTCGAGGGACACCGTGGCGGTCGCCGTATCCGAGCCTGCGCCCGCCGTGTAGGTGAAGGTCACCGGACTGCCGAGCGCCCCGACGCGCTTGAGGAAGATCTGCCCGCCGACGATCGAGACGATCCCGCCGCTCGCGGGCTGCGTCACCGAGAGGACAGCCAGCGGGCGGTTCGTCGAATCGCTATCATTGGCCAGCACGTCGATAAAGGTATCCGTCTTCCCGATCACCGCCCGGTCGTCCAGGGCGATGATCGCCCCGACGTTGATCGCCCGGTCCACGTCCGCGGCCGCCGTGTAGCTAGCGTTGCCCGCCTGGCTCGCGCGCACGACGATCTCGCCGTCGGCGGTGAAGCTCAGCAGGTTCCCCGCGAGCGAGCCCGGCCCGCTCACGATGCCATAGCTCACCGCCAGCCCGCTGCTCGCCGTCGCGCCGAGCACGATCGTGGACGACGTGAAGGCCTTCGCAGGCAGCGTGAAGGCGATCGCCTGTCCTGCCTGCGACACGGTGAAGCTCTGGTCCACGTCCGCCGCAGCGAAGTAGTTCGCATTCCCCGCCTGCGACGCGCGCACCGTCACCAGTCCCGCGCCGGTGATGGTCAAGGTGCTCCCGCTCACGCTCGCCGGGCCGCTCGCGATGGCGAAGGTGACCGGGTTCCCACTCGCACCGCCCGTCGCGCTGAGCGCAAACGGCGCGTCGCCAAACGTCCGGTCCGCGATCGCGCCGAAGTTGATCGTCTGCGCCGCCTTCGCGATCGTGAAGCCCTGCTCGACCGACACCGCCGCGAGATAGTCGCCCACCGCTGGCGCGGTGGCCTGGATGGTCACATGGCCCGCGCCGTTGATCGTCAGGTTATCCCCCGCGCTGCCGCCGGCGTAGTAGCCGAACACCGCCGTGCCCGAATAGCCTTCGATGATGAGGAAGCCCACCGTCTGCCCGCTGTTCGCGGTCGCATTCACCACGAAGGGCGCATCCCCAAACGTCCGGTCCGCGAGCGGGCCGAAGGTGATCGTCTGCACGAGTTGCTGGTGCTCGACCGCGCCGATGTCCGCCGTCCCCACCCGCGGCAGGCCGCGCTGGTCGCTGGTGATCGCCGAGCCCACCGCCGCATCGATCGCCGGGCTGCCCGCGAGCAGCGCCATCGTCTGCGTCGGCCCGCCATTGCTGGCCAGCGGGCCAAGTAGCGGGTCGGCGTTGCTGATCGTCCCCGGGTTGTAATAGCCGCCGCCGCCGATCTCGGTGCGCGACTGGATGATGTTCACGCCCGCGCTCGTGATGCCGGCCGCATCGTTAAAGAGGTCCGCACCGCCCGTGGTCGCCGAGTTCCCGGCGAGGATGCAATTCTCCAGCGTCGTCGAGCGTTGGAAGACGTAGAGCCCGCCGCCGTAGTCCGCCGTATTGCCCGCGATCGTGCAGTGCGTGAAGAGCGCGTCCACCACGAGGTCGTTGAAGACCGCGCCGCCGATGCCGGTCGCGCTATTGCCCGAGAGCGTGCATTGCGTGAGCACCAGCGAGCCGCCCCCCTGATAGATCGCTCCACCGGCGTTTCCCGTATTTCCATTCAGCGTGCAGCGACTGAGGCTCAGCGCACCATAGCTAATGATCGCTCCGCCATCGCCGTTTCTCACCACCCCCGCGCCATTGCCGCCCGTCAGCGTGAGGTCGATGAGCTCGAGGCTCGAACCGCTGGTCACGCTAAGGATGCGGCTCGTCCCACCGCCACTGAGCGTCACGCCCGCTGGCAGGCCGCTCGCATCCACGAACACCCCGCCCGCATCCGCCACCGCGATCTCGCTCGCGAGCGTGATCGTCGCGCCGCTCAGGCTCGAGTCGAAGTCGATCGTGTTATCCCCCGTCGCGAGGGCGGCATCCGCGAACGCCTCCCGCAGCGAACCGGCGCCGGAGTCCGCCGTGTTCAGCACGGTGAAGGTGCCGCCCCGGTATTCATACGCGCCGATGTCCGCCGCCCCGCTGAGCGGGCGGCCCCGCTGGTCGTTTGTGATCGCCGAGCCCACCGCCGCATCGATCGCCGGGCTGCCCCCGAGCAGCGCCATTGTCCGCGTGCGCCCGCCATTGCTGGCCAGCGCGCCGAGCAGCGGGTTCGCCGGGTTGGCGGTGCCGCTGCCGGTGATCACGCCATCGCTCGTGGGAGTCGCCATGACGTTCGCCCCCAGCACCGTGAGGACGCTAAACGCCCCGTTGAACTCGCCCGGGCCACCGTCGCTCACCGTATTGCCGAAGATGATGCTATTCTCCAGCGTCAGCGCCGCCTCGTTGCGGAAGGCGCCGCTGTCGAAGCGCGCCGTATTCCCCACGACCGTGCAGTGCGTGAAGGTCGCCGTGCCCTCGTTGCGCAGCGCGCCGCCGCGATTGCTGATGCACGCGTTGCCCGCCACCGTGCATTGCGTGAGCGCGAGCGTTCCGCCCACGTCGTTGAACATCGCCCCGCCCCCCTCCGGCCCGCCGGGCGTGGTGCCGGCGGTATTCCCACTGAGCGTGCAGCGCAGCAGCGTCGTCGTCCCGGCATTATAGATCGCCCCGCCCCAGCCATTGACTGCCGCGCCGACTCCATTCCCGCCGGTGAGCGTGAGGTCGCGCAGCGTGAGGCTCGAACCATTCGCCACCGAGAAGATCCGCCCGACCCCGCCGCCCGAGAGCGTGAGCCCGCTGGCCAGCGCACTCCCGTCGATCGTCACCCCGTCCGCGTCGTTCACCACGAGTTCGCTGCCGCACGTGATCGTCCCGCCGCTCAGGCTGGGGTCGAACACGATCGTGTTCACGCCGCTCGCCGCCGCCGTGTCCGCGAGCGCTTGCCGCAGCGAACCCGCGCCCGAGTCCGCCGCGTTCGTCACGATCACCGTCCCACCCAGATATTCATATGCGCCGATGTCCGCAACGCCGTGGAGGAGCTGCCCGCGCTGATCCGCCGTCGCCGTCGAGCCCACCGCCGCATCGATCGCCGGGCTGCCGACGAGCAGCGCCATCGTCTGCGTCCGTCCGCCGTTGGTGGTCAGAGCGCCGAGTAGCGGGTCGATGGGGCTGGCCACGGTTCCGACGAGGTTGTTATTCACGCCATCCGTGAGCCCGCTATTGCCGGGACTCGTGCCGATCAAGTTCGCGCCCAAGTCGGTCACGGAAGCGCTGCCGCCAGTTTTGACCATATCCGGCTCCAGCACGCCGGTCGCGGTGTTCTGCGCCACCAGCGTCTGCCCGATCGTCAGCGGCCCCCTGTTGCGGATGCCGCCGCCACCTTCGCTCCCTGTCGTCGAATTCCCCGCGATGGTGCAGTGGGTCATCGTCATGAGGGTGGCCGAGAAGGCATTGTTCACCGCCCCGCCGCCCTGTAGCGCGCCACTGTGGCTGTTGCCGGAGAAAGTGCAGGTCGTCACCGTCGCAGTGCCGCCGCCCTCATTCGAGAGAGCGCCGCCGTTGCTCGTGGATGTATTCCCGGTGAACGTGCAGCGCGTCGCGGTGAGCGTGCCCGTATTGCGGATCGCACCGCCGACAGCCGCACTGTTTGCGCTGAAGGTGCAATCCGTCACGGATAGCGTCCCACCAGCGTCGATGGCGCCGCCGTTCGAGGCCACACCACCGCCAGTCACGCTGACGCCCGTCAGGCCGAGACTCGCCCCTGCGTTCACGGTGAAGAGTCGGTGCGTGCCGCCGCTCGAAAGCGTCAAGCCGCCGCTCAACGCCGAAGCATCGATCGTCACTCCATCCGCGTCGCTCACCACGATCTGACTGCCGAAGGCGATCGTCTGTCCGGAAAGCGCCGCATCGAAGTCGATCGTATCCGCGCCGGCGTTCGCGGCCGCATCGGCGACCGCCTGCCGCAGCGAGCCCGCGCCGGAGTCGGCGGCGTTGGTGACGGTGATG
This sequence comes from Chthoniobacteraceae bacterium, assembly GCA_040081625.1. Lineage (GTDB taxonomy): Bacteria > Verrucomicrobiota > Verrucomicrobiia > Chthoniobacterales > Chthoniobacteraceae > VFJQ01. The sequence goes on from JBEBGD010000025.1 coordinate 17,849, forward strand.
CTGGCCGAAGCCAGCGGGACGAACGCCAGCGCGCCTAGCGCCAGCGCAAGATGGGTGCAGCGCCGAAAGGCGCGGGTGAGCAGGGTCGGTGTGATCGGTTTCATGGTGCGGGTATTCGGTGGCTGACGACTGGTGACTGATTGGGCGAATGCGGAATGTGCCTGCCCCTCCTTTCGAAATTCTTGCCGAGTTATTACATTCCGAGCGCAATTGTTTTTCCGAAACCCGCCGAGGTGGGCTGCGCGAAAGCGCCGCGAGCAGGGCCGGATGAACCGACCTTGCGACGGAGCAGGCTGGGATTGGAGAAGGGGAAACATGAATGCTCTCCCACCGCGACTCGGAAGCACGGCGTCGAGTGCCTCCGGGGCAGACGCCTCCCGAGCAGGCGATGGCGTTTTAGGGAAGGGTCAGCCGCGGCGTCAACCGCCCATTTGCGCCCGCATCACGCCCATTGCCACCGCCCCTCCAGCCGGGAACCCGCCTGCTCAGCGCTTGAGCTTCTCGCGGTTGCGGTAGTCGGTGGGGGTGACGCCGACGAGGCTCTTGAAGTCGCGGCTGAAGTAGAACTGATCGTTGTAGCCGACCTGACGCGCGATTTGCTTCATCGAGTCGTCGGTCTCCGCGAGCCGGCGCTGCGCGTGGTGGATGCGCTCGTGGCGGACCCAGTCGATCGGGCTTTTCCCCATCACTTTCTTGAAGGTGCGGATGAAGTGGCTCGGGCTCATCCCCACGATCGCGCTCAGCTCGGAGATGCGCAGCGGGAGGTGATGGTAGATGCGCATGCGCTCGACGGCGCGGCGCAGATTCTCCGGGATGTGATGCGGGTCCTCGTTGGGCTCGGCGCTCTTGAGCGGGAAGAAGAGCAACGCGATGAGCCGGGCCATCTCGGCGTGGACGTGCAGGGCGAGGCTGGGCTGCGGGTCTTCGAGCAGGGCGAAGACGTGCTCGAAGAGCAGCTTCTTCTGCGTGGCGTCGCACCCGTGAACGACCGGCCCGCCGCCTTCCATGAACATCTTCCACACATCCTCGAGCCGTGGCCCGTCGAAGAGCAGCCAATAGATTTCCCACGGGTCGTTCGCGTCGGCCCAGTAGGCGTGCGGATGATGCCCGTTCACCCACACGGCGGCGCCGGGCTTGACCTCGTAGTTGCGCCCGCCGAGCCGCGCGTGGCCTTTGCCCTTGAGGCAGAGGATGATCTCGTGGCCGGGATGGTTGTCGCGCTCGAAGTGGTGATCGGGCCCCGCCTGAACGTGCCCCGCGCGCAGCACCGAGTAGAATGCCGCGAGGCAGTGATCGCTTGGGGCGTAGGTCAGCGACTTTACGTGCTTGGTTTGGGTGCGGGTGCGTGGTGGCACAGCCGCGAAGTTACGGACCGCCTTGCTGTGCTGTCGATAGACGATGCGCTCATCGCCGATGAGCATTTGCGCCGCGCGCGCAGGAGCCGTCTGGGAGACTCTGTAGCCACGGCGCTCTGCGCCGTGCAGGGGTCGAACACGGCGCAGAGCGCCGTGGCTACAATCAACCGGCGAGCAACTTCGCCGGGTCGGCGAAGGGCATCCCATGCGCCTCGGCGACGGCGTGGCAGGTGACTTCGCCGCGATGGACGTTGAGTCCGCCGAGGAGGTTCCGGTCCTTCGCGAAGGCGCCGGGCACGCCGTGGTCGGCGAGCAGCTCGATGTAGCGATAGGTCACGTTCGTGAGCGCCTGCGTCGCCGTGCGCGCGTAGGCGGCGGGCATGTTCGCCACGCAGTAATGGATCACTTCTTCCTCGAAGTAGATCGGGTCGTGATGCGTCGTCGGCCGCGTCGTCTCCGCGCAGCCGCCCTGGTCCACGGCGATATCCACGAGCACGCTGCCGGCCTTCATCACCTTGAGCATCTCGCGCGTGATGAGCTTCGGCGCCTTCGCGCCCGGCACGAGCACGGCGCCGATGAGCAGGTCCACTTCCGGGAGCTGCTCGAGGATGTGCGCGTGGCTCGAGTAGAGCGTGTGCGCGGTGTGCAGCGTGATGTCGAGGAAGCGCATCCGCTCGACATCGACATCGAGGATCGTCACGTCAGCACCGAGGCCCGTGGCCATGCGCGCGGCGTTCACGCCCGCATTGCCGCCGCCGAGCACCATCACTTTCCCCGGCAGCACGCCAGGCACGCCGCCGAGCAGGACGCCTTTTCCGCCGTGATGCTTGGCGAGGTAGTAGCCGCCCACGAGCACGCTCATGCGGCCGGCGATTTCGCTCATCGGTTCGAGCAGCGGGAGCCGGCGGTTTACCTCCACGGTTTCATAAGCGATCGCGGCGACCTGCGCGCGCACGAGTGCGTCGGTCAGCGGCCGGCTCGCGGCGAGGTGCAGGTAGGTGAAGACGATCTGCCCCGGCTGGAGCAGCGCGTATTCATCGGGCAGCGGTTCCTTCACCTTCACGATCATCTGCGCGCGCTCGAAGACCTGCTCGTGGTTCGCGACGATCTCCGCGCCGGCGGCGCGATATTCCTCGTCGCTGTAGCCCGAGCCGGCGCCGGCGCCCGCCTCGACGAGCACGGTGTGCCCGCGCTTCGCGAGGAGATACGCCGCCGAGGGCAGCAGCGCGACGCGGTGTTCCTGTGCTTTGATTTCCTTTGGGCAGCCGATGACCATAAGTCAGTTCCCGGTCAGGTCCTCCGGCGCCTCGGCGATCAGCTTGAACCACGGCCCGAAGCCGCTGGTGACTTCCTTCCACAAGGTCGCGTGTTTTCCCGGCGCGAATACATCGCGCACCGGCGGGCTCACCAGCCACGACTTGCTCGCGAGTTCCGCCTCGATCTGCCCGCCGCCCCAGCCTGCGTAGCCGATGAAGGCGCGCACCTCGGTGTGATCCTGCTCGAGCGCTTCCTGCGCATCGGGGATGAGCAAATGGTGCCGGCACTCGACGCGGGCGGCGTCGATCGACCAGTGGAAGGACGCGAAGATCAACTCGTTCGACTGCACCGGCCCGCCGAGCAGCACCGGCAACTGCGCGAGCCCCCCGATCGGTTTGTTCGGCATCAGGTCGCCGAGCATCCGGCCCATCGGCCGGTTGAGCACGAGGCCGAAGCTTCCCTTTTCGTCGTGCTCGGACAAGAGAAGCACCGTGCGGCGGAAATTCGGGTCCATGAGGCCCGGGTGCGCGATCAACAGCGAGCCTGCGAGCGATGGCGTTTGCGATTCGGGCACGGCGGAAAGTAGAGCGCGCGCCGCGCCGTGGCAAGCCGCGCGCTTTTCGCGTGTCAGCCCGGTCGTCGCTGCTACGTTCCGCGCCCCATGTTCCAAACGACCGAGCCGCTCATCATCGCCGGACGCGAATTCCGCTCGCGACTGCTCGTGGGCACGGGGAAATTTTCCTCCAACGAAGCGATGGCCGCCGCGCTCGAGGCCAGCGGCACGGAGATCGTCACCGTCGCGCTGCGCCGCGCCGACCTCACGGGTAAGGGCGACCCCTTCGCGAACATCCTCGATTTCATCGACCCGAAACGCTACCTGCTCCTGCCGAACACGAGCGGCGCGATGAACGCCGAGGAAGCCGTGCGCCTCGCGCGGCTGGCGCGCGCCGCGGGCATCAGCGACTGGGTGAAGCTCGAGATCCACCCCGACCCGCGCTACCTGCTGCCCGACCCGATCGAGACGCTCAAGGCCGCGGAGGTGCTCGTGAAGGAAGGCTTCACCGTGCTGCCCTACATCAACGCCGACCCCGTGCTCGCGAAACGCCTCGAGGACATCGGTGCCGCCACGGTGATGCCGCTCGGCTCGCCCATCGGCTCGAACCGCGGCATCGAGACGCGCGCGCAGCTCGAGATCATCATCGAGCAATGCACCGTGCCCGTCGTCGTCGATGCCGGCCTCGGCGCGCCCAGCCACGTCGCCGCCGCGATGGAACTCGGCGCCGACGCCGTGCTCGTGAACACCGCCATCGCCATCGCCTCCGACCCCGCGCGCATGGCCCGCGCCTTCGCCGCCGGGGTGGAAGCCGGACGCGCCGCCTACGAGATCGGCCTCGGTTCGACGCTCGATAGCGCCAGCGCCACCAGCCCGCTCGCCGCCTTCATCAAGTCATGAAGCTGCTCCTCATCCTCGCGATCCTCATCGTCGGCGCGCGAGCCGCCGAGCCGGTGAAGGAAATCAAGCCCACCCCGCCCGGCGAGTCGCCCGAGGAAATCGCGCATCGCTACATCCGCGCGATGGCCGACCAGCATCTCAATGTCGTCGCCGACGCGATGCACCCGGACGCGCTCGTGCAGTTTCAAGGCATCCTCGGCCGCATCGCCGACGCCATCGCCGCCGCGCCCGCGGATCGCAAACCGCCGGAGAAAATGATCAGCGCGCTCTTCGGCGAGCCCGGCCTCGCCGCGGTGAAGACCGACGCGCCGCGCGACGTGTTCGTGCGCTTCATGAGCAACCTCATGACCTTCCTCCCGCAGGTCCGCGAGATGACCGCCGGCTCCGAATATCAGGTGCTCGGCCACGTCGAGGAAGGCAACCTCGCGCACGTCGTCTTCCGCGCCACGCTGCGCCGCGGCGAAGCGGAGGTCACGAAGATGGATGTGCTCTCGCTCAAGCGCGACGGCGAGAGATGGAAGGTGCTGCTGACCGACGACCTCGCCGGCGTCGTCGCCGGTCTCGGCCGCCAGCTCGCCTCACCGCCGCAGGAGAAACCCGCCACACCGCAGCCAAAGTTCCGGTGAGCCGGACTGTCGGCGTCCGCCGATGTGCTAATCTCCCGCCGCGATGAATCTCCTCGCTCTCGTTGAAAAGCTCGAGGCGCTGCTCAAGAAGCTGCCCGACGGCCTGCACCAGCCCATCCTCCGCGAAATCGAGCCGCTCAAAACGCTCTTCCTCAAGCAGCGTCCGCCGCGGCTCGTGCTGCTCGGCGAGCGCGCGGTCAGCCGCGCGCAGATCGTCAACGCGTTGTTTGGCACCGCGGTCGCGGGTGCGACCGATGATTCGCGCCAGAGCGCCGCGTGGGATGTCTTCTCCCTCGGCGGCCGCGGCACGTTGCGGATGCTCGATGCGCGCCGACCGATGAGCGTGCCTGCGCTGACCCGTCCTCTCGGCGCGGAGGCGTGCGATTTGTTTCTGTTCGTCCGCGCCTCGACCGGCCTCGGCGAAGACCTCGCGGCTGATCTCGACCACGCGATGACCGTGCTCGGCTATGCGGACGCGCAGCACGCCGCGCGTTCGAAATTGCTCGGGCTACAGCTCGGCGACACCGCCGGCGAAGACCAGCGGCTCGAGCTGCACGGTGCGCTTTTCACCAGGCCCATGCTGGCCGATCGCACGCTCGACGTGGTGCTTTTCGCGGAGCGAAAAAAGCTCGTCGAGCAAATCGCCGTCGAGCTGCCCGGCGAATCGCAGCTCGAAATGGCGCGCCTCTCGCAGAACCGCGATCTCCAGCGTCAGATCGCAAACGTGCTCATCAAGTCGATGGCGGCGATCTGCGGCGCCATCGGCACACAGCCGATCCCGCTCGCGGATTTCCCGATCCTCACCTCGCTCCAGGCCACGATGGTCGCGAGCCTCGCGCACATCAGCGGGCGCGAGTTCAGCGTGAAGCTCGCGGGCGAATTCCTCGCCGCGGTCGGCGCGAACATCGGCGCGGGCCTGATCCTGCGCGAGGGTGCGCGGGCGGTGGCGAAGTTCGTCCCCGGCTGGGGGAATGCGATCTCCGGCGGCGTCGCCGCCGCGGGCACGTTTGCGATCGGACGCGCGGCAGCTTCGTATTTCATCGACGGCGTTTCGCTCAAGAATGCCCGCGACATCTTTCGACGGAAGCGCAAACCCGCGGCGCTGCTAAAGGACAAGGCGTGAAACTATCGACCATCTCCGATTCTCTGCGCACGATCGGGCGCGAGCCGAAGCAAAGCCTCGGGCAGAACTTCCTCCACGATCAGAACGTGGCGCGCTGGATCGTCGATCAACTCGAGCTCCAGCCCGGCGAACCGTGGGTCGAGGTCGGGCCGGGGCTCGGCGCGCTCACCGAGTTCGCCGTCGCGAAATCCGCGAACGGCCTCGTGATCGAGAAGGATGGGAAGCTCGTGGATTTCCTGCGCGCGCAATTCCCGAAGATCGAGATCATCCACGGCGACGCGAGCGAGTTCGACACACGCGAACTGTTCGCGCGCGGGCCGGTGAAGGTCGTCGGCAATCTGCCCTACTACATCTCCAGCCAGATCCTCATCGGCTGGACGGATCAGCCGAGCCCGGTCGGCCGGCTCGTCTTCACCCTGCAAAAGGAACTCGCCGAGCGTCTCTCCGGCGAGCCGCGCACGAAAGCCTACGGCGCGCTGACACTGCTCGTGGGCCGCCGCTGGCACGTTCACTTCGCGCGCAAACTGCCTCCGAGCGTCTTCATGCCCGCGCCGCGCGTCGAGTCCGCCGTCGTCGTGCTCACGCCGCGCGATCCCGCGGAGCTGCCGCCGTGCGACGGCGCGGCCTTCCGCCGGCTCGTGAAGCGCGGCTTCGCGAAGCGCCGCAAGATGCTGCGCAAAAACATCGGCGACGAAGTCGAGGACTGGGGCGCGTTCTGCCGCGCGCTCGAGCTGCCGGAGACCGTGCGCGCCGAGGAGCTGGACCTCGCGAAGTGGATCGAGATCACGAACTTCGTCGGGGGCCAGGCCGGCGCGGCGCAGGACGTCCACGGCGAAGTCTTCGACGTGGTGGATGAAAACGACCGCGTGCTCCGCCAGGCCACGCGCCACGAGGTCCACACGCAATCACTTCGCCACCGCGCGGTGCACATCTTCGTCTTCAACCAGCAAGGCGACCTTTTCCTCCAGCGCCGCTCGCGGGGAAAGGATCAGCATCCGCTCCGATGGGATTCGAGCGCTGCCGGGCACGTCGAAGCCGGCCAGACCTACGACGCCACGGCGCCGCGAGAAGTCGCCGAGGAACTCGGCGTGGACGCGACTTGCACGCGCATCGGTGAACTGCTCGCGGGGCCGCAAACCGGCTGGGAGTTCGTGCATCTTTTCCGATCGAGCCACGAGGGCCCGTTCCGGCTCGCCCCGGCGGAGATCGACTGCGGCGGGTTCTTCACCCTCGATCAAATCGACCGCTGGATCGCCGCGCGCCCCGGGGATTTCGCGCCCGGCTTCCTCGAATGCTTCCGCCTCTTCCGCGCGCAATCGCTTTGACGCCACCGCGCGGCTCGCATACATCCGCGCCCCGCTACGCCTGAGTCAGGCGCGCCTTCTTCAATTCCGCTACCGTGGCCGCCCCGCTCAGTCCCAACCGTCCCCGCAATGTCGATTGGCGGCGCGCCGCCGCGCTGCTCTACGGCGATTGGGGCACCAGCAAGGCCTACGTCATCGGCCTCGCTTTCGTCGCCGCGGGATTTGCTTCGCTGCCGATCATCCTCGCGGTGTGCGTTCTCACCGCGCTGGTCGGCTACAACTACGCCATCGTCTGCCGGAACTTCCCCGACGGCGGCGGCGTCTATTCCGCGGCGAAGCAGCAAAGCCGCCTGCTCGCCGCGGTCGGCGCGCTGTTGCTGATCGCGAACTTCCTCGTCACCGCCGCGCTCAGCGGCTGGGCGGCGATGAGCTACTTCGGCGTGCCTGAGGGATGGGTCGCGACCGCGACGATGGGCATCATCCTCGTGCTCGGCGCGATCAACTACTTCGGCCCGAAGCACAGCGGCAGCATGTCCATCGCGATGGCGGTGCCCACGCTGGTCTGCGTCATCGCGATCATCGCGATGAGTGCGCCGCACATGACCACCGCGAATCTCCAGTGGCCCACCGGCGGCTTCGGCGATTCGTGGACGAAGTTCGTGCAGGTCATTCTTGCGCTCAGCGGCGTCGAGGCGATCGCGAGCATGACTGGCGTGATGAAGCTCAACAAGGGATCCGATCCTGAGCGTCCTGACGTGAGCCGCACTTCGTCGCGCGCGCTGCTGATCGTCGCGATCGAAGTCGTCCTCGGCACCGCCCTGCTCGGATGGGCCATGCTCTCCGTCCCGCCGCAGTTCGCGACCGAGCTTGCCGCGCACAAGGAGGACATGCTGAAGTTTCTCGGCGAGTATTTTGCCGGGGCGCTCGGTGGTGAGGTGGCGGGTAAAATCTTCGGCGGCTTTGTCGGGCTCGTCTTCGGCGTGCTGCTGATCAGCGCGGTGAACACGGCGATCGTCGCCGTCATCGGCGTGATCTACATGATGTCGCTCGACGGCGAATTTCCGCGCCCGCTCACGAAGCTCAATCGCCACGGCGTGCCGACCGGGCCGTTGCTCGCCGGCACGATCCTGCCGGTGCTCATCCTCGCAGTGGTCACGGATTTCGACGCCCTCGCGAGCCTCTACGCGATCGGCGTCGTCGGCGCGATCACCGTGAACCTCGGCTCGTGCAGCGCGAACTTTAACCTGCCGATCAAGCGCGGCGAGCGGCTGATGATGACGGGCACCGCCATCGTCCTCGCGACGGTCTGGCTCACGATCGCCTACACCCTCAACCACGCGCTCTTTTTCGCGATCTGCGTGCTCGTCGTCGGGCTCGCGTTGCGCGCGTATTCGCACAAAGTCGTCGGGTTGACGACCGTGACGGTCTCGACCGCCGCGGCCGAGTTGGTGAATGAAGCCTCGCTCGAGAAGCTGCGCCCACGCTGTGCTGACGGGCAGAAGGTCATGGTCGCCGCGCGCGGCGTCACGCCCGTGCTTCGCTTCGCGCTCGAATACGCCGCGCTCAAAAAAGCGACACTGTGCGTGCTCTACGTCAAGGAGGTCGCTGTCTTCCTCACGGGCTCGGCCGGTCCGCGCGTGCGCCCGAAGTGGGAGGACGATCTGCAGGCCGCGAAGATCATGTCGCTGTGTCTCAAGCTCGGCGAGGAGATGGGCGTGCCGGTGCTGCCCGTGTTTGCGGTGAGCGCAGAGCCCGCCTCGACGATCCTCGATTCCGCGGCCACGCTTGGCGTCGATTATCTCATGCTCGGCGCCGCGCTTCGCCCGAACCTGGCCCGCCTGCTCAAGGGCAACGTGGTCGATCAAGTCGCGCGTTCCCTACCCGATAACATCGAGCTGATCATCCACGGTTGACCGCGAAGTGCGGCGCTACTTTCCGAGCGGCGTCGAGACACGCACGTCGGTGGGCGGCTTGAATTCGAACGCCGAGCCGGCCACCTCCTGCGAACGCTGGTTCTTGTAGGTCGTCACGACGCTGTCGTCCCGTGGCAGCGAGGCCTCGGTTTTCGCGATGAGGAATTCGTCGGTGATCCACACGCTCAGCTCGCGCAGCATGCGCTTGAGACCGCTCGTCTTCGGGTGCAGCACGAGCCGGTAGCCGGCCGGCTCGCGGAAGGCGTCGTAGCGATAGAACTTCGCGATGTCCTGGAAGTTCAGCCCCGCGGTGAGCGCGGCGAGCGAGTCGTCGAAGAAGCTGTGCTGGCCGAGCGTGTAGTGCTCGGCCTCCTTGAAGTTTGGATAGTAAATCCAGAGCTGCCTGCCATCGCAAACCGTGAGGCTCGAGTTCGCGCCTTTCACTTCCCGGCGGAAAAGATTCGGCGCGCGGAAGGCGATCGTGCCGCTGGTGACGAGCGGCTTTTGCAGCAGCCGCGTTTTCTTCTCCTCGGTGAAGTCGGCGGTCAGCGACGGGAACTTCGCGCGGTGATCCTGGAGGCGCGTGATGAGCGCAGCGGTATCCGCCGCGCTAAGCTCCGCCGCCGGGCTCAGCCGGGGGAGCAGGAGGAGGAGCAGCAGGCCAGATCGGCACGTAATTGAACCATTGCCCGGGGTGCTGGCGGATGACGTTTTCAAAATGAGTCGCGAGGAGTTGAGTGTTTCGGGCGAGATCGAGGTGCGGGTCGGGGCCGTGCGTGAAGTCGAGCGGTGCGTCGGCAAAGGCCGCATAGCGCCCGCCTTCTTCGCCCAGCACGAAGGCCGGCACGACAGCGGCGTGCGTGTGTTGCCAGAGCAGCGCGGGCGCAGTCGAGAACTCCGTCGGCCGGTCGCAGAAATTCACCGGCGCGCCCGTTCCGGCATACGGGCGGTCCACGAGCATCGCGACGAGTTCGTTGCGCCGCAGGGCCTGCACGATTTCGACGAAGCTGAAGGCGTGGCCCGGCCCGACGGTGATCGTTTTCAGCCCGGCGTGCTGGCGATACGCGTCGCGCCAGCGAGTCAGTTCCGACTCCGGTTCCTCGAGCGTGATGACTGTGAGCGGCAGGCCCTGCTGCGCAAGGAGCAGGCCGCCGAGCTCCCAGTGGCCGAGGTGTGCGGTCACCACGATCACGCCGTGGCCGCGTTCGCGCGCAGCGCGCAGGTGCTCGATGCCGCGCCACTGCGCGAGCAGAGTATCGCTGCGATGGCCGGCGGCGCAGCGGAAGTAATCGCTGAGCATCCCGGCGAAGTTCGCGACGTTCTCCCGGCAAAGCAGATCGAGCTTCGCTCCGCCGATGCCGGTCAGAGCGCTGAGATTCCCGCGCAGCGCGGCCTGCGCCTGCGGGCGGCGGGCATAGACGCGCAGCGCCACCTTCACCGCGAGGCGTCGTGCGAGCGCGCGCGGGAGCCAGCGCGCGGCAAATCGCGCGAGCTTGAAGGCACTGAGGCTGTAAAGCGCCGGCTGCATCAGCGCCGATCCCGCCATACGACGAGCGGAAGCACGAAGAAAAACGTCGCCGCGAGGCACCACCCGACGCCGAGCGCGCACACCGTCCCGAGTCCGCGCAGCGCAGGGTTCTGCGCGGTGGCGAGCGAGCCGAAGCCGGCGAGCGTCGTGAGCCCGCTGAGCAGCACCGGCTTGAAGATGGTCGTCAGCTCGCGCTGCGGATCGGCGGCGCGCATCGCCACGACGACGTAGATGCCGTAATCCACGCCGACGCCGAGCACGAGGGGGAAGGCGAGCACGTTGAAAAGATTGAGCGGAATGCCGGCGAACTTGAGCGTCGCCAGCAGCGCGCCCACGGCGAGCGCGACTCCGGCGAAGAGGATCGCGATCGAGGAGCGCCGGCGGAAATAGAACGTGAGGAGGATGGCGTTGAAAATGATCATCCCGCCGCTGAGCTGATAGAGCTTGGCCTTCGCCCACGGCACGAGATCGGCCAGCGTGTAAGCCCAGCCCGAGAAGTGCGCCTCGACTCCCGGCACTTCGATGGCGGCGCGCAGCGTTTCCTTCCCTGCGAAGTCGCGCACCGGTTGCGCCGGCGTGAGGTAGGCCACGCCGAGACTCGGCGCGGACTGCGCGAGGAACCGGTCGATGACGAACCACCACGGAGACTCCGCAGGCAGCGAGCGCCGCGGATCGAGCGCCGGCTCGGTGGAAAGCGCATCGAGCAAGCCGAACGCGGGCCGGAGCGACTCGGCGCTGAGATCCTCGCGCGCACCGGCGGCCTCGACCGCACGGCGCGACGCGGCGAGATCGACGTGCGCGAGCGCGGCGCGATTGGCGGCGATTCGATGAGGCGAGAGAGCGAACGCGGCGGGTGAGTTTGCACCCGCCAATCGGCCGGTCCTCACCAACTCCGTCCAGTGCGCCTGCGCGCGCTGCCATGCGGCGTGGAACGCCTCAGGGTCCGGCGCGCTGATCACCGCCAGCACGGGCTCGACGGCCGCGGGCAGCTTTCGCTGGATGGTCCGCAATGCTTCGCCGGCGCGGCTGTTGCGCGGCTCGAGCGTCTTCGGATTTGCTTCGAACTGGAGCCGCCCGAAAGGCGCAAACCCGAGCAGTGCCAGCACCGCAAATCCGACGACGCCTGCGAGCGCGCGCCTCCGTGGCTGGGCGAAGACGTTCGCCACGAACCGGGTGCCGGTGAGCCGCAACGTATCGCCCGGCCGCGGGCGATGCTTTGTGCCGAAGCAGACGAAGAAGACGGTCATCATCAGCGCGGCGGCTGCGAGGATGCCGAACGCGATGAGCACGCCGAGCTGCACGAATCCCGCGCATTCGCTCACGAGCAGGCAAAGGAATGCCGCAGCGGTCGTGAGCGCGCCGAAGGCGATCGCGTGGGCGTGTTTGCGAAGCGCATCGGCGATGGCCTGCTCATGGCTCAGCCCATGGTCGCGTTCGGCCTGATAGATCCCGAGCAACATCATCCCGAAATCCACGCCGAGCCCGACGAGGATCGCGCACAGACCGATGGTGATCATGTTCAGTTCGCGAAAGACAAATGCGCCGAACGCGACCGACACGACGCAGCACAGCAAAAGCGTGTGCAAGATGGCGATGAGCGGACGCACGCGCCGGAAGCCAATCCAAAACACGGCGGCCACGAGCAGCAGCGAGCTGCCAAGCGTCGAGATCACGTCGTTGCGCATCTTCAGCGACAGCTCGCCGACGTAGGCGGTGCGGCCCGTGACGAGAACCTGCGGCTTCGCGCCATCCCACGACGCGAGCACGCGCCCGCGGAAATCCTCCACGCGGCGCATCGTCTCCTGGCAGGCGTGCGCGCCGAGATCCGGCTGACGCGCGAGCGCGAGCACGACGCGCAGCGTGCCGTCGGGAGAGTCGAGTGGACGCGTCTGCTCGATGGAAAACGAGCCCGCGAGCGGCTTCAACGCCGGCGCAACGATGCCGAGCGGATCGAACTCGAGATCAAACTCCGCCTTCGGCGAACCGGACTCGAGCGCCGCGCGCATCCGGGCCAACCGGGCATCGAGCGCCGCCGGTTCGAGCGCCTTGAGCGCGGCGGCAAAGTCGCCGGGTGCGAGGTTGAGCAGCAGCGGCGCGGCCAGCCGCGAGAGGTCGCGCACGCCATCGCTCGATTCCATCGGCGATTTCTCCATCGCGCGCTCGACCCACGGCTCCGCGCGCAGCTTCCCGGCGAAATGCTCGACGAATGCGTCGAGGTCGGTTTCCCCGCTCTCATCGACGATGGCGAACATGAGCTCGCGAGCCTGGCTGAACTCGCGGTCGAACTGCTTGAAGACGCGCACGCTGTCGAAGGTCCGCGGCAGCAGGTCGAGCACGTCGGACGCGAATCGCGCATGTCGCGCGAGCACGAGCACGCTCACCGCCGCCAGCAGCACGGCAAGCGCGGCGACCCGCCAGCGATGGTTTGCGAGCCAGTGCGCTAGACGCGCGGGCAAATCGGGACGCGGATCGTCGGCCACGCGCGGTCAGCGATTGAAGATGAGCACGATCTTTTCTCCAGGTCGCTCACCGGGAATGACGAGCCGCTGCGGTGTCGCGGTCCCGAGACGCGCGAACGCCTCCGGCACCTCTGCCACCCATGCGCGCAGCGGAGCGGGTGCGTCACCCGCATTTCCACTCCATCGACCGCGCGCAAGCGCTCCCTCCGCGCGCGCGAGGTCGCCATGTCGGGCGACACGCAGCAGCGGCGCCGCGCCGCCTTTGCTCACATCGAGACGGAAATCCCCCGCGCGCCGTGAGGCGATGAACTCGCCGATGACGCTGCGTTCCGCTGTGACGTATTGGAGCTGGCCGGAGTAATTCATCCAGCGCGCATCCGGCTCGGGGAATGTCGGCAGGCTCGCGCAGCCGCCGAGAAGCGCGACGGCGGAAAGCAGGACGCGGTTCACGTCAGTTCGGCGACGGGCTGCGTCGGTGCGGCGGCCTTACTCGCGAGCCGTGGGCAGAGCGGGTAGTGACGCTGGAGAAAAAGGATGAGGTAGAAGATCTGCATCCGCCACCAGATGCCGAAGTCGCGTCCGAGATGGCCCGCGAGCACGGCGTTTACTGCGCCGGCGAGTTGGAATCGCTTCGTCGGGCTGGTAAACACCTCGATGAATTCAGGCCGATACCACGCGCTGACGAAGCGCAGATACTTGTTCATCACGCGGCGGAGTCCCTTCTCGTATCGCGCGAAGAGCCGCGGCTGCCGCGCCGGGTCGTCGAGCACCTGGCAGAGCACGTCGGCGCATTGCTCACCCGAGTGGATCGCCAGGAAGACGCCCGTGCTAAAAATCGGATCGATGAAGCCCGCGGCGTCGCCGGCGAGCATCCATCGAGGGCCGGTGAGGCGCGCATTGCAATAGGAGTAGTCGCCGATGGCATACACCGGCGTGCGCCGTCGCGCGTCGCGCAACCGGTAGGTCATCACCGGCGAGGCGGCGACGGCTGCATCGAGCGCATCCTCCGGGGATTTCTTTCCCATCTTGAATGCGTCGATGTCCATCACCACGCCGACGCTCGTGCGCGTGTCGTCGAGAGGGATAAGCCAGAACCAATGGCCGTCGCCGCTGACCAGGCGGGTGAAGCCGGCCTCGATTCCCTCGTCGCGCTGGACGTGCTCGTAGTGGGCGAAGCAGGAGAATTTCCGCAGGTTAGGATACGGCTGCTTGAGTCCGAGTTGCTGGCCCACGATCGCATTCCGACCGCTCGCATCGATCACGTAGTGCGCGCGGATTTCTCCGCCCGAGGTTTGGAGCGTGACGCCGTCGGCGGCGAAGTCCGCGCGCTCGACGACCGTCTGCTCGCGGACATCCGCGCCGGCATCCCGTGCGCGATCGAGCAGCATCTGGTCGAACTTCGCGCGCTCGACCTGGTAGGCGCGCCGGTGCCGGAGGCGGAAACCGTTCTCAAAAAGAAACTTCACCGTGCGGGAGCCGCAGGCCGTGGCGATCTCCGCGCCGCGCTTGTCCACCGCCCAGCGATCGAGCTCCTCGCGCACGCCGAGCCGGTCGAAGGTGGAGAGTGAGTAAGGCAGCAGTGACTCGCCAATGTGAAAGCGCGGGAACTTCTCGCGCTCAATCACAATCACGCGTCGCCCGGCCTTCGCCAGCAAGGTGCCAGCCGTGCTCCCAGCCGGGCCGCCGCCGATGATCGCTACGTCGTATTGCATGTGCGCCGCACCTTATTCAGATGCGGCGCACTGCAAAGCGGGACCTTCCACGGCTCAACGATCCGGCGCGAAGCGCTTGCTGCCGACGACGCGGAAGCGGTAGGCGAACTCAAGCGGACGCGTCTGGGTGTTGGTCGGGATATACATGGGCGCGTCCACCTTGAACTTGTCGTCCACGATCTCGTCGCTGAATCGGCGGTCCTGCGGATCGAGGTAGCGCTCGATCTGCGATTCGCCGCGATACTCCGCCGAGATCGAGTCGTCTTTCTCGGTCCACTTGAGGAAGTCCTCGTCCTTGAGTCCGCGCTGCGGCCGCAGCTTCTGCACGCGCATGTGGACGGTGAAGGTGTTCGATTTCGTGGTCAGTCGCGAATAGAGATCGGCATATGGCTTCTCGCGGGTGTTATCACCGCCAAGGTTGTTCCTCTCCCAAAACTGCCGGATATCCGTGTCGCTCCGGTTCCACTTCGGTTCGGTCCCGCCGCCGAACAACTGCTTGTCGGTCTCGTCGAGCTTCGGATAGAGGAAACGCTCACAGATCTGGCTGGCCGATTTGTAGAACCGCTCATAGGAACGGTCCGCAAGATCGGGGTCATCGAAGAGCGAAACGATGCTCTTGATCGTCTCGTCGCGGTTGAGCGCGAGGCGGTAGTTATCCGCCAGCGGGGTGCCGGAGGGGGAGCCGAGCTTGTAGGCGCCCGACACGGTGCCGACTCTCAAGCGACTCGGCGGAACTGCCGTGATCCGCACTGATTGCAGTGCTGCACGCAGCGCCGTCGTCCGCCGGATGTATTTGAACGGCATGATCTCACAGTTCAGGTTCACCTTGCCGGCGGTCGAGAACGGCTCACTGATTGCATACGGTTCGATCACCGGCATCGTGAACAGATCGAGCAGCAGGTGATCCTTCGGAGACGTGTCAAAGCCTGGATGGTCCGCTTTTCCTTTCACAGTCCTGCTAGTCAAACTCGCCGGATTCGGGCTGAAACAGAGCGTCTGCCATGCAGATTTGACGCCGACGAGAAGCGATCCAAACATCACCGGCGACGGAACCTGCCGGCTTGGGCTGAAAAAGGCATCTGCAGCTTCGTCGTTATATTCGCTGATGTAATACGGATAGCGATACCACCAATCGTTTGAGACGTCGGGGTTGGCCGTGTGGTCGTCGTCGCTTCGATCGACACGCCAGATGAGATGTCCCTCGTCGGGTTTGTTGCAGAGCGCGCCATCGGGATAACTGCCAATGCCGGTATCGAAGTCCCCCGGGAAGCCGTCCCGGCGTTTCACACCATTCACCAGCGTGCCCTCGATCTTCGCAGGGAGATCGGCAGCGCGTGTTCCGTAGGCTCCCACGCCGAGGCTGGTGCTACTCAAGTCGGCGAGGTTGCCGAATGCAAGCTTGCTCCCCGCGACGCCATAGCTCTTGCGCTCCCACGCAAATTGCTGGTTGCTCGTGTTGCCGATAAACCGCCCGTCCAGCGCTGTCGGTTCGATCGAGCAGGCCGCTGTAGTCGAGACGGCACCCGCTGTGCCGGGCGTGAGGCTTATCCGACCGCTCGCATCCAGGGATTCGGTGCCGCTGAAGATGAATGGCGTGCCGCTCCCCGCGCGCAGGAGTTGCGTTTGAATCAGAGGCCCGGCCTGCCCGGCCGTATCGAGCCTCTGCACATGCCGGACGGTCTGACTGTCGTAGTCAGGTTTCAGAGGTTCGAAATCGAGCGTTTCGCCGCCTCTTGTGGTGTATCGGGTCAGCGCCACAATGCGGGTATCCAGATTGTTGTCTTTAGGCCGCGGCACCAGACTCCGAACGACATCTCCCGATTGGATAATGTTTCTCCACTTGTTGTTAAAGCTGAAGCCACGAGCGGCGTTGTCGAAGAGTTCCTTGCCTTTTATGTCGAACTTTCCGTAAGGGTTGCCTTGATAAGCGCGTCCGCTCAGCGCCCAACATTCGTTCACCCACCAGATCCGATACGCGAGACTCTTCATGGCAGCCGGATAGCACGGGATTGTGGATCCCCTTTTGGTAATCAGAGCCGCCGACCAAGGATCAGTCCCGCGCCCCTGCCATGCGGTATTGAAAATCGTCGGATTCGGCTGCACCAGTTGATTCGGCCACGCGAATCCGCCCGGATCTTCCCAATAGGCATCCGAGGGCAGCGGGATGTCCTGCGCCCGGGGGAAGACCAGATTGATTCGCTGAAGCGGCTGATCGCCGAACAGCACCTGAAGTGTCGCCTCCATTCCTTCAAACGTAAAATTGGTCTGTCGTCCCGTGGTGCGGATGATCGGCACCTCGATGACATTGCTGGACTGGAAAGGATACTCACCATCGCCCGGGCTGCTGGCGATATCTGTCTGGCCGACGGACGCCGGATACGGAGGCGGCGCGACATTAGGATTGGCAACACCATCGGCGCTCGGCGGGCCTGCTGGGTCCACAAACTTCCTTCCAAAGCCATGGAGAATGCCTTCCATACCGGCCGCGTCGCTTCCACTGGTGAAAGCTCCGGAGCGGATCCTGATTTCATTCCGGAGCGTCCCGCCCCCATTGAAGGTGAACGTCTGGAGACCCGTAGGTTGTCCTTGTGTGTCCCTGACCGATACTCTTGGCGGAACCCTGACTTCCATAGCGTGGATCAAGCGGAACGGGCGGAGGTTCCGATCGTCGGCGCTCGTGTCCTCGGGCCGGCAATACCCCTGCATGGGATTGAAGGTTTCAACAACGAGGAACATGCGCATCAAGTGAGAGGTTACGCCCCGTGTCGTTTTTTCGCTGGGATCCCAGTAGGCTATGCCCTGACGGTCACGATAGCCGGCATGGTAAAACACGATCGACACTTCCGACACCGTCGGGAATCGGCCGAAGCCGGTGAGGTCGTTGCCGCCCGGATTGAGCACCGTCGAACTCGGGAACTTGATCGCCGCCGGAACGACTACGCCGCGTGGTGCAAAGCGGGTTCTGTCCATAGCCAGTCGATACGGAGCCGCCGCAGCATTGTTGTAAGGCAGGCCGGACGGATTGATCGCGGGATCCTTGTCGAAGTAGGTATCACGAATGTTCACTCCCGAGCGGATATAGTCGAATATTTCCACTAGGATTTGGTCGCGGCTCCCTTTGTTTTCCGCTCCGTTGTATTTCTTGGCGAAGGTCTCGGTCTCGGTGAATCCGGGGACCGGTTGGTCGGTCAAGCCGGCCCGGTTTCCAGTGCCGCCCGAGAGATACTCAGTGAGCAGCTTACGATTGCGGTCGATACCGGCGTCTGTGGCAGACTCGTAGGGATTATAGCGCTGGAACATGAAGAGCTGACCCACTTGGGGCGCGCCGGCTGCGCTTGGTTTCGGTAGCGGCCCCAAGGTAGAGCAAAATACGAGAAGGTTTTCGAGCGGGTTTCGACGCAGGGAATAATCCTTGTTCGTCGCATCCGACTGCCCAATCGCCCATGTGGGCCAGATGCTCACGCGGGGGCGGCCATAGAGGTTTAGTTCCGGTGCCTGGCTGTGGGCGGTGAGGAAGAAACGGTAGCTCTCGATAGCGTCGAGGTCGCTCTGCTTGAGCAGGTCTTCGGTCATCGCGGGAATGGGCTGATTGAACCAATTGGTTCCCGCCGTCTTCAAGAACGCGTTCGATGGCTGCCGCTGATTGCTGTTGGTGGCGGGGTTGGCGATCGAGAAGAAGAACTCATCCACCGATGTAAAGAGTCGTTCCGACTTCAAGGGGAGCTTGTCATCGGAGGAGGTCGAAGAATAGGCTTTCCACGCGAGATGCCGGTCGCTGCCTCCCTTTGTGCCACCGGGTTGTAAGCGAGGCAGGACGCGATAAAGCTGCTCGGAAGTGAGGCGCGCCGGATCAAGCGCGTTTCCGGGATTGCTAAACACCAATCCGAGTGAAGTCGTGAATGGGTGACCCGGGTAGCGCTGGAACTCATTGCTCGGGGGCTGGGAGAGCGCGAGGCTGCCTTCGCCGGGCTTGAAGATGCCAAACTTCGTATCATCCAGCGCACCGCCGCGATCGAACATCGTGAAGAATCGCGGGGCATCCCAATACGATCCTGCATAGTTCTTCTTTTTCACGTCGGTGTCGTAGCCGGCTTTGTCGATATCCTTGGTCGTGAACCCGCCGGCGGTGTTGAGATTCACCTTGGAGGTGTCGTCATCAGTCCAGAATGCGACGCGGCCGACGATCGGATTGGCTTTGGTGGGCACCGTGGTATTGCCGGTCCCAGCCGCTTCCCATACAGCGGTCCGCCCGTCGTCCGCGGACATTGTCGGCGCCGTCAGGGTGCCATCGCGCAGGACGTATAGCCAGCGAACCGGCATGTTGGCGAGCGTCTCGTCGGTGACGCCGTTATCCGCATCGAGCGAGAAACCCTCGACCTTGAAGCTCTGGTTCGTGTCGTGAATGCTCAGCCGACTGGGGTTTGAACTATCGGAACGTGCCGCGAGCGCGGGATCAAAGATAGGATAACGTTTGATGATCGTTTCGTTAGCTTTGTTCGCCGGGTCGGTAAGCTTGAGGGTTACGGGTTCATTAAGATCGGTCCAAAGCGCTGTCTGTTTCGGCCAATCCGCGTCAAACTCCTTGGCGGGATCGAACGCATTGGCGTTTTCCTTACTGACCGTCATGTCCGCGGAGGAATAGAGCTTGTAATAGCCGTAGGCCCGGTTCGAGGGCGTCGTGGTTGGCACGGTGCCCTTGGCAAAGGTTCGGATCATGCCGGGTTGGCTGGCCCATGCTCCATTCGGCACCGTGGTTCCTTCGCGAATCTGGCTTTGGACCAGGCCGACCACCGATTCCGCGAGTTGGCGGCTGGTGACGCCATCCGAGTAACTGGCGGCGGATACCTGCTCGACGCTCATGCGTGTGAAGAAGGCGACTGCAAACGCCGAGAGCAGCAGGAGCAGCAGCAGCGTGATGACGAGCGCGATGCCGCGCCGGGCGGACGGCTGGCGAAGTGATGGGTTGGCGGTGTGGTTCATGGCGGGTTGGCGATGCTAGCTGGACTGCGCGCGGCTCCATTTGGCGCCGCGAATGATGACGGTGGTATTGAAGATGCGATAGGCGAGGCGCTTCGCGATGAGCTTCGCTTCCAACTCGGAGAGTTCGCCATCGGAAGGCTTGTCGGTGGTGCGGTCATCCTCGAGGCGCAGACTGCGCTTGAAGATTTCCTCGAGTTTCAGGTCGAAGCCTGGTTTGCCCTTTGTCGTCGGGTCTTCGTCCAAATTCCGCGCCGATGTTTCGTCCAGCGCGACTATCACGACCTGCACGGTGGGCGGGAGCTGATTCTTCGGGTTCACGTCCTCCGGGCGCTCGGAAGCCGTCAGCGGCTTGTTAGGCAGCAGCCGCGTGGTGTTCAGTGCGGAATCGAAAAAATAGGTCGGGCTGAGCACGATCCGGTCGTCGTCCGCACCGTTAAACTTCAGGTTCGGGTCGTTCTGGCGGGCGAGTTCATCGTTGCGGGAGAGGCGTGGAATGATGAGCAGTGCGATGATGTTCTCCGAGACGACGCGCACGGGCCGATCCATCTCCGTGTCTATCCCGGAAACGGCTGCGCCGCCAATGAACCACCAGTTGCGAATTTCAGCCTTTTGCGCGGATGCGGCACCGGCGAATGGGGGCCAGTAGATGGGATTATGCTCTGTCGGTTGGCGGAATTCGAGAAGGCGGCTCCTGCGGCGCGGTTGGACCAGGTCTGTGAGCGGCTTGGGGATAAATTTGGTGTCGTCATCGACCTCGAGGAAATAGCCCCAGCAGTTGAGCGACTGGTCGAGCATGCCGATCGTGTCACGATCATCCACTTCACCGATCGGCGCCTGGAAAAAGACGCCATGGGTGGGGCGATCCGCCGTTCCGGTCGGGTCGATTTGCTCGTCCTTGGGCCCGGTATTCATCGGGCCTGACACGAATCGCAGCTCCGACTGCCGGCCATAGGCTGCCGGGACGAAGTTCTTAAACACATCATAGTTCGACTCGTTCCGGCGGGTGTTAGTCGTCGGACGCGGGTTGCCGTTCTTGTCGTAATAGTCCCAGTAGGTATTCAGTGTCGCCTCGGCCAGTCGCCGGGTGAGCACCTCGAACCCACGGCGGGCCTCGGAGAACTGCTCGATCTTGGCCGAGGTGCGCTGGAAGCTGCGGGCGGTCAGGTCCGTCGCGCTGATGAGGATTCCGGCGAGGATCACCACGATCAGCGAGGCGACCATGACTTCGATCAGCGTGAAGCCCTCGCGGGCGGGAAGCGGGAGCGGTTTCATGAAGGCTATCCGTTGCGGCCGACGTAGGCGGAGTAGGTCAGCACGCGGATTCCCGCGGGGATATTCTTTTCCTTATCCTGGCCGGGCGGTTTGAAGAGGTTGTAGCGCGGATCCTTCTTCTCCGTGACGAAGAAAGCCTTGGTGTCGCTCAAGTCGATCACGTTCGCGTTGCAAGCGATCTCGACGGTCAACTGCGCGAGTTCCGTCGCTTTCCCGTCCGCACGGGGCAGGAATGCGCGCGGGATGATGCGGACATTGACCCAATAGACGGCCTGAGTCCGCTGTTCCGGCTTCAACTTTCCGTCCTTTTCCTTGGCGATGATCTCATTGCCCTGGTCGTCGAAATAGCGAAACGAGGGTTTGTCGCTACTCGGAGCCCGGAAGGAGAACACCCGGCTTTCTTTTGCCGCGTCGGCGGTTTCCTTGATGGTGTTCTTGTTCGTTGCGTCAGTGAGCACGTTGAAATCCGCCTGTCCGGCGTCGTTGATCACGCGCTGGGCGATCTGCGCGCAGACGGTGGTGTCCATCACCTGCCTGTAGTTGCCCAACCCGGAAGAGAGCAGGCTGAGGATTCCGATGACGGCGAAGCTGACGACCGCGATGGCCAGTGCGACCTCGACTAGGCTGAATGCGGAGGGCTTGCGGGCGAGATTTCGGGTGTTCATTTGTGGGGTGGGGCGTCGGAGGGGCGTATGGACGTTGTGCATACAAGCACTCCCCTCTCCCCTGCCAAGGAGAATCTTCAGGAAAGTTTGAAACGCCCGCCGGCTACTCCATCCGCGCCGCCAGCCCCTGAGGTCGCGGACTTTTGCGTCGCGCTGGGCAATCCACTACGCTGGCCTCACGCTTTTTTGACGTAGCACGCTTTTAGGCCGACGGAGACGCCGTCGATCTTGCAGGTGATCTCGTGGTCGCCGTCGCCGAGGCGGATGGGCTTGG
This sequence comes from Chthoniobacteraceae bacterium, assembly GCA_040081625.1. Lineage (GTDB taxonomy): Bacteria > Verrucomicrobiota > Verrucomicrobiia > Chthoniobacterales > Chthoniobacteraceae > VFJQ01. The sequence goes on from JBEBGD010000025.1 coordinate 39,770, forward strand.
ACTTGGTGCCTCCTTTGAGGGGCGCGGAACCTTTCATCGGGAGGTCTTTGATCAGGACGACGCAGTCGCCGTCGGCGAGGACGTTGCCGTGGGCGTCCTTGACCACGCAGGTTTTGGCGGGTTCGTCGGCTTTTTCCCACTCGTGGCCACACGTCATGCATTCCCAGCGTTCGGAGTGCTCGGTGACGTCGGTCATTTCGCACATCGGGCAGGCGGGTTGGTTCATGAGAAGGGGAACATACGGGCGCGGTTCGCAGCTATCCAACCGCTGGCGCGATGCCGCGGCGGGCCCGGAAGATCACTCCAGGTCGAAGCGATCCAGGTTCATCACCTTATTCCACGCCGCGACAAAAGCGTGCACGAATTGCTTCCCAGCATCGGAGCTTCCATAGACTTCCGCGAGGGCGCGGAGTTGGGAGTTGGAGCCGAAGACGAGATCGACACGCGTGCCGGTCCACTTGACTGCACCTGTCTTGCGATCGCGGCCTTCGAACACATCGGCGTCCTGCGAGACAGGCTTCCACTCCGTGCCCATGTCGAGCAGGTTCACGAAGAAGTCGTTGGTCAGTGCCTCCGGTCGCTGGGTGAAGACCCCGCGCTGCGCTCCATCGAAGTTGGTCTTCAGGACGCGCATGCCGCCCACGAGCACCGTCATTTCGGGCGCGGTCAGGGTCAGCAGTTGCGCCTTGTCGATGAGCAGCGCTTCAGACGGGATGCTGAATCTGCCCTTGAGGTAATTGCGGAAGCCGTCCGCGATCGGCTCGAGCACGGCGAAGGACTCGACGTCGGTCTGCTCCGGCGAAGCGTCCATGCGTCCCGGCGTGAAAGGAACCGTGACTTCGTGACCGGCATTCTTCGCAGCTTTCTCGACTCCCGCGCAGCCGGCCAGGACGATCAGGTCAGCGAGCGAGACTTTCTTGCCGCCGGCCGCCGCGCCATTGAACGCACTCTGGATGCCTTCCAAGGTCTTGAGCACTCTCGCCAGTTGGGCGGGTTGGTTGACGGCCCAATCCTTCTGCGGCGCCAACCGAATGCGGGCGCCGTTCGCACCGCCGCGCTTGTCGGAGCCACGGAAGGTGGACGCCGCCGCCCACGCTGTGGAGACCAGCTCCGAAACGGACAGACCGGAAGCGAGGATCTTGCCCTTCAGCGATGCGATGTCCTGCGCATCGATCGCTTTTTGATTTGCTGCGGGAATGGGATCCTGCCAGATGAGTTCCTCGGCGGGAACCTCCGGGCCGAGATAACGGGCGCGCGGTCCCATGTCGCGGTGCGTGAGCTTGAACCAGGCGCGGGCGAAGGCGTCGGCGAACTGGTCGGGATTCGCGAGGAAGCGGCGCGAGATTTTCTCGTAGGCTGGATCGAACCGCAGCGACAAATCGGTGGTCAACATGGTCGGCAGACGCTTCTTCGACGGATCGTGCGCGTCGGGAATCGTCGGCTGGGCACCCTTGGCGACCCATTGATTCGCACCGGCGGGGCTTTTCGTGAGTTCCCACTCGTAGCCGAACAGGTTTTCGAAAAAGCTGTTGCTCCACTTCGTCGGCGTCGTGCTCCACGTGACTTCCAGGCCGCTGGTGATCGCATCGCCGCCTTTGCCGCTGCCATAGCTGCTCTTCCAGCCCATCCCCTGCTCCTCGAGGCCGGCCGCTTCCGGATCAGGCCCCACGTGCGAGGCCGGTCCGGCGCCGTGAGTCTTGCCGAAACTATGGCCGCCGGCGATGAGCGCCACCGTCTCCTCATCGTTCATCGCCATGCGGGCGAAGGTCTCGCGGATGTCGCGCGCCGCAGCGACCGGATCGGGATTCCCGTTCGGGCCTTCCGGGTTCACGTAGATCAGGCCCATTTGCACAGCCGCGAGCGGGTTTTCGAGATCCCGGTCTCCGGAGTAGCGCTTGTCGTCGAGCCACGTCGTCTCCGTGCCCCAATAGACATCGTGATCCGGCTCCCAAGTGTCCTCGCGCCCGCCGGCGAACCCGAACGTCTTAAAGCCCATCGTCTCCAGCGCGACGTTGCCCGTGAGGATCATCAGGTCGGCCCAGGAAATCTTCCGGCCATACTTCTGCTTGATCGGCCAGAGAATTCGGCGCGCCTTGTCCAGGCTCACGTTGTCCGGCCAGCTATTGAGGGGCGCGAAACGCTGCTGCCCCCGGCCGCCGCCGCCGCGACCGTCTCCGGTGCGGTAGGTGCCGGCGGCGTGCCACGCCATGCGGATGAACAGCCCGCCGTAGTGACCGAAGTCCGCCGGCCACCAATCCTGCGAGTCGGTCATTAGCGCCGCGAGATCCCTCTTCACCGCAGCCATGTCGAGGCTCGTGAACTCTGCCGCGTAGTTGAAGTCCCCGGCCATCGGGTCCGACTTGGAGGAATGCTGGTGGAGCAGTTCGACCTTCAACCGGTTCGGCCACCAGTCGTGATTGGTCGTGGCACCCCCGGTGGCGGCGCTGTGATTGAAAGGGCATTTAGCTTCGGTGGACATGGGTTTTTTCCTTGGGTCGGTTAAACTGAAATCTGAGGACGAACCGGAAGTGTTCGGCACGACGGCGCGTGCGGTCAACTGCTGACTGCCTTCGAATACTTGATGATGTCCTGCGTGACGTCAGCACCGGGATCGCCGCCAGAAATCGTCATCATTCCGGGCAGATCGAATTTCCTCCCTTCCCTCGATGCGAAAACGCCGGAACACCGTTAAGCGGCGCCCCAGTCCATACCTCGGCTCGACACAAGTGAACTCGTGAACGTTTCTCCATCGCGCTCCGCAACTCCCAGCCGCCGATCGATCCGGACGGTTTCGTCCTTACTTCTTCCCGGCGGCCACGCGGGTGGCCGGCGGGCGCGTGTGGATGCCGGCGGCAAACTTGGCGTTCAACTCCGCTGTAGTCGCCATGAAGCTCTTCAAGCCTTCCGGCACACCTTGGTATGCCTTGCCGGTTTTCTTCACGATCCCGGCCTGCACGAGGCTCTGGAGCCGCTCGTAAGCGCGCAAACGAAGCATTTCCTCGCCACCGGAGGCGGCATTGCGAGCCCGGAGGTTCGCGTGGACGATCTCAAAGAGGGGCTTGAACTCGAAAGACGCCTTCTTGGAAAGCACCGCAGCCAGCTCCTCAGCTACCCGATCAGGACCGCGACGCGAAAAGCCGTAAGTTGTCTTCATCAGGACTAATCGCAGGGTTTTGACGAAAAGCGAGCGAGGCTTTCATAAATCTTCTGCACACGCCCGTCTTCCCCGGCCGGCAACCCTGCCCCATTGGCGATTTCCCCGCTCTCCATGTCCCGATTGATCAGACTTCTAATGCTTCTCGCGTCCGCTGCCGGGGTCCGGGCGGACGGCTGGGATTCCGGGGCGTTTTCGTGGAAGTCGGGCGCGCCGTTCGTGGATGGGAGCGCGTCGCGAAAGAGAATGTGCGGCAGTCGCCCGAGTGGACCGCGAGCATCAGCCACGGCGAACTCCTCCGTGCCAGCGACGATGCGCGAATGGACGCGGACCCGGAAAATCTGCGCTCCCTTCTCCATGGCGTGAGCGAGGCGGACTACCGCGGCGCGAAATACGGCGGCATCCCGTGGCGACTTGGCTTGCTCGAAATGGTCCACTGAGCGACACACGGCGCATGAACGTCGAACGACTCAAATACGTGATCTGGGCAGTGGACATGCAACGCGCGGTGGACTTCTACGTGAAGGTCCTCGGCGGCTCGCTGATCAAGCAGAACGAAATCATCAGCGAAGTCGCGATCGGTGGCGGCGTGATCGGCATCCACGGCGGCGGCGAAGGCGGGCGCACGTGGACGGGGCTGAACTTTCAAGTGCCCGATGTCATCGCGGGCGCGGCGGAGATCGTCGCGGCGGGCGGTCAGCTCGTGCGCGAGCCACAGCCCGAGGACGACGAACCGCCGCATCTCGCGATGTGCGTGGACCCGGAGGGGAATGAGATCATGCTCACGCGGAAGCGCTCGTAACCCGTGGCTCACGCCACAGTCAGCGGCCCGTCGAAGATCGTGAGGCTGACGACTTCGGTCTTCGCCACGTGCGGCCCGTGCTTCACGCCCTTCGGCGCGTGGAAGAGCGTGCCCGGCGTGTAGCTCACGCCGCTTTCCTCCCACTCGCCGGAGAGAATCCACGCCCATTCATTGGCCGCGGGATGCGTGTGCGCCGGGATGGTTTTGCCCGCGTGAAATTTCCGCAGCACGACCACGCCGCCGGTCGCTTCGTTCCGGTGCAGGATCTTCAGCTCGACGCCTTCGTAAGGCCCGGGCTGCCACGGTTTGTCTTCGGCGAGCGCGATGGTGGGAAACATAAGGCGATGCAACGGCAGGCGCGCCTTCTCGGCAAGCGCTTCGACGCCACGCTCAAACACGTCGTCGCACCGCGGAGCGCCGGCTTGGTCGTGGGAGTGAAGGACCCGACCGACACGCGCCGGCAGATCTACTCGCTCTCGCCGACGCTGAAAGTCGGAGACACGCCGATGGGGCCGATGCTCCATTTCGGCTGCGGCCTGCTGCGGCTCGAAGTGCGGGCTTGATCCTGCTGGAACGACCCGGCAGCCTCGCCGGCAAATCCGACCACCAATATGAAATACGCCATCCTCATCGCGCGAATCCTCCTTGGGCTCATCTTCCTGCTCAGCCTCGACTATTGGTTTCACTTCATACCGCAGCCGAAGGTCGCGTTCCCGGAGCAGGCGATGAGCTTCATCGGCCTGCTGGCGGGGAGCGGCTACCTCGGCGCGGTGAAGGTGTGCGAGTTGATTGGCAGCCTGCTCGTGCTCAGCGGGCGTTTCATCTGCGCGGGGCTGCTCTTCCTCGGGCCGATCATCCTGAACATCCTCTTCTTCGATCTCTTCCTCGCAAAGACATTTAATCCCATGAGCACGTTCGCCGCGGTGCTCGCGTTGTTTTTGTTGTGGGCGCATCGCGAGCGCTTCGCGCCGCTGTGCAAGGCGTGATGCAACTCCGCGAGCCGCGCGGCGTTGAAGGCCGGCAATTATGAAACGCATCCTCGTCTCTCTCCTTCTCGTCTTCGCGCTGCACGCCTCGGCGCAGGATCTCCAGCGCGTCGAGCTGAGCATCGACGGCGTCGCACGCGAAGCGCTCGTCCATGCGCCCGCGTCGGCGAAGGAGAAGACGGCGCCGCTCGTCTTCGTCTGGCACGGCCACGGCGGGAACATGCGCAACACAACGCGCAGCTTTGCGATCCAGCGGCACTGGCCGGAAGCGATCGCGGTCTATCCGCAGGGGCTCAACACTCCGGGCCGGCTCACCGATCCCGAGGGGAAGAAGCCGGGCTGGCAGGGCCGCATCGGCGATCAGGGCGACCGCGACTTGAAGTTTTTCGACGCGCTGCTCGCGAAGCTCAACGCGGACTACAAGGTCGATACGAAGCGCATCTACTCGACCGGCCACTCGAATGGCGGCGGCTTCACGTATCTTCTGTGGGCGGCGCGCGGTGATCTCTTCGCGTCCGTCGCGCCCTCCGCCGCCGCATCGGCTCGCAACAACGGAGCAGCGGCGATGCTCAAGCCCAAGCCCGCGATGCACCTCGCCGGCGAGAAGGATCAGTTCGTGAAATACGAGTGGCAGCAAGCCGCGATGGCAGCCGTGCGCAAACTCAATGGCTGCGAGACTGAGGGCGGCACTTGGGACAAGCAGTGCCTCATCTACGAATCGAAAACCGGCACGCCCTTCGTCTCGTTCATTCATCCCGGCGGCCACAATTTCCCCGCCGAGGCGCCGGCGCTGATCGTGAAGTTTTTCAAGCAGCACCCGGCGAAGTAACCGGACAGCAAAAGGCCGCGCTGCTTTCGCTGCGCGGCCTTTTGGATTCTAGCAGGAGGTCCTGCGGAAGGTCCGAACTATTTCTTCGGAGGATTGCACTTCTCGCACACTTTCCCGGCCTTGACGGCCTCGGCGCAGCACTTATGCGCGCACTCCTTGCCAGCGGCCTTGGCTTTTTCGCAGCAGGTCTCTGCGAAGGCTGGCGTGGCGAGGATTGCGACCGCAAAGGCGGCGGCAGCGATGAGCTTGGTGATGTTCATAGGGTTTCCGTGCTAGGCCCGCGCCCGCCCGCTGACAAGCCTCATATTCCACCTTCTCGGGTAGCGCCTACGGTTTCGCTTTGAACGGGATTGAGCGAGGCAGCCCCGCCACTTTCACCCACCATGATCCGACCACTCCTCGCCTGCTCCATCCTCACACTCGCATCCTTCGCCGGCGATTCGTGGCCGCAGTTCCGCGGGCCGCTGCAAAATGGCGTCTCGGATGCAAAGGCGCTGCCGCTCGAATGGAGCGAGCAGAAGAACGTGAAGTGGAAGACGGAGATCCCGGGTGAAGGCTGGTCTTCGCCCATCGTCGGCAACGGACAAATCTGGCTGACAACCGCGCTCAGCGAGGGCCGCTCGCTGCGCGCGATCTGCGTCGATCCCGCGAACGGCAAGATCCTGCGCGACATCGAGGTCTTCAAAAACGAAAACCCGCCCGCCAAGCACAAGCGCAACAGCTACGCCTCGCCGACGGGCATCATCGACGGCGACCGCGTGTTCGTTCACTTCGGGCCGATGGGCACGGCGTGCCTCGATGCGAAAACGGGCAGCGTGCGCTGGGAAAATCGCGAGCTGATCTATGATCCGCAAAATGGCCCGGGCGGTTCGCTCGCCATGTGGAAGGACAAGCTGCTCATCGCGTGCGACGGCATGGACGCGCAATTCGAAGCCGTGCTCGACAAGGCGACCGGCAAGCTCGTGCGCAAGACGCCGCGCGATGCACCCGAGCTGCTGCCGCTGCGCGATGAAATGCGCAAGGCCTACGGCACGCCGGTCGTCATGCAGATCGACGGTCGCGCGCAGAGCCTCACGACAGCGAGCAATCGCCTCTACGCGACGGATCCCGAAACCGGCGCGGAGCTCTGGCACGTCAAGTATCCGCTCGGCTTCTCGAACGTGCCGCTGCCGGTCAGCGACGGCCGGATGATGGTGGTCAGCACGGGCTTCATGAAGCCGGTGCTCCTGGGCATCAAGGTCGGCGGCGCGAAGGCCGACGCGACGGCGACACACGTGCAATGGCGGCAGATCAAAGGCGCGCCGGACCAATGCTCACCCATCATCGTCGGGGATCGCGTGTATGCGACGACCAGCGGCGGCATTCTCTCGTGCCTGAATCTCCAGACCGGCGACATCGTCTGGCAGGAGCGCATCGGCAGCGACTTCGCCGCATCGCCGATCTTTGCCGCCGGGCGGCTCTACCTTTTTGCCGCAGCGGGACCATGCACCGTGATCAAGCCGGGCGACTCATTCCAGAAGCTCGCGGAGAACACACTCGACGCCGGCTGCATGGCGTCGCCGGCGGTCGTCAGCGACGCGCTGATCGTGCGGACAAAAACTCACCTCTACCGGATCGGGCAATAGCCCCGAGCCGAGACTTCGCGCTTGTCACGCGCGGCGCCGTCGTTCTTCGTTGCGCTTGCCGCGAACCCCGTGATCGCGCCATCCCAACATCCCACAGCCAGCGTCAGTCTTATTCAATGCCCGAGAAAATCAGCGTGGTCGTCGTCGATGATCATCTCTCCATCCGGCAAATGCTCGAACGGATCTTCGCGTTCGACGAGCAATACGAACTCGTCGGCCATTCCGGCTCGGGGCTCGCCGGCTTGCAACTGTGCCGCGAACTCAAGCCACGCGTGGCGATCGTCGATCTGCTGCTGCCGGAGATGAGCGGCGTCGAGGTGCTGCGCGCCCTGCGCGCCGAGGGTCGCGACACGCGCGTGCTCATCTATTCCGGCACGCTGAACGCGTCGCTCATCGCCAGCGTGATCGACGCGCGGCCGCACGGCTTCGTGCACAAGGAAGACTCGCTCGCGACGCTGCTCGAGGCGCTGCGCACCGTCGCGCAAGGCGGCTCGTATCTCACGCCGTTCACGATGTCGCTCGCCGAGGGCGCGCAGGCGGGCCTCTCGATGCTCGCGCAGATCAGCAGCCGCGAGCGCACCGTGCTCAAGCTCGTCGCCGAGGGGTGCAGCAGCAAACAGATCGCCGACCGCCTCGGCATCGCGACCAAGACCGTCGAGCATCACCGCATGGCGCTCATGCAGAAGCTCGACGTCCACGACATCGCCGGCCTCACGCGACTGGCCGTGCGCGAAGGCCTCGTCAACAACGACTGAGCCTCAACTGTCGCCCGCGGTGATCGCCTTCGGCGGAGGCGGATCGAGTGGCAGCGAAATACGCACGACGCCCGGCTGGCCTTCCTCGCTCGGCGGGATTTCGATCTGCCCATTATGGCTCTCGATGATGCGCCGCGTGACCGTGAGCCCGATGCCGAGGCCGACATTGCGCGTGCTGAAAAACGGTTCCGACGCGTGCTCGGCCGTCTCGATGGTGAATCCCTTGCCGCTGTCGCGCACCTCGACCGTGAGCCGCGGCGGCTGCCCCTTGGATTCCTCGAGGTCCACCGCCACGGTCGGGTTCTCCGGGTTCGCCTGCAGCGCGTTGAGCATGATCTCGCTGAACGCATGCCGCAGCGCCTTCGGGTCCGCCTTCACCTTCCACAGCGCGGCCTTCTTGTTGAAGCTGAGCTGCGCGACTTTCTTGCCGGGATGATACGTGTGCGCCTCGTGGAAGGCCTCGACGATGAGGTCGCCGATGCTCACGAGCTGGCTGAAGTCGCCATTCCACTCGCGCGCGAGAAAGACCATCTGGCTCGCGAGCCGGCTGATGCGCCGCACGCCGCTGGCGAGCGCGCCCGTGAGGCTTTCCTGAAATTCAGGATCGTTGATCTGGTCCTTGAGCAGTTGCTGGTGCGTGGAGATCGGCACGACCGCATTGCCGATCTCGTGCGCGAGGTGCTCGGCCATCGCCTTGATCAGCCGCAGGTTCGCCGCCTCGAGCTCGAGCCGCTGCGCGTGTTCGTGCTCGGTCACGTCGTGGATGAGCATCAGCGCCGCGCGCGCCGCTGCGTCGCCGACGGCGCGGAAGGGCGTGATCTCGATTTCGAAGATGCGCTCCGGCGCCTGCGGGAGCGAGTATTTGAGCGGAGCGACCGGCTCCCCACCCTGCACCACGGTGAAGACCATGCTGCCGAGCTGCTGCGGCAGATCCGCGAAGTCGAAGCTCGCCCGCGGCGGAGCGCCCGGCAGGAAGATCGCGCGGGCCGGGCCGTTGACGTGGACCATTTCGCAGTTCGCGCCGAAGACGATCGCGCCGCTGCCGAGGTGCGCGAGAATGTCGCCGACGAGATTGTGGCTGGTGACGATCTGGTCGTGATACCACGAGTTGCGCAGCGCGAGGCCGATCTCCTCGAAGAGGTGGAAGATGAGCGCGATCTCCTCGTTTGAGAACGGCTCGCCGGTCACGCGCTCATCGAGCAGCGCGACGCCGAGCAGCGACTCCCGGTCGAGGATCGGGATCGCGAGTTGCGCGCCGAGGAGCTGGAATTCCTTCGCGATTTCGCGGGTCGTCGTGGCCTCCGGACTCGTCGCGCGCAGCACCCGCCCCGAACGGTGCAGGACCGCACCGATGCCGGTATTGAGCGAGAGCACGGCGTGCTGGAGCAGCGCCTGGTCGAGCCCGATCGCACACGCGCTCCGGAGCCAGCGATCGTCCAGCGAGACGGTCCCCTCGCCCGGGCGCGACGCCGGCTTGCGCAGAAAGATGACGGCGCGGTTGACGCCCATGACTTCGCGCAGCAGCAGCAGAAACTGCCGGAGCAACTCGGGGCCATCGAGCCCGTGCGAAAGGATGGCCGCGACGCGGCGCAGCGATTCGAGACCGCGCATGGGGCTCGCCGCCGCCGCACGCGCGACGGGCTCCGAGGCGGCAGCCGATGGCGCGGTGGGCGGGCCGAGGTCTGGAAATATCTTGTCGAGCACGGCGGCGAGCAGGCGTCCGCGAACCGGCTTCGCGAGAACGTGCGCGACACCGAGCACGTAGGCGTCCTCCTCCCACGAGCACGGCTTCTCGCCCGTGTAGAGGATCACGGGGCAGCCCGGCGCCTGCGCGCGCAATTCCTCGATCGCCGGGATGGCGCGCGGGCCGGGGAGCTCCGCATCGAGGATCGTCGCATCGATCGCGCCGCGATTGAGCAGCAGCGAAGCCTCGGCGGCATTGGCCTTCGCGATGATCTGAAAGCGCGCGGGATCGAGCGCCGCGTGCAAGGCGGACGCGAAGTTCGCGTGGTTGGTGAGGACGAGCAGCGTGCGCATCAGGCGGCAGCGGGGGTGGGAGCGGTCTCCGGCTGGACGGGCGGAAGTTGCGCGCGGAACGGGCGGCTAGGCAAGTCAATCTGCACGACCGTGCCGCGGCGAACCTGGCTGCTGATGGTGAGCTGGCCGCCGTGCAGCGCGACGATGCGCCGGCTGATCGCCAGGCCGAGTCCGAACCCGCGCGCCTCGTCGCCGCGATCCTTGGTCGTGAAGTAGGGCCGCAGCACACGGTCGAGGTTTTCGGTCGGGATGCCTTCGCCTTGATCGATGACGCGCAGCCGGAACCAATCGCGCGCCGCCTCGGTTTTCGCGAGCCGGTCGAGCACCACGCGGATTTCCCCGCCCGGCGAGGACGCATCGACGGAGTTCGAGATCAGATTGTTGAGCAGGCGCTGGATGAGCACTTCGTCGATCTCGACGGAGACTTCCCCCGGGGTCTCCGCGACGATTCTCACGTCCTTGCGACGAGTGGCGCGCGCGGCATCGACGGCGTTTTCGACGATGAAGTCGAGGCGGCCGACTTGCAGGTCGGGCCGCAGGTTCTCGGAGAAGAAGAGCGCCTCCTTGATGTAAGCGCGGAAGCTGCGCACGTTGCGGGAGGCGACGCTGAGCAGATCCTCGTCGAGCGCGGCCTCGCTTTGACCCTCGGTGGCGAGCTGGATGAGCGTGGAGATGGGCGTGAGCAGGTTATTCAGGTCGTGGGCCATGCCCCGGCTCATGCGGCCCAGAAGGTCGAATTCCTGCGCGCGCATGATCTCCTCCTTCAGCCGGATTTGATTCACGATGAGGCTGAGGTTCTTCGCGAGGTTGATGAGGAGCTGGAGGTCGGTTGAGGTATAGGGCTCCTCGGCCGTCTTTGCGCCGACGAAGAGCAATCCCACGAGTTCCTTCTCCGCGAGGAGCGGCAGGCAGAAGTCCGCGGAGAATCCCGCGAGCTGTTCGCGCGCGAGCCGCTCCGTGCGCGTGACCGTCCCGCGCTGGTATTCGGAGCTGAGCACGAGATACTCCGCCGCGCGCCACTCGAAGAACTCCATGACCGGCGAAGGGATTTTCAGCTCGGGGATGTGCTCGCGCGGCAGTTCGGGGTGCGCGCGCGAACGCGTGAAAGCGCGCGCCGCTTCATCGCGCAGGATCAGGTCGTAGCCACGCAGCCCAAAGGTGCGCGTCAGCAGCAAGTGCAGGTCTTCGAGCAGCGCATCGAGGTCGTTCTGCCACGGCAGCGCCTGGATGAAGGCGCGCACGCGGTCCTGATACTCGAAGCGGTCGCCGAGGATGCGGCGCTCGAGCGTTTCGACGCCCTTTCCAAACAGCCGCGGGAAGAGAAACGCCGCGATGATCGTGCTCGCGAGGAACACGATGACCGCCGCGCCGAATGCGGTCGGATTAAATGCGTCGGTGACTGCCGAGGCGACGAGCAGCAGGCCGAGCGTAATCGAAAAGAGGAAGAGCACCCGGACGATGTGCGCGGCGTAGCGGCCGATGTTCACCTGGATGTCCAGGAGCTGATGCTGGAGCACGCTGTAGGCGGTGATCACCCCGTAGAATACCGCCGCGAGACTTCCCCACGGATACACCTGCACTTGCGTGAGCGGGTAGTGGTAGATGCCGATGACCGGCAGCAGATCGTTCGCACCGAAGACCGACAGCATCGACTGCGCGACGATGATCGGTGTCAGACGGCGGCGCTGGAACAGCGGCAGTTCGCGGCGACGCTTGAGCAGCACAAAGATCGACCCGAACATCAGCGTGAACGGTGCGACGAAGACGTAGAACATCGGCCCCGCCACGGCATACCATCCAGAGGAACCGAGGAACTGCACGTCGCGGATGAAATACGAGGTGCAGTCGGTGGCCACGAGGAAGGCCTGAAAGACGTAGAGCCACGAAATCCATTTCACGCGAAACCCGGCGACGATCATCGCGAGGTGGAAGAACGCGACGACGCCGATGATGCAGCCAACAAACACAAAGCGGGCCCAGAAAAGCGCCTCCTCCCGGGTGTGATGGATCAGCAAGTGGTAACAGCCCAGATTCCAGATCGCGATGGAAACGGCCAGCAGCAGATAGACGCGATTGGCGGGCGCGCGGCGGTCGCGACTGAATACGAACAGGCCGAAGAGCATGTTCACCACGAAGCCGGAAAGCGGGATATACGGCGCGAGGTTCATTCGCGGTGCCGGCCCAGGATCAGGCACGAGGTCTTGCCTCCAAAGCCGCTATTGAGGCTCAGCGCGACCTCGATCGGATATGGCCGCGCGTGGCCGGGCACGTAATCAAGGTCACACTCGAGGTGCGGCTGCCGATGATTGATCGTCGGCGGGATCGTCGATTGCGAGATCGCCAGCGCGCAGACGACGGCTTCGATCGCGCCGGCCGCAGCGAGCGGATGCCCGGTGACCGGCTTGGTCGAACTGACCGCAAGCCGTCGCGCGTGCGAACCGAAGACTTCCTTGATGGCGCGCGTTTCCGCGATGTCGTTCGACGAGTTCGCCGTTCCGTGGACGTTGATGTAGCTCACACGCGATGTGTCGATGCTCGCGCCTTGCATGGCCTTGGTCATCGCACGGGATACGCCCCAACCGTCGGGGTGCGGCGCCATCGGGTGGTAGGCTTCGCAGGCGCGTGCCTGACCGAGCAGTTCCGCATAGATGCGCGCGCCGCGGCTGAGCGCGTGTGTGAGCTCCTCGAGCACCAGATAGGCGCTGCCTTCGCCCATCACAAACCCATCGCCCGCCTGGTCAAAAGGTTTCATCGCCTCCTCAGGCGGGCCCGACCATCGCGTCATCGCGCGGCTTTGGGCAAATCCGAAATAGACCGTGTCCACGATCGGAGCCTCGGCACCGCCGGCGATCATCACGTCGATGTCATCGTGCTGGATCATGTAGCGGGCGTAGCCCATCACGTCATTGCCCGACGCACTCGACGAACTGCACGTCAGAGCGTGGCCGCGGCAGCCCACGGCATTGGCGATCTCCGCGCTGCCGCTGCCGACGTAGCCGCTGATCATCATCGAAGGACTGACCGCGCGCGAGCCGCGCGCATCGAGCGCGTCGCGAGCGCTGTAGGCCGCCTCCATGTTGCTGAGCGATGTCGCCTCGACCACGCCTGCTCGGTCCGCATCGATCTGGTCAAAGTCGAGCCGCGAGTCCGCAACGGCCAGCTTCGCGGCGACGATCCCATACTGCAGCGAACGCTCGAAGCGCCTCGCCGATTTTACGTCGAGGTATTCGGTCGGATTCCAGTCGCGGATCTCAGCTGCGAGACGCGATGGCGAGCCGCTCGCATCGAAACGCGTGATCGGCCCAACTGCGCTTCGACCATCGCGGACATTCTTCCAGAATGTCCCGAGATCGCACCCGCTCGGCGAGACGACACCCATGCCGGTGACGACCACGCGCCGCGCCGCACCATCCGCGAAGTTGTGGAGGACTCTCATCCCGGCGGCCAGTGCAGCGTTCGACCCCCGAGCAGGTGAATGTGCAGATGCGGCACGGACTCGCCCGCGTCGGGGCCGTTATTGATCACGAGGCGAAAGCCGCCCTGCGCCACTCCCGCTTTTTCCGCGATCTGCGGCACTGCGGCGAGCATCCGCCCGAGCAGTGCGGCGTCGTCCGCCGCGGCCTCGCCGATACGCGGGATGCAGCGCTTCGGGATGATGAGCAGATGCACCGGCGCCTGCGGACGCACGTCGCGAAAGGCGAGGAAGTCGTCGGCCTCGAAAACGATGTCCGCTGCGATTTCGCGGCTCGCGATTTTCTCGAAGATGCTCACGTGAGCGAGAAGGTGACGTCCTGCTCGGCCACGGCGTGCTCGGTTTGGGTGCGGGCGAAGGCGACAATCTCGGATTGGAGCGCTTCGCAATCGCGGCTCCACGCCTTGCGCGCGCTGAGCAGCTTCACGCAGCGCCAGAGGCCGGTGAGTTGGAAATGCGGCGTGCGCGTGGCGAGGGCGTCGGCGAGCCGGCGCCCGAGTAGCTCGAAGAACGCGAGTTCGTAGCCCGTGCCCGCTTCGCGCACGAGATCGACCAGCGAGATCGCGACCACGGGCCGGCCGACGATGAAGTGCCGCCCGACCTCGGCATAGCCGATGACTTGCAGCACCGTCTGCACGGCCTGCTCGAGCCGCGTGGCCTCGATCATCGGCGCGTCGTGGTCGGCGCGCAGGAACTCCGTCACGCTCGCGGTGACGTGCGGCGCGAGCCACCACTGCGGCAGCCCCGCACGGCGCGCTGCGCGCGTGAGCGAGCACATGAGCCACTCGGGCTCGAAGGGAATCGCCTCGCCCGTGTCGATGCGGATGAGCGGGAGATCGTTGGGGAATGCGATCATCGAAACAGCTCCGGTTGAAGGTCCGTGCGCTTGAAATGGTGGCCGAGCTTTTGCAGTTCGTCGATGAACTGGTCGATGTCCTGGAACGTGCGATACACCGACGCGAATCGCACATAGGCGACCTGGTCGAGCTCGTGAAGTTTCTGCATCACCTTCGCGCCGATGACGTGCGACGGAATCTCGCGCGGGAACTCCGACTCGAGCGCCTCGATGATTTCATCCGCCGCGCGCTCGACCATCTCCCGCGTGATCGGCCTCTTCTCGCACGCCTTCATCATGCCGGCGGCGAGCTTCTCCTTGTGGAAAGGCTCGCTGCGTCCGTCGCGCTTGAGCACGCGAAGCTCGGAGCGCTCGATCTCTTCGTAGGTGGTGTAGCGGTGAGAGCACTGGAGACATTCCCGCCGGCGACGAATGGAACGGCCGTCTTTCGACAGCCGCGAATCGATCACCTTGTCATCCAAGCTTCCGCATTTGGAACAATGCATCTTGTGGTTTGCGGGGAATTGCCAGACCGATTAACACAACCGATTGGGGTATCAAAGCAGAAAAGCGCGGCGAGTTTCGCCGCCGTCCCGGCACTTCCGCTACAAAATATGCGCCTCGTCGGTGAGCCCGCTGTCCGTGCGAATCGAATCCAACCGCCGCCGCTCGCCGCGCTCGGAGCCGGGTCCATTCACGGCCTCGGTCACGACATCGATGATCGCAGGCAGCGCGAGCAGCGCGGCGATGCCGAGCAGCGACGCCGCCGTCGTCTTCTGCGCCGACCGCCCGATCTTGCCCGCGAGCAACAGCCCCACCGCGCAACCGACCGCGGTCTGCGTGACGATGAGGAAGCTCTTCTGCAATGTTTCCGAGGACTGGTTGCGCGGCATGGCGCGTATCTAGAATGAAGAACGCCGAAAGTGAAACGGAAAGCTGACTCGCGCTTGCCTCTTCACTTCGGCGCGAGCGTGCATTACTGCATCGGCCCATGTCTTCCCCGCTCTACGTCCTCGTCCTTGCCGGTGGCAGCGGCGAACGCTTCTGGCCGCTGAGCCGGCGGACGCGACCGAAGCAACTGCTCAATCTTTTCTCCGAGCAAACGCTGCTCGAATCCACGCTCGCGCGGCTCGACGGACTCGTGCCGCCGGAGAATGTGCTCGTGCTCACCAATGCCGATCAGCTCGACGGCGTGCGCGCGGTCGCCCGCGGCGTGCCTGCGGAAAACATCGTCGCCGAGCCGGCCAAGCGCGACACCGCTGCGGCGATCGCCCTCGGTGTCGGCTGGGTCGCCGCGCGCCAGCCCGGCGCGACGATGATCGTGCTCCCCGCCGATCATCTCATCCGCGACATCGCCGGATTCCAGCGCACGCTGCGCACCGCCGCGCACGCCGCCGCGCAAACGTCCGAGCTGGTTACGATCGGGATCAAACCGACGTGGCCATGTCCCGGCTTCGGCTACATCGAAGTCGGCGCGCCTCACCCGCTGCGCGACGCGCCCGCCGGTCCCGCCGTGCATGACGTCGTGCGCTTCCGCGAAAAGCCGAGCACCGAACTCGCCGAGCAATTCCTCGCGCAGGGCACGTTCCGTTGGAACGCCGGCATGTTCGTCTGGAGCATCCAGGCGATCCTCAATGCCTTCGAGCGATACGCGCCGCCGCTCGCGGAGTTCGTCGGCCGCGTGCGCACGGGCGATTTCGCCGCGCTGCTGCGCGACGCCTTCCCGAAGCTGCCGAAGATCTCCATCGATTACGCCGTCATGGAAAAGGCCGGCCGCGTGCTCGTGGTCGAGGCGGACTTCGACTGGGACGACATCGGGAGCTGGACTGCGGTCGCAAAATATCTGCCCGAGGTCGAAGCGCAAAACCGCTCGAACACCGAGGTCCGCCTGCACGACGCGACGCAAAACATCGTCTTCTCGAACGGCAAAAAACTCGTCGCGCTCATGGGCGTTCACGATTTGATCGTCGTCGAGACCGCCGACGCGCTGCTCGTCTGCAACCGGCACGACGCCGAACAGATCAAGCAACTCGTCGCACTCGCACCACCGGAGCTGCAGTGATCGGTGATCGGTGATCAGTAATCGGTGCTCGTGTGCGCAGCTTGAACTGATTACTGATTACTGATTACTGATTACTGATTACTGATTACTGATTACTGATTACTGATTACTGATTACTGATTACTGAAATGACCCGCTCCCTCGGCCTCGACCACGGCGACGCCCGCATCGGCGTCGCGATCTCCGACGAACTCGGCATGCTCGCGCATCCGCACAGCACCATCCACGTCGCCGAGGGCGACCCGATCCCGAAGATCGTCGAGCTCGTCGCGAAGGAAAAAATCGCGATGATCGTGCTCGGCATGCCGCGCAATATGGATGGCACCTACGGCCCCGCCGCGGAAAAAGTCCGCGCCTTCGCCGAGAAGCTCCGCGCTGCGACGCCATGCCCGTTGAAGCTCTGGGACGAACGCATGACGACGAAAGCCGCGCAGCGCGGACTCCACGAGGCAGGGAAGAACACCAAGCAGAGTCGCGGAATGATCGATAAAGCCGCCGCCGTGCTCATCCTGCAAGGGTGGCTCGACGCGCAGGCCATGCTCGGGTGAAGACCACGCGGCTCAAGCTGCTCATCGCTTACGATGGTCGCGGCTTTCGCGGCTGGCAGAGCCAGGCGACCAGCGATGCCGTGCAGGATCACATCGAGCGCGCGTTCGAGAAACTCTGCGGCGCGCGCGTCGTCGTCCACGGCTCCGGTCGCACCGACGCCGGGGTCCACGCGCTCGGCCAGGTCGCGCACGCCGACGTGCCGCGTGGGAAGTTCGACCTGCGCACGTGGCTCTCCGCGTTGAACGCCAACCTCCCGCCGCAAGTCCGCGTGCTCCGCGTCAATCGCGCGCCCGCGGACTATCACGCGCGCTTTTCCGCGCGCGGAAAAATCTACGAATACCGCCTGTGGTCCGGCCCCGCGCTGCACCCGCTGGAGATCGGCCGCGCGTGGCATGTCCCGACTCCGCTCGACCTCGACCTGATGCGTGCCGGCGCAAAGCTGCTCGAGGGCACGCATGACTTCGCCGGCTTCGCGGCCAACCGCGGCAAAGTCGAGAAGGACACGGTGCGGACCATCCGCGCGATCCGCATCATCCGCCGCGGCCCGCTCGTCACGCTGCGGTTTGAAGGCAACGGCTTCCTCTACCGCATGGTGCGCCTGCTCACCGGCTCGCTCGTGCGCGTCGCGCAAGGCAAGGCTTCGCCCGACTGGCTGCGTGGCTTGCTCGACGGAAAGGGCGCGACCAAGTCGAACTTCGCCGCGCCTCCCGACGGACTCTTCCTCGTCCGCGTGCTCTACTAACGCGCCGCCGGCGCCACGCCGCCCGACGGCCGGATCACGATCGCGTATTGCTGATACTCCACCTTCGCGCTCACCAACTCCGCGAGATACCGCATCGCCTCAGTCAGTGGGATGTTCGTGAGGCTCAGCGTGATCTTCGCTCCCTGGTCCACGCCCGGCTGCACCACGAAATTCGCCGACTGCTTCCCGCCGCTCAGGTCGGTCACCTTCTTCTTCAGAAAATCGAGCGCCTCGGAAAACGTCGCCTCCTTGAACTGCACCTGCGGGATGATCACCGACGAGAGCTGCTTCTCGACCGCCGCCGCGCCACCGCCCTTGGACCTCGCGATCGCGACCTGCTTGAGGCCGCCGATCGCCACCGGGTTGCGCGAATCCATCTGATAGGCGAGCCGGTAGTTGCGCTCGGCCGTCTCGATGTCGCCGCGAAGCATCGCCGTCTGCGCCTCGGAGAGCACGCGCTGGAGATCGTTCGCGAGCAGCGTGGAACCGAGCGCGAGCACGAGGAGGAAAGTCGGGAGGAATTTCATGCGCTCAAGATGCTCCCACTTCCGCCCGCTGCCAAGCTGCGTCTTGGAGCCTACTCTTCCGCCGCGAGCCGCTCGATCTGGCGCGGGATGTCGGCGGAGAGCATCACCAGCAGCGTGCCGGAAATGATCGGCAGGATCATCAAGCAGCCTTGATCGAACATCACCGCGCACACCGCGCCGACGATCCAGTTTCCGACGAACCAAATCGTCAGCCCCGCCGCGAGCGCGCCCCGGCGCATCCGCAGCGACAGCCACGCGATGAACACCGGCAGCAGCAGGCACGTCAGCGCCGCGTGCGTCATCCCACCGAGCATGAAGGGAGCGTCGCGACCATTGGAGACCGCCTTCAGAAACTCCGGCAGTAGCAGCATCGCGCCGACGACGAGCGGCAGCAGCGGAGGCCAGTTCGTCGCGAGTGCGCCGCGCGTTTTCGCGGCCACGATCTGCATGGTGGAAACCGGCAGCCCGCACAGGCTCGCCCGGATTCCCCACGTCACCAGGACCGCGCGAGCAGATCGTGAGCTGGCGAGCCGCGGGATCCGGCGCGCCGGGCTCGCCGATTGACCGGATGCGTGGCGTCGGGACGGATCGTGCGGGGGCGCTGGTTCGTTGACGTTGGACCAGAAGCCGGCCGCCGGTGTTTGTCCCGGGCCCATCCGGCGTTACACTTTCGCGTCAGGGTC
>JBEBGD010000186.1:0-4742 GCA_040081625.1 Chthoniobacteraceae bacterium
CGACAGCAGCACGCCGCTCGTATCGACGGCGCTCACGGCGTAATCGGCGAGCAGCTTCCGCGGCGTGCTGCTGTCGAGCGTGGCGGCGAAGGCGTCGCACCACGCGGGCTCGGAGACTTTGCGCAGCGCGTCGGCGCGGCCCTCGCGCTCGGCGGCGACCTTGCGCCAGAAAACCACGGAGGTCACGTCCTCGAGATCCTGCACGCTGAAGCCGGGATCAGTCTCCCGGATTTGCACCGCGCCGGGCGGCGGCGTGCGGCGCGGGCGCCACTCATTCTCCTGCGTGATCTCCGCGAGCACCCAGTCGAACTCGCCGCTGCGCAACAGCGCCTGGCAGTGCTCGCACTTCGCCCCCTGGTTCATCGCGACAGGCGCGCCGCAGTTCGGACAGTTGCCCTCGATCAGGCCGCCCTTGGTCAGCTTCGTCTGGCTGCCGCGCGTGCGGAGGAAGGACCAGTATTCCACAAAATTCGCCTCCTCCTCGGAGCCGGGAATCTTTTGCCCGCTCGCCGCATCGACCCGGTAGTCGTGCGCCCGCGCGGAGAAGCGGACCGTGATCACATCGAATACCGGCCCGCATTCCACCTGCGCGAAATCGCTGCTGGCGATGGAGAGGTTTTCCATCACAGGGCGATAGCCGAGCGCGTGCTGCTCCTCGAATTGCAGGCTGAACCGCTCGTGAATCCCATCGGAGATGAACGGCCGCACCGTCACCAGCGACTGCTCGCACCACGCGCTCTGGAGTTTTTGGAAGGCGACACGCACGCGTGCCTCGAAGGCGTTCCTGGAAAATGCCGCGTCCGCCTTCTGCAACGCGCGCAAGCCGGGTTGCACCACATTCTGCGCCGCCGCCGCCGCGCCGCGGCTGATCACGACACCTTGATAGCCACGCTTCCCCGCTTTGGCCGAGCGATAGAAGAAGTAGATGACCCCGGTCGTGACCGGCACGCCGATCAATGGATGCCGCGTATTCAGCCACCAGAAGAAGCGGATCAACCCGATCAGATCACCACCGCCTCCACCACCACTACCTCCTCCGCTACTGCTGGAGCTGCCACCGCCACCGCCACCGGAGCTGTGCCCACCGCCGGCGCGCGCCCACAGCCAGCCCGTCGAGAGCAGGAGGAAACACACGACGAGAACCCAGCGGGCGCGGTGAAGACGGCGGAGATATTTCGGCACTGGAAAGCTCCGTGCTAATCCGCCGCCGCCGCCACTGCAAGACGCGTGCGCTTCGTCGTCGGATCACCGCCGGTCCCAACCGGCATTCGGCTTCTCCCAAATGATGCGCGCGGCGAAGACCGCGTTATTCGCTCCGCGCTTCATCATGTCGGTGGAATCATAAAACTTCGGCCCCCACGTCTGCATCCACTCGGCGACCGTCACCCACGTCTCGTGTTCGTTCACCTCGGTCACGCCGAAATTCCCCAGCCGCGCCCCGTGCTCCGGCACGAGCACGCGTTCCGTCGCCCGCAGCACCACAAGCCGCTCGGGATCGACCTGCGCGATGAAGAGCGGCGCGCGATGGCGGAAGACGTGATCGTTCCCCGCGCCGGTGCGCGTATAGACGAGGAAGAGGCCGTCGCTGTGCGCGACCCAGTGCTGCTGCGTGTTGTAGTTGCCCAGCTCGGTGCCGTCGTCCCAGCACCACACGCGCGGCGGGGTGAAGTGGAGACCGTCATCGCTGGTCGCGACGTAGCCGGCGCGATCGTTGCGGAGCGTCAGATAGAACCGACCGCCGAACTTCGTGAGCGACGGTTCATAGAGACCACGCTCGATCGGCACGACGAGTTCGTTGCCGAGTTCCCGATAGGTAAGTTTCTTTCCATCGAAGCCGCAGCGCATCACCGCGGTGCGATACTGCTTCTGCTCGCGGGTCTTGAAATAGATCGGCAGCAGGATGTCGCCATCCGGCAGGTCCACGCGCTGCGTGCAACCGGCGCCGGCATTGTGAAACCTCGCGTCCCCCGGCATCTCGAGCGCCGTCCACGGCTTCCAGCTCCGCGCCTCTGCATCATAGATCGAGTAAGCCGTCTCGCGGGCGCGCTCCTTGGGGATGTTATCATTCACATAGCGGACGGTGTGGCCGGTGCCGAGCAGCGTGCGGGTCTTCGCGTGCCACTTCGGCCAGAAGTCGCACACACCCACCTCGCCGCCATCCGCCTCGGGGCGACGCCCGAGCGTGGCGTGCTCGGTCGGCCCGCTCCAGTTCCCGCCGAGATCGTCCGTGCGCATTTCGTTTAGCGCATAAAAGATATCGCTGCCTGTGAGCCGCAGCTTTTGCATCGTGAGCACGACGCTGGGAGTAGCGCCGGGAAGCGCTCCGGCGCGCGGGTGAACCCAGCACGTCTTCCCGTCGAAGCCATCGCTGAGCTTGTCGAGTTGCACTTTGAATGCGACGGGCTCGACGGCGAGCGCGGTGGTGGCGAGAAGCAAAAGGAAATGGCGCATCGCGCGATGATGATGACGAACACCGCAAATGAAAGCCGCAGAATGGTGAGGCTCCGCGTGGGCGTCGCAGTGTGGCCGGAGAGCGCGATTGCCCGCCAATGAGGCGCAGCATACCATCTCTCCCATGATCTCATCTCTCGTTGAGGCACTCGAGTCCCGCATCGCACCCGCCGCGACCTTCACCTTCATCGATCTCGACGGCGACGTCGCCACCATCACCACGAGCAAGGGCACGAATGCCGACCTCTCCGAGGCGAACGGCGTGCTCACCTTCAGCGCGCCCGATCCGGGCGAGCCGGATGTGCCGCGGCAGTTGTGGAAGATCGACCTGAGCGGCTCGACCGCCACCGCCGTCGCTTTTGCCGGCACCGACCTCAGCATCAAGGTGACGCGCAAGGCCGCCGGCGGCGACGGGCTCGTCCACGTCGGATTCATCGACGCCCGGGAGATCATCCTCGGCGGTCCCGACACAGACATCGAACTCGGCGCGGTCACCATCGGCGGCGATCTCGGGCAGATCGAAGCGGGCGTGGGCGGGCGGACTTTGGCCGGCGAGCTGATTGGCGGCGTGAATTCGCTCAGCGTGCAATCGCTCGGCCTGTTCGGGCTGGCGACGCAGGGCGGCACGGGCGATCTCGTCAGCATCATCACCGGCCCGCTCGGCTCGTTCAAGGTCCGCGGCGACGTCCGCGAAGCGGGCATCGTTGTCCGCGCGGGCGCACCCGAGGACGGCTTCATCGGCCCGGTCACCATCGGCGGCTCGCTCATCGGCGGCGATGGTCCCGACACGGGTGTGATCAGCGCCAGCGGCGACATCGGCGCGGTGAAAATCGGCGGCGATGTCCGCGGCGGCGACAAGAGTCCGGGTGGTGGAGAGTCCAACGGTTCGGGTTGGATCCTGGCCAGCGGCAAGATCGCATCGTTGACCATCGGCGGCTCGCTCCTCCGCGGGCCGAGTGTGTTCGATGGCCTCATCTCCAGCGGCGGTCCGATCGGGCCGGTCAAAATCGGGCGCGACGTCACGGGGACCCTTTTCGCCGGCATCGTTGGCACTGCGGATGTGACGTCCGTGTCCGTCGGCGGCTCGGTGCTCGGCGACATCTCCGGCAAAGTCATGGGTGCCGTGCGCGTGGCTGGCGATGTCACCGGCGACCTGACCGTGGGAACTCTCGCCTCGGTCACCATCGGCGGCTCGGTGCTCGGCGGGTCGGTCCGCGGGTTAAATGTGAAGGTTGCCGGCGACGTCACCGGCAGCATCGGCGCGGGCAACTTCGGCTCAGTCACCATCGGCGGTTCGGTGCTGGGCGGCAGCGTCAGCTCCGATCTCGGATTGCGCGTGGTGAAAATCGGCGGCGACTTCCGCGGCGGCAACATTTCCGTCGGCGTCGAAATGCCGGGAGACCCGTTCGTCAGGAAGATCAGCGCGGTGAGCATCGGCGGCTCCTTCATCGGCGTCGGCACCGCGGGCCGCATCTTCAGTGCGGGCGAGATTGGCACGGTGAAAATCGGCGGCGACATGATCGGCGACGGCGACGGCTCGGCGATCATCCGCACCATTCAGACCGTGTCTCCCGACGTCACGAGCCACATCGGCTCGGTGAAAATCGGCGGCTCGCTCATCGGCGGCGCCGGCGTCGGCAGCGCGCGGATCGAAGTCGGCGAACGCGTCGGCGGGGCTACCGCGAGCGGCAATCTCGGCCCGGTTACCATCGGCGGCAGTGTCCTCGGCGATGGTGCAGAATCCGGCTTCATCCGCGCGACGGGCACGATCGCAGGCATCAAGATCGGCGGCTCGCTCGAGGGCGGCGCGGGCCAGGACAGCGGCAAGATTTTCACCCCGCAAGCCCTCGGCGCGGTGAAGATCGGGCGCGACTTGCGCGGCGGCAGCGGCGGCCTTTCCGGGCTGATCGATGGCGGCACGATTGCCGGGATCAAGATCGGCGGCTCGCTCGTCGGCGGCCCGGCGCCGCTGAGCGGCGCGATCCTCAGCCTCGGCGACATCGGGCCGGTGAAAATCGCGCGCGACTTGCAAGGCGGCAGCGTCACCGGCTCCGGCGGGTTCGACGCGAGCGGCTACATCTCCGGAGACCGCATCGCCAGCATCTCGATCGGCGGCTCGATCCTCGCGCACGCGGCGGCGCAATGGGGGGGGCGACCGCCCGCCGACGTGCGCGCGATCGCGCTAGTCAGCACGCCGCTGAATCTGGTGACCTGCTGCCGCGCGATGCACACCGGCGTGATCAATCGCCTCTACATGCAGAATTTTCTGCGCGGGTTCAGGCGCGCCCTAC
>JBEBGD010000115.1:0-16767 GCA_040081625.1 Chthoniobacteraceae bacterium
GACAGGCGACGCCCAAGCCCGCCGCGCCCGCGCCGAAGCCCGAGGAGAAAAAGCCCAAGCCCGCCACGGCGACGCCTGCTCCGAAACCGGCGGCACCGCCCGCTGCGCCAAAGCCCGCCACACCGCCGCCGGCGAAGTAGCTCAGCTAAACAGCGCCAGCGCCGCGGTGTAGCCGTGGATGAAATTGCGCGCGGCGACGGGACCGATCTCGCCGTTGCAGAAAAAGCCGGCGCTCGCGTGTTCGCCGAGAATCTCCGCGAGCACCCGCGCGTCGTGGTGCGGCTCCCCGAAGAGATGCCGGCCGCGGCCCGCGCACGAGAAGACCAGCGACGCGAAAGGCTGCGCGCCTTTCGCCTTCGCATCGGCCAGCAGGTGGCGCATCTCGGCATCGGCGCTCGCGCGATCGCGGAGCTGGAATTGCAGCGTCTGGCCCACGCGGGGTAGCGCGCCGACGGCGAGCACGCCGGCTTGCGGGTCGCCGCCGATGAGATTGCGGACGAGGAAATCGCCGGTCTTGAATTCCTCGATGTATTCGGACATCGCGAGGCCGACGAAGAGGTTGCCCTGCGCGAGCGCCTTGTCCTCGGGCGGCAACGAACCAAATGTCGCGTCGAGAGCCTCGAAGGCCGGGCGCGAACCGAGCGACGTGACCAGGTGCCCCTCGGCTCCGGTGATCGTGAACGGCTCGCCGACCGGGCGGCAGCCCTGGCTCACGAGCGCGTGGACTTTCACGCCGCCCGAGAATCCGATCGCGACGCCGCCTTCTACCAACTCGCGATCGAGGAAGACGAACGCCGTGTCGCCGCGCTGTCCGCCGCTCGCGAGTCCGCCGATCGCCGGCACGCCGGGAAAGGCGGTATTCCACGCATCGAGCCACGGCTCGACGGCGAGCGAGAATGGATTGGCCACGACGATCCACTCCGCGCACTCCGCACCGCCGCGACTCGCGAGCGCGCGCATCGCGCCGGGCGTCAGTTCGTCGTGTTCGCCGACCGCGGGCAGGCGCACCGCGTGGACCTGGGTCTGTGGCAGGTGGAGCAGCAGCAGCGTGAAGCCTTCCGCGCTTTCCTCCTCGCGCCCCGCGCCGAGCAAGCCGCTCCCGCTGCAACCCGCGAGCATCGGGACGTGAGCGTGGAGCTGGATGAGTTCGAGGAAGTCGCGCAGGTTCGGCGCGTAGCCGGAGGAGACGAAGACGAAACCACACGTGACTTTTCCGCCGATCTCCGCGAGCGCGTCGTGCGCGAGATCCGTCACGGCCTTCTCGGAGAAGGGGCCGGCGTGGAGGCGGGAGACTGCGCGGTTGGAGATCGCCGACATTTTATGGCTTCCGCCCGGAATTATCGCGCGACGGGCGGCGGCGGCTTTTGCGGCCAGTCGTCGGTGCGGAAGGGCGACGCAGGCAGGCCGGCGCCGTTGATGAGGTTGGCCTCGGGATTGTCGTCCCATCCGTAGCGCACGGCGACGGGCTTGGGCACTTGCCGGCTGCTCACGAGCACGTGATCCGCGTCGATCTCGACATCGGCCCAGACGAATTTCCGATCCTCGCCCGCGAGCGCGAAGCCTTTGATCCGCCCGCCGCCGACGGCTTTCAATCCGTCGGCGTTGCGGAAGCTGAGGCGCATTTTTCCATCCTCCTCCTGCGCGCCGGAGAAGAGCGGGCCGCTGTATTCGATGTCATGGTAATAGACCTGCGCGAGCGCCGAGAGCGCGAGGCGGCGGCCGACCTCCTGTTTGTTCTTCGGGTGAATGTCGAGCGCCTCGCCGATATCGATCGCCACCGCCATGCCGGTGCGCGGGATCTCGAGCGTCGCAAACTGGCTCTCGCGCAGCACGGCCCACAAGCTGTCCACGGGCTCGGTGCGACGCGCGCGGTAGTTTGCGAGCTGCACGAAAAGGAACGGGAACTCCGGGTTGTCCGCGCCGTCGCGTCCGGCCTGCGACCACGCGTGGCGCCAGCTCAGGATCATCGTTGGAAAGAGCGCGCGGTAGAGCTTCGCATCCTCCTCGCTGTTCGCGTTCGACTCGCCCTGATACCAGATCGCGCCCTGGATCGTGTAAGGCAGCACCGGCTCGATCATGCCGTTGAAGAGGCAGCCGGGCGCGCCGATCGCGCCATCGCCACGCGGTGGCCGCGGTGGCGGCGGCATCGGCTTGCCATCGGCCTTTGCCTGCTCGCTGGCCGTCACCCATTTCGCGCGCGCCTCGTCGTAGGCGGCTTTCGCGGCGGGATAGCCTTTCTTATCCGCCTCCCACCGCTCGCCGTAGCCCTTGAATGGCAGCTCACGCTCGATCACCGCGGGCGGCGTCCAATACTCGGCGGGCGTGCCGCCCCATGAGGTGTGGATGACGCCGACCGGCATCTTCCCTTGCTGATGCAGCTCGCGGGCGAAGAAATATCCCACCGCGGAAAACTTGCCGACGTTCTCCGGCGTCGCGACGAACCACGCGCCCTCGCAATCATCCTTCGGCGTGAGCGACGCGGCCTTGGTGAGGATGAACATTCGCACCTGCGGAAAATCGGCGGCGGCCTTCTCCTTCTCGAAGTCCTTCGAGTTCGCGACGATCATCTCCATGTTCGACTGTCCGGACGCGACCCATACTTCGCCGACGAGCACGTCCTTGATCACCTTCTCGTCCTCGCCAGAGATCGTGAGATCGCCGCTCGCACCGGCGGCGAGCCCCGCGAGGCGTGCGCTCCATTTGCCATCCGCCCCGGCCTGCGCGGACGCAGTCTTGCCGGAGAAAGCGACGGTCACTTTCTCGCCCGGCGCAGCCCAGCCCCAGATGTTCACGCGCGCGCCGCTCTGGAGCACCATGTGATCGCTCACGAGCGCGGGCAGTTTGATTTTGGCGTGGGCCAGCGGAGCGAGTGCGATGGCCGCGAGGATGGAGAAGAGGAGGCGCTGCTTCATGGAGGATGAAAGTGAACCGCACCGATACGCGAGCCGCCGCGGGGCGCGCGAGGGTTTTCTCTCCGCAGTCCGCCTACATCGGCGCGGCCACCGGCGCGACCGCGCTGCGGACTTCCTCGACGTAGAAAAGCTCGCACGCACCATTACCGGAGTCTTCGCGCCGGCGCGAAGTCGGCCAGCGGAAGCCATCCGGCCCGGCCGCATCCACGAGCCAGCCACGCATCTCGACGAGCGCGCCCACGCGCAACGCCTTCACTGCCGCGGCGACATTCTTATTGGCCGCGATGATGTGATTGTTCGACGCGCTGCGCTGGATCTCCGCCCGCGCCAGCGGCGCCTGTCCTCGCCACTCGTAGAAGAAAAAGCGGTTACCCATCGTGAGCGTGAACTGATCGAGCACGGCCTGATCGCTCATCCTCCCCCACCCCACCGCCACATCCACGGGCACGATGCGCGACTGGATGCCGCTGCGATATCGCTTCGTTCCGAGCACGCGTCCGCGAAGCTCATAACGTGCGACCGGCAAGAGTTGGAACCCGTTGCGCTCGTCGAGCACGGGCGGCTTCCCGACTTTCTGCACCGGCCCCTCCGCCACGAGCACACCCGGCGCGTGCCGGATCGGGCGACTGCTCCACCACCACCCCACGCACGTGGCGACGATGAGCAGCAGGATGGAGCGACCGATGGGCAGACGATGCACCGCTGTGCAGCTAGCAGCACCGGTGCCGCTGCCCGCCGCTGATACGCGAGGCTTTCCCCAGGCCCCATTTGCCTGAATGGTGCGCGCGCCTCATGCCCCGCCTGCACCACCTCCTTTCCGTCATCCTGGCCGCCGCGCTGCCCGGCTGCGATCGCACTCCACAGGCCGCGCCTGCACAGACCGCCACCTACGAAGTCCGCGGCGTCGTGCGGATGCTCAAGCCTGGCGCCGCGGTCATCGCCCACGAGGAAATCGCCGGCTACATGGACGCGATGACGATGGAGTTTAATCTCCGCGACGCGAACACCCTCGACGGCGTGCAGCCCGGCGACGCGATCGCCTTCCGCCTCTCGGTCACCGACGAGCGCAGTTGGATCGACAACGTCCGCAAGCTCGGCGCGACCGTGCCCGTGAAGCTCGAGGCACCCGCCGATTCCCTCCAACCCGGCGCGCCGCTCCCCGACTGCGCGCTCGTGAACCAGCGCGGCAAGCCGTTTCGCCTCCACGATTTCAAGGGCCGCGCGTTTGCCTTCACGTTCATTTTCACCCGCTGCCCGCTGCCCGATTTCTGCCCGCGCATCACCCGCCAGTTCGCCGCCACGCAGGCCGCGCTGGCAGGTGCGGGAGAAGATGTTCACCTGCTCTCGATCACGCTCGATCCCGACTACGACACGCCCGCGCGTCTCGCCGAATACGCCGCACCGCACGACACCGCGCGCTGGACCTTCGCCACCGGCTCCCGCGACGAGATCGAAAAGCTCGGCAGCGCGTTCGGCCTGCGAGTCGCGCGCGATGGCGCGCTGCCCGATCACAACCTGCGCACCGTCGTCGTCGATCCCGCCGGTCGCGTGCAGCGCATCTTCACCGACGCCACATGGACTCCGGCAGAACTCGCCGCGGAGATCCGCCGCGCGATGGCGTCAGGCCGCTGACCGCCGCCGCCGACCGTAGGCAAGCGCGCCGAAAACCAGCGCGGCACACGCGAGCACGCCGCCGGTGCCAGGCTCCGGCACCACGGTGAATGCGTTGCCGTTATTTCGTGTGACGGTCCCCGGATTGTTGGTCAGCAAATAGTCCGCGGCGTTGTTGGTGCTGAGATCCGTGTGCGGTCCGTCGAAGAACACTCCTTGGAAGCTCGCCGTAGGAAGCGGACTGCCGAACGGAGCACCAAAATTGCCATCGGAGTCATTCTGCGTGGACCCGGTGTTTGTGCCTGTGTATCCCGCGCCGCCCCACGCAAACCCCCAATAAACCAGCCCCGCATTGCTCTCGAAAGTGATCTTACCCGCCGCGAGATAGCTGGGCGGAATGGGATTCGCGAGGGTGAAGTCCGGTGCAAATGCCGGACCTGCTTCGTTCATCTTCGTGGTGAACGCCGCAGTGGCGAACAACACCGTGGAGCCCGCCGCTGACGCCGCCACGCTGGTTGTGGGGTCGAGAAGAATGATCGGATTCAACCCTGCCGCATCCCATGCAAGAATCCTCGAGTTCCCGATTACGTTTTGGCCAGCTTGTCGCATCCGCAACTGAATGGCCTGCGCAGAGGTGTCCCCGACGAGGCCGCCAAAGACCTGCTCGATCTGCATCACGTGGAATCCTGCGAGCGATGCTTGCGCGGCAAGCAATAGGGCGATGGTGGCTGAGGCGAGAGCGCGAGTGTTCATGGGCGGGCGGGTAGCTCGCGGACCGTGGGTTATTCCCGACCACGCGCAATCCTAAACACGAAGAAATTCCGGCAGGCTGGCGCTCGATGGGTTGGCGCGTGTATCCGTCGCGCATGAGTCCCCGCATCTCCGCAACCGCTCTCCTGCTCGCCGCCGTGGGCGTGCCGCTGAGCCTGCTGTGGGATTACTCGTGGGAATCGACCATCGGCGTCGACCTCTTTTGGTCGCCACCTCACATGGCGACCTTCCTCGCCGTGCTGCTCGCCGCGCTGTCCGCGCTCGCGCTCGCCATTCGCGAACGCGCGACGAAGCCGGTCGGCGCATGGCTCGCGCTCTGGGGCGCGGTCGCCTTCGTCACCGCCGTGAGCTTCGACCTCTGGTGGCAGGCCAGCTACGGACTCGCCGCCGGCATCTGGCATCCGCCGCAGTTGCTCAAGGCTGCGGCCTTCTTCGCGATCACGATCGGCGCGTGGCTGTGCGCTCCGCGCTCCGGCGCCGCCGCCGTGCTCGCACTGATCGGCGTCGTCACGCTCCCGCTGACGTTCGCGAACCAGCAACACTCCGCCCCATTCTTCCTCGCCGCCTGCGCCACGTATCCGCTCATCCTCGCCGCAGCGAGCGCGAGCGGCGGGCGCTTCGCCGCCACGCGCGCGGCGCTCGGCTACACGCTCCTCGTCGGCGCGATGGTGTGGCTGCTCCCGCTCTTTCCAGCGTCGCCGCTCACCGGCCCGATCTACCATCCGCGCGATCACCTTTTGCCCCCGCCCTTTCCCCTGCTCCTGATCGCACCCGCGCTCGCGGTCGATCTGCTGCGCGCGCGACCGGCGCGCGGCGGCGACTGGATCGCCGCGATCGAAGCCGGCCTCGCGTTCTTCGTCGTCTTCACCGCCGTGCAATGGACGTTCGCGTCCTTCCTCCTCTCGCCAGCGGCCGACAATCGATTCTTCGCCGGCGGCGGAAGGCAGTGGCCGTTCTTCATGCAAATCCATCCCTCGGCCCTGACCACCTTTTGGAAAGTGCCCGGCGAGGAGTTCACGCTCCCGCGCGCCGTCACCGCCGCCGCGCTCGCGCTGCTCGCGACGCGGCTCGGCCTCGCGCTCGGCCGCCGGATGCAGCCGCTGCATCGATGAAGACGCTGCTCTTTCTCCTGCTCATCCCGCTGCTCGCCCACGCGCACGTCGGCAGTCCGAACGTGTTCTTCGACGGCAAGGCCGGGCCGCACTCGGTTCGCGTGGTCATCCGTCCGCCGGCAGCGCTGCCGGGCGCGGCGCAGATCGACGTGCGAGTCGCAGGAGACGGCGCGGAGCGGGTCACGGTGCAGCCTGTTTTCTGGAGCGCCGGCGAAAGCGCTGCGCCCGAGCCAACCTCCGCCGCCGCAGTGGACGCTCACCTTTTCAACGCAAGCTGCTGGCTCCTGCGCCGGGGCTCCTACGCGCTCCGCATCGTGGTCGAGAGCCCGCTCGGACGCGGCGAAGTCGCGGTGCCGCTGCAAGCCACGCCGCTCCAGACCACCGACCTGCCGCCCGCGCTCGGCGCGACGCTCATCTCGCTCGGCGCGCTTCTCTTTCTCAGCGCCATGTGGATCGCCCACCGCGCCGCCCCGCGCCGCGGCCTCGCCGCGACCACGACCGCACTGCTGCTCGCCGGCGCGGTGTCCGGTGGCGCGATGCGCTGGCGGAAGATGGATCGCGATTTCCGCGCGAACATGCTCGCGCGTCCGTCGCCGGTGAACGCGGAGATTCGCACCGAAGGCGAAATCCACCGCCTGCTGCTCACGCCTCCCGCGGACAGCCTCGCGACGTGGGACACGCTCGTCGCCGATCACGGCAAGCTGATGCATTTCTTCCTCGTGCGTGAACCCGGCTTCACGACCTTCGCGCACCTGCATCCCGCCCGGCGCGACGCGCGCAGCTTCGAGGCCGTGCTCCCGCCACTCCCTCCCGGCCCGCATCAACTCTACGCCGAACTCACGCACGAGAATGGCGCGAGCGAGACGCTCGTCGGGCGCGTCGAAGTCCCCGCGCCGCTCGGCGTCGCGGCGCAGACTGCGTGGACGATGGCGTATGAAGTCTGGTGCCAGTCATCGCCCACGCCCGCGGGCAACGCCGCCCAACCTTCCGCGCTGGATCCCGACGACTCGTGGCACGCCGGCCCCGCGCCGGGCGTCGGCGCGCGGGTCAGCCGCCTGATGGGCGGCGGCACCATGGTTTTCCAAAACGCCGGCGACATCATCGCCGATCGCGAGACCTCGCTGCGATTCGCCGTCTTCACTCCGGGCGGGGAAGCCGCAACGCTCCAGCCTTACATGGGCATGGCCGGCCACGCCGTCATCCGCCGCAGCGACGGCGCGGTCTTCACGCACCTGCATCCCGTCGGCACGATCTCGATGGCCGCGCAGCAAATCTTCACCGCCTCCACGGCGACGCGAGTCCCCATGAGCCCGCTGCCGGGCAACGAGATCACGTTTCCCTACGCGTTCCCGCGCGCCGGCGACTACCGCGTGTGGGTGCAGGTGCGGCTCGATGGCCGCGTCGTGACGGGCGTGTTCGACGTGCCGGTCAAGGCGCGTAATTGAGCCACGGCCCGAGCCAGCGCTCGGCTTCCGCGAGCGGCCAGCCTTTGCGCCGCGCGTAGTCTTCGACCTGGTCGCGGCCGAGCTTGCCGACGGCGAAGTAACGCGAGTCTGGATGCGCGAAATACAAGCCGCTCACGCTCGACCCCGGCCACATCGCGAAGCTCTCGGTGAGCTTGATTCCCGTCTTCGCCTCCACGTCGAGGAGCTGCCACAGCGTGCCTTTCTCGCTGTGATCGGGCGAAGCGGGATAACCCGCCGCGGGACGGATGCCGCGATACTTCTCCGCGATGATGTCTTCGCGAGAGAGCTGCTCGCCGCGCCCGTAGCCCCACTCGCGCCGCGCCCGCTCGTGCAGGCACTCAGCAAAAGCCTCGGCCAGCCGATCCGCGAGCGCCTCGGCCATGATCGCATTGTAGTCGTCGTGGTCGGCTTTGAAATGCTTCACCAACTCATCGAGCCCGATGCCCGCGGTGACGGCGAACGCGCCGAGGTGATCCGCCTTTGGTCCGATGAAGTCCGCGAGGCAGCGATACGGGTTCGCCGCGTCGTTGCCGGTCTTCTCAGTCTGCTGGCGCAGGAAGTGGAAGCGCGTGCCGTTTTCGAGCAGCACGTCGTCGCCTTCGCTATGCGCAGGGAAGAATCCATACACCGCACGCGCGCTGATCAGCTTCTCCGCGATGATGCGGTCGAGCAGCGCGTTCGCGTCGGCGAAAAGTTTGCGCGCCTGCTCGCCGTATTGAGCGTGATCGAGGATCTTCGGATACACGCCGCGCAGCTCCCACGTGTGGAAGAATGGCGACCAGTCGATGTATTCGCGGAGCACGCCGAGCGGGAAGTCCTCAAGCACGCGCGCGCCGGTGAACTCCGGCGTAGGCACATCCATCGGCGCGAGCGACCACGGGGCGCGGTGTTCGCGAGCGAAGTCGATCGTCACGAGCTTCGCCGCCGAGCCGGCGTGATGCGCGCGCAGCGAGTCCTGCTCAGTGCGATTCTTCCCGGCGAAGGCGGGCTTTTGCTCCGTGGAAAGGAGCGCGCTCACGACGGGCACCGCGCGGCTCGCGTCGAGCACATGGACGACCGGCTGCGAAAATGACGGCGCGATCTTCACGGCGGTGTGCGCCTTCGAGGTGGTGGCGCCGCCGATGAGCAGCGGGAGCTTGATGCCGCGCCGCTCCATCTCGCGAGCGACGTGCGCCATTTCGTCGAGGCTGGGAGTAATGAGACCGCTGAGGCCGATGATGTCCGCGCCGCATTCGAGCGCGGTGTCGATGATCCGCTCGCACGGGACCATCACGCCGAGATCGACGATCTCGTAGTTGTTACACGCGAGCACGACGCCGACGATGTTCTTGCCGATGTCGTGGACATCGCCCTTCACCGTCGCCATCACGATCTTGCCTTGCGCCTTCACCTCGCTGCCAGCAGCGAGCGCGGCGGCTTTCTCGGCCTCCATGAATGGCGTGAGATACGCGACGGCTTTCTTCATCACACGCGCGCTTTTCACGACCTGTGGCAGGAACATTTTCCCCGCGCCGAACAAGTCGCCGACGATGTTCATGCCGGCCATGAGCGGGCCTTCGATCACGAGCAGCGGGCGTCCGTATTTTACGCGCGCCTCCTCGGTGTCTGCGTCGATGTGCTCGACGATTCCCTTCACCAGCGCGTGCGAAAGCCGCTCCTCGACCGTGTCGCGACGCCACTCGGCGTCTTCTTTTTGCGCGACTGCGCCGGGGCCGGCGGCCTTGAGCTTCTCGCCATGCGCGACGAGTCGCTCGGTCGCGTCGGGCCGGCGATTGAGCAGCACGTCCTCGACGAGTTCGAGCAGGTCCTTCGGGATCTCCTCATACACCTCGAGCATCCCGGCATTCACGATGCCCATGTCTAGACCGGCGCGGATCGCGTGGTAGAGGAAGGCGCTGTGCATCGCCTCACGCACGGCGTTGTTGCCGCGGAAGCTGAACGAGATGTTCGACACGCCCCCGCTCACCTTCGCGAGCGGCAGATTCTTTTTGATCCACTCCGTCGCGCGGATGAAATCGACGGCGTAGTTGTTGTGCTCGTCGAGGCCGGTGCCGACGGTGAGGATGTTCGGATCGAAGATGATGTCCTGCGGCGGGAAGCCGACGCGCTCGGTGAGCAGGCGGTAGGCGCGCTCGCACACTTCGATGCGGCGCTCGTAGCTGTCCGCCTGGCCGCGCTCGTCGAAGGCCATCACGACCGTCGCCGCACCGTAGCGACGGATGAGGCGCGCTTGTTCGAGGAACTTCTCCTCGCCTTCCTTCATCGAGATGGAGTTCACGACGCCCTTGCCCTGGATGCACTTCAGCCCGGCTTCGATCACGCTCCACTTCGACGAGTCGATCATGATCGGCACGCGCGCGATCTCCGGCTCGGTCATGATGTAGTTGAGGAACTTCGTCATCGCCGCCGCGCCATCGAGCATCCCCTCGTCCATGTTCACGTCGATGATCTGCGCGCCGTTCTCGACCTGCTGCCGCGCGATGCTCACCGCTTCCTCGTAGTTTCCGCTCAGGATCAGCTTCGCGAATTTCGGCGAGCCGGTGACGTTCGCGCGCTCGCCGATGTTCACGAAGTTCGTCTGCGGCGTAACGGTGAGCGCGTCCGTGCCGCTCAGCCGCAGATACGGCTCGACCGTCGGAACCACGCGCGGCGCGATGCCGCGCACGGCCTCGGCGATCTTCGCGATGTGCTCGGGCGTCGTGCCGCAGCAGCCGCCGATGAGGTTGACCAGTCCAGCTTCCGCCCACTCGCGAAGCTGCGGTGCGAGCGACTCGGGCGTCTCGGGAAATCCGGTCGGCAGCAGCGGATTCGGCAGGCCCGCGTTCGGATACGCGCTGAGATAGATCGGCGCGACAGCGCTCAACTCCTCGACGCGCGGCCGCAGTTCGAGTGGCCCGAGCGCGCAGTTCAGGCCGACGCTCAGCAGCGGCACGTGCGAGATGGAATTCCAGAACGCCTCGACTGTTTGCCCCGTCACTCCGCGGTCGCCGTCTTTCTGGATGAACGTCACGGACGCCATCAGCGGCACCCGCGCGCCGCGTTCGTCGAAGATTTGCTCGATCGCGAAGAACGCCGCCTTTGCATTGAGCGTGTCGAAGATCGTCTCGACGAGCAGCACGTCCACGCCGCCATCGAGAAGCGCGCGCGCTTGCTCGCCGTAGGCCCGCACGAGTTCATCCCACGTCGTCCCGCGCGACGACGCGTCGTTCACGTCGGTCGAAATCGATGAAGTCTTCGTCGTCGGCCCGATCGCGCCCGCGACCCAGCAGGTGCGACCCGGCTGCGTCTTCATCACCGAATCCGCCGCCCGCCGCGCGCACTCGGCACCCGAACGCGACATCTCATAGGCGAGCGACTCCATGCCGTAGTCAGCGAGCGAGATGAACTGCCCGTTGAAGGTGTTCGTCTCGACGATATCCGCACCCGCCTCGAAGTAGCGGCGGCAGATTTCCTCGATGATCTGCGGCTGCGTGAGGTTGAGCAGCTCGTTATTCCCCTTGAGGTCCTTGCCCTTCCAGTCCCGGAAGCGCTCCCCGCGAAACTGCTCCTCGGTCAGCTTGTATTGCTGGATGGTCGTCCCCATCGCGCCGTCGATGATGACGATGCGTTCGCGCAGAAGTTGTTCGAGCGGATGAAGGCCGGGCATTGGGAGCCGAAAGAGAATCGCTTTCCGCGCTTAGTTCAAGGAACGAATCATCATATCGTGATTGGATGATGGGTAAGAACTTCAATTTCTCCTTCCGGCCATCCTGCCGCAGCGAAGTTGGAAAATGGGTTCGTTTGGCAAAAGTCGTATTCGCTCACCCACGGTCGGAGACTTCCACGGTCAGCGGCGCGGGGATCGCCTCGCCGCGCCGCATCCGCTGCACGCGTTCGAGCTGCGCCATCGCCCGATGCATCTGCCGCTCCAGCTTCGGCTCGTAGCGCAGGATTTTGTCGAGCGTCTCCGCCGACGGCAGCACCGCCGACGGCAGCACCGCCGCGGCGGCGACTTCGCCAATCTGCGCGCACGTCGGGATCTGCGGCCAAGGGAAGGTGTCGAAGGTGAAGCAGGCGCTCACTCTTTCGCGAAGATGGAAAACGCCGGACATGGCCCGCGCCGTTGTTGCCGCCAGCGTTTGAAATCGATCAGGTCCGGATCGAGAAAAACTGAGCCGTCGCGCAGTTTTGTCGTGCCAATGAGCGTCGTGTTGTAAGTCTCCGTTCGGCGACTGCCGGTTTCCGCGTTCACTTTGCTGCCGACATAAGTCCAGTCAGGCTCGGCGTGAGTGTGTCCGTTGAGCACCGCGAACATGAGGTGAATGAAGCGAATGTTTCCGGTCTTTTCCTCGATCTGAAAACAGGCGATGAGATGCCAGCCGGAATGTCCATTATGGCTCTCACCGCCTTTGCCGATTTGAATCGTGGACTTGATCTCCAAGCCTGCCGGTTTGCCTGCCACTTTCGCCGCCGCATTGATGAGATCGGGATACGCTTGGTGCGAGTTGTGTTTGTAGGGCGAATGATCGTTCAGCGCGTCGCAGAGCATGTTGGACACGAGGCCGCTGAAGTTATTTCCCTGAATATACGCGGGGAGCGCCTTTGCTCCGGCGGTCAGGAGGTTGGCATTGATGCCGGAGATGATGCTTTGCGTTGCGTTAATCGCTGCCTCGACGTGCGCGAGCTTCATCCCGGGCGGCAGCGGAACATTCGACCGAAAGTATTTCGGGTTTGCGGTGAAAGTGGCGGCCGATACCTCGGGTGCGAACGCTGCGGCGACCAATTGGGGGAACGGCACATTGAGCGCGCCCGCGAGCGCCTCAAGCACATCGATGGAGAAGTTCTCCCGCCCGTTCTCCATACCCGAAAGGTATTGGTAGGTGATGCCCGTTCGCGTCGCGAGTTGCTCCTGGGTGAGCTGCTTTTGTTCGCGGAGTTTTCGGACGAATCGTCCGACGGTGGTCTTGGCATCCATTTCGTCTATAGTTGATACCCACTTCCGCCTTGCCCGTCTTTCGCCTATAGTTGAACCTTGAAACT
This sequence comes from Chthoniobacteraceae bacterium, assembly GCA_040081625.1. Taxonomy (GTDB): domain Bacteria; phylum Verrucomicrobiota; class Verrucomicrobiia; order Chthoniobacterales; family Chthoniobacteraceae; genus VFJQ01. Next base: position 12,892 of record JBEBGD010000115.1, read on the forward strand.
GCTGCCCAATGTATCGTCTCCACCACGCCAACTGCTTCGACTGGCTGCGCGAATGTCCGCCGCAATCGCTGCACGCCGTCTGCACCGATCCGCCATACGGACTGCTGGAGTTCACCGAGACGGAAGTCACCAAGCTCCGTGCCGGACGCGGCGGTGTGTGGCGTCTGCCCCCGACTATCGGCGGCAGCAAGCGCGATCCGCTGCCGCGCTTCACGGTCCTGACCGACGCGGAGAAGAAGACCCATGCGCGATTCTTCCACGAGTGGGGCAAGCTGCTGCTGCCCGCGCTCGTGCCGGGCGCGCATGTCCTCGTGGCTGGCCACCCGATCATGCAGCATCTCGTGCAGTCCGCGCTCGCCGAGGCCGGGTATGAAGTGCGCACGGCCATCATGCGGCTCTACTTCAGCTTTCGGGGCGGTGACCGACCCAAGAATGCGGAGCGCGAATTTCCTGAAGTCTGCGTGACGCCGAAGGGCGCTTACGAGCCGTGGATGCTCTTCCGCAAACCCATCGCGGAGAGGACCGTCGCGGAGAATCTCCGGCGGTGGAAGACAGGCGGCCTGCGGCGTCTCGGTCCCGACAAGCCGCTGCCCGACTCGATTTTGAGCGGGCGCACGCCGGATCGAGAGGAAGCGATTTCAGATCATCCGTGCCTCAAGCCTCAGCACTTCATGCGTATCATCGTGCGGACGCTGCTGCCTCTCGGCGAGGGCACCGTGCTCGATCCGTTCATGGGCTCCGGTTCGACCATTGCCGCTGCCGAGGCGATTGGTTACGACGCGATTGGTGTCGAACTCGACGACGCGTATTTCCGGCAAGCCGAGCGCAGTATTTTGCGACTGGCCGCGCTGTATCCCGACTTCACCGGCGATGCTCTGATGACGAACGGCAACCTGCCGGCCTTGGAGGCAGACGACTCTCAACAAATGTCGCTGGTGCTGGCGGAGGAGCCGGCCCTTTACCGCGCCAAGCCTAAAGCGAAGACGCGCCGAAACGGGACGAAGGCCCGAAAGTAAGTGGTGGCCTTGCGGCTGACTTCGACGCGGTTGTTGCCGAAGATGGGCGTGCGCGCGGTCGGCAGCAAGAAGCCAATGGAGGCGGCGCTGGCCGCGAGGTCGCGCAGGAAGACGCGCTCGACGGGATCGAAGAGCTGCTGGTTGAAGTCGTAGATCCAGAACTCGTCGAAGTTGCAGAGGACGGCGTAGGTCGGTTTGCGCGGGACGATGTGGGTCCAGTAGTCGAAGAGCTGGTCGTAGTGGCGATCGAGCTTCGCGCCGCGCGACTTCATCTCGATGAGCACACGCTCGGGCCAGAGCAGGTCGGCGAATTTCTTCCCGCCGCCGGTGCGGGCGGCCTCGCCCTTGATGAGTTCGAGCTGCGCGGAGCCTGGCTTTTTCGCGACGCGAAACTCGAAGGTCGCGCCGGCCTCGATGGCGCTGTCGTGGCCGAGGGCGCGGAAGAATTGATCGAGGAAGGATTGGGCCTCGCTCTTCTCATCGCCGCGCAGGGAGCGCGCGAAGGCGGCGAATTGTTCGAGAGAGGATTTGAGTTCAGCCGCAGGCACTGCGCAATACTATCGGCAACTGCGTGTCGAAGTCGAGCGCCGCGCAACCCCGGCTCGCGCTAACGACCACGCAATCGGAGGGTGCGTCCGGTTACTCCCCCGGACGCAGGAAGCCCTGCTCGCGCAATTGGTTCACGTCATCGATCGGCAGCATACCCAGCGCGAGTCCGCGCGCCTCATCGAGCATTTCCAGCATGGTGTCCAAATCTTCATCGATCTTGGGATTTTGCGTTCGCAAGCGCTCGCGCAGCAGTGGGTCGCGCAGGTGCGTGGGGGCGGTGAGCATCCAGATCGCGCCCGCGCGCGTTTCGTTGGCCTGCACTCGAAACGCCTCGATCCGCGCGTCCTCGGCCAGTGAGTCATCCACGAGCGCGCGCCGCAGCAACTCGATCGCCCCCCGCAATTCCGCGCGACGCTCTTCAAAATCAGTGAAGCCGAATTTGCGCAAGGCTTCCTCGGTCTTGAGCGAGGTCTGCAGCTTTGCTTCCATCTTTTCAAGCAGGCGCGCAATCGAGTCGTCGCGGTTCGGCTGCATTTCAGCGGGGTTGGAAAATCCGGGTGGCATGATCACGAGGATGATGGCGCGCCGACGGGAGTGCAATCCGCGGTCGAAGACTCGCCGCGTGACTCGAAAACGCCGCGATGGCAAAAGATGGCCATGCTCAAGATCAACACGAACGAACTGCGGGAGGAGACGTGGTCTTCCCCGAAAGGGAAATTTGCCGGCGCCGGCAAACAGGTCTCCGAGGCGCTCGGGCGAAAGCCGCAATCGACAGACCTGAACGAGCGGCATCCGTTCGACGTGGAGATCGCACGGATCGCGCCGGGGCAGACGCCGTATCCGTATCACCTGCACAGCGCGCAGTGGGAGTTTTACCACGTGATCTCGGGCGCGGGCTTCGTGCGGCATGCGGAGGGCACGACGCCGATCGCGCCGGGCGACGCTTTCCTTTTCAAGCCAGGAGAGCCGCACCAGCTCAGCAACGACGGGACGGTGGATTTGATCGTCTATGTCGTGGCGGACAATCCGATCGGCGAATCGTATTACTATCCCGACAGCGGGAAGTGGGGCGTGCGCGTGCCGGAGCGGCGGTTGCTTCGGTCCGAGGCGCTGGATTATTACGATGGGGAGGAATAGCGCGCGACTCCACGGAGGATTCGGCTTTCTTCGCAGGCCGGGCACCAAGTATGGCTTCCCGTCTTCGCTCCCGCATCCAACTCCCAACACCCATGCGCCCCTTCCTCACCCTCTCCGCCCTCATCGCCACGGCCGCCTTCGCCGCTGAACCACCCGCCGTTCCCGCCGGCTCCATCGCGAAGAAGAAGGACCTGCTTTTCTCCGACGACTTCGAAGGCGCCGCGCCGGACAAGCGCTGGCATCGGGTCGTCGATACGTTCGCCGTCGAGAAGGGCGCGCTCAAGGGCACGCAGACGCGCGAAAAAACAATCCCCGCCGCCAACGGCAAACGGGAGATCAAGGCCCACGCAGCGGTGTTTGGGCTCGAGCTTCCGACGAAGGACAGCGTCGTCGAAGTGCGGATCAAGTTTGAAGGCGCGACGATGATCGATGTGGAGTTCGATGACCGCGCGTTCACGGGCTCGCACTACGGCCACCTCTGCCGCGCACAGGTCCGGCTCGATGGGGTGCGCATCATGGATGAACGCGAGGGCAGCCAGAACGAAGCGCTCAAGGCGATGATGCAGGATCCGGCGAAGAAGGCTGAAGCCGGCAGGCGGATGGCCGCGCACACTGCGAATTTTGCCGCGAAGCTCGAGGCCGGCAGATGGTATGCGCTCGTCGTCGAAACAGTGGGCGATGAAATGCGCGTGACCATCGATGGCAGGCCCGCGGGCTTCCTCAAGTCTCCCGGCATCGGCCACGCGACGAAGTCGAAGATCGAACTCGGCGTCGGCGGCAAGGACGGCTACTTCGACGACATCAAGGTCTGGAACGCCGGGCCGGCGAAACCGTAGGCCAAAAACTATCGCTTGCGCACTCGCATTCCCCTGCTCCTATGGGCGGCTCAGTTTGATTGTGTTGTGTTGCAGCGCGGAAGATCGTCAGTTGAGTTTGTCTCTTTGGTGATTTGAAACCCGATACTCGGGAACGGCTCAGAAGCAGGCAGTCAGATCACTAGAAACCAAAAACAAAATGAGACTATTCGTTGGAAATCTCTCTTTCGAGACCACTGAAAACGATCTTCAAGACGCGTTCGCCCAATTCGGGACGATCACGGATTGCAAGGTCATGACCGATCGCATGACGGGCCGCTCGCGCGGCTTCGGATTCATCACCATGAGCACCAAAGAGG
>JBEBGD010000116.1:0-16631 GCA_040081625.1 Chthoniobacteraceae bacterium
ATCGTCTTCGCCGGGCAGCTCTGCCTGCGAAAGGGAATCAAGACGCTGCTCGATGCGCTCACGCTCGCTGGTCGCAGCGATTGGCACGTGGATTTCCTGGGCGGCGACACCGGCGAGACTGCGCGCGACTTCGCCGCGTATCGCGGAGCGACTCCGCTCCAATTCCACGGAGCAGTGCCGCAGGCGCAGCTCGCGGATGCGATGCGCGCCGGCGCGGTCCTCGTGCTCCCGTCGCTCGAGGAAGGCTTCGGGCTCGTCGTGCCGCAGGCTCTCAACTGCGGACTGCCCTGCGTCGTGAGCGATCGTGTCGGCGCGAAGGATCTGATCCGACATCGCGAAAACGGCTCGCTCGTTCCCGCCCGCGATGCGGCCAATCTCGCGACCGAGCTGGCATGGTGGGCGCAGCATCCGAAGCGGCTCACGGAAAGCTTTGGCTGGACAGAGCCCGCACGCCAACTCATCGCACGGAGCGCCGCCGCCGCGGCCTGATCCCATGATTTCCGCCCGACCGAAACGCATCGACCCGCAGCCGCCACGACAGGGTGCCGGGCGCGATCTCGACGAACCGCCGGCAGGACCTTCGTGGTCCGGCACGCTACTCGCGCTGCTCGGCCTGGCCATCACCGCGCTGTTCATGTCCGGCTACAAACCGGAGACGCTCGCGCGGTCTGCCGCCTACGGAGTCGCGGCCAGCCTCGCCACCACATTCATCGCCGACTTCCGCCGCGGCGGCCTCCGCAATCTCGTGCGCGCCGACGTGCTCGCGATCTTCGGCCTGTATTTTCTCACGCTCTTTGAGTTCCTCTTTCCGCATTCGAGCGTGAACGTGCTGACCAATGTCACCGCCATGCACCGCGCGATCATCGCGTGCCTGTGGGGCATGGGCGGGCTCCTCGTCGGGCGGCACATCATCGCCGGCGGCCACCAGCGGCTGAGCACACTGCTCAAGCGGCCCGTGCCGCACGGATGGATGATCCTGATCTTCGTCGTCTGCCTGCTGCTCGGGCATCTACACATGCTGCTCGCGGTTGATTTTAACGTGATCGAAATGCTCGATGCCTGCATGGGGCCGCGCTTTACGCAGCCGTGGGGGCGCGGGCGATTCGGCGATTGGAAGGCGCTGCTGACCGAGCTCTCGATGCTGCTCTACATCGTGCCGCCGATCGCCGGGGTCGCCTTCGCCCGGCGCCGGTCCTTCAGCACCGCGCAGCTCGCGATGGTCGTGCTTGGATTCTCGCTCGTGATGTTTGTCGGCTTCACCAGCGGCACGCGGAATCTATTCATCGCCTATCTGCTCACGTTCCTCATCGGCTACGCGTTTGCACTGCCGCGCGAGCGGCGCGCCGAGCTGATCGCGATCACGACGGGCACGGCGCTGACTGCGCTGATCGCGACGGTGCTGATGCTCGAGTTTCGCAGCGTAGGGCTCAAGGAATGGCTCGGCGGAACCCGGCTGCCACACGCGATCACCGACGACCGGATGCACGTGGACATGAACCTCGTGGTGATCGGTCAGTTGGTGACCACTTTCCCCGCGCGCCATCCGTATCTCGGGCTGGAGGTTCCCTACCTCGCGATCATCCGACCGATCCCGCGGGCGATCTGGGCGGGGAAGCCGGAGGGGATGACGGTCTCGCTCGAGGCGACCGCAGGCGCGGAGGAAGCGTGGACCGTGGCGTCGAGCTTCATCGGCGAATCCTACATGGCCGGTGGCATGATCGCCGTCGTGCTGACCGGGCTGTTTTTCGGATTTGCCTGCAACTGGTGGTCGCGCCTTGCATCGCCGGAGAATTCCGAGTTCGGCATCCTGATCTTCGCCACCGGCTTTTTTGCCGCCGCGATTTCGATGCGAAGTCTTTTCGTGTTCACGACGGCGCTGCTGCCGACGATCGCGGCGATCTTCGGCACGTGGCTGCTCGTGAAGCGCGTCACCTCCGGACTCCTGCGCAGCAAGCGCCCCCGCCCCATGGCTCCGCCTCGCGGCGGGCCTCAAAAGCCAGTGCGCCGGCTGCGTGGATAAGCACGCCCGCCACCGCATCGCGATCTTCTCGGTCGTGCCGTCGCCGTATCAGCGCGACCTCTTCGCCGCTCTCGCGAGGCTCGTCGATCTTCGCGTCTTCTACCTCGAAGCCGCATCGCCGGACTCGCCATGGCCGGAGAAGCCACTCGCGAACTACGAGCGGATTCTGCCGGGATTTTGGTTCCCGATCGGCAGCGCCCGGGTGCATGTAAATTGGGCACTGCCAGACGTGCGCGACTTCGATCTCGTGATCGTGAACACGCTGATGTCGATCACCGCGCAGCGACTGATGCGCGGTCGCCTGCGTGATGTGCCGTGGATTTTTCTCGGCGAGAAACTGGCGCGCCGCGGCGGCCTCCACGAGCGGCTGTGCGCACCACTCCACCGCGCGTCCGCGATCGCCGCGGTCGGCACGTGGGCGCAACGCGACTACGCCGAACGCTTTCCCGAGCCGCGCAGCTACTGCCTGCCCTACTACTGCGAACTCGCCGGATTCCTCGCGCAAGCGCGCCACACGCCTGGAGCCGAGCCCGTGTTTCTGTTCTGCGGCCAGATGATCGAGCGCAAAGGAATCGACGTGCTGCTCGCCGCTTTCTCGCGCCTCGGACGCGGACGCCTCGTGCTCATCGGGCGTAAAGCGGAGCTGCCGCCGCTGCCGGAGCGCGTCGAATACGCGGGCTTCCAGCCGCCGGAGGAATTGCCACGATGGTTCGCAAAGGCCGATGTGTTCGTCCTGCCGAGCCGCCACGATGGATGGGGCGTCGTTGTGAACCAGGCCATCGCCGCGGGGCTGCCGGTCATCTGCTCGGATCAAGTCGGCGCCGGTCACGATCTCGTCACCGACGGTGCGAACGGATTCAAGATTCCCGCCGGAGATGCGGACGCGTTGCTCGCCGCGATGCGCCGTTTCATCGACGAGCCGGAGCTGATCACGCGTTTCGGCGAAGCTTCGCGAAGCCGGGCGACGGAGTATGCGCCAGAGGTCGGCGCGGCGAAGTGGGTCGCAGCCATCGGGGAGGTGTTGGCGCGATGAAGATTCTGCTCGCCAGCAGCAGCTCGGGATCGCGCGGCGGAGGCGAACTTTACCTGCTCTACCTCGCTCGCGCGCTCGCCGATCGAGGGCACGAACCGATGCTTTGGGCCTCGAGCCATCCGCGCATGGACGAACTCGCGCGCAGCTTCTCGAGCATCGGCGAAGTGCATCGCTGCGACTACGTCAACACCTACGACCGCACGCTTCGCTCGCTCGCGAGCTACCGCGACTCGGCCTCGGCGCGACGCGTCGCGGACTCGTGGCGCGCCTCGGGCGCGGAATTCGTTCACATCAACAAGCAGAACCTCGAGGACGGACTGGATCTGCTCGCCGCTGCGCGAATCGCAAGCATCCCGAGTCTGTGCACGATCCACATCACACAAGGCGCCCGGTATCTGCGCGCGCGGTTCGCCGGTCTGCGCGATGCCGTCTCGCGCCGTGCATTGAAGGCCTACGACGGATTGCTCGTGACGGTGCCGGAGCAGCGGCGGCGCGAGCTGCGGGAGTTTGTCGGCGACGACTCGCGGGTGCGCGTCGTTTACACCGGGGTGCCGCTTTTCGACCTCGGGATGCGTGAACCCCTGCGCGCCGCGAAGCGCGCGGAACTCGGAGTCGCCGCGGATCAAATGCTCATCGTCGCAGTCGGACGATTGGTGCCGCAAAAACGTCCGCTCGCATTTCTCGAGCAGGCCCGGCTCATCGCAGCCGCGAATCCGACGACCAAGTTTCTGTGGGTCGGAGACGGCGGCCTCGCGGCGGAATGGGATGCCCGCGTCGCGAAACTCGGCCTCGGCGGCACGGTGCAGCGTCTGCCGTGGCAGGGCGATGTTCTGCCGGCGCTGTTTGCCGCGGATGTGTTCCTCCACGTCGCGGAATTCGAGGGCCTGCCGCTCGCGATCCTCGAGGCGATGTCGGCGGGCCTGCCGTGCGCGATCACGGAGCATCTGCTGGCGGAGATGCCGTTCATCGGCGCTGACGATGCGCTGTGCGCCGATGCAACGGGCTCGTGGATCGCCACGCTCGCGGACCGTCCACGGCTCGCTGCAATGGGAGCGCGGATGCGCCGGCTCGCGGAGGAACAGTTTTCGTTCGCGAGCATGGCCGCGAGCTACGACGCGCTCTACCGGGAGACGATGCAGAGATGACGGTCCACTTTGTCGAGCCTCCGCCGGAGCTGCGCGTAGGTGGACTCGATGCCGCAATCCGTTCGATGGAGTCGGCGCTGCGCCGGGCCGGAGTCATCGTGCGCAACGGCGCCGCATCGACCGCGCAGCCTGGCGAAGTGGTCCACTTCCACGGACTCTGGCGCCGCGACCAGTCCCGGCTTTCGGCGCGGCTGCGTGAGCGCGGCGTGGCAATGATCGTCTCGCCGCACGGGATGCTCGAGCCGTGGGCGTGGCATCACAAGTGGTGGAAGAAGTGGCCGTATTTCCAGTTCATCGAGCGAGCGCATCTCGCGCGTGCGGATGCGCTGCTCGCCACTGCGGCGGGCGAAGCTCGACGGCTCCGGGAGTTCCTTCCGCGCGCGCGGATTGCCACGCTGCCGCTCGGTTTCACCGGCGATGCAGTGCCCGACTACGACAACGCGCGAGCGAAGCTCGGATGGACTCGGGACGAGACGGTGCTGCTGTTTCTCTCTCGCCTCCACGTGAAGAAGGGCCTCGACCTGCTCCTGCGTGCGCTCGCGCAGATCCCCTGCCCCGCAGAGTTGCGGCTCGTGATCGTGGGCGAAGGCGATGCGCGTTACGTCAGCGAACTCCGCCAGCTCGCGAAGCCGCTGACAGCGCGCGTCGAGTGGATCGGGCCGGTGTGGGGCGACGCGAGATGGGCGTATTTTCAAGGCGCGGACCTGTTCTGCCTTCCGTCGCACTCGGAGAATTTCGGGCTGGCCGTGCTCGAGGCGTTGCAGGTCGGCACGCCGGCACTGACGACGACGACGACTCCGTGGGCGCAGGCGGGCAGCGTCGGCGTTCTAGCGACGGAGCCGACGGTGAAGAGCGTCGCAGCCGCGCTCACGCGATTCTTCGGCGCGGCGAAAGCGACGCCGAGCGACCGCGCGGTCATCGCGGAATGGGCGCGCGAAGAATACTCGTGGGACGCGCTCGTCGCCGGCTACGTCGCGCTCTATTCGGAGTTGGCGGAGTCCCGGCGTTAGAGCAGCGCAGTCACATGCGCCGCCGACGCGCTGGCCAGGCCGGTGAGCGAATAGCCGCCTTCGAGCAAGCTGACCACGCGGCCTTGCGCGTGATCGTCGGCGACCTTGCGAACGACGCGCGTGAGGTCGGCGAAGTCCTCGTCGGTGAGCGTGAACTGGCCGAGCGGGTCGTTGATGCGCGAGTCGAAGCCGGCGCTCACGAGCACGAGTTCGGGGCGGAACTTCTCCATCGCCGCCACGAGCTTCGTCTCGATTGCACCGAGCACTTCAGCGCGGCCGGAGGCGGCAGGGAGCGGAAAATTCATCGTGGTGCCGAGGCCGTCGCCGCGACCCGTCTCGTCCTTCGCGCCGGTGCCGGGATACCACGGACTCTGGTGCGTGGAGCAGAAGAACACGCTGCCGTCTTCGTAGAAAATGTCCTGCGTGCCGTTGCCGTGGTGAACGTCCCAATCGACGATGAGCACCTTGCCGAGTCCGTGGCGCTTCTGCGCGTGGCGCGCGGCGAGGGCGATGTTGTTCACCACGCAGAAGCCCATGCCGTAAGCCGCGCCGGCGTGATGCCCAGGCGGTCGCACGACGCAGAAGGCGCGCTGTGCGTGGCCGGTGCAGACGGCGTCGATCGCGGCGATGGCGCTGCCAGCGGCGCGTTGCGCGGCGGCCCATGAACGGTTGTTGACCTGCGTGTCGCCGGTGGAGAGCTGGCTCGCGCCGGCCTCGATCTCGCGCTCGGCGAGCGCGAGGTAGCTGCGGGCGTGGACAAGCGCGAGGTCGTCGATCGTCGCATCGCGCGGCTCGAGCCGGGTGAGCTTTGCGGTGAGGCCAGCGGAATCGAGCGCGTTCATCACTGCGCGAAAGCGTCGCGGCTTCTCGGGATGGCCGTGGCCGGGATCGTGGGTTTCGCAAAGCGGGTCGGCGACTAGGGCGGTGGTCACGTTTGGTTCGGGTTTCGGGTCTCGAGATTCGGGTTTCTCGCGGCGTATTGCGCGGCGAGATTCTGGCGGCTGATTTTTCCGCGCTCGCTGACGGGCAACGCGGCGACGAGCCATACATCGCGCGGCACCTGCCACGGCGCGAGCGCAGAGGCGGCGTGGCGCTGAAGCGCGGCGGGATCGATCTCGCCGGCAACACACGCGACGGGTTCTTCTCCGCGCAGTTTTGAGGGCACTCCGAAGACGGCGACCTGACGCACGCCGGGAAACTTTGCGAGGCACTGCTCGACTTCGAGCGGGTTGAGCTTGCGGCCGCCGACGTTAATGACATCGCCCGATCGGCCCGCTATCACGAGCCCGTGCTCGCCGCGCCGCACGAGGTCGGGCGGGCGGTAGCATCCGCCGCCGAGACTCTCGGGCGACTCGTCCGGGAAATAACCCTCGCCCACCGCGGCGCTCCGGACGGTGAACGGATCGAGCTCGACGCTGACGCCGTCCATAGCCTCGCCGACGAGGCCTTCCTCCGGTAGCTCACCCGCGCGATCGTAGGCGATGCCGCCGCTCTCGCTCGCGCCGTAGAATGTGTGAAGCGGGAGGCCGAAGCGCGCGTGAAACTTCGCCCACACCGCGCGGGAGAGCGGCGCGCCCGCGGAGATGCAGAGGCGCAGTCGCGGGGGCGAAGGAGCGTCGATCTCAGCGAGATGCTGGAAGAGCACGGGCGTGCCGGGAAAGACGGTTGCGCCGCTGCGGGCGAGGCCGTCGAGAATAGCGCGCGGCAGGCGGTCTTCGGCGGCGACGACCGACACGCCGCGCAGAAGGAGCGGGGTGAGCAGATTGCTGAAGCCGTAGCTGTGCGCGAATGGAATGACACCGAAGTTCACATCACCGTCGCCAATGCCCATGGTCGCGCAGATGTGCTCGCAGTCTGCGGCGAGTTGCGCGGCGGTGAAGCGAATCGCGCGCGGAGCGCCTGTCGTGCCGCTGGTGAGCTTGAGCAGGGCGGTGGCGGGCAGCCTCGAGTCTCGAGTTCCGAGTTTCGGGTGGATCGCGAGGGTCGCGTCGAGCAATGCGTTTGCGAATGACGGCGGCTGCGTATCCGCACCGAGTGGGAGCGTGATGTGGCCGCCGCGGAGCAGCGCGAGGAAGACGGCCGGCCAGCTCGGGGAATTGCCGATCTGCACCGCGACGATCGAGCCCGGCGCAAGCGCGGCGAATCGCGGTGCAAGCTCGCGCGCTTCGTCGTCGATCTGTGCGAACGTGCGAAGCGTCGAACCGTCCGGCGAGAGGACCGCAGTAGCGGCGCGGCGGCGTGCGAGCATTTGCTGCCACGGTTCGAGCAGCGGGGTGAAATCGAGCGTCGGCATCTTTTCCATTGCACGAGTAACGATCGCAGCTAGCGTCCGCACTCCTTTTTCCTGACTATGAAAGACGGCATCCATCCCGACTACGAACCGACCAGCATCCGCTGCGCCTGTGGCAAGATGTATCACACGCGCTCGACGCGGAAGAATCTCAGCATTGGCATCTGCGCGGCTTGCCATCCGTTTTTCACCGGCGAGCAGAAGTTCGTCGATACGGCGGGGCGCATCGAGAAGTTCTCTAAGCGTTACGCCAATATGCCCCAGCGCGTCGCGAAGAAGGCGGGCGCGTCAGCCTAGCTGGCCAGTTTTCGATTTTCTGAACGGTGAAGGTGCCCACGCGCCTTCACCGTTTTGTTTTGTCTCATGGACTTCGCACCACTCATCACTCGCAAACGTGCACGCTTCGACGAAATCGAAGCGTTGATCGTTTCCGGTGCGGCATATGCCGATCCGCGCAAGTCGAAGGACATCCTGCGCGAGCACATGCGGCTGAAGGAGCTGCTCGCGGACTGGCGGTCGCTGGAAAAGGCGCGCGCCGAGCACGCGGAGAATACCGACCTCGCGAAGGGCACGGACGAACTTGCCGACATGGCGAAGGCGGAACTACCGCAACTCGAGGAGCGGATCGCAGCGCTCGATCGCAATGTGCAACTCTCCCTGCTGCCGCCTGATCCGAACGAGGACAAGGATGCGATCGTCGAGATCCGCGCCGGCACCGGCGGCGATGAGGCGGGGCTTTTCGCGGGCGATCTATACCGGATGTATTGCCGCTATGCGGAGACGGCGGGGCTGAAGATCGAGAGCCTCGAATCGAGCGTGGGCGACATTGGCGGGTTCAAGGAAATCATCTTCAAAGTCAGCGGTGATGGCGTCTTCCGAAAGCTGCGCTACGAGAGCGGCGTGCATCGCGTGCAGCGCGTGCCGGCGACCGAGGCGCAGGGTCGCATCCACACGAGCGCCGCGACGGTGGCCGTGCTGCCGGAGGCGGAGGATGTCGATCTCGAACTCAAGCCCGACGAGATTCGGATCGAAGTCTGCCGCGCTGGCGGCCCCGGCGGCCAGGGCGTGAACACGACCGACTCCGCCGTGCAGGTGATGCACATCCCGACGGGCACGATCGTCCGCTGCCAGGACGGCCGCAGTCAGCAGAAGAACAAGGAGAAGGCGCTCACGATCCTGCGCACGCGCCTGCTCGAGGTGAAGCAGCGCGCCGAGGCCGAGAAATACGCGGCGCAGCGCAAATCGCAGATCGGCTCGGGTGACCGCTCGGAGAAAATCCGCACCTACAACTTCCCGCAGAACCGTGTGACCGATCACCGCATCGAGCTGACGCTCTACAGTCTCGACCGCTTCCTCGAGGGCGAGATCGCGCAGATGATCGAGTCGCTCCAGCGGGCGGACATGGAGGAGCGGTTGGCGGCGGCGGCGGAGACGGCGTAAGCCCCGTCAGTTCGCGCGCTGTTTGACGACCCAGAGGTTGCACGGGATCACCTGCCCGACCCAATCCATGTATGGCGGCAGCACCGTGCCGCGCGCGGGATCAGTGGCCGCGGGCACGACGAGCAGATCAGCTTCGATCGTGCGGGTGAAATCGGACGCGCCCATGCCGGTGGTGGAATGGATCACTCGCGCATCGATCGGCACTTGAGAGTCCGCACCGGCGCTGCAAAACTCGTCGAGCAACGCCTCCTCATCGCGCGCGGGAGTCACATCGCTGCCGAGTTGCGCGCGAGCGGCGGAGAATGGACTTACGACCGAGAGAACGTGCAGCGCCTCGACGCTTTCGCGCTCGGCCAGGTGTAGCGCCCGGCGATACGCTTCGCGCGCGGCGTCCGAATAATCGGTGATGACCACGATCCGGCGCAACGGCTGCGGCTCCTCGCGAGGCTCGGTGAAGAGAACGAGCGAGCACGGCGCGTCGCGCAGGAGCGTGCGCGCGACGCTGCTGAGGAAATGCGGACCCGCCTCGCGCTCGAGTGCGCCGGCGATCAGCAAATCGGCGCGATGCTCGCGAGCCAGCGCGATGAGCGCCGGGCCCGGCTCGCCTTCCCGAAAATGCACGGGCGTGTCGTGCGGCAGACCGAGCGCGACGATCGCGTCGCGAAACTTGGCTTCCTTCGCATCGGTCCGCTCACCCCCATGCAGGATCGAGAATCGCGCGCCGACGCGCTCCGCGAAACGCCACGCCTCCGCGAGCACCGCGCGGAATCGCGGAGAAAGCGCGCTGGCGACTGCGACGTGCGGAGCTTCGGGCATGGATGCGGAAACGATGACGGCTGGCCGGAAAAAGGTGGAGCGTTTTCACGACATTTCGCCGCGTTCCTCGGCATCCCGGAACTCGATCAGCAGTTGCTCGACACGGGTGACAGCAGCCTCGGCGTCCGGTCCGTGAGCCTCGATCTCGAAGGTCGCACCGTGATCGAGATTCGCCGTGAGCAACTCCATGAGCCGGCCCGCATCGTAGCGTTTGCCGCCGGAGACGATCCACAGGTCGCTGCGAAAGCTCTGCACGGCGCGAACCAACTGCGCCGCCGGCCGGGCGTGCAAACCGAGCTTGTTGCGCACGGTCAGCGTTCGCGCCGAGTGCTGGTCTGGGGCTTTGCGGTTGAGGGCCATGGGTTCAGCACTGCATGGGTTGCGTCGCGGCGACGTTCGTGCGCTGGAGAATCGAACGCCAGCGCGATTCCGCGTGTGCGAACCGCGTTGAGAAAAAACCACCTTTGCACTGCCGCGCGCCTGTGGCATAAGCCGCGGCTCTTTTCCCGGAGCGCAGCCGAGATGGCTGCCGCGACGGCAGATTTTCTCCCCGCAGACGACGCATCCTCATCAACCGACAAACCTCTATATGGCAACCAAGACAAAGACAGTGAAGCTCCCGCCCTCGCGGGCCAAGACCAGCAGCAACGGCGCGAAAACGAAATACGTTTACACGTGGGGCGCGAACAAAGCCGACGGCGACGGCTCAATGAAGGCGCTCCTCGGCGGAAAAGGCGCGAACCTCGCGGAGATGACGCGCATCGGGCTGCCGGTGCCTCCCGGCTTCACGATCACGACGGAAGTCTGCACCTACTTTTACGCGCACAAGAAGACCTATCCGACGACGCTTCAGGCCGAGATGGAAAAGGGCGTGGCCAACATGGAGAAGATCATGGGCTACAAGTTCGGCGACTCGACGGGCTTCCCACTCCTCGTCGCGGTGCGCTCCGGCGCGCGTGACTCCATGCCGGGCATGATGGACACGATCCTCAACCTCGGGCTCAACGACGAGACCGTGCTCGCGCTGGTCAAGGCGACGAAGAACGAGCGATTCGCGTGGGATTGCTACCGCCGCTTCATCCAGATGTATGGCGACGTGGTGATGGGCGTGCAGAAGCGCGAGGGCGAGGATCACGATCCCTTTGAAGCGCTGATCGAGCACTACAAGGACAAGACCTACGGCCAGCACGACATCGACGATTCGAAGCTCGTCGCGGCGGACTACAAGGCGCTCGTCGCGGCCTTCAAGAAGCTCGTGAAAGAGCGCACGGGCAAAGCCTTCCCGAACAATCCGTGGGACCAGCTCCGCGGTGCGGCGGGCGCGGTGTTCGGTTCGTGGATGAATGACCGCGCGATCGTTTATCGCCGCAAATACAACATCCCGCAGGAGTGGGGCACAGCCGTCAATGTGCAGGCGATGGTCTATGGCAACACCGGCGAGACTTCGGGCAGCGGCGTGGCCTTCACCCGCAACCCGGCGAACGGCACGAACGAGTTCTACGGCGAGTTTTTGATCAACGCCCAGGGCGAAGACGTGGTCGCCGGCGTGCGCACGCCGGAGCCGGTCTCCGCGCTCAAGAAGGCGATGCCGAAGTCGTATGCGGAACTGATGAAGGTCCGCGCGACGCTCGAGAAGCATTTCAAGGACGTGCAGGACGTCGAGTTCACGGTGCAGGAAGGGAAGCTGTTCATGCTCCAGACGCGCAACGGCAAGCGGACCGCCGCAGCCGCGCTGAAGTTCTCGATGGATATGTATAAGGAGAAGCTCATCGACTGGGAGACTGCGGTGATGCGCAACCCCGCCGATCAGCTCGACCAGCTCCTCGCGCCGATCTTCGACGTGGCCGACGTGAAGAAGGCGAAGGCCCTCGCGACTGGCCTCCCGGCTGGACCCGGCGCGGCTTCGGGCAAAATCTACCTCAACGCTGACCGCGCCGCCGCGGCTGCGGAGAAGGGCGAGAAAGTCCTGCTCGTCCGCAACGAAACGTCGCCGGAAGATCTTCGCGGCATGATCGCCGCCGAGGGCATCCTCACGGCGAAAGGCGGCGTGTCCTCGCACGCGGCGCTCGTCGCGCGGCAGATGGGCAAGGTCTGCATCTGCGGCGCCTCGGCGCTCCAGATCGACTACAAGGCGAAGACCGTGAAGGTCGCCGGCCAGACGTTCAAGGAAGGCGACTTCCTCTCGATCGACGGCACCAGCGGCGTCGTTTATGGCGGCCAGCTCGCCACGCAGCCGAGCGAGATCATCACCGGCACCATCCACGGCGATAAGCGTGCGCAGAAGACGGAGAAATTCGCCGCCTTCAACCAGCTCATGAAGTGGTGCGCGCAAGCCACCCGCATGGATGTCCGCACGAACGCCGACAACCCCGAGCAGACCGAGAACGCACTCGCGTTTGGCGCCGTCGGCATCGGCCTCACCCGCACCGAGCACATGTTCTTCGAAGGCGACCGCATCGACGCGATGCGCGAGATGATCCTCGCCGACAAGACCGAGGACCGCATCGCCGCGCTCAAGAAACTCCTGCCGTATCAGCGCAAGGATTTCACCGGCATCTTCAAGGCGCTGAAAGGCTACCCGGCCACGATCCGCTTCCTTGATCCGCCGCTCCATGAGTTCCTTCCGCACGACCACGCGTCGCAGCAGTCGCTTGCGGAGAAGATCGGGATCAGCTCCGAGAAAATCTCACAGCGCGTGAAGGACCTGCACGAGTTCAACCCTATGCTCGGACACCGCGGCTGCCGCCTCGGCATCGCGTATCCCGAGATCACCGAGATGCAGGCCCGCGCCGTCTTCGAGGCCGCCGCTGATGTGGTGAAACTGAAGATCAAGGTGAAGCCCGAGATCATGATCCCGCTCGTCGGCTTCCGGAAGGAATTCGACCTTCAGGCTGAGATCGTCCATCGCGTTGCGAAGGAAGTCATGGCCGAGAAGAAGGTGAAGTTCGACTACATGGTCGGCACCATGATCGAAGTCCCGCGCGGCGCGCTGACCGCCGACGAGATCGCGAGCAGCGCGGAGTTCTTCAGCTTCGGCACGAACGACCTCACGCAGACCGCGCTCGGCATCAGCCGCGACGACATGGGCAACTTCATGATGCCCTACATCGAGAACGAGGTGTTCAAGAAGAACCCCTTCGCCACCCTCGACACCGTCGGCGTCGGCCAGCTCATGCGCATCGCGGTCGAGAAAGGCCGCAGCAGCCGTCCGAACATCAAGCTCGGCATCTGCGGCGAACACGGCGGCGATCCCGACAGCGTGAAGTTCTGCCACAAGCTCGGCCTGAACTACGTGAGCTGCTCGCCCTTCCGCGTCCCCGTCGCCCGCCTCGCCGCCGCCCAGGCAGCAATCGAGGAAAAGCGCGCCGTGAAGAAGAAGTAGCCGCCACTCCGAGCGCGAATCGCGTTTCCCAAAGCCGCCCCGGTCGAAAGGCCGGGGCGGTTTTGTTTTGTGCGAACGACAACAAGCTCCGGCACGCCGGTCCCGGTGCGAAACGACCGTCGATTCTCGCGCCGTAAGGTGGACTTTATCCTTACGTCCAGCGAGGCGCCTCCGCTTCGGTCGCGTGTCGCGAAGGCGCGAGCGCGGCGCGCGTGCAGAGCAGGAAGAGCGCGGTGAAAATCACGTCGCTCAGCAGCGTGTTGCGGAAGAAGACGAGCGTCGGCGGGTAGCCGGGAAGCCCGCCGGTGAGCGCCTGCGCCCAGCCTGCGAAGGTCTTCGCGTAGGCGGGTTCACCCATCCACGAGGCGGTGTTCGTGACGAAGTAGAAGATCACCGAGCAGAGCGCGCTCGCACCGAGCACGGCGAGCGCCTGAGGGTTGCGCCGCAGCCACCAGCCCGCGCCGGCGATGGCGGCGAGCACCGCGTAGCGCGCGAGCATTTCCAGGCTCACCATCCCGACGCCGTAGTAACGGTTGAGGATGATGTCCGTCGCGAGCAGCGCGACCAGCGGCAGTGCGAAGGCGACGCGGCGCGGGAGCGCGAGGGCGCCGCACAGCGCGATCGCCGAGAGCGGAGCGAAATTGTGCATCCACGCGAAATCGTCGCGGTGTCCGAGTCCGAGAAGGCGCCAGGCGATGGCGATGACGAGAAGTGCGATGGCAGCGATCATGTGCGCGAGTGTTTCGGCGATGCGGAGCGGGAGGCAATGCGGAAGTTTCAACTTCAACGCAAAAGCACCCACAGCGTCTTCGCCGCGAACTCCGCCGGGATGTCCGCCAGCGGCGGCTCGCGGTGCAGTTCGCCAGGGCGGCGGGCTTGCTTGAGCGCGGCGCGCGCGAGCAGTTCGAGCTGGCGCTGGCTGATGCGGGTGCAATTGGTCGAGAGCAGCACGCGCGTATTTCGGTCGGCCACTTCGATCGCGGCGTCCAGCAACGCGCCAAAGTCGTTCTCGACCTGGAAGCGGCGGCCGCGGTTTCCGCGCGAGAAGGTCGGCGGATCGAGCACGATGGCGTCGAAGAGCTCGCCGCGTCGCGCGAGATTCGGGATCACTTCGAGCACATCGTCGGCGAGGAATTGATGGGAGTCCTGGGCGAGTTCGTTGAGGGCGAAATTCTGCTGCCCGCGCTCGATGGACTTTTTCGAGAGATCGACGCTCACCGTCTGCGCGCCGGCGCTCGCAGCGACGACGGAGAAAGAGCACGTGTAGGCGAAAGTGTTCAGCAACCTCCGCACAGGACGAGCGCGGAGAAAGGCGCGGTTCGCGCGCTGGTCGAGGAAAAGGCCGGCGGAGTATCCCGCCTCGAAATCGATCCCGTAGCGCAGGCCCGCCTCGGAGACCGTGGTGGTGAGCGGCAGCGCGGGGTCGCCCTCGATCAGCGCCGGGCGGCTACGTTCGTCGTTCTGTCGCGGGAGGACTCGTCCGAAGATGCGCCGAACCGGCAGCGCATTCGTCGCCGCCCACGTGGCTAGTTCCCCGCGCGCGGCGGTGAGTCCATCCGCGTGACGGTGGCTGATGAGCACGTCTTCGCCAAGGCGCTCGACCCAGGTGCCACGGCTCGAGGCCAGCCTATGCGCGTCGGTGTTGGCGGCGGAGAACTGCGCGAGCAGCGAGGGGTCGATCCAGCGGAGGGGCTCGGGGACGGCGGATTGCGGGCGGTTGGGATGAGGCATCGAAGGGGCCCATCAGAAGCCGTTGCGTAGTCGTGTCAATTCCACTAGTCTCGGCGGCCTTTTTTCAATCACCCATGCGCGCCCACGCCCTCGCCCTTCTCTCCGTCATCTGCCTTGCCGCTTCCACGGCATTCGCTGAGGGCGACGCTTCCGATCAGTTCCTCGACGCCTTCCTGAACTTCCAGAAGGGCGAAAAGGCCGAGTCCTCGGGCAACGCCCGCGGCGCACTGACCGCCTACAACAAGGCGATCGATGTCCTCGACGCGATCTCCTCGCGCTGGCCGGAGTGGAATCCCGCGATCGTCAAGCATCGGCGCGAGAAGGCCGCGGAAGCGGTCACGCGTTTGCAGCCGGCGGCCGCCGGCCGGCCGGGCTCGCAGCAGCCACCCGCCGGACCCGTCGAGCCCGAACTCCCGGCGAATCCGGACAACCCGCTGCCGCCGGATACATTCCCGAAAGCGACGCCGTCCACCCGCGGCACCGCGAAGAAGAGCGGCGGCGATCCGATCCAGGAAATCCAAAGCCGCATCGAGGCCCTCCAGACCGACCTGACCTCCACGCGCGAGCGACTCGGCAAGGCGACAGAAGAAAAGGAAGAACTCGCAAAGAAATACGAGCAAGCAGCCCGCGACGCGAAGGACGCCACCGATAAACTCGAAGTCGTGCAAAAGCGTGCCGACCGCGCGGAGACCGCCTTGCTCGACGCCGAGAAGACCGGCACAAAGAGCACGACCGAGCTATCCGCGCTGCAAAAGGCAGCCGCCGATGCGAAGAAGGCGCTGCGGCAGATGCTCATCGAGCGCGACGCCGAGATGGAGCTGAGCGAACAATTCGCCGGCCGCGCGACGGTCACCCGCAACGAGCTGACCGCCACCACGGCGGAGCGCGACGACTTGCGCAAGGAAAGCACCGAAGCGCGCAAACAACTCGACAAGACGACCACCGAGAAGACCACGATCGAGGCGAAGCTCACCAAGGCTCAGCAGGAACTGCTCACCGCCACCGCCGAGCGCGACGCAGTGAAGAAGGAGAACACCGAGACGCCGAAGAAACTGGCTGACATGCAGAAGAAGATCGACGTGGTCGTGCGCGAGAAGGGCGACCTCGAGATGAAGCTCGGGAAGGTTCAGGATCAGCTCACCAAGATCACCGGGGAACGCGACGACGCGCTCGCGCAACTGACCCGGATGAAAGAGGCGGCAAAGAACGTGGACAAGCTGCTGACCGAAAACACGCAGCTCATGGCGAAGCTCCAGGACGCGGAGAAGCAGATCACCACCTTCAAGGCCGAGGGCGCGGAGAAGGACAAGAAGATCGCCGACTTGAACAAGGATCTGACGACGGCCCGCGCCCAGCTCGTGGACGCGCAAAAGCAGAGCGCCGATTTCCAGACGCAGATGAACGACCTGCGCGTGCAACTCGACACGCAGGCCAAGGAACTCACCTCGGTCAAGAGCGAGGCGGCCGCCGGCGTCGAGGAACGGAAGAAACTCGCCGAGGAAAACGACATCCTGCGCGGCATCGTCCTGCGCCAGCAAAAGGAACAGGCGCGCCGCGACCGCGTGAAGAAGCTCGTGCTCGACCAGCTCGCGAAGCTCGAAGTCCACTCCAAGGCCTTGATCGACCAGGTCGAGCTGCTCGGCAGCCCGGTCGTGAAACTCACCGACAAGGAGCGCAAGCTTTTCAAGGAGCCGCAGCTCCAGATCAGCGATACCGAGGTCACGTTCACTGCCCCCGCCGATGCCGGGGCCCCCACCCCGGCAG
>JBEBGD010000026.1:0-56733 GCA_040081625.1 Chthoniobacteraceae bacterium
GAGAAAGTCAGCGCTGCGACGAGGTCATTGATGTCGCCGATCGCCAGCTTCACCGTGACGAGATCCCCGTCCACGTCCGTATATTTGAAGACGGCGGCGGGAGCGATACGCGATTCGAGCGGTTCGATGTTCATGGGCGGTGGTTCCGTCCGCCAGGGAAAACCAACCCCGCCCGCAAGCCAAATCCAAACCGCGTGCGCGGGCGCGCGAAGGAGTGTTTGCGCCGTGCCGTGGTCCGAATCCGCCGCAGAATGCCTTTCGCGAACGAGAGAAGTCGCGACGAAAACGGGGTGCTGCAGAGGCTGAACGATCCGGGGCGGCTACGCCTTCGGCTCTTTCCAGAACCGCTGCATCTCGAGGAAGGTGAAGGAGGCGGACCAGCCGAGCAGAACCCACGCGGTGAGGGCTTCGGTGGCGGCGATGAAGCGGATGGGGCCGTGCGGGACGAGGTCGCCGTAGCCGACGGTCGTGTAGGTCATGAAGGAGAAATAGACGTAGTCGAGCCAGTGGCTCGCGTCCGGCGTGGGTGGGACGTGGACGATGCTCCCGAAGTCGGCGACGCCGTCGAACACGGCGTAGCCGGCGGCGTAGATCCAGATCTCGAAGACGTGGGTGCCGAGCAGGCCGAGGATGAGCACGAGCACGCGCAGGCGATGGAGCTGTCGCATCCGGCCCAGCCACGCGGAGAGCAGGCGCAGCACTTCGTAGTGAACGAGGACCGTCGCCGTGGCGAGGAGGACGCAGATGAGGGCGATGAGGTATTGGCCGCGCGGGATGGAGAGGAATCCCGGGGCGATGAGGGAGGCGGCGATGAGGGCGGATGAGGCCGGGAGAATGGTCACGGTGCGTGGCGATGCTGCGGCAGGCGCGGGTTTCGCGGCGAGTGGAAAACTGCGGCACGAGCGACCCAACGAAAGCGCGCATGGCGGATTGTGCGATGGGTCCCGCCATGAATCCCACCCGACTTATCCTCCTCGCCGTCGCCACGTCTGCTCTCGCAGCGGACCCTTCCCCGACTTTCACCGATGCCGCGAGCGCGGGGCCGGACTTCGCGGTGCAGGGCGAATACACGGGCGAAGGCTGCGCGGCGCAGGTGATCGCGCTGGGCGATGGGAAATTCCGCGTCGTCGGCTGGACGCCGGGGCTGCCGGGCGCGGGGGGTGAGGCGGAGAAGAAGCTGGAACTCGACGCGCAGCGCGACGGGGCGCGCGTGGTTTTCTCGAGCGCGGAGTGGAAGGGCGAGATCGCCGACGGCGCGATCAACGGGACGAATCGCGACGGGAAGACGTTTGCGCTCCGGCGCATCGAGCGGCAGTCGCCGACGCTCGGGGCGAAGCCGCCCGCGGGTGCGGTGGTGCTTTTCGATGGAAAGAGCGCGGACCAGTGGAAGGGCGGGAAGATGACGCCCGAGGGCTGGCTGCAGTGCGGGGTGAAGTCGGTCCGGGAGTTCGGGAGTGGGACGTTGCACGTGGAGTTTCGCACGCCGTTCATGCCGGCGGCGCGCGGGCAGGCTCGCGGAAATAGCGGGGTGTATTTGCAGGATCGTTTCGAGTGCCAGGTGCTCGATTCCTTCGGGCTCGCGGGTGAGAACAACGAAGCGGGCGGCATCTATACGATCTCGAAGCCGAAGCTGAACATGTGCTTCCCGCCGCTCTCGTGGCAGACCTACGACATTGAGTTCGACGTCGCGCAGTTCGGCGCCGACGGCGCGAAAACCAAGGACGCGGTGATGAGCGTGAAGCTCAATGGCGTGCTCGTGCAGGACCGTGTGTCGGTGGGGACCGCGACGCGAGCCGCCGGCCGCAAGGAAGGCCCGGAACTCGGGCCGATCCAGCTCCAGCACCACGGCAACCCGGTCGTGTATCGCAACCTCTGGTTCGTGCCGAAGAACTGAGCGCGCTTACTTTTTCGCCGCGCCCTCGAAGAGCTTGCGATACTCGCCCAGCCCCGCCTTCTCGAGATCGGCGACGGGAATGAATTTGAGCGAGGCGCTGTTGATGCAGTAGCGCAGGCCGGTCGGCTTCGGGCCGTCGTCGAAGATGTGGCCGAGGTGTGCGTCTGCTTTCGTGGACTTCACTTCGACGCGAACCATGCCGTAGCTCTTGTCCTCGTTCTTCTTCACCGCGGATTCCTTGATCGGCTGCCAGAAGCTCGGCCAGCCCGTGCCGCTGTCGAACTTGTGCGTGCTCGAGAAGAGGGGCTCGCCGCTGATGACATCGACGTAGATGCCGGCCTCGTGGTTGTTCCAGTAGGCGTTGCGGAAGGGCGGCTCGGTGCCGCACTGCTTGCAGATGCGGTATTGCTCGGGCGTGAGTTTCGCGCGCAGTTCTTCGTCGCTGAGTTTGCTGAGGTCTTCGGGTTTCACGGCGGGTTCCTTCGGTTTGGCGGCTTTCTTTTCGTCGCCGGCGAGCACGCAGAGAGTGGTCGCGGCGGAGAGGGCGATGAGGGCGAGGGCGGCGAGGACGGGTGGACGCATGGTCAAAAGGTGGCGCGCAATCCTCAACTCTCAACCCGGTTAATCCGCTTCATCTTTTCGAGGTCGGCGCGCCCCGACTCCTCGGCCCGGAGCCGATTGCGCGCATCGCGGAACGCCTTGCCCACGGAGCCCGCGACGAGAAACGCCGGGATGACCAGCAGCAGCTTGAAGGGCATGGGCGTGAACACGAACCCGATCAGGACAATGATGCCGATGAGCCAGAACGCGATCGCGCCCCGCAGCGCGACCGCCCGCTCGCGCAGGGAACCTCCGCTCTGCACGAAGTTCCACGTCTTCCACGCGAGCCAGACGAGCGGCGCGAGGATGATGAGGATTCGGAAGATCATAGCTCCGGCTCCGCCTCCGGCTCGGGCGCGTTCTCGCTGGTGTGCCGCCACCACAGCGCCAGCGCCGCGATGGCGGCGGACGCGATGAGCCACAGGACGGCGCCGACTCCCAGCTCGGCGGCGGTGAGCGGCGAAAACTTATCGGTGAGCAGCAGGGAATGAAGCGGCTGTGTGATCGCGAGCAGCAGCAGCACCTGGAACAGCTCCATGCCGCTGCGAAGCCGCACGAGCAGCCATGCGTCGAAGAGGAGGAACGGCCATCCGCGCCACGTCACCAGGCTGCCGACGAAACACGCGATCCACGTGAAGATAAGCTCGACCGGGTGAAAGGCCGGCGCGCTCAGCGCGGACCATCCCGCGGTCGGGATCGCGGCGATCGATCGTGCGCCCTCGTGCAGCATCGACCCAAATGCATGCCCGCCCAGCGACACCGCGATCACCCCGCCGAAGCTCACGAACACGCCCGTGAACGCGGAGGTAAACGCATGAGTCGGATCGAGCGGATCGGGCATGGCGCAATGTAGCCGCGTCGCTCTGCGACGCGAGCACGGCGCTGAGCGCCGTGGCTACAGCTACTTCATGCGGTCGAAGTTCCGCTTCAGGATCTCCCAGTCGGCGAGCCCTTCGACCTTCGCGCGAAGGTCGGCGACGATCTTCGCCTCGTTCGCGTTCTTGGTCGGGCGCTGAACTTGATAGAAAAGGCCGAACGTGCCGGGCCACGCGGTGTCGGCGAGTTCGTAGGCGCGGTATTCATTGGTCGCGTCGTGATCGGCGGGGACCTCGGGGAATGCGCCACCCTTGCGCGGGTTCGCGGCGTCGAACGCGCCGGGATAGAACTCGATGCACTCGCTGAGGCACTCGATGTAGCTGAAGCCGTCGTGATCCATCGCGGCCTCCATCATCTTGAGCAGATGCGGGATGTTCGTCGCGGTCGAGCGGGCGACGAAGGTGGCGCCGGCGGCGATGGCCTGCTTCATCGGGTTGATCGGGCGATCCTGCGAGCCCCACACGTCGGTCTTCGACTTGAAGCCGATCGGCGACGTGGGCGAGGTCTGCTTCTTCGTGAGGCCATAGACGAAGTTGTCCATGACGATGTAGGTCAGCTTCACGTTCTTGCGCGCGGTGTGGTTGAAGTGATTGCCACCGATCGAGAATGCGTCTCCATCGCCGCCGAAGACGAATACATGGAGGTCGGGCCGCGAGAGCGAGACGCCGCTGGCGAAGGCGAGCGCGCGCCCGTGGATGAAGTGCGCGCCGTGCGCCTGCACGAAATACGGGAAGCGCGACGAGCAGCCGATGCCGGCGACGGTGCAGATCTTCTCGTGATCGAGCTTCCGCTTCTCGATGAGTTTGTAATAGAGCGCGAGCACCGAGAAGTCGCCGCAGCCGGGGCACCACGTCGGGTGATCGGCGGCGGTTTGTTTCTTTGTTAGCGGCGCGCGCTCGGCGGGGAGTTCGGCGGTGCCGCCGGCGGTGGTGCGAGGGAGGGTGAGGGTGCTCATGGTCTTGAAATAAGGTTACTTCTTCGCGGTCAGCCGCAGCGTGCGTTCGAGGATTTCCTTCACCTTCCACGTCAAGCCGTCGGTTTTCGTGACGCTCAGGATTTTCGGATCGCAGTAGCGGCTGCGGAGGATGGTGCAGAGCTGGCCGTGGCCGTAGAGGCCCTCGTCGTTGAGTTCGACCACGACGACGTGCGTGAAGGCTTCGAAGATTTTCTCCAGTCCATTCGGCAGCGGGTTGAGATGCTTGAGGTGCAGGCCGGAGATCGCTTCGCCGTGCTGGCGCGCCTGCTTCACGGCTTCCTCGATCGGGCCCTTGGCCGAGCCCCAGCTTACGAGCAGCACGTGGCCTTCGCTCGCCCCATACACCTGCGGCACCGGCAAGTCGGCGGCGAGCTTGCGCAGCTTGTTGCGCCGCTTCGCGTTCATCTGCGTGTGCAGTTTTCCCGAGCCGGTCGGGTGGCCGAGTTCATCGTGCTCGAGGCCGGTCACGACCGGATACTTCCCGCTCGCGACGTAGGTGCCCGGCGCGATGTGGCGCGTGATGCCGTCGTCCGTGGTCAGATCGTAAGGCTTGTGATCGGCGACCGGCGTGAAGTCGGGGCTGATGTCCTGGCAGACGTTCTCGAGATCGGGGTAGGGGAAGGCTTCGATGCGCGTGCCGATGCCCTGGTCGCTGAGGATGATCACCGGCGTCGAGTATTTGCGCGCGATGTTCACCGCCTCGATCGCGGTGTAAAAACAATCCTCCACGCTGCACGGCGCGACCACCACGCGGGGCGAATCGCCGTGGCCACCGAAGCACGCGATGTTCAAGTCGCTCTGCTCCACATTCGTCGGCATCCCCGTGCTCGGGCCGCCGCGCTGCACGTCGATGATGACGACCGGCATCTCCGACATCACCGCCCAGCCGAGCGCTTCGGTCTTGAGCGAAATGCCCGGCCCGCTCGACCCCGTCACCGCCACGCGTCCCGCGTAGCTTCCGCCGAGCGCCATCGAGATCGCCGCGATCTCGTCCTCGGTCTGCACGAACGTCCCGCCATACTTCGGCAGTTCGCGCCGCAGCAGCTCCATGATGTCGCTCCACGGCGTGATCGGATACCCCGCGCCGAAGCGCACGCCCGCCGCGATGATCCCGAAAGCCAGCGCCTCATTCCCGCTCATCACCACCTGCTGCTGCCCGACATTCTCGCCGGGCTGGAAATTAAACGTCTGGTAAAGCCCCTGCACCTCGTGGCTGTGCCCCGCGCGGAAGCACGACAGCGCCGTCTCCGCCACGCTCGCATCCTTCCCCGCAAAGCGTTCCTGAATCAGCTTCTCGAGCTTCGGCACGTTGAGCGAAAACATCCGCGCAATCAGCCCGAGCGCATACACGTTCTTGCCCTTGTCACGACCCGTCCCGCCGATCGCCTCGACCACGAGCGACGAAATCGGCACGCCCACGTGATGATACGAACCGAGCAGTTCCTCGTTGGGCTTCACGTGATCCGAGTCGTAGAGCACGATGCCGCCGCGCTTGAGCGAGCTGATGTGGTTCTCGTAGCTGTGATCGTAGAAGCACAGCAGCACATCCGCATCATCGCCCGAGCTGAGCACCTCGCCCGAGCCGATGCGCACCTGGAAGATCGACGGTCCGCCCGAGATCGTGCTCGGGATCGTCATGAAGGTCATCACTTCCTGCTCACTGCGGCCCGCCAGCCGTGCGAGGAAACCGCCGATGGCCTGGATGCCGTCCTGCGAATCGCCCGCGATGCGGATCACCGCCTCATGGATTTGCGAGACCTTGGGAGAAGAGCCGGACACTTGATCGGCGAGGGCGGAGTCACTCATTGCGGATACGAATTAGGGGAGCGGTTGGGTTGACCCGGCGCGCGTTCTTTTCTTGGCAACGCATCGGAGGAAATGGGCCGGCAGGCTACGTCGCCGCGCCGGTGCGTCAAGCCACGGCGCGGCAAAGCCGGGCGCTTTACGGTGCCGGCCCATCGGCTGGGGAGGCGAAGACAAATCGCTGCATAGAGTGCGTTGACTCCCCGGCGCGCGCTGCTTTTGTCGCCGCCCTTTCGCTTATGAAAACTGTCATCCGCACTCCCGATGCTCCCGCTGCCGTCGGCCCGTATTCGCAGGCCATCGCGCTCAACGATTTCCTTTTCTGCGCGGGGCAAATCCCGCTCGACCCGGTCAGCGGCGACCTCGTCGCGGGGGGCATCACCGCGCAGGCGACGCGGGTGCTCGATAATGTGAAGGCGGTGCTCGCTGCGAACGGCATGACCTTCGCCGATGTGGTCAAGAGCACGGTGTTCATGATCGATCTCGGCGAGTTCAGTGCGATGAATGCGGTGTATTCGCAATATTTCGCGGAGCCCTTTCCCGCGCGCTCGACCATCCAGGTCGCGGCGCTGCCACGCGGCGCGAGCGTGGAGATCGAAGTCATTGCGGCACGGCCATGACGCAGGAAGAGATCCTCGCGCTCTTCCGCCAGACGCGTGCGCTGCTGGACGGGCATTTCCTTTTGCGCAGCGGGCTGCACTCGCGGCAGTTTTTCCAGTGCGCGCTGCTGATGCAGCACACGCCGATCGCGGCGAAGGTGTGCGCGGCGCTCGCGGAGAAGCTGCGCGGGATCGACGCGGCGCGCGTGATTTCGCCGGCTCTCGGCGGGATCATCGTGGGGCACGAAGTGGCGCGCGGGCTCGGGTTGCCGCACATCTTTGTCGAGAAGGAGGAGGGGAAGCTCGTGCTGCGGCGCGGGTTTGTGATCGAGAAGGGGGATCGGTTCATCGTCGCGGAGGATGTCGTGACGCGTGGCGGGCGTGTGCAGGAGACGATCGACATCGTGCGCGCGCACGGCGGCGTGGTGGCGGCGGTCGCGACGCTGGTGGATCGCAGCGGGGGAAAGCTGCCGGACTTCGGCTGCCCGTTCGTGTCGCTGGTGGCGCTGGATGTGGAGGCGTTCGAGCCGGACAACCTGCCGCCCGATCTCGCGGGCACGCCGGCGGTGAAGCCGGGGTCGAAGTAGGCGGATGAGCTTCCGCCTTGCGGACGCGGCCCGGGCGGATTAGGGGCGCGCCTTCCATGCAAATGCTTTCACCGGCCCAGTTTGTTATCGTGCTGTGGCTGCTCACCGCAGCCGCGCCGGCGGCGACTGCGCTCCTGCATGGCGCGATGCTGCCGATGGGCCCGGTGAGCGCGCAATCGCGCGAGTGCCCGCGGCCTTCCCGCGACCCCGTCGCGGAGCAGGAGATCGTCGCGGAACCGGCGCGGGCGGAGTCGCCCGGCCATGTGGCGAGCGCGGAGCTGTGCTTCGCGCCGGAGGGCGTCGTTGCGGGGCTCGACGCGAGCGTGCTGCACACGGGCGTGCAGCGGCATCGGCCGAAGTCGGCTTAGGCCGCCGGCGGCGGTGAGTCGGGTGTCGCGTTTCACATGTCACGCTCCCGGCTCCCAACTCGCGACATGTGATCCCTTGCCGCGTGGCTTATGTCCACGCTCCACCAGCTAGTTTTCTACTCTTACCTCACACTTCCCATGATCGGTTGGATCATCAAAAAAATCCTCGGCTCCAAGAATCAGCGGCTCATCCGCAGCCTGCGCCCACTCGCGGCGCAGATCAGTCAAATCGAACAGCAACTCCACTCGCTCAGCGACGACGAACTTCGCGCGAAGACCTTCGCGTGGAAGGACGAGCTCGCGCAGCTCGACCCGAGCGAGCAACAGCAGCACCTCGATCGCATCCTGCCCGAGGCCTTCGCCGTGGTGAAGAACGCCGCGCGCCGGCTGACGGAGCGCAAGGCGACCTTCAAAGTCTGCGATCAGGACTACACGTGGGCGATGGTTCACTTCGACGTGCAGCTCGTCGGCGGCATCTGCCTGCACCGCGGCATGATCGCGGAGATGGCCACGGGCGAGGGCAAGACGCTCGTCGCGACGCTGCCGCTTTACCTAAACGGGCTCACGGGTCGCGGCTCGCACCTGGTCACCACGAACGACTACCTCGCACGACGC
Source organism: Chthoniobacteraceae bacterium (assembly GCA_040081625.1). Taxonomy (GTDB): domain Bacteria; phylum Verrucomicrobiota; class Verrucomicrobiia; order Chthoniobacterales; family Chthoniobacteraceae; genus VFJQ01. The sequence goes on from JBEBGD010000026.1 coordinate 8,319, forward strand.
GACGGCGAGACGATGGGCCAGCTCTACGGGTTCCTCGGGCTGACGACGGGCATCATCCAGCACGACCAGGAGCCGTCGCTGCGACGGGCGCAGTATCAGTGCGATGTTACCTACGGGATGAACTCGGAATTCGGCTTCGACTACCTGCGCGACAACGGGATGGCCACAAGCGCGGAGCAGCAGGTTCAGCGCAAGCACGTCTATGGGATCGTCGATGAAGTCGATTCCATCCTCGTCGATGAAGCGCGCACGCCGCTCATCATCAGCGGGCCGGCGACGGTCTCGACGCATCAGTTCGACGTTTACAAGCCGCTCGTCGAACAGATCGTGCGCAAGCAGACGATGCTCTGCAACCGGCTCGTCTCCGAGGCCGAGGAGGCGTGGAAAAAGGACGAGGAGGAGACCTTCGCGAAGAATCTCGTGAAGGTGAAGTGGGCGCAGCCGCGCAACAAAGGCCTGCTGCGCGCGATGGAGGAGCCCGAGAAGCGCCGGGTCGTCGAGAAGGCGGAGCTGCAGTTCTTTGCCGACCACATGAAGGAGGAGAAGTTCAGGCTTCAGGACGAGCTCTTCTTCACACTCGACGAGCGCCAGCACGAGGCCGACCTCACCGAGCAGGGGCGCGCGTTCATGAATCCCGAGGACCCGGACGCCTTCGTGCTGCCGGACCTCATCACGCAGTTCGCCGAGATCGATCAGTCCGACGCGACCGACGAGGAGAAGGCGAAGGCGAAAGCCGCCGCGCAGGCACACGCGGACCACCAGGGCGAGCGCATCCACAACATCTCGCAGCTCCTTCGCGCCTACTGCCTCTACGAAAAGGATGTCCACTACGTCGTCGAGGAGGGGAAGGTCGTGATCGTGGACGAGTTCACCGGCCGCAAGATGACCGGGCGGCGCTGGAGTGACGGATTGCACGGCGCGGTCGAGGCGAAGGAAGGCGTGACCATCGATCGCGAGACGCAGACGCTCGCGACGATCACGATCCAGAATTACTTCCGGCTCTACGAAAAACTCGCGGGCATGACCGGCACCGCTGAGACCGAGGCGAACGAATTCTGGGACGTGTATAAGCTCACGGTCGCCGTCATCCCGACGAACCAGCCGTGCATCCGAAAGGACAACAACGACCAGGTCTTCAAGACGCGGCGCGAGAAATACAACGCGGTGATCAAGGAGATCGTCGAGGCGCACGCGCGCAGCCAGCCGGTGCTCGTGGGCACGGTGTCGGTCGAGGCCAGCGAAGTCGTGGGCCGCATGCTCAAGCGCGAGAAGATCCCGCACGCGATCCTCAATGCGAAGTATCACATGCAGGAGGCGGAGATCATCATGCGCGCCGGCCAGCCCGGCAGCGTGACGATCTCGACGAACATGGCGGGCCGCGGCACCGACATCAAACTCGGCCCCGGCGTTCCAGAAGCCGGCGGACTTTACGTCATCGGCACGGAGCGCCACGAGGCGCGCCGCATCGACCGGCAGCTCCGCGGTCGCTGCGCGCGTCAGGGCGACCCGGGCCTCTCGCGATTCTTCGTGAGCTTCGAGGACGACCTCATGCGCAACTTCGGCGCGGCCGATCGCATGACGCGCATGATGGAACGCTTCGGCATGGAGGAGGGCGAAGCGCTCGAGCATCCGTGGCTCAATCGCTCGGTCGAGACGGCGCAGAAGCGCGTCGAGCAGCGAAACTATTTGATCCGCAAACGGTCGCTCGACTTCGACGACGTGATGAACAAGCAGCGCGGCGTCATCTACGGCTGGCGCAGCGACGCCATCGAGAGCGAGGATCCACGCGCGCTCATCTATGAGGTGATCGACGAAGCGATCCCGGACAAGGTCCGCACCTTCATCGAACTCGACGAGCCGAACCCGCAGGGCCTGCTCAACTGGTGCAACACGACCTTCCCGCTCGGTCTGAGCATGGAAGCGGGCGGCTTCGATACGAAGTCGAGCGAGGACTCCTCGGAGTATCTCGTGCAGAAGATCAAGCAGAGCTACGAGCTGAAGTGCAAACACGAGGAAGCCGAGGCGATCCGCTACCTCGAGCGGCACATCCTTCTCAACGCGATCGACCGTCTCTGGCAGGAGCATCTCTACGCGATGGATTCGCTGCGCGAGGCCGTGTATCTGCGCGCTTACGGGCAGAAGGATCCGCTGGTCGAATACAAGAACGAGGCCTACGAGATGTTCATCGAGCTGATGGTGAGCATCAAAGGCGAGGTGCTGCACAACATGTTCCGTTCGACCTCGAACCTGCTCGCGTTCGAGAACTTTCTCCAGCAGCTCCCGATGCATCTGTATGCGCCGCAGAGCGACGGCGATCAATCCGGGAACCTGCCGCAGACGATGCCGTCAGCCCGCGGCGGCCGCCGCGCGGCGGAGATCGAAGGCGAGGAGCCGGAGCCGTCGATCCAGCTCAAGCCGCAGCGTCGCGAGATGCCGAAGGCAAACCGCAACGATCCGTGTCCGTGCGGCAGCGGGAAGAAATTCAAGAACTGCTGCAGCCGCGGCGCGTGAGCGACGACGCGGTTCCTCACCGTCGTCGCCCGCGATACGCCGGCAAACACCCGCGTCGTTTCGAGGACAAATACAAGGAACACGATCCCGTGCAGTTTCCCGAGGTCGCGGCCAAAGTGCTCGCGTCCGGCAAGACGCTCGCGGGCACGCACCGGCCGATCATGGTCGCGGAGATCCTCGACGTGCTCGCGCCCAAGCGCGGTGAGGTGGCCGTCGATTGCACGCTCGGCTACGGCGGGCACGCGCAGGAGATTTTACCGCAATGCGGCCGTCTCATCGGGCTCGACGTCGATCCGATCGAGTTGCCGAAGACCGAGGCGCGGCTGCGTGCGCTGGGCTTTGGGGCTGATGTCTTCACCGCGCGTCGGAGCAACTTCGCCGGTTTGCCGAAGGCGCTGGCGGGCGAGGGGATCGCGGGTGTGGACATGATTCTTGCCGATCTCGGTGTGTCCTCGATGCAGTTGGACGACCCGGTGCGCGGATTTTCCGTGAAGTCGGATGGACCGCTCGACATGCGGATGAATCCGCGCCGCGGGCAACCGGCGAGTGTGCTGCTCAAGACTCTCGAAGCCGATGAACTCGCTGCGCTGCTCGGCGAGAACGCAGACGAACCGCACGCCGACGTGCTCTCTCGCGCGCTGGCTGGCAGGCGCTTCGCGACGACGATCGAGATCGGAAGAGCGGTGCGCGCCGCGCTGCCGCGAGTGCATGACGACGAGTGCGAGGCGTCGGTTCGGCGCGTGTTTCAGGCGCTACGGATCGCGGTGAACGACGAGTTCGGCGCGCTCGACATGTTGCTCCGCGATCTCCCGGCGTGCCTCAATCGCGGCGGACGAGTCGCGGTGCTGACGTTTCATTCCGGCGAGGATCGACGCGTGAAGAAGTCATTCCTCGCCGGTCTTCGCGACGGCATTTACCGCGATGTCGCGCGCGATGTGATTCGCGCCAGCGCCGACGAACGTCGAGCGAACCCGCGCTCGACTTCGGCGAAACTGCGCTGGGCGATCAAAAGCTAGATCCCCAGTTCGCCCGCGCGGCCCGGCTGGGCGACGCCCAGCTTTTTGTAGGTCGAGGGAAGCGCGACGCGGCCTTGCGGGGTGCGCTTGAGGTAGCCTTGCATGATGAGATACGGCTCGTTCACGTCCTCGAGCGTGCCGGCGTCTTCGCCGATGGCGACGGCGAGACTGCTCAAGCCGACGGGGCCGCCGGCGAATTTGTGGACGAGCGCTTCGAGGATGCGCTTGTCGGTTTCGTCGAGTCCGTCGCGGTCGATGTCGCGCATCCCGAGTGCGGCGTCGGCGACATCGCGCGTGATGTTCGAGTCGGCGCGGACCTGCGCGTAGTCGCGTGTCCAGCGCAGGAGGTTGTTCGCGATGCGCGGCGTGCCGCGGCTGCGCGCGGCGATCTCGAGCGCGCCGGGCGCGTCGATGCTCACGCCGAGCAGTCCGGCGCTGCGCAGGATGATGCACTGGAGTTCGCCGGCGGTGTAGTAGTCGAGCCGCAGCGGCAGGCCGAAGCGCGAGCGCAGCGGCGCGCTGATCATCCCGGCGCGCGTGGTCGCGCCGATGAGCGTGAACTTCGGCAGGTTCAGCCGCACGCTGCGCGCGTTTGGTCCCTGGTCGATGATGATGTCGAGTTTGTAGTCCTCCATCGCGGGGTAGAGGTATTCCTCGATCACGCGGGAGAGCGCGTGGATCTCGTCGATGAAGAGCACGTCGCCGCGCTCGAGCGTGGTGAGCAGGCCCGCGAGATCGCCGGCTTTCTCGATCGTCGGGCCGCTCGTGTTCTTGATCGCGACGCCCATCGAGTTCGCGACGATGTGCGCGAGCGTGGTCTTGCCGAGGCCCGGCGGGCCGCTGAGGAGGACGTGCTCGAGCACGTCGCCGCGTTGCTTCGCGGCCTCGACCATGATGTTGAGCTGCTCGCAGACTTTCGACTGGCCGGTGAACTCGCTGAACGCGGGCGGGCGCAGCGAGATGTCGAACGGCGTATCGGGAGCGTCGGCGAGTTGGCGCGGTGGTTGATCGGACACGGCGGGTGTCCTAGCGGATGAATCCCGCGCGCGAAAGCCTCAAGGCGCCGCTTCGTCGCGCTCGTCTTCCTCTTCCTCGGCGTTCTGCGCCTGCCGCGCCTGGAGCATCTGCTCGTGCAGGGCCTCGTCCATTCCCTCGGCGACCAGTTCTTCGCCCACGTGATCGTCGCCATCGACCAGCCGCGCTGTGTGCCGGCCGGGATCGGCGGAGACGAAGTCGTGCTCGCTGACGAGGAGCTGCATCTCGTGTTCGTCGCTGCCGTTTTCAAAATCGTGGCCGCCGTGCAGCTCGCGCTTGGCCTGGCGCCAATGTTCCTCGGTCGCCTCGGACCAGCCGTCGATGATGGCGAGTTCGCGCGCTCGCTGGCGGACATCCTCCATTGTTGGCGCACCCATGCCGCGTGCGTGTTGCAGAATCTTCGCTGGGGTGGGGCGAGGTGATTTCATGGCGCAAGCATTGGCCCCTGCGCGCAGGAGGCAAGCAAGCGTTTTATTGGTGGCGGAAATTTTCGTGATGACAGGCGCACGCCGTCTGCTTTCGATTCCAACGGACCGATGCAACATCGATGAAACAAATCAAACTGACGGGTCGCGAGCGTTCCGTGCTGCGCTACGTTGACTGGAACTTGGGCACGCCGGGGGTGGAGCTGCTCGATTGCACGAGGTTGGAGCCCGATGACCTTGTGGACGTGCTCAACGGGCTGATGGAAGTCGGCTACATCGAGATGGCGCCGTATGCGGAGCGCACGGATGCCGCGAGCTTTCGGGAGAAGGTGTTCGAGGTGAATCCGGGCTACGCGCTCGAGTTGCGCGCGGCGATGAAGCGGCTGTAGCTGCGCTGCTTTGCGGCGCATATTTCGGCTTTCCGCTTTGCTGGAGCAGGCTTACAGACCGCGCCTTCCATGTTCACCCGCGATTCCGCTTCGCCCATCTCAGTCGTCACCGGCGGCGCCGGCTTCCTCGGTTCCCATCTCACCGATCGCCTGCTTGCCGAGGGACATCGCGTCATCGGCATCGACAACTTCATCACCGGCTCGACCGCGAACATCGAGCACCTCGCGGGGAACGATCGCTACCGCTTCATCAAGCACGACGTCTCGAACTTCATCTACCTGCCGGACGACGTGGATTTCATCTTCCACTTCGCGTCGCCCGCTTCGCCGATCGACTACCTCGAGCATCCGATTCCGACGCTGAAGGTCGGCGCGCTCGGCACGCACAACACGCTCGGCCTCGCGAAGGCGAAAGGCGCGGGCTACCTGCTCGCGAGCACGAGCGAGTGCTACGGCGATCCGCTCGTGCATCCGCAGAAGGAAGACTACTGGGGCAACGTGAATCCGATCGGACCGCGTGGCGTTTATGACGAGGCGAAGCGTTTCGCCGAGGCGATGACGATGGCCTACCACCGCTTCCACGGCGTGAACACGCACATCGTGCGCATCTTCAACACCTATGGTCCGCGGATGCGGCTGCGCGACGGGCGCGTGGTGCCCGCCTTCATCGGCCAGGCGCTCGAAGGCAAGCCGCTCACGATCTTCGGCGACGGCTCGCAGACGCGTTCGTTCTGCTACTGCTCGGATCTCATCGACGGCATCTTCCGGCTCTCGCGTTCGGATTTCCACGAGCCGGTGAATATCGGCAACCCGCGCGAGATGACGATCAAGCAATTCGGCGAGCACATCATCCGCATCATCGGCGCGAAGTGCGGGCTGGAGTTCAAGCCGCTGCCCGTCGATGACCCGAAGGTGCGCCAGCCGGACATCACGCGTGCGAAGACGATCCTCGGCTGGGAGCCGAAGGTCGATTTCGAGGACGGCATCCGCACGACGATCGATTACTTCCGCCCGCGCGTCGGGAAATCTTAAGGCTTCGGCAGCCAGCCGCCGACGGCTTGCTCGGCGGGGAGCGTGCCGGCGGGTGCGACCCACGCCGCGACTGCGCGTGCGCCCGCGGCGGTGGGCCGCGGCAGGCGGGCGATGAAGATTCCGTCGCTCAATTCCATTTTCACGCGAGCGGTGCCGAGCACGACGAAGCCGTGCGTGAGTTCGCGGCCTGAGTTTTCGCCGGACTTGACCGCGCTGCTCTCCGGGCCGGACACGAGGGCGAGCCATGCTTCGCGCGGACGCGTCGGATTCGCGAGTGGTTGAAAGCGAACGCTGACATGCGTCGCATCGATCCGCGCTTCGAGGATGCCGGCGCGCTCGCCGCTCGCCGCGGGGGCTCCGCTGGCGCGCCATTCGCGGCCGGCGAGGACGAAGCACGGCGTGTAGATCTGCCCGCTGCCCCACGCACGGCCGTAGGCGCGTTGACGCTCAGTGGCGGCGGGCGTGGCGAAGCGGTCGCGCCAGCCGATGTAGTCCCAATAGTCCACGTGCCACGCGAGCGGCACGAAGTCGCGCCACAGTCCCGGCGCCTTGTCGAGGTCGCGCAGCCAGCGCTCGGCGGGCGGGCATGAACTGCAACCTTCGCTGGTGAACAGCTCAAGCAGCGGCGTGCGCGTAGCGGCGGTGCGGAAGACCACCTCATCCGCGGCGGCGGCGACGGTGAGCGTGAGGCTGAGGAGGCAGACGAGTGTTCGCATGAGGCTCGCAGTATGGCCCCGGCGGGACTGCGGCGAAAGTCCGCTTGCCGCTGTGCGCTGGCGCGCGTTCTTCATCATGGACTGGACCTTCGGGCGCATCCTCGCGGTGCATCTGCATCCGAGCGGCGCCAGCTACACGGCGAAGAACCCGATGCCCTCGCCGTATCACCTCACCGGCCCGGCGACGAGCGACGACGTGGAGGAGTTCGTGCGCGGCAAGGGGCTGCCGGTGACCGACCTCGAGTTCGGTTAGGACGGCGCGATGTATTTCACCATCGGCGGGCGGGGGACGCAGGCGGGGCTGTATCGGGTGAGCACGGTGGGAGGTTCGACGTTGGATGTTGGACGTTCGACGTTCGATGTTCAGCCCCGCGCAGCGGCCGTGGCTGTGGGAGGACGCAACGCGCCGTCCGAAGCCAGGGTGCCTGCGGCGCCGAACATCGAACATCCAACATCGAACACTGAACATCGAACGGAGGCGCTCGGGAGCGCGGATCGGTTCGTGGCGTTTGTGGCGCGCGCGGAGTTGGAAAGCAGGCCGGTGGCTGAATGGCGCGAGCGCGCTCTTTCCGAGACGAACCCACGCGCCGCCCTCACCGCCCTCCTCGCCCTCGCCCGCGTCGGCACGAAGGACGACCTCGAGCTGATCCTCAAGGCGCTCGCTCGGTTCCCGCTCGATTCACTCTCCGACGAGCTGAAGCTCGACAAGCTGCGCGTCATCGAAGTCGCCCTCGCGCGGCAGGGTAGGCCCGGCACCGATGCGCTGCGCACGCTCGGCGACGAGCTCTCGCGGCAATACCCGGCGAAGACGTTCGCCTTGAACCGCGAGTTGTGCGCGCTTCTCGTGTGGCTCACGCGCGACGACTCAAGGAGTGGGGACGCCCCCGTCCCCTCGCTCGACGCGCAAACCGCGAACCTCGGGGCGGGGGCGCCCCGGCTCCTTGTCCTCGACAAGACCCTCGCCCTCATCGACGCCTCCACCGAGCCCGCCGAGCAGGTCTGGTTCGCGCTCTGCCTGCGCGAGGCGAGCGGGTGGACGCCGCTGCAGCGCGAGCATTACTTCGCGTGGTTTGCGAAGGCGCGCACGTATCGCGGCGGGAATTCCTTCGGGAAGTTCATCCTCCGCATCCGCGACCAGGCGCTCGAGAAGGTGCCCGCGGCGGAGCGGTCCGCGCTGCTCGCGCTGTCGGAAAGGGACATCGCCGTCGCCAAGCCCGCGGCCCCGATGCCGGTGCGACCCTTTGTGAAAGCGTGGACGCTCGCCGACCTCGCACCCGCGCTCGATGGTGTGGCGAAGGGGCGCGACTTCAAGCGCGGCGAGCGGCTCTACGGCGAGACGCTCTGCGCGCAATGCCACCTCTTCGCGGGCAAGGGCGGCGACGCCAGGACCGGCGCGATCGGCCCGGACCTCACGGCGGTCGGCAGCCGGTTCAGCCGGCGCGACGTGCTCGAGGCGATCCTCGATCCGAGCAAGGTCATCAGCGAACAATACGCGAGCTACCTCTTCACCTTCACCGACGGCACCAGCGCGGCTGGGCAGGTGGCGGAGGAGAACCACTACCTGCTCACGCTCATCGTCGATCCGCTCACCGGCGCGCGGCAGAACTTCCCGAAGGGCAAGCTCAAGACGCGGGAGATGTCGCCCGCCTCCCTGATGCCGCCGGGGCTGATCTACTCCCTGTCCCCGGAAGAGGTGCTGGATCTGCTCGCCTACATGGAGAGTGGCGGGAATCCAAAGGCGCCCAATTTCGCGAAGTAGCTGGCGGTAGGGCGGCGGGGGACCGGCCCTCCACGCGCGGGGGACCGGCCCTCCCAGCGCGACGGACCGGCCCTCCCAGCGCGAGGGAGCGGCCCTCCCAGCGCGTTGGACCGGCCCTCCCTGCGCGGGGGACCGGCCCTCCACGTGCGAGGGACCGGCCCTCCCCGTGCGTGGGACCGGCCCTCCCTGCGCGGGGGACCGGCCCTCCCTGCGCGAGGGACCGGCCCTCCACGTGCGAGGGACCGGCCCTCCACGTGCGTGGGACCGGCCCTCCCGGCGCGGGGGACCGGCCCTCCCTGCGCGAGGGACCGCGGCTCTACTCCTTCCCCAGTTCCCGCCGTATCCGCAGCGTGTCGGCGAGCATCCGCACACTATCGCGCACCAGCCGCACCTTGCTCTCGGGGGAGTTGCGCCATTCCACGGGCAGATCGGCCACGCGGAAGCCGAGCCTTTGCGCCAGCAGCAGCACCTCCACATCGAAGGCGAACCCATCGAGCCGCTGCCTCGCGAAGATCGCCTTGGCCGCGGCGCGCCGGAACGCCTTGAAGCCGCACTGCGTATCGTGGACCCCGGCGAGCGTGAGCCGGCGCAGGATCGCGTTGAAGGTCTGCCCCATGCGCTGCCGCAGCCACGACTGCCGCACGACGATGTTGCTGCGCGCGTGCTGGCGGTTGCCGAGCAGCACGTCGATCTCTGGGTGCTCGCGGAAGTGGCGCGTGAACGCCTCCACTTCGCGCAGCGGCACGCTCAGGTCGCAGTCCATGTAATATATATACGTGCCCGTGGCGGCGAGCACGCCGGTGCGCACGGCGAAGCCCTTGCCGCGCTGCTCGGTGTTCGCGATCACGCGGAGATTCGGCTGGCGGCTGGCGGCCTCGGCGGCTATTTCGCGCGTCCCGTCCGTGCCCGGCTCCACCACGATCACCACTTCCACCGGCCCCGCAAAAGCCGACGACCAACGCGCCAGCTCCTCGAGCGTGGGAGGCAGCCGGCGCGCTTCATTGTAGGCTGGGATGACTATGGAGACCGAATCCGGCGGCATAAGCGGGGCGGAGGGAAACACGGCATCCGCCCCCCGCGCAACGTCGCATCAGTCCCATGCGTCGCATTGGTCGCATCTGTCCCACGCCCCGGAAGTCGCGATCCTCCTCCTCGCCGTGCTGCTGCGCCTCTGGTCGCTCGACCTCAAGCCGGCGCACTTCGACGAGGGAGTGAACGGCTTCTTCGTCGATGCGATGGCGAAGAACGGCTACTACCACTACGACGCGACAAACTTCCACGGGCCGCTGCACTTCTACGTGCTCTTCGTCGCGCAGACGCTGCTCGGGCGCGAGGCGTGGGCGCTCCGCCTGCCGCTCGCGCTCGCGAGCATCGCGTGCGTCGCGGTGATGCTGTTCGGCTTCCGGCGCTTCGTGTCGGTGAAGGCTTCGCGATGGGCTGCGCTCGCGATGGCCGTCTCGCCGGGCTTCGTCTTCTACGGTCGCTACGCGATCCATGAGACGTGGCTCGTGCTCTTCCTCATGCTGCTCGTCATCGGCCTCGCGGGGATGTGGCGCGAAGGCCGGGTGCGCGATCTCTGGCTCACCGGCATCGGCTTCGCGGGCATCGTGCTGACCAAGGAGACTTGGGTCATCCATGCACTCGCGCTCGGGCTCGGCGGCGCGACGCTCGCGCTGCTCGAGCGCTTCTCGCCGTCGGCGGCGTTCGACCGCGGACCGACGCGGTTTGCCACCGATGATGTCGCGCGTGTCGGCACGATCTGCGCGGCTGTCGTGCTCTTCTTCTACTCCGGCTGCCTGCTCGATCCGTCCGGGATCGCGGGGTTCGTGCAGGCCTACGCCGTGTGGACGAAGACCGGCACCGCTGGCGAGAGCGGGCACGAGCACCCGTGGAATTACTGGCTCGACCTGCTCGCCGCCTACGAATGGCCGGTGCTGCTCGGCGCGGTCGCGGCGCTCGTCGTCGTCGCGCCGCACACGAACCGCTTCGTGCGCTGGCTCGCCATCACCGCGCTCGGCACGCTCGTGGCCTACGCGCTCATCCCCTACAAGACGCCGTGGTGTCTCATCGCATGGGCGTGGCCGTTCCTGCTCGTCTTCGGCGTCGCTGCCGAGTGGCTCATGGCGCGCGTGGATCGCTGGACCGTCGCTGCGCTCGCGTTGCTCATCTGCGGCTTCTCCTTCGCCAAAAGCCGCACGCTCAACTTCGTGAAGTTCACCGACGAGGAGGAGCCCTACGTCTATGTGCAGACCACGCCCGACGTGAACCTGCTGCTCGACCCGCTGCGCTGGCAGCTCGCGCGCGACCCCTCCACGCGCTACCGCCCCGCGCACGTGTTGCAGGAGGACAAGTATCCGCTGCTCTGGCTGCTCGGCGATCGCCCGAACATCACGTGGGACGACCACGACGCGGAGCCTGAGCCGCTCGATGCGGAGTGGCTGCTCGTCGATTCCGCGGCGAAGGATCGCGTGGAGCCGGCGCTGACCGCGGGCTACTTCCGCGAGACGCTCCACATCCGCGGCATGGCGCCGGACAAGACGTATCTCTACCTGCGCGCCGAGTCCTTCGCCGGCTATTACGGCGACCGCCGTCCCGACATCCCCGCGAAGCCATGAAGCTCGCGCTCGCCACGCTCTACGCCATCCCCGCCGCCGTGCTCAGCGCGCTCGTGCTCGCCTTCGCACGCGGGCAACTCGACCCGGCCATCGCCGCGACATCGCTCGGCCTCGGCGCGGTGGTCGGCGCCTTCTCGCTGTGGTCGGCGCGCGCGCCCGGCGAGAAGTGGAGCGTCGATCCGTGGGGAGGCACGGCACTCGTCGTCTTCGCGCTCTTCGCGCTGCGCAGCTTCCTGTGGCTGGTCTTCGAGTCGGGCGACTCGATCTGGGTCTTCTCCCCGAACAACCTCGGCGACCTCTCGCTGCATCTCAGCTACGTGCGCTACCTCGCAAACGGCGCGCCGTTCTGGCCGGAGAATCCGATCTTCGCCGGCGCACCGCTCACGTATCCCGTCGGCATCGACCTGCTCAACAGCCTGCTGCTGCTGCTCGGCCTCGATGCGCTGCGCGGCTTCGTCTGGGTCGGGCTGATCGGCAGTGCCTGCACCGCGGCGATGCTGTGGCGCTGGGGCCGCGGCTTCGCCGTCGCGGGATTCCTCTTCGCCGGCGGCACGCTCGGGTTTCAGATCCTGGTCGAGCATCGGCTCGTCGATTACCAAAGCGACGCCGCGTGGGACGGCTTGATCGTCGCGTGGAAGAGCCTGCCGCTTGCGATCTTCGTGACGCAGCGCGGCTTCCTCTTTGCGCTGCCCGCCGGGCTCGCGCTGCTCGCGAGCTGGCGCGCGCGCTTCCTCGAGCCGGAGCGCCGCGCGCAACGCCTGCCGCTGTGGGGCGAGTGGCTGCTCTACGCCGCGATGCCTGTCTTCCACTTCCACACGTTCCTCTTCCTCTCGTTCATCGTGGCGGTGTGGTTCTGCTTCGTGCCCGCAGCGCGCCGGCATCTCGCGCTCGTGGTGGCGCTCGCCTTCGTGCCCGCGACCGCGCTCGTGTGGTGCGTGACCGGTGGCTTCCACGCAGCGTCGATGATCGGCTGGCTGCCCGGCTGGATGCAGCCGCGCGGCGAGGATGCGCGGTTCTTCGGGATCGTGTGGTTCTGGATCTCGAACTTCGGCGCCTTCCTCCCGCTCACCGCGTGGCTGCTGTGGCGCATCGCGCGCCGGCGCGAACCGCTTCCCGTCGCGCTGCTCGCGGTGCCGGGCGTCGTCGTGTTCGTGGTGTGCTGCTTCGTGAAGTTTGCGCAGTGGGAGTGGGACAACACAAAGCTCATGATCTGGGCTTATCTCATCGTCCTCCCGGCAATGTGGGCCGCGCTCCGCCGGCAGCGCGAATGGGTGCAGGTCGTCGCGTGCGTGCTCCTGTTCTTCTCCGGTGCCGCATCGCTCATCGGCGGCCTCGCCGGCACGCTGGTGACCGGTGAAGATCGGGCCGCCGCGCAGCAACCGCTCATCGGCTACCCGCTGGCCACGCGCTCGGAAGTGGAGGGCGCGGCGTGGGCGACGCGAGGCATCCCGATCACCGACCGCTTCATCGCGAACCCGAACTACAACCACCCGCTGCTGCTCGCCGGGCGTCTCGTGACGATGGGCTACGAAGGTCACGTCGCCAGTCACGGCCTCGGTTTCGCCGAGCGGAAGGCCGACGTGGAGCGCGTGCTCAACGGCGAACCTGGCTGGCGCGAGACCGCGCAGCGACTCGGTGCGCGCTGGTTGTTCTGGGGCGAGCAAGAGCGCGGCGCGTATCCCGACTCGCCGCAGCCGTGGCGCGATGAGTGCCGCGTCCGCACTGCCGGCGAGTGGGGGACGCTCTACGATTTGGGAAAGTGAACGGTGATCCGTGATCGGTAATCCGCGGTCGGATTACGCGCGCGCCCGTTCACCGTTCACCGATCACCGTTCACTGATCACGGTTCACTCCCCCGCCAGCACAATGACGCCCTCGGCGACAACCCGCTCGCCGACCCGCGCCTCGACCTCGAACTGCCACATCCCGCCGACGCTCCCCAGCTTCGTCGCGCGCAGCGCGATCATCTCGCCGGGCCGCGCCGCCTCGCGGAACTTCATCGCCTTGATCGCCGCCAGCCGCAGCCCCGGCTGTCCCGCGGCGATGCCCGCGATCTGCGCGAGCGCCTCGGTGAGCAGCACGCCCGGCACGATCGGGTCGCCGGGGAAGTGGCCATGGAATACGGGATCGCCCGCGGGGAAGGTCTTGCACCCCGCGGCGCTCTCGCCCGCAGTGACAGCACTCACTTCATCCACGAAGACGAACGGCTCGCGATGCGGCAGCCCGAGCGCGATCGGGTCGAGCGGCATCTACTGCGGCGGGGTCTGATCCGGCGGCGGCGCCGGCACAAAGTAGATGAAGCGCCAGCTCCCCATCACCTGCTTGATGCCGATCCGGTAGCCGGCGTAGTCGGGGTTCGTGGCCAGCTCCGGCGGCGACACCATGAAGTCGTCGTGCGGGACGAACTCCTTTTTCAGCAGCGAGTTTAGATCCAGCCAGAGGTTGTTCAGGTCCCAGAATGCGAAGACGCTGTCCCCCGGCGGCGGATTGTCCCAGCGATACCCAAAGTCCGGCACCATGAGCGACTTCATCATCTCGTAGTCGCGCTTCTCGGCGGCGATGCGCAGGCGGCCGAGGAAGGCCTGGAACGCCGGATCCTTCGATGCGTCCTGCTTCTGCTCCTTGCGTTTCTTGTCGCTCTCCTTGTAGGGCGTCTTGCAGCCGGTGAAGGCGAGTGCGGCGAGGAAGGCGAGTAGGGTCAGTCGGGCAAGCATGGGCCGCTCCGGTAATCGCGCCGCCGCGCGCTGGCGAGTCGAAAGTTGTTCGCGGCCATTGCGCGCGGGGCGGGGGATGTGGCAAAGCCGCACCGTGAAACGCGCCCTCTCCATCATCACCTGGCTCATCGTCGCGCTCTTCGGCGCCGGCGCCTACGCCACCATCGCGCTCCAGCGCGACGAGCCGCTCAGCTCCGGCTACATCCTCGTCGCCGCGCTCTGCACCTACGCGATCGGCTACCGCTTCTACTCGAAGTGGATCGCCGCAAAGGTGCTCATGCTCGACGACCGCCGCGCCACGCCGTGCGAGGTTCACGAGGATGGGAAGGACTTCGTGAAGACGAACAAGTGGATTGTCTTCGGGCATCACTTCGCCGCGATCAGCGGACCGGGGCCACTCGTCGGGCCGGTGCTCGCCGCGCAGTTCGGCTACCTGCCGGGCACGCTGTGGATCCTCATCGGCGTCGTGCTCGGAGGCGCGGTGCAGGATTTCATCATCCTCTTCGCCTCGATGCGGCGCGACGGCCGCTCGCTCGGCCAGATGGTGAAGGAGGAACTCAACTCCATCGCCGGTGGCGTCGGTGTCGTGGCGATCCTCGCGATCATGATCATCCTGCTCGCCGTGCTCGCGCTCGTGGTGGTGAAGGCGCTCGCCGAATCCCCGTGGGGCGTCTTCACCGTCGCCGCGACGATCCCCATCGCGATGTTCATGGGCGGCTACCTGCGCTACCTGCGCATCGGAAAGGTGCTCGAAGTTTCGGTCATCGGCGTCGTGCTGCTGCTCGCCGCGGTGTGGGGCGGACAACTCGTCCACGCCAGCCCGACATTGCATCACGCCTTCCTGCTCAAGGCCGAGCCGCTCGCGTGGTCGGTGATCGGCTACGGCTTCCTCGCGAGCGTGCTCCCCGTCTGGCTGCTGCTCGCGCCGCGCGATTACCTCAGCACCTTCATGAAGCTCGGCACCATCTTCGCGCTCGCCATCGGCGTGCTGCTCGTCCTGCCCGACATGCACATGCCAGCTCTGAGCAAGTTCATCGACGGCACCGGCCCCGTCGTGCCCGGCAAGCTCTTCCCGTTCTGCTTCATCACCATCGCGTGCGGGGCGATCAGCGGCTTCCACACGCTCATCTCCAGCGGCATCACGCCGAAGATCATCGCGCGTGAGAGCCACGCGCGCTCCGTCGGCTACGGCGCCATGTGCCTCGAGAGCCTCGTCGCGATCATGGCGATGATCGCCGCCTGCACGCTCGACCCCGGCGTCTATCTCGCGATGAACATCGCCGGCGGCGATCCCGTCGCGACCGCGCAAGCCGTAGCCAACAGCGGCCTGACCGCGCTCCAGCCGCTCGCCGCCGGGGGCTTCGCGATGCAGCCCGTGACTGTGTCTCCCGAGGCCATGGGCACGCTCGCCAACCAGATGGGCGAGGTGACGCTTTTCGGCCGCACCGGCGGCGCGGCCACGCTCGCCGTCGGCATGGCGCAGATTTTCCACCAGGCCATGCCGTGGCTCGGCGATCGCGGCGTGGCGATCTGGTATCACTTCGCGCTGATGTTCGAGGCGCTCTTCATCCTCACCACGCTCGATGCCGGCACGCGCGTCGGCCGCTACCTGCTGCAGGACAGCCTCGGCAAGTTCATCCCCGCGCTCGGCAACGTGCGCAGCATCGGCGCCGGCATCGTCGCGAGCGCGCTGATCGTGATCGGCTGGGGCTTCTTCCTCATCATGGGCGTGCGCGACCCCGAGGGCGGCGTGAAGGCGCTCTGGCCGATCTTCGGCATCGCCAACCAACTGCTCGCGAGCATCGCGCTCTGCCTCGCCACCACGATCCTGCTGAAGATGCAGCTCCAGCGCGGCCGCTCGCTCGCGCTCATGCTCGTCACGCTCGTGCCGCTCACGTGGCTGCTCACCGTCACGATGACCGCCGGCATCATCAAGGTAAGCGACCCGAGCCCGAAGATCGGCTTCCGCGCCGCCGCGCGCGCCGCCGAGCAGAAGCTGCCCGCGCTCGAGAAAGAGTTCGCGGCGACGAAATCCGCAGCAGCGGAGAAGGCGCTCAAGTCCACGCGCACGGTGCGCTTCAACAGCAGCGTCGATGCGACCGTCACGAGCATCTTCCTGGTGCTCGTCGCCGCGATCGTCGTGCTCAGCGTGCTCGAGTGGTTCGCGCTCATCGCGCGCCGACGCCCGCCGACGCTGAGCGAGACCGAGCCCGTCTGGCTGCCAGCCGAAGCCATCCCCGCCAACAATCCCGCCGCCGCGCTGGGCGCCGCCGCGCTGGCCTTCAGTCTCGTGAAGGAGCTGAGCGGCCAGTCCGACGTGGACCGTGCCCAAGCCCGCGCCGAGCAGCACGACTGCGCCGAGGCCCGCACCCCACGCGGTCGCCAGCACACCTTCCTCACTTCGCTCGACGACCGCTTCCGCGGAGTGCGACGCTGCTGCTGATCGCACTTGCGCGACAGCGCGCCCCCGCCTTACACAGCCGCCCCTTATGTCTCGAAAAATTCGTTACGGCATGGTCGGCGGCGGGCGCGGCGCTTTCATCGGCGCAGTGCATCGCATCGCGGCCGCACTTGATCAGCAAATCGAACTCGTCTGCGGTGCGTTCAGCTCCGACCCGGAAAAGTCGCGGGCCTCGGGCGCCGATCTCTTCCTTCCGGCGGATCGTTGCTACGGCAGCTTCGAGGAGATGATCCGCGCGGAGGCGAAGCGTCCCGATCGCATGGACTTCATCTCGATCGTCACGCCGAACCACGTCCACTTCCCGCCGGCGAAGATGGCGCTCGAGCACGGCTTCCACGTGCTCAGCGACAAGCCCGCAACCTTCGACCTGAAGGAGGCGAAGACCTTGCAGGCGCTCGTGAAGAAGACCGGCCTGCTCTACGGGCTCACGCACAACTACACGGGCTATCCGCTCGTGAAGCAGGCGCGCGAAATGATCGCCGGGGGCAAACTCGGGAAGATCCGCAAAGTCGTCGTCGAGTATCCGCAAGGCTGGCTCGCCACGCGCATCGAAGCCTCCGGCCAGAAGCAGGCCGCGTGGCGCACTGACCCGAAGAAGAGCGGCGCGGCGGGTTGCATCGGCGACATCGGCACGCACGCGGAGAACCTCGCGGAATACATCACCGGCCTGCAAATCAGCGAACTCGCGGCGGACCTCACGACCTTCGTCAAAGGCCGCAAGCTCGACGACGACGGAAACGTGTTGTTGCGTTTCAAGGGCGGCGCGAAGGGCGTGCTGCACAGCTCGCAGATCAGCGTCGGCGAGGAGAACAATCTCAACATCCGCGTGTATGGCGAACTCGGCGGCATCGAGTGGCACCAGCGCGAGCCGAACACGATGCTCGTGAAATGGCCCGACCAGCCGATGCAGGTCTATCGCACCTCGATGGGCTACCTCGGCAAAGCCGCCGCTGGAGCCGCGCGCACGCCGCCCGCGCATCCCGAGGGCTACCTCGAAGCCTTCGCGAACATCTACAAGAACTTCGCCGGCGCGATCCGCGCCCGCGTCGAGAAGCGCAAGCTCGCGAAGGACGATCCCGCGAACGATTACCCGAAGATCGAGGACGGCGTCCGCGGCATGGCCTTCATCGAAGCCGTCGTCGCGTCGTCGAAGAAGAACGCGGCGTGGACGAAGCTCGGCGTGTGACGGTCGCCCGCCTTGGCTGTGTCCTTGCGGCGGCAGTCTTGACGGGCTGCGCGGCGTATGGACCGCCGCGGGCTGGTGAGACCATCCATCGCAACGTCGTCTATGCGGACCGTGATGGACGCAAGCTGCGGCTCGATCTTTACGTGCCCGCGCGTCCGCGTCCCGCGCCGCTCGTCGTGTGGATGCACGGTGGTGGGTGGAAGTATGGGCACAAGGGTTTCAACCTCCAGGTGCGCGACCTCACGCGTGAAGGGTTCGCCGTCGCGAGCGTGGAGTATCGGTTGCTCGGTGCCGGGCGCTGGCCGGCGCAGCTTGACGATTGTCGCGACGCGGCGGCGTGGCTTCGCCAAAATGGGCACACTTTCGGAATCGACGCGCGCCGCATGGGATTTGCCGGGGAGAGTGCCGGCGGGCATCTCGCGGCGTTGCTCGGTGCGGTGGAAGGACGCGGGAAAATCCGCGCCGTCTGCGCCTTGTATCCGCCGACGGATCTCGTCGCGATGGGCGAGCGGTATTCGGCTTTCGGACGGGTGAGCGTCTTCACGCAATTGTTCGGCGGGGAGATTCGCGATCGTCGCAGTGCCGCGCGGGCCGCGAGTCCGGTGACCCACGTCTCGCGCCGCTCGCCGCCATTTCTGCTCTACCACGGCGACAGCGATGCGCTGGTGCCGCTCTCGCAGAGCGAGTCGCTGCATCGACGCCTACGCGAGGCCGGCGTCGATTCGACGCTGCACGTGCTTCCCGGTCGCGGTCACGCATTCCCGCTCGACGACGCGCAACTCGCCGAGGTCGCGGACTTCTTTCGGCGCCGGCTGTAAGTTCTACGGCAATTCCTTCACGCGGATGCGGCGGTATTCCATCAGCCCGCGGTCGCCTTCGAGCCCGATCGGCCCGGTCTCGGGGAGCTTGAGCGCTTCCTCGAGCACCTCGCCGTTGCACGTCGCGCGGGCGACACCGCCCTTCACCACGACTTCGATTTCATTCCAGTCCTGCGCCTTGTATTTCTTCAGCTCCTTGTAAGGCCCGGCGACCAGATAGTCGCGGCATTGGAGCTGAGGCTTGCGGATGAAGATGCCGCTGTCCGCGTTCACGCCCGCGCGGAATTCCAAGCGCAGGATGAAGTCCTTCGGGAACTCCTTCACCGTCCAGATTTGCTGCACCTTGCGCGGCGCGTCCTTCGGCGGATTCACCGTGAAGACGCCGTTCACCGCCGTGTAGCGCTCGTCGTCCGATGCGGTCTTGCCGTCGAAAGCCGCGCCATCCTTGAAGTGCCAGCCGGTGAGGTCGCGCCCGTTGAAGATCAGCTCGAAGCCGGGCTCGGGCTTGAAGTCATCGGCGTGGGCGAGCGTGGCGAGGAGTAGAACGAGAAGGGGTCGGGGATTCATCGGCAGGAGGTTGCGGCCCACCGCTCCGCGAGCGCAACTGCCAAATGCGACGACGAGTTCACTCGCCGAGCACGAGGCTCGAGACACGCACGACGCCCTGGCCCTGGTTGGCGTGGAAGTAGAGCCCGATGTCCCTCAATCCATCGAGATCGAGACGGCGGTTTCCTTTTTGATTGCCGGCGTAGGCATTGAGCTCGGTTTCGCGCAGATCGAGTTGCACACTTCCTCCGCCGCTCTGCGTGGCGACGAGGTCGGTCATCCAGCATTCCCCATCGGCTCCCGCGCCTTCCTTCTCGAACAACACGACGTTGAACTTCGCGCCGGGCGGCGCTTCGAAACGGAAGCGAATCGTCTTCGCGCCCGCGAGCGACTGCCCTGCGGGCGGAGCCCACGTCGCGTTCAAGCCCCAGCCGCGTCCGCTGTCATAGTCGAGCTTCCACGCGTCGCCATCGCGCGTCGCGGTGACGCGGCTTCCGCCCTTCTCGTCGAGCGAAACGAACGGGGCAGCACCCGTCATCTCCACCGGGCCGGCGAGCTTTCCCTCGGGCAGCGACGGCATCATCAAGGTCCGCGGATTCCACGCGAGCCCGTCGCGATCGGCCGCCGCCGGAAGCGGGCCGGTGCGCGTGTCCGGTGTCGGCAGTGCGGCGTGAGTCTTCTGCGCGGCTGTGATGAGTTCGTCGTAGGCCTCGTCCTGCCAATCCACGAGGCCGTAGTTGGAATCCTCGCCGTCAAGGCCGCGCCCGAGCTCCGGTTCATCGGCCCACTGAAACCAATGCATGCCGAGCAGGTAGGGCCGCGACATCAGCGCGGGAACAAAGCGGGCGTAGCGCTCCGCACGATCGCGCTGCGTCGGCACCGTCACATCCGCGCCGAGCGTGTTGCGATTGCCCGAGCGGTTTTCCGTCGCGCGCCACGAGAACTCGGTGAGCAGAACCGGCTTCTGCACCATCGCATACATGCGATCCCACCACGCGAGATCCGTGTGCCCATCCATCGCGTAGTGATTCACCGACACCACGTCACAGTGCCGCGCGCACGCTGCAAAGACGGGCCCCGGCGCGTTCCCAGCGAAGCGGCTCCCGAGCACGAGATGATTCGGAGCGTGCCGCCGCACCGCCGCCGCGCACACGCTGAAAAACCGTTCGGCGACATGCCCGGCCCAGCGCTGCCGGATCGTGTCCACGAGCTTCGTCTTCGCCCGCACCGCGCCGCCCGCCGCGAGCGCATCCCAAGTCGTCGCCGTCGTCTCCCACTGCGCGGCGAAACTCGCGAACCCGCCATACGCTTCGCGGAGAAAGCGGATGGCTTCCACGCGGTTCGGATCGCCCGGCGGCAGCGCGAGCGCGAGGTCGAGCAGGCTGCGATTCGGATCGGTCGGCCAGCCGTGCTCGCCATACCACGGCAGCTCGTTGTCGAGGAACCAGCCGATGAGCCGCGGGTCGTCCTTGTGCGGCGCGACGAATTCCGCGCACAGCGCGTCGATCTTCGCGGCGTAGCCCGGCGAGAAGACATTCCCAAGCCGGCGCGCGTTGCCATCCACCTCGGCGCCGAGCCACACGTAGCGCGTGTGCAGCCCGGCTTTCGCGTAGAGCGCGCTGTCGCACCACGCTCCGGCGGTGTTGAAGCCCCACGAAGTCATCCGCTCGACCGCGCTCGCCGCCCACGCATCCACTCCGCCGCGCGCCTTGGGTCCGTCGTAGAATTTCCCCCGCCCGTCGCGGGACGCCTCACGCGCGGCGACGTGACAGACGCCCATTGAGAAAAACCTCCGCCCGCCTTGCTCGAAGCACCACGAGCCCTGCGCGCCGCGACCCACGCGGACGAAGTCGGCAGCGATCGTGGACGACGCCAGCGCGCCGAAGCTGAGGGCGATCAATGCGAAGCGGACGCCACTCACGGAGTTGGGATCAGTCGGAGAATCTGCGCGGCCGCGTAGGCGGCGCCGAAGCCGTTGTCGATGTTCACGACGGTGACGCCGCTGCCGCAGGAGTTCAGCATCCCGAGCAGCGCCGCGACGCCGCCGAAGCTCGCGCCGTAGCCGACGCTCGTCGGCACCGCGATCACCGGCTTGCTCACCAGTCCCGCCACCGCGCTCGGCAGAGCGCCTTCCATCCCGGCGATGACGATCAGCACCGTGCAGGCGTCCAGTTCATCGCGCACCGCGAGGAGCCGATGAATCCCGGCAACTCCGATGTCCGTGAAGCGGCGCACCGTGCCGCCGAAAATCTCGAGCGTGACCGCCGCCTCGTCCGCGACGTGCAGGTCCGAGGTGCCTGCGCAAACGACACCGATCTGCCCGTTCAGCCGCGGCCACGGCGCGAGTTCGACGGTGATGCACCGGCCCCGCTCATGCCAGCGCGCGCTCGGAAACTCTGTCGTGAGCAAGTCGAACTGCGCGCGATCCGCGCGGCTCACCAGCAGCACCGGTTCGCGCTCGAGCAGCACGCGAGCGATGGCGAGCACTTCGTCGGGCGTCTTGCCGAGGCCAAAGATGACTTCGGGAAATCCGCAGCGGCGGCGGCGGTCGGTGTCCACGCGGGCGAAGCCGAGATCGATGAATCCTTTGTCGGGCATTTATTGAAGTGGTGAGGCGCCGAGTCCGGCGCCGGACGGCGGATGTAGCACGCCATTCTCCCACTGCCAGCCGCGACACGGATCGTCCGCGATCAGCCACGCGCCGTCGAGGTCCGCGAAGTCGGCGATCTGCGCCGCCACGCAGCCCGCGGCGATGAGCACGCTCGTCTCGATCATGCAGCCGACCATGGTCCGCAGGCCGAGCTTTCGCGCCCGCCGCAGCAACCGCAGCGCAGGCGTGAGGCCGCCGCATTTGACCAGCTTCACGTTGATTCCGTCGAAGTGCCGCGCGAGCGGGACGACATCGTCTTCATCGACACAGCTCTCGTCGGCGAAAATGGGCAGCGCATAGCTGCCGCGTTCGAGCCGACTGTTCGAGTCGGGTGCGAACGGTTGTTCGATGAAGAGCACGCCTTGCGCGCTCAATGCCAGGCTGAGCACGGCGAGCTGATCCGGCTTCCATGCGCAGTTCGCGTCCACCGCCAGCTCCGCTCCGTGCGCGGCCCGCGCCCGCTCGATCGGTGCGATCTCCGCGCGCGCGTCGCTCTTGATCTTGATCCGCGGAAAGCCGCGCAGATCGGCGAGCTTCGCCTCGAACTCCACTGTCGTGGAAAGACCGATGGTCGCGAAGCTCGTCACCGGCTGCGGCGCGCGCCCGCAGGCGAGTTCGCTGACGGTGATCCCTTCCTTCTTCGCGAGCCAGTCCCAGAGCGCGAGGTCGAGAGCGCATTGCGCGGCACGCGACGGCGCCAGCAGCGGCCAGCATTCCGTCCAGCACTTCTCGATATCCCGCACCACCTGCAGCGGGCGTCCGCGCAACCAGTTCGCCGCCGCCTCCAGCTTCGAGCGGACATCCTCCGCGCGCTCGCCGTAAAAGGGATTCGGCGACGCCTCTCCCCATCCGACGACGCCGTCGCGCTCGACGCGCAGGAGCACATTGGCGTAAGGCGCGGTGCGCTGGCGTGCGATGCGAAAGCCGCCGCGAGGATGGAGTTCGACGACGCGAGTTTGGATTTCCACACGGGCCGTTTGTCTGAAAACCTTCCCGGCGTGAAGCACACAAAACCGCTCGTCATCGGCCGATCCGTGGAGGGGCGCCCGATCGAGGTCCGCACGATGCATGAACGCCTGGGCACACTCATCATCGGCGGCTTTCATGGCGACGAGCCCGCGACCATCGAGATCGTGCGGCGGTTCCTGCCGGGCGTGCCCGGGGTCGCGCTGCTGCCGCTGCTCAACCCCGACGGCGCCCGTCTTAAAACGCGCTACAACGCTCGCGGGGTCGATCTCAACCGGAACTTCGAGTTCAACTGGCACGAGGAGAGCGTCGAACCGCCCGGTCCACATCCCTTGAGCGAGCCGGAGTCGAAGGCGCTCGTCGACTTCATCCTCGCGCGCCGCCCCGCAAAGATCGTGTCGCTGCATTGGGCGCTCGGCGAGATCGATGCCGACGGTGCGCAATCGACCCTGCTCGCGGAGACGATGTGGGAAGCGCTCACTGAGCGAGAGCGCGCGCCGTATCGCCTGCGCGTGACGGAACCCGGACGCGGGCAGGGCCGACTTGAGCAAACCTACGTCGAGTGTCCCGGCTCGCTCGGCCAGTGGGTCGGCTACGGCATCGCGTATCCCGACGGCACGCAGCCCGCGATGGTCACGCTCGAGTTGCCGTTCGATCCCGACATTTCGCGGCCCGACGACCTCCCGCCGGATCATTGGCAGATCGTCCAGCGACGCTGGCGCGAAGACTCCGCAGGATACCTCGCGGGAGTTCGGCCTGGCGTGGAGAAGATGCTCCACGCCGCGTGCCGCTGCTAAGAAAGGCCGGAGGCGGAGGCTTTCATATGCCGCAGCCCTTCCGCATATGAAATCGCTCACCCGATCCCTCCCGCGTCCGCGCGCGACCTCAGCCGATAGCGCGAATCAAGTCCCCGCACTCCAGCGTGGCCTCGCGCTCCTCGAACACCTCGCTGCTGCGCCCGCGGGCGCAACCCTCTCCGAACTCGGCGCGACGCTCGATCTGTCGCCCACTTCCGTCTTTCGCCTCGCCACTGCGCTGGAGGAACTCGGCTATCTTTCGCGCGACGAAAAGACGAAGCGCTTCGCGGTGACGCAGAAGCTCCTGCTGCTCGGCCAGCCGCATTCGGGCAATCGCAGCCTCGTCGAGTGTGCGCTGGAGCCGATGCGCCGCGTGCTCGCCGCGACCAGCGAGACGACGCAGCTCTGCTGCCGCGCCGAGGCGGAATGCGTGGTCATCGAGCAACTGCCTGCGCTGCACCCGTTCAAATACGTCGTCGATCTCGGCTCGCGCCCGCCGGCTCACTGCTGCGCGCCGGGCAAGGCGATGCTCGCCTTTCTGCCCGCGGATGAACTCGCCGCCGTGCTGCCGAAGATTCGCTTTGAGCGGCACACCGCGCACACGATCACCAGCCGCCGCGAGTTGCTCGCGGACCTCGCCCGCATCCGCGCGTGCGGCTACGCGCTCGATCGCGGCGAGCACTTCGACGGTATCCACTGCGTCGCCGGGCCGCTCCTCGACCGGCACGGACGAGCCATCGCAGCCATCACCATCGCGGGCCCGGCTGCGCGCATCCCGGCGAGCCGCTTCGAGAAGATCGGCCGCCTCATCATCGACGCCGCAAACGATGCCGCGCGCCGCTTTCAGCAATAGCCGGTGATGCGCCGACACGCCGCCCTCCTCGCGCTCTCCATCACCGCCTTCGCGGCGGACCCGGCGCTCACGCCCGAGTCGCTGGAGTTCTTCGAGAACAAGATCCGGCCCGTCCTCGCGACCGAGTGCTACGAATGCCACAACGCGAAGAAGGCCAAAGGCGGCCTGCGACTCGACTACCGCGACGGCTGGAAGAAGGGCGGCGACAGCGGCGATACGATCGTGCCCGGTGACGCGAAGAAGAGCCTGCTCATCACCTCGATCCGCCACGAAGACCCGGACCTCAAGATGCCCGACAAGGCGCCGAAGCTCGAGGACCGGATCATCGCCGACTTCGAGAAGTGGGTGAACATGGGCGCGCCCGATCCTCGCGATCAACCGCCCGCCGATCCTGCTGGCAAGCCCACATGGAAGGACCTGCTCGCGACGCGCCGAACGTGGTGGAGCCTCCAGCCGGTCACGAAGCCGGAACCTCCCGCGATGAAGGACGCCGCATGGTCCGCGAACCCGATCGACCGCTTCATCCTCGCGAAGCTCGAAGCCCGCGGCCTCGCACCCGCCGCGACTGCCGACCCGCGCACGTTCATCCGGCGGCTCACCTTCACGCTCATCGGCCTCCCGCCGACACCGGTGGAAGTCGAGAGCTTCGTCCGCGAATGGAGCAACGATCCGCAAGCCGCGGTCCGGTCCGCGACCGATCGCCTGCTCACGTCGCCGCACTTCGGCGAGCATTGGGGGCGGCACTGGCTCGACCTCATGCGCTACGCCGAGACGCATGGCAGCGAGGGCGATCCCGAGATACGCGATGCGTGGCGCTATCGCGATTACGTCGTCCGCGCGATCAACGCCGATGTGCCGCTCGATCAACTCATCCGCGAGCACATCGCCGGCGATCTGTTGCCTCGGCAGCGGATGAATCCCGACGGATTCAGCGAATCCATCCTCGGCACCGCGAACCTCCGACTCGTCGAGCACGGCTTCCAGCCGATCGACACGCTCGACGACCAGGTGAAAGCGATCGACAATCAGATCGACGTGGTCAGCAAGGCGTTCCAGGGCCTCACCATCTCGTGCGCGCGCTGCCACGATCACAAGTTCGACGCCATCAGCGAGCGCGATTACTACGCGATCTACAGCATCTTCGCGAGCGTCCGGCCCGCGCAGGTGACGATCGACTCGCCCGAGGTTCAGGCGAAGAACCGCGCCGTGCTCGACAAGCTGCACGGGCAGATCAAGTCCGCGCTCGGCGTGGCGTGGCTCGCCGCGGGCGCGAAGCTTGGCGAGCGACTCCGCAACGAAGCGAAGCGCGGCGAGGACTCGAAGCGAGTCGCCGGGGAGATCAAGCGCATCGAGAAGGCGATCGCTGATCTCGAATGGACCGCGCGTCGCAAGATCAGCGCGAGCGCAGCGCCTGTGAAGTCCACTGCGGCTCCCATCGCGGTGTGGGCATTTGAGAAGGACGCGAGCGACTCGCTTGGGCGACTCGCCGGACAGCTCGAAGGTGGCGCCGAGGTCCGCGGCGGGCGGCTCGTGCTCAACGGAAAGGGCGCATTCCTGCGCACCGAGGGATTGCCGCAATCGCTCACCGCGAAAACGCTGGAGGCGTGGGTTTCTCCCGCGACGCTCGACCAGCGCGGCGGAGGTGTCATCGCGCTGGAGACGACGCGCGAGCACGGTTTCGACGCGATCGTCTTTGCGGAGAAGGATGCGCGTCAGTGGGTGCCGGGGAGCAACTACTTCAAGCGCAGCGAGCGCCTCAACGCACCGGAGGAGACGGCGAAGCCGGGCGAGTTCGTTCACGTCGCCGCGACCTACGCTGCGGATGGCACGATCGCATTCTATCGCAACGGCCAGCGCTATGGCGCGAGCTACGCGAAGCCGCCGCTGCTTGAGTTCCCGGCGGACGGCGCGCGCGTGCTTCTCGGATTGCGGCACATGGGCGCGGGCAACGGATTCTTTGCCGGCGAGATCGACGAGGCTCGCCTCTACGACCGCGCGCTCACCGCGAAGGAAGTCGTCGAGTCGTTCCGCGCGGGCACACCGCCATTCGTGTCCGCCGAGCAGATCACCGCCGCGCTCTCGCATGAGCAGTGCACGAAGCGCAACGCGTTGCAGGCGGAGTTGCAAAGGCTGCGCGCGCGCGTCGCGCCGCAGGGCGGCGAGGGCGAACGCTGGAGCGCGATGTTGAAGGACGCCGCGACGAATCCGGCGAATCCGTTTTATCCCTGGGCAAACACCAGCGAGCTGCCGACGACGGGCTTTGCGGATGCATGGTCGAAGATTGCCGCTGAACGGGCTTCGCGAATCGATGAAGCGCGCGGGTTCAACGCGAAGAATTTCCGCCCGATGTGGAATCTCGCCGGCGATGATTACGCGAAGTGGTTTCGATACGGCAACGCCCTGTCTGCGCAGCCCAGCGTGCCCGGCGAGATTGCGATCGCGCCCGCTGGCGAACGAATCGTGGACGGCATTTTCCCCGCTGGCGTGCTCTCGCATCGGCTCAGCGACAAGCACAACGCGCTGCTCACGTCGCCGCGATTCAAGATCGACTCGGACAGCATCAGCGTGCGCGGGAGCGGTGCGGGCGGTTCGTCGATCCGCGTGATCGTGGACAATTACCCGCTGCCCTCGAACCCGATCTACCCGAAGGCCGTCTTCGAGAAGGATCAAACAGGCTGGGTGCGCGTGGACACGGCGTATCGCAAAGGGAGCTGGGCCTACATCGAGTTCGGCACGCGCGAGGACGTGACGCGTCCGCTGCCGATCGGGAAGGGGAAAGCCGAGCCGAAGGACTCCAAACGCTCGCACTTCGCGGTGTCGGAGGTCGTCGCGCACAATTCGAGTGAGCCGCCGCGCGAAGTTCCACTCGTGCTGATCGACGGTGCGGCGTTGCGTAACGTCGCGGAACTCGCGCAGCGCTACGCCGACGCCGCAACCGCCGCGGTGCGCGCGTGGATCGCCGGCAAGCAAACCGATGCACAGGCGGCGTTGCTCGACTTCCTCGTCCGCAACGGCGCGCTGCCCGCGACGCTTGCCGAGGTGCCGGCGGCGCGTTCGCTCGTCGCGGAGTATCGCCGGATCGAGGCGGAGGTGCCAGCGCTGCGCCGCGCGCCGGGTGTGATCGAGACCGCCGGCTTCGACTCGCCATTCCTTCCGCGCGGAGATCACACGAAGCCGGGAGAACCGGTGCCGCGGTCGTATCTCGAAGTGCTCGGCAGCCAGCCGTATCGCACGGCGCTGAGCGGACGGCTGGAACTCGCGGAGGAGATTGCCAGCGCGAAGAACCCGCTCACGGCGCGCGTGATGGCGAACCGCGTTTGGCACTGGATGTTCGGTCGCGGCATCGTGCCGACGGTCGATAACTTCGGCCGGCTCGGCGAGAAGGTGACGCATCCAGAGTTGCTCGATTTCCTCGCGACGCGGCTCGTCGAGAACGGCTGGTCGATCAAGTCGCTCATCGGCGACATCGTTGCGACGCGTGCATTTCAAATGAGCAGCGAACCGTCGCCGCGCGCCGGCGAGGTCGATCCCGCGAACGAACTGCTCTCGCACTTCCGGGTGCAGCGCCTGCCGGCGGAGTCGATCCGCGATTCGCTGCTCGCGGTCGCGGGCGGGCTCGATGACGAGATGTTCGGCAAGCCGGTGGGCGACGGCGAGGCGCGGCGCAGCATCTACCTGCCGGTGCGGCGCACGAGTCTCAACGCGTTCCTGCAAACCTTCGACGCACCGAAGCCGTTCACGACGCTCGGCCGCCGCGATGCGACGAACGTGCCGGGTCAGTCGCTCACGCTGCTCAACTCGCCCTTCGTGATCGGTCAGGCAAAGGAGTGGGCGAGCCGGCTCGTGAGCGACGGCAGCGGCACGCCGGAGGAACGCATCCGCCGCATGTTCGCCAGCGCATTCGGGCGGCAGTCGCGTGGCACGGAGATCGAGGCCGCGCGTGCTTACCTGGAGTCGCTCGCTACCGAGCACCAAGCGCGCCCAGACCAACTGCTCGCGAGCGAACCCGTCTGGCAGGACTTCGCGCAATCGCTCTTCAACCTGAAAGAATTCATCTACGTGCGATGAGACCGTCGCATTCGCAAATAGTCGGTCTCACATCCGAAGTGGTTGAATTGCGCAACCAGAACCGGAACCTACGTGCCGAAGTTTCGCAGCTTCGGATGGAGAACACTCGCTTGAAGCTTAAGGCAAATCCGCGCGCCGCAGGAAAATATGCGGAGGAATTGATTGCAAGAATCGTTGGAGGCCAACTGCAGGACGCCAATGCTCCATACGACTTGCTCGCACCAAATGGAGTGCGGATTGAGGTAAAGTTTGCAAGCCTCACGCGTGCGGTCAAAGGCGCGCCGACGATGCGATGGGTTTGGCTGAGCGCCCTTGGTGCAGGTGCCAAAACGAAAGATTATGACCATCTCATTCTGGTCGGCGAAGATCCACCTTCCGGAGTTATGATCTTCGACATTCCGCGGAAGGATGTCGACGGGTTGATTGGCGGAAAGAACGGGTCAATCTCGGCGAATGCCAATCCATTGACCGCGCGGATTGGTCCTGCTCGACAGCTACACCGCGATTTTTACGTAACAGAAGAAGAATTGGCAAACCGGTATCAAGCACCATGAACCTGCACACATTTCCGCTTACCCGCCGCGAGATGCTCCAGCGCTGTTCCGCCGGCTTTGGCTCGCTCGCGCTGGCAAGTTTGCTTTCCGACAAGAGTTACGGCGCGGCGCCCGGCCCGCACTTCACACCGAAGGCGAAGCACGTGATCTTTTGCTACATGTCCGGCGGCGTCTCGCACATCGATTCCTTCGACCCGAAACCGGAGCTCGCGAAGCGGCACGGACAGCCGATGCCGGTGCCGGTGAAGCCGACGATGTTCAACCAGAACGGCAACATCATGGGCTCGCCGTGGGAGTTCAAAAATCGCGGGCAGAGCGGGATGCCGGTGAGCGAGCTTTTCCCGCACATCGCGCAGCACGCGGACAGCCTCGCGGTGATCCGCTCGATGACGAGCACGGTGAATGAGCACGCGCAGGGAAATTATCTCGCGCACACCGGCTTCCCGTTCATGGGCCACCCGAGCGCGGGCGCTTGGGTGAGCTACGGACTCGGGACGGAGAATCAGGATCTGCCCGGGTTTATCGTGCTGCAGAGCGGCGGGGCGACTCCGCCGCATGGCGGCGTGGGCGTCTTCAGCAGCGGCTACCTGCCGGGACAGCACCAGGCGTCCATCTTGAAAGCCGACGCCGACGAGGCGCTCCCGAATATCAAGCCGAACGAACGCGACGCCGTGCAGCGCCAGCGACTCGGCTTCATCAAGGGGATGGATGAAGGCTTTCTCCGCACCGCGGCGGACGCGCAGGTCGAGGCGGCGATCAGGAACTACGAGACTGCGTATCGCATGCAGACCGCCGTGCCCGAACTGTGCGATATCCGCGGCGAGAGCGAGGCGACGCGGCAACTCTACGGGCTCGACGCGAAGGAAGGAAACAAGGCGGCGTATGGCCGGCAGTGCCTCGTCGCGCGGCGGCTGATCGAGCGCGGCGTGCGCTTCGTCGAGCTGAGCTGTCTGCCGCAGGGGCCGGGTGACGGGCAATCCGCGAACCCGTGGGACCAGCACGGCAAACTCGAGAAGGGTCACGGCGCGATGGCGAACCAGGTCGATCAGGGCATCGCCGCGCTGATCACCGACCTCAAGCAGCGCGGGCTTTTCGACGACACGCTCATCCTCTTCACCGGCGAGTTCGGTCGCACGCCGTTCTCGCAAGGCAGCGACGGGCGCGACCACAATCCGTATGGCTTCAGCCTTTGGCTCGCGGGCGGCGGCGTAAAAGGCGGCACGATCCACGGCGTCACCGACGATCTCGGCTACTACGCGATCGATAAGGTCGCCACCTTCTACGATCTCTATGCCACGATGCTGCACCTGCTCGGCGTCGATCACGAGCGGCTCACGTATCGTTTCGGCGGGCGCGACTTCCGGCTCTCGGATGTGCATGGGCACGTGATCAAGGAGATCCTCGCGTAGGCGCGATTCGCCGCTCGCCGCGCGCGTGCCGGGCGGCATACGCTTCGCCTCGTGTCCCAGTTCGACGCCCAGACGCTCATCTTCCTCCGCGCGATGCGCGACCAGTTTCCCACGTCGGAGGCTGCGCTCGCGGCCATCGCCGGGCTGCGCGCGACGCTCACGTTGCCGAAGGGGACCATCCACGTCGTGAGCGACGTGCATGGCGAATACGTGAAGCTCAAGCACGTCATCAACAACGCCTCGGGCAGCCTGCGTCCGCTCGTCGATCAGACTTTTGGTGAGCGGCTCGGGATCG
Organism: Chthoniobacteraceae bacterium; assembly: GCA_040081625.1. GTDB lineage: Bacteria > Verrucomicrobiota > Verrucomicrobiia > Chthoniobacterales > Chthoniobacteraceae > VFJQ01. The sequence goes on from JBEBGD010000026.1 coordinate 39,134, forward strand.
CGGAGAAGCTGGAACTGCTCAACCTCATCTACTACCCGCGTGAGACCTTCATGCAGCAGAGCTTCGCGGACGCGGCGGCGCGGCACGATTTCGTGCGGCGGGTATGCTCGCTGGAGTTTGAAATCCTGCGCGTGCTCTCGCGGCGCTACGACATGGCGACGATGGAAGCGGTCTTCCCGGCGAGCTTTCGCGCGGCCTTCCGCGAGCTGCTCTACGGCGTCTATCTCGAACGCAGCACCGCGTATCTCGATGCGCTGCTCGAGCCCATCGTGCAGCACGGGCGCGAGCTGGATTTCTTGCGGATGACCGCGCGCGTCATTCGCAACCTGCTCGTCTCGGAGTTGATCGTCGCCGGCGATTTCGGCGACCGTGGGCCGCGGATCGATCGCGTCATCGACGCGGTGATGCACCAGCCGAACGTCGCGATCACGTGGGGAAACCACGACGCGTCGTGGCTCGGCGCGTGCCTCGGGAGCGACGCGTGCATCGCCACGGTGCTGCGCATTTCCATGCGCTACCGGCGGCTTTCGCAGATCGAGGAGGGCTATGGAATTCCGCTCGCACCGCTGGAGAAGCTCGCGCGCGACGTCTATGGCGATGACCCGGCGACGCAGTTTGCCTGCAAGGGAGTGGGCCTGCGCGAGCCGCTGCAGATGGCGCGGATGCAGAAGGCGATCGCGATCATCCAGTTCAAACTCGAGGGCCAGCTCATCGCGCGCAATCCGCAGTTCGGCCTCGCGCATCGCGATCTCCTCCCGCTCATCGATCCGAAGGCCGGAACGATCACGCTCGAAGGTCAGACACACCCGCTGTTGGATACACATCTGCCGACGATCGACTGGGCGAATCCGAACGCGCTCAGCCCCGAGGAGACCGCGTGCATCGAGCGGTTGCGGCGCTCGTTTTTGCAAAGCCCGGTGCTCTGGCAGCAGATGTGTTTCCTCGCGCAGAAGGGGACGATGTGGCTGCGCCGCGATGAGAATCTGATCTTCCACGCCTGCGTGCCCGTGGATGCGCAGGGTGAGTTTTTACCGATGGAAATCGACGGTCGCGAACTGCGCGGGCGGGCGCTCTTCGACGAACTGAATCTCGTCGTGCAGCGCGCCGTCCGCACGAACGCCCCGCAGACCCTCGATCTGCTCTGGTATCTCTGGGGCAGCCCGCTCTCGCCGCTCTTCGGGAAGGACAAGATGACCACGCTCGAAGGCTACTTCATCGCCGACAAGCACACGCATCACGAGACGAAGAACCCGTATTTCGAGCTGATCCACGAGCCGTGGTTTTGCCGGAAGGTGCTCGCCGAGTTCGGCTGCGATCCGGAGCGCGGACTCATCGTCAATGGCCACGTGCCGGTGAAGATCGCGCAGGGCGAATCACCGCTCAAACGCAGCGGCCAGGCGGTGACAATCGACGGCGCTTTCTCCGAAGCCTACGGCGACAAGGGCTACACGCTCGTGCTCGACGCCGAGCGCACGTCGCTCGCGCTGCACCACCATTTCGAGAGCGTCTCCGACGCCATCCACGACGGCGCGGACATCATTCCGTCGATCGAACACATCCGCACCTTCCCGCGGCCCCGCACCGTCGCCGACACCGAAAGCGGCGAGCGCCTGCGCAACGAAATCGCCGCGCTGGAGAAGCTGATCGCTGCTTACGAAAGCAACGCGATCCACGAGTTCAGCTAGCCATGGAGAGCGGCGATGTTTCCAATGCCTGTGCAGGTGACGATTCGGCTTCCTTCGACAGCAGCTACACGAGCAATTTCTCCGCGCTTCTGCGCGAGCTCGGCGTGTCGCTCGTCGTCTCGACCTATCAAGCGGGCAAGCTGATCCTCGTGCGCGCGGATGGGGATGAGTTGAACACGCACTTCCGCCACTTTTTCAGCCCGATGGGCGTGGCGTATCTGCCTGCGACGGGCCGGCTCGCTATCGGCGCGAAACACGAGGTGTGGGAGTTTCGCAACCAGCCCGACGTGGCTGCGAAGCTCGAGCCGATTGGCCGCTGCGACGCCGCGTTTTTGCCGCGCACGACGCATTACAGCGGCGACATCCGCATCCACGAGATCGCGTGGCTCGACCGCGAGCTGTGGGCGGTGAATACGCGATTCTCGTGTCTGTGCACGTTTGATGGCGAGAGCAGCTTCGTGCCGCGCTGGCGGCCGCCATTTGTCAGCGCTCTCTCGCCCGAGGATCGCTGCCACCTCAACGGCATGGCGGTTGTGGACGCGGAGGTGAAATTCGTGACGTGTCTCGGCGCGACGGACACGGCTGGCGGCTGGCGTGCGAATAAACGCGACGGCGGATTGCTGCTCGACGTGGCGAGCGGCGAGACGCTCGTGCGCGGACTCTCGATGCCGCACTCGCCGCGCGTTCACGCGGGGAAAACGTGGCTGCTCGAATCGGGCCGCGGCACGATCTCGGTCGCCGATTTGCCAAGCGGGAAAACCGAAGTGGTCGCGAAGCTGCCGGGCTTCACGCGCGGCCTCGACTTTCTCGGGCACCTCGCCTTCGTCGGCCTCTCGCAGGTGCGGGACAGCGCGGTGTTCAGCGGGATTCCGCTGGTCGAGGAATTGAGCGCGAGTGAGCGGAGTTGCGGCGTGTGGGTGATCGATCTGCGCAGCGGCGAGACGATCGCGTTCCTTCGCTTCGAAGGGATCGTGCAGGAAATTTTCGCGGTGCAGGTGCTGCCCGGCATCGTCTTCCCCGATCTCGTCAATGAGCCGGGCGAGACGCTCAACTCGTCGTTCGTCCTGCCCGATGAAGCGTTGCGCGACGTGCCGCGGGAATTGCGCGCGGACGCGTAGCGGATTCGTCGTAGCCGAACGCGTGAGCGTTTGGCCCGCCGCGCCAAACTCTAACGAGTTCGGCTACGAGCTGCTGCTCAGACGAAGATGATGCTGCCCGGCGGGCCGGAGATGTTCGGATCGACCGGGGCGATGTTGGCGCGGACCTTGGCGATCTGGACGGTGATGATGCCCGAGGTGCCGTTGCCGGTATTCTCGATGCCGCCGCCGCTGCGCGCCGCGACGTTGCCGGAAATCGTGACGCCCGTGATGCTGCCGTTGGCGTCGTAGGCGAAGATTCCGCCGCCGCTGAAGCTGCTGACGTTTCCTTTGATCGCGCCGCCGATGATTTTGAAATCCGGCATGCCAAACAGGCCAATGCCCGATCCGATGTTGCCGCTGACGATGGAGTTCTTGATCGTCACCGAGCCGCTGCCGCCGAGGATGCCGATGCCGGCCGAGATGCCGATGCCGATGTTTCCGGTCACTTTCGCTCCGGTGATCGACATCACGCCGCTGCCGAACGCCGAGATGCCGCCGCCAATATTATCGGCGAACGTGCCGCCGGTCACGGTCAGGTCCACTTCCTCGGCGCCGACGCCTTGAGCGGCCACGCCGCCGCCAGCGGACCTCGCGTGGTTGCCGGCGAACGTGGAGCCGGAAATCGTGAGCGCGATGCCGTCCTGTGCCAGCACTCCGCCGCCATCCTGCTGGCTGCTGTTCTCGATGAACCGTGAGCCGATGATCTTCACCGGCGCGATGCTCGAGCCGGTTCCCTTGATGAGGAGCCCGCCGCCGCCGACGTCGTAATTGCTCCCGGAAGGCGAGTAAGGCACCTGCGTGGTCGTCTGGTTGCCGGAAATGATGCTCTTGGAAATCGTCAGCGACGCGACGTTCCTCGCCTCGATGCCTCCGCCATTGAAGACCGCCGTGTTGTTGCGGATGGTCGAACCGCTGATGATCGCGTGGCCTCTTGAGAGATAGATGCCGCCGCCGCCCTCGCCGGTGCCGAACGACCTGTTGCCCGTGACTTTCGTGCTGCTGAGGGTGCTTTTCGCCGCCGGGTTGAGGTTGTCGTTTTCCACGAACATCCCGCCGCCGCGGTCCGCAGCGTTGCCGGAAATGGTGCAGCCGCTGATGGCGAGGCCGACGCCCGTGGCAGTGAGGCGCGCGTAAAAACCGCCGCCGGCGCCGTCCGGCGCGCTGTTGCCCGTGATTACCGATTTCTTGATGGAGATGGCGCTCAGGTTCACCAGCGCCATTCCGCCCCCGTCGGACTCCGCGCTGTTGCCGGTGATTAGTGAATTTGAGATGCTCGCCTTGATCGGCGCCGCGCCGGCGGTGAGCGCGCCGAGCACCGTCAAGCCACCCCCATCTCCGGTGGCGCTGTTGCCAGCGATCACGACGCTTCTGAGCGTCAGCGATTCGCGGGAAAAAATGCCGCCGCCATCGCTCCCCTTGCCGTGAGCGAAGGACAATCCGCCGATGGTCGCCGGGCCGTCGGTGGTCGGATCGGCGTCGTCGATGCGCAGGATGGTGCTGGCATCGTTCCCGTCGAGGATGAGCTTGCTCGGCCCCGGGCCCTTGATCGTCACGCTGCCCATGCTGGTCAATTGGCCGGCGGTGAGCTTGATGATGTTCGCGCCCTGCGGCGGCGGCGCGGGCAGCTTGAACGTGATCGTATCGAGCCCGTCGTTGTTGTCGGCCATGAGCAACGCATCGCGCAGTGTGACCTTGCCTGCCTCGGCGGGATCGGCGAGCGACGTGACGACGAAGACCGAAGGCGCGATGCGCGCTTCGAGGATTTCGATGGAGTGCGGATGTGGTTTCATGGCGGGAGGATGTTAAGGGTCGGACTGCGCGCCGGTCACGTCGCCCGTTTCGGCCGGAGATCAATGCGGAAGCAGACTCGACGCGCCGCGCACTCGACCGCTTGAATCTTCCCATGCGCTTCCTCCTCGCTTCCCTCCTCGTCGTCTCCGTCGCGCACGCCGAGCCGCTCTCGATCGCGTGGGAAAAGAATTTTCTCACGATCCGCGGCTCGCAGCTTCCCGGCGAGATCAGCGTCAACTACCTCGAAGCCTACTGCCGCGCCGGCTCGACCGAGGCGGATTGGGTGGAGCACACGAAGGTCAAGCACACCGCCGAATTGCTCAGCGCGAGCGCGCACGAGGTTCGCTTGCGCGACACGCTCGCGGATGGAGTGATCGTCGAGCACACGATCACCGCGAAGGAGGACGAGGTGGATTTCCGAGTAGTCGCGCACAACCCGACAGACAAAGCCAGCAAGGCGCACTGGGCACAGCCGTGCGTGCGGCTGAGTAATTTCCTCGGGCTCGACGAGAAGACCGCGCGCAGCACTGAGGACTACCTGCCGAAGTCATTCGTCTTCATCGGCGGCCAGCTCGCGCGGATGCCGACGCAGCCGTGGACGACGCAAGCGCGCTACATACCGGGTCAGGTCTGGTGTCCGAGACATGTCCCGCGCACCGACGTGAATCCGCGCCCGCTTTCCTCGCTCGTGCCGAGCAACGGGCTGATCGGCTGCTTCAGCGCGGATGAGAAGATGATCTACTCGACGGTATGGGAACCGTATCAGGAACTCTTTCAGGGCGTGATCCGCTGCCTGCACAGCGACTTCCGCATCGGCGGCCTCGCGCCCGGCGAGAAGAAAGACATCCGCGGAAAAATCTATCTCGTGCCGAACGATGTCCCCGCGCTGCTCAAGCGTTACGAGCGCGACTTCCCCGAGCACCGCTGACGCCACCACAGCAGCGGCAGCAGGCCGATCGCGATGAGCCACGCGTAGCGCGGAAACTTCGGGACCGGTGCGGGGGCAACCGGAGCGGGTGGCGCGGTGGCGACGTAGGTCGCGTCGAAAAGGAAGTCCGGTTCCGCCTGCGTGAAGCTGACTTCCTCCTTTTGCGCGCCGTGCTCGAATGAGCCGAGCACCGTGTGCCGCGGAGTGAGCGTCTGGAATAGCGCGAAGCTCAGGCCGACTTCGCGAGCGGCGGGAGTGCGGGACTGGCGAAATGGAAACGTGATCAGCCCCGCAGCCGTGTGCCAGTCAGGCGCCGCGAGTCCTTCGTCCGCGCCGCCCGGCCAGATCGGTGCCGCGGCATCGCCGAGTGGCGCAGCATTGCCGTCGATCTCGACATTCACGTGTTCGCGGAGAAAGCGCTCGATCGCGGGTGCGGCGCGGCGCAACTCGGCGGGCGTCACCCGCTGGTCGCCGTCGCCGTCCACCGTTGTGATCATCTGGAGCGTGAAGACGTCGTAGGTCAGGCGAAGCTCGACGCGATTATCGGCGATGATGCAGCGCGCGTAGCTCGTGTCGGGATTGTGGGCGAATGAGGCGGCAGGCAGCAGCAGCCACAGCCAGAGCGCGCGGCTCACTTTTTCGACTCGAACTTGATCCACATCGGGCTCGCCCACACGAGCTCGCCGTCGGCCTGCTCGCCGCGGACGTAGTAGTAGCTCGTCTGGCCGGCGGTCGGCTGCGGATCGGTCCACTCCACGTCGCACTTCGCCTTGTTCGGCGTCGCCGTGAAGATTTCCACGTCGTCCTTCACGAAGACGACCTTCGCGAACGGCGCGGTGCCTTCGAGATGGATGCGGAACTTCGGCGCCTCGCTCGTGGTGAACTCGTCGCCCATCATGTGCGCGCCGCAGCGGAAGTCGGCGATGATGTTGTCGGTCGCGCCATAAACGTGCCGCTGTTGCATCGCCGTGAAGATCGCCTCGCGCGACGAGTCCTCCGCATACGCGAGCGCGTAGCTGATGTGCGTGCTGCCGTGATCGCTGCTCGATTGGAAGGCCATGCGGTAGCCTTTCTTGAACGCGAGATTGATGAAGCCGAGCGGCTCCCATCCGCCGATCGCGTCGTCCGCGGTCGGGCTGCGCGGCGCGCCGGGGCGCTCGTAGTTCTGCCGCGCGCCCTGGTAGATCTCGACCATCGGCTCGACCTTCGGATCGTGATCGCGCCAGTCGGTGCCCATGCTCGTGGCGCTCGTGTGCGAGGCGCAGATGCCGTCAAAGAGGTGCAGGTATTTATAGAGCATCTGCGTGTCGGGCGCGGGCTGATGCACGTTGCGATCGGAGATCGGGAGACGTGGCAGCGTGCGGATGCCGCGACGTGTGAAGATGACGTTGCGATGACCTTCCGGATAACGCACCGAGCGCTCGTAGCTGTAAACGGGGCTGAAGCTGCCGGGCAGCAGGAATGCGTCGGTCGTCTTTTGCGTGAGCCACCACGGGTATTCGCGGCCGGCGCCGTTGTCGTGATCGCCGTTGCCAAACCAGTCCATCGCCGCCACGTCGATTGCGTAGCGCCACATGTCCTCGAGCGGCCCATCGCCGGCGCCGTCGCCGCTGATCTCGGTGTGACGGTGAAACTCGCCGCGCTGGATGCGCAGTTCCTTGCCGCCGACCGTCGCGCGGTAGGCGCGGATGTTCGCGAGTTCCCCGCGCTCCTTCACCGTCGCGGGCGAAGGCTGCGCGTCCGCGACGGGCTGCGCTTTCGCTACGGCGAGCTTTGCCGGCTTTGCGTCGGCGGTCGCGCGAAGTCGCGAGACGTAGAGATCGTTGTCGAACGGATCGTTGCCGGAATCGAGCGCCGCATTCCCGCCGGGTCCGCGGCGGACGATGTGGCGATCCTGCCGGTGATCGCTGCTATGCACGACCGCGACCGAGCCATCGGGCGCGGCGGCGACGGCCGGCGAGTTGAAGAGCAGGTTGTCGCTGTGCGGGACGAAGATCGGGCCGACCCACGCGTCGCCATCGGCATACGCAGCCCAATTCAGCCACAGCGAGCCGAGCGGCGTGCGACCGAAGTCATCCCTCCGCGCGCGGGCAAAGATCCACACGCGCCCCGCGCTGTCGCACGTGATGAGGGCGAGATTGTTGCGGGTCAAGTTGCGCGAGGCTTCGGCTTCCTGTCCGGCCTGGCGTTCGGCGGAGCCACCGCGCGCACCCGGCGCACGTCCACGCACACCGCCCGGCAACGCCTTCGCGAAATCGCCCGCGGGCTCCATCCACTGCCCGCCCTTCAGCACCGCGACACCGATCTGCCGGTCGCGATACAAACCGATGCCGGCTTCGCGCTCGTAAGCACCCCAGTCCTTGCCCCACGTCGCGCCGCTCTTTTCCCACGCGACCCACAGCGCGCCGTCCTTGTCGTAAGTCAACGCGGGGCGCGCCTCGTAGTCGGGCGTGTTCGCGACGGGCCGCGCCGCGTCCGGCGTCTCCGCGGAAAATTCGCGCACCCACACGTCGTAATCGCCCTTGTCGTAGGTGTCCCACGCGACGGCGACTTTGCCGTTGGTCGCCGTGATCGCGGGCGCCCAGCAGTTGCCTTTTTGCGTGCTCACCTCGCGCGGCTTGCTCCAGCCGTCCTTCGTCTGGTGGCGCTCGAAGATGCGGAAGACATTGTCGCGCACCCCCTGCCATGCGATCCAGACGCGGCCGGTGCTGTCCGTCGCCGCGACCGGCCAGATGTCGCTTCCGGGCGAATCCGTGAGCTTCTCCACATCGCCGAGCTTCTTCGTCTTCGGTTCGAATGAACGCGTGAAGATGTCGAAGTTCGGCGCGGGGTTGTTCGGGAAGGGCTTGTAGTGCTGGTTCTCCGACCACACGACCCACACGCGTCCCCCGCCATCGAGCGCGACGGCGCTCCGATATATGTCGCGGCCCTCCGACGTGATCGCGATCGGCTCGCCGCCGCTCGCACGCAGCATGAGTTGGTCGCCGCCTGGCGCGGTCGCGAGGGACTTCATCTCAGCCGGCTCCTTGTCCCAGCTCTTCGCGCGTTCGCCGCGATCGATGCCCGGCGTGTAGCTCTGCCACACGGCCCACACCGTTCCATCCGGCGCGATCGCGGCGGCAGGGTAATCGTCGTCCGTCTTCGCCTCCATCGTCAGCACCCGCGAGGCGGCGGTGCGTTCGAGTTCCACCTCGCCGTCGAGCTTCCGCACCGGCTTCCCATGCGGCACCTCGGAGAAGGCGAACGCGATCTCGCCCTGCGCGGTCTTGACCGTCACGCGCGAGTCTTCACTCACGCCGGAGAAGGAGATGAGCACGCCGTTGTCGCCGATCTGCACCGTGGTCGCCACGCGCGCCTGCTGCTTCTGCGGGTTGTTCGAGCGGCGCTTGTTGTCGGCCACCTGCGGGCGGGTGCGGCACGTCCAGCCGGTCACGCTGTCCGCTTTATCCTGCTGCGCAAATCGCCAGCCGCTGATGAGCGTGACGCTGCCCGGCGCGACGGCGACGGTGCCGGACCAGTCCGTGGCTTCCTTGTCTTTGATGCCAAAACGCAGCTTGATGCCGATGTCGTCGGCGAGCGCGGTAGTCGTGAGGAGGAGCGCGAGGGCGAGGCTAGTTTTCATAGCGGGAGTGGGTTGTCGGCGTAGCGCCAAAGCGCCCCCTGCGTCCATCCCCGGCTCTTACCCGATTCGGTGGGGCACACACTCACTCCCATGAAACACACCGCCCTCCTCCTCATCTTCGCCACGAGCAGCATCGCCGCGCCGCTGCCTGGCACGCAGCCGCTCACCACGGAAGGCGATCTCTCCGCGCAAATGGTCGCCGGGATCAGTCGCTGGCTCGATCGCGAAACCGGGAGCGCAGCCGCAGCGCGACCCGCGCGATGGAAAGCGCTCGATGCCGCCGCGCAGCGCAAGCTCGTGCGCGAGCGGCTCGGGATGCTCGATGCGACCGCGGCGGGCGCGCTCGAGACTTTCGCGCCGCTCGGTGCCGCGGCGAATGCCCACGCGATCCATGTGCGCTGGCCGGTCGTCGACGATGTGCATGGCGAAGGCGTGCTGCTCCGTCCGCAAGGAGCGTCGAAGGCGACGGTGATCGCCGTGCCGGATGCGGATCAGGTGCCCGAGTCGTGGAGCGTCGCGTGGCGGCTGCGGGATCAAGGCTTCACCGTGCTCGTGCCCGCGCTCGTGGATCGGCGCGACAAATTCTCCGGCAACGCGCTGCTCAATCGCTGGGCGAACCAGCCGCATCGTGAGTGGATCTACCGGCAGGCGTTTGAAGCCGGGCGCACGCTCACCGGCTACGAAGTGCAGAGCGTCCTGCGCGCGCTCGATGCGCTTGGCGCGGAGAAGGCGGCGATCGTCGGCTACGGCGAAGGCGCGCTCATCGCGCTGCACGCAGCGGCGCTCGATCAGCGCTTCGCGGCGGCGGTCGTCGGCGGATACTTCGGCCCGCGCGAGCGGCTGTGGAGCGAGCCGATCTATCGCAACACCTTTGGCACCCTGCGCGACTTCGCCGATGCGGAACTCGCCGCGCTCATCGCCCCGCGCGCGCTCATCGTCGAGCAAAGCGCCGCGCCCGTGCCAGCGCCGCTGGAGCGCAAGGGCCGCCCGCCGACGCCGGGCGAGATCAAGACGCCTGCGCCCGCCGAAGTGCAGGCCGAGGTGAAGCGCGCGGGCGTGCCGATCACGCTCACCGATTCCGCGGACGCTTCGCTGCGCGCGCTGGTCAAGGCGCTCGGCATCGACAGCGGCGTCAAACCCGCGAGCGCAGTGCCCGTGATCGCCTTCCCGAATGACGAGCGGCAGGAGCGCCTCGTGCGCGGCTGGGAAAACCACACGCAGCGCCTGCTCCGCGACTCCGACGTAACGCGCAACGCCGCCGACCTGTGGAAGAAGATCAAGGACCGCGCCGCGTGGCCGGAGGTGCAGAAGACTGCGCGGCGCCACTTCGACGAGCAGGTGATCGGCAAGCTGCCGGTGAATTTTCTCCCGCCAAACGCACGCAGCCGCCCGATCCTCGAGAAGGAAAAGTGGACCGGCTACGATGTGATGCTCGACGTGCATCCCGATGTCTTCGCGTGGGGCGTCCTGCTCGTGCCGAAGGATCTCAAGCCCGGCGAGCGCCGGCCCGTCGTCGTCACGCAGCATGGACTGGAGGGACTGCCGATGGACACGATCACCGACGACAAGACGCAGCGCGCGTGGGCCGCCTACAAAGCCTTCTCCGCGCAACTCGCCGATCGCGGCTTCATCGTCTTCGCGCCGCACAATCCGTATCGCGGGCAGGACGCCTTTCGCGTGCTCCAGCGCAAGGCGCAGCCGCTCGGCCTCACGCTCTTCTCATTCATCAACGCGCAGCACGAAGTCATCACGCGCTGGCTCGCCGCGCAGCCGTTCGTCGATCCGGAGCGCATCGGTTTCTACGGCCTGAGCTATGGCGGCAAGACGGCGATGCGCACGCCTGCGGTCGTCGATCGCTACTGCCTGTCGGTCTGCTCCGGCGACTTCAACGAATGGGTGCTCAAGAACGGCTCGGTCACGTATCCGTCGAGCTACATGTTCACGGGCGAATACGAGATCTTCGAGTGGGACCTCGCGCACACCTTCAACTACGCGGAGATGGCGCTGCTCATCGCGCCGCGTCCGTTCATGGTCGAGCGCGGGCACGACGACGGCGTCGCGACGAGCGAATGGGTCGGCTACGAGATGGGCAAGGTGCTGCGCGGCTACTCGAAGCTCGGCATCCCCGAGCGCGCGACGATCGAGTGGTTCGACGGACCGCACACGATCAACGGCATCGGCTCTTTCAAATTCCTCCACGAGCATTTGAAATGGCCGGAACCACGATGAAACACCTGCTCGCCCTCGCCGCCCTGCTCGCCGCGCCGCTCTCGCACGCGGCTGACCTCTTCGACCGCGAGAACCTCGTCGCATGGTGCATCGTGCCCTTCGATGCAAAGAAGCGCGGCCCCGCCGAGCGCGCGGCGATGATGGAGAAGCTCGGCATCAAGCGCTTCGCCTACGACTACCGCGCCGAGCACGTGCCGACGTGGGACGCGGAACTCGACGCGCTCAAGCTTCGCGGCATCGAGCTGACGGCGTGGTGGTTTCCCGGCGCGCTCAACGACGACGCGAAGAATGCGCTCGCGCTCTTTCAGCGTCATGGCGTGAAGCCGCAGCTCTGGATCAGCGGAGGCGGCGCGGCGGTGAAGGACGCCGCCGAGCAGCAGGAACGCGTGGCAAAGGAAGCCGATCGCATCCGACCGATCGCGGAAGCGGCGGCGGCACAGGGCTTGAAGGTCGCGCTCTACAATCACGGCGGATGGTTCGGCGAACCGGAGAACCAGATCGCGATCATCGGGAAACTCGGCCTGCCGAATGTCGGGATCGTTTACAACCTCCACCACGGCCACGAGCACCTCGACCGCTTCCCCGCGCTGCTCGCCGCGATGAAGCCGCACCTGCTCGCGCTGAACCTCAACGGCATGACGCGCGGCGCGGACAAGGCGGGGCGAAAGATCATGGTGCTCGGCGAGGGCGAGGAAGACCTGCGCCTGCTGCGCGCGATCCGCGACAGCGGCTGGCGCGGGCCGGTCGGAATCCTGAATCACACCGGCGAGGACGCGGAGACGCGGCTGAAGGCGAATCTCGACGGGCTGGAGAAGTTGAAGGCGAAGCCGAGCGGGTCGGCGGATGCCGATGTGCACATCATCCCGGCGGCGAAGCCGGGGGAACTCACCCGTGCGAACGGCTGGCCGAAGCCCGACGACTTCCGCAAGTGGGATCGGTCGCTCGGCGGGCCAACCTCGAATCGATTCTCCGCGCTCACGCAGATCAATAGGCAGAACGTCGCGAAGCTCGAAGTGGCGTGGACTTATCGCTCCGGCGAAAAGGGGAACGTCCAGTGCAACCCGATCATCGTCGATGGTGTGATGTTCGCGCCGACCGCGGGCGGGCAACTCGTCGCCGTCGATGCAGGGACCGGCCGGGAGCTGTGGCGCCATCTTCCGCAGCCGAAGGGCAAACGGCTCGAGGATGCAGTCGCGCGGCGCGGCCTGCTCTACTGGCCGGGCGACGAGCAACACAGTCCGCGAATCATCTTCGGCGTGGGCAACTTGATCTGTGCGCTCAATCCGAAGACCGGCGAGCCGGTGCGCTCTTTTGGCCGGAGCGGGCGCGTGGAAATCCCGACGGCATCGAGCACGGTCGGCGCCGTGTATCGCAACGTGCTCGTCGTCGCGGGCTATCACGGCGACGTTTTCGGATACGACGTGCGCGGCGGTTCGCGACTGTGGACCTTCACGACCAAGCCCGCGCCGGGCGAGCCCGGCGGCGACACGTGGAGCCGCGTCGAGCAGGGCGCGAATTGCTGGGGCGGCATGGCGCTCGATGAATCGCGCGGCATTGCCTACATCGGGCTCGGCTCGCCGAAGCCGAACTTTTTCGGCATGGGCCATCTCGGCGACAACCTCTTCTCAAACTGCGTCGTCGCGCTCGACGCGCTCACGGGAAAGCGGCTCTGGCACTTCCAGGAGATCCGCCACGACGTGTGGGACTGGGACATTCCCGCGCCGCCGAACCTCGTCACCGTCGAGCGGCACGGCGTGAAGGTGGATGCGGTCGCGCAGGTCACCAAGCTCGGCAACACGCTGCTGCTCGATCGCGTGACGGGACAGCCGCTCTTCGATTTCCCGCTGCGCCGCGTCGCCACGCGCGTGCTGCCCGGCGACGTGCCCGCGCCGTTCCAGCCCTTCGTCGAGTTGCCACAGCCCTTCGCGCGGCAGGCGTTCACGATGGCCGACGTGACGCAGCGCACACCCGAAGCGACCGCGGCGGCGATGCTCGTCGCGCAGCGCGCGAACCTCGGCCCTTATCCCTCGATCGAGGAGGCGAAGCCGACGCTCATGTTCAACATCCACGGCGGCGCGGAGTGGACCGGTGCCGCCGCCGATCCGCGCGGGCGGCTCTACGTCACCTCGAATGAAATCCCGTGGTTCATCACCTGTTTCCGCGACGACGATCCCGAGCCCGCGAAGCCGATGACCGCCGGCGAGCAGGTATATCAGACGATCTGCCACGCCTGTCACGGCGCGGATCGCAAAGGCATCGGCCACTCGCCGCCGCTGCGGGGGCTGCGCCATCGGCTGACGGACGACGAGATTCGCGCGCAGCTCCGGAACGGCAAAGGCTCGATGCCGCCCATGCCGCAGATCACCGAGGCGCAGATGGGGCCGCTGCTCGATTTCCTCATGTGCCGCGATCGGCCGGACGCGCAAGGAGGGGCGCCGTCCCGGCGCCCCGGCGGCGAGACGCCGCCGCTCCTTGATCATCCGAAATGGACCTTTGGCGGATGGAACCGGCTCGTCGATCCCGAGGGTTATCCCGGCTGCACGCCGCCGTGGGGCACGCTCAATTGCATCGACCTCAACACCGGGCGCATCGTGTGGAAAGTGCCGCTCGGCGAATATGCCGAGCTCACGGCGAAGGGAGTGGCGAAGACCGGCCAGGAGAATTTCGGCGGAGCGATGGTGACCGCCGGCGGCCTCGTCTTCGCCAGCGGCACACGCGACGGAAAGATCCGCGCCTTCGATGCCGACACCGGCGCCGAGCTGTGGAGTCACCAACTCCCGCTGCACGGCACCGCGCCGCCCGCGAGCTACGAGGTGAACGGGAGACAGTTCGTCGTGCTGCCCGTCACCGGTGGAGGGAAGCTCGGAGGGGAGAGCGGCGACCTGTGGATGGCGTTCGCGCTGCCGGAGAGAAAGTAGGCGCCCCGACGGGAGAGCTCGCGCCGCGCAAGGCGCGGATCGCCGCTTTCTGAGGTCAGGCTTCCACTTCCGAAGGTCCGCGCTGCGCTTCCGAGGGTCCGGTTTCCATTTCCGTGGGTCCGGAAATGAAAAGGGAAGTCCCGGTTTTCCCTTCTGGCCAACAGAAGCCCGCTTCCGGTCGGTTAAGACTCCTAAAGACGGGCATGTCTCATTTTAGCCATCCGGCACGTGGCGGAGGCGTGTTCAACCCGCGAACGACCGTCGAACCCGGAAATCGGGAGCGAAACACCGCGCGATCCGGCAAACTGAAGTTGCCAAATCGGAGCGCGCGGGAACAGGCTGTGAACCTATGAACCGGATCTTTTCCCTCTTCCTCGCCCTCGCGGGCATCTCGGCGGCGGCGGAGCGGCGCGCCGACGTGCTCGTGTATGGCTCGACGCCCGCCGGGGTCTGCGCCGCGGTCGGCGCGGCGCGTGAAGGGGCGAGCGTGCTGCTGGTCGAGCCGACGGGGCATGTCGGCGGGGTGAATGCGGGCGGGCTTTGCTTCAGCGACTCGAACCAGATGGTGCGCGAGGCGCTGCGCGGGTTGTTCGAGGAGTTTCATCTGCGCATCGAGGCCGACTACACGAAGCGCGGCGTGACGCTGCCGTATCGCGTCGCGGAGAAGGACACGAAGCCGTGGACTTACGAGCCGCACGTCGCGGCCCGGGTGTTCGACGCGATGCTGCGCGAGGCGGGCGTGCAGGTGCTCACTGCGCGCGTGCTCGATCGCGTGGAGAAGGACGGCGCGCGGATCGCCCGCATCGCGACGAAGGACGGCGATGTCTTCGCCGCGAAGACGTTCATCGACGCGACGTATGAAGGCGACCTGATGGCTGCGGCGGGCGTGAAGTGGACGATCGGGCGCGAGGGGCGGGGCGAGTTCGGCGAATCGCTCGCGGGCAAGCAGTGGCCGAAGCAGCCGATGAAGATGTCCGGCCTCGACGCAAACGGCGCGCTGCTTCCGCTCATCACGACGAAGGACGCCGGCGCGGACGAGGACGGCGACCGGCACGTGATGACTTACAGCTTCCGCCTCTGCCTCACGACGGACCCGGCGAACCGCGTGCCATTTCCCGAGCCGGCGAACTACGACGCCGCGCGCTTCGAGGCGGTGCGGCGTTACTTCGCGCAGGAAAAGAAGCCGATCGTGCTGTGGGATCTCTACCCGCTGCCCGGCGGGAAGACCGACGCAAACAACGGGATCGGGAAGCAATTCTCGATGGGCATCATCGGCGGCGGCGATGCGTGGTGCGAGGCGGACGCGGCCGGGCGCGCGCGGATCTGGGAGGCGCACAAACAATACACGCTCGAGATGTATCGCTTCCTCACGACGGATGAAGCGGTGCCGCTGGCGCTGCGCGAGGCGCTCGCGAAGTATGGACTGTGCCGCGATGAATTCGCCGCGCACGGCCACTGGTCGCCGCAGCTCTACGTGCGCGAAGGGCGCCGGATGCGCG
The DNA here is from genome assembly GCA_040081625.1 of Chthoniobacteraceae bacterium. GTDB lineage: Bacteria > Verrucomicrobiota > Verrucomicrobiia > Chthoniobacterales > Chthoniobacteraceae > VFJQ01. The sequence goes on from JBEBGD010000026.1 coordinate 54,945, forward strand.
GCGCGCATGTGCTCACGCAGGCCGACATCCTCACCCATGGCGCGAAGCCCGACTCGATCGCCGTCGCGTCCTTTCCCATCGACTCGCACGACTGCCAGCGCGTCGCGCGTGGAGCAGGGGAGGTGATCAATGAAGGCACGATCTTCCCCGCCCGCGACACCGTGACCAGGCGCGGCCCCGCGTATCAGGTGCCGTATCGCGCGATCACGCCGAAGGCCGATGAATGCACGAACCTCCTCGTGCCCGTCGCGCTCTCCGCGACGCACGTCGCTTACTCATCGGTCCGCGTGGAGCCGGCGTGGATGACGATCGGGCACAGCGCCGGCATCGCCGCGGCGCTCGCCGCGAAGGGCGGGAGCGATGTGCAGCGGATCGACTACGGCGCGCTCAAGCAACGACTGCTCGCGCAGGGACAGGTGATCGATCTTCGCGACGCGGGCGCGGCGGCCGGGTGGGCGCACACGGAGTTGTGGCGCCGCTTCGTCGATGAGCGCGGCGTCGTCCTCGATTACACCGCGCTCGACGGCTCGTATCCGCGACCGACGCCGGAGGATTGCCGCGAGATGAAGCCGAGCGCGCTCTCGTGGGGCGTGCCGAGCGAGGACGGGCCGATGTTCAATGGCCTCTACCTCGACGCGATGTGCAACCGCTGGAAGCTCACGCGTGCGGACGCGGATCGCGCGAAGGCGCGGCGGCTTGTCGAGGGGCTCATGTTTCTCGCATCGGTCGGCAGGACGCCCGGCTTCATCGCGCGCGGCGTCGCGACGGATGGCAAGACCACTTACCCGATGGGCTCGAACGACCAGACGATGCCGTGGCTCTACGGGATCTGGCGTTACGTGAACGACGGCGTCGCCACGCCAGCCGAGCGCGAGCGGCTCGTCGCGAAGTTTGTCGGGATCGTCGAGGTGATCGCGCGCTCCGAGTGGCGGATGCCGTGCGACGGGCCGCCGTCGCCGTATCGCGGCGACTTCTCGAAGCCCACGTGGGAAGGCGCGCCGCGGCTGCTCTTCGCGATGAAGGCGATGCATCAGTTCACCGGCGATGCGCGCTGGCAGCAGCGTTATTTCGACGCCGCGAACGAGCGCGTGGGCAACGGGCAGCGGACGCGGATCGAGATTTGCCGGACCGGGATGGAATTCGACCCGGGGCAGGGGCCTCGCAATTCGTGGACGGGATCGGTCAGCGTCGTGGCGCTGCGTGCGCTGTGGGAGATGGAGACGGACGAGAAGCTGCGCGCCGCCTACGCGGAAGGCCTGCGCGCGAGCGCCGCGCTCTCGGCGACCAGCCTGGCGCTTTGGGAGAAGTTCGATGTGAATGGAAGCGAGGTCTTCAACCCGGACTGGCGTGTGATGGATGGCGCGTGGAAACCGCAGCACAGCGAGGCCGATGCGGTCGCCGTCGCGAATGCGGGCCTGCGCTTGCAGCACAAGGCTTCGCCCCGGCTCGGCATCGAGAAGAACTTGATGCGCGAGCCGAGCTTCGCCGCATGGGTGGTGACGCTGTGCCCGGACGCGGCGTTCGTGAACCAGCATCGCGCGTCAATCGAGCGGACACTCACGCACTACCAGTTCGATAAGCTGCACCTCTCGCAGTTCTTCCCGCTCGAGTCCGCGTGGCTGCGGCTGCGAATGCTCGATCAGCGCTGAGCGTTGCATCCGTCGAGCAGCGGTGAGCGATGCATTGGTCGAGCAGCGCTGAGCGATGCATTGGTCGAGCGGCGCTGAGCGATGCATTGGTCGATGGATTCGCGATGGTCGCGGAGCGACCACCGACCGTAGCCCGGCGC
>JBEBGD010000117.1:0-16535 GCA_040081625.1 Chthoniobacteraceae bacterium
GTGCAGGGGCAGTTGTTCTGAGGAGCGGGGCGGGAAGTGGCGCACGTTGCCCCAACGTGAGCCTGCCTGCGCGCGCAGCGCCACACCTCCGGGAGTCAGCGCGCTCCGCGCGGGTTGGTGTTGCTTCACGTTGAGGCAACGTGAGCCACGGAGTCGCCAGCCGCACTGCCGGTCCGATTTGTATTGCCCGGTCGCGTGGGCTGGTTATTCCGATCCGCACACAACTTGGCGCACGGGACCAGCACGGGCCAGGCAGGTTGTAGAGTCGCCCTTAACTCACCTCGCCGCACCCCACCATGAACACGCTGCGTTTCGCTGCCGCGCTGCTTCTCCACTCTCGCCTGTCCATCCTGTGCGGGCTCGCACTCGCCCCGTGCATACCCGCCCACGGACAGGCGCCGGCGACGCTGCTGCACTCCATCCCCGCGCCGCCGGTGGGGGTGCAGGCAGGGGCGGAATTCGGATTTCGCGTGGCGGTGGATGGGGGCTACGCGGTCCTCGGGGCGGGCCTCGATGATTCCGGCGCGCAGGACTCCGGCGTGGTGAAGGTGTTTAACTCGACGACCGGGGCGCTGCTCTTTGTATTGCCGAATCCCAGCCCGGCTGCGGGTGACACCTTCGGCCGCTCGGTGGCAATCTCCGGCACGCGGGTGGTGGTGGGGGCATTGTTCGATGACACGGAGCGACCGATGCCGGGAGCGCGTATGTCGATGACCTGAGCAGCGGGACACCCACGGTGCCCGTGGCCACGCTGAACAAACCCGGCCCGGCGGTTGGTGACTACTTCGGCGGGTCGGTGGCGATCTCGGGCTCGCGGGTGGTGGTGGGGGCTTACTCGGACGATACGGGAGCGCTCGATGCCGGGAGCGCATTTGTGTATGATCTGAGCAGCGGGACTCCGACGGTGCCCGTGGCCACGCTGAACAACCCGAGCCCGGCGCCGAGTGACTACTTCGGCTACTCGGTGGCCATCGACGGCACAACCGTCGCCATCGGCACGCTTGGCGACGACACGACCACCTTCGACAAAGGCGCCGCCTATGTCTTCGGCCCGGGCAGCGGCCCCGGACCGGGATCAAACGTGATCATCGCGACGAACAACGGAGCCACCGGTGCCGGCCTGCCGACGGGGACGAAGTTCTTCTCCTTCACGGCGCCGGACGTGGGGGTCTTCGGCGGGCGCGTGCAGACGCCCGCGGGGCAGAAGCTCGATGCGGTCTTCCAGGAGGATGGCACGGTGCTGCTTCGCGGGCAGCAGATGGTCGCGGTGGATCCGGCGGGCGGTGGCGACATGGGGATGATAGCGAAGCTCAATCCCCCGACAGGCGACGCGGTGTTAGCCACGCTGGACCGGCGCAGCGGGGCGACGGCGGCGGATGATCAGGTGCTCTTCATGGGGCTCATGTCGGGCACGCCCGAGGTGATGGTGCGCAAGGGGCAGGAGATCCCCGGGCTGCCGGGGGTGAAGCTGAAGAGCTTCCTGACGCTGGATGGGAACGGGGCGACGACCTTCTTCTCCGGCAAGCTGTCCGGCACTGGGGTGAACGGGGGCAACAACACGGCGATCTTCGCCGCGAATGCAGCGGATGGCTTCAAGATGATCGTGCGGAAGGGCCAGGTGGTGGGGGCGAAGCAGGTGAAGATCATCGCCACGCTGGTGGGGCAGGCGGGGAGCCTGGCCGAGGGGCGCTGGCGCGGTGGAACGAACGAGATCGGTATGCGGCTCACCTTCACGGACAAGACGCAGGCGCTCTATCTCGTGCCGGCAAGCGCGACGTCGCCGGATGACTGGCTGCGCATCGCCCAGAGCGGCGATGCCGCCGGGGCGGACGTGCCGGGGGCGGAACTCAAGAGCTTCATGCTGCCGGCGAATGCGCCGGGGGCGACGGTCTTCGACTCGCTGCTGCGGACCGGACCGGGGAACATCACGCGCAAGAACAGCCGTGCGGTCTTCGATGCGCTGGGGGTGGAGACGCGCGGACCGATCTCGCTGCGCCTCCTCGCGCAGGTGGCCGGGCCGGCGCCGGCGCAGTCGAACTTCCAGCGCCTCCTGAATACGCTGGCCGGGCTGGGCCGCGCCTCGACGGTGATCGCCAATTCAACGCTGCCCGGGGAGAACCGATCGCGCGGGACGATCTACGATGCGAGGCAGGATGGGCAGTTGGTGCCGATCGCGCGGCTCGGAGGGAGCGCGCCGGAGGGCGGGCGCTTTGCCCGGTTCGTGTCCGTGGCAAAGCCGGATGGCCTGGGCTACGGGGCGCTGGTGTCGGCGCTGCTCGGGGTCAGTGGGTCGGAGGGAGTGACGGCAAAGAATCGGGCCGCGCTCTATGCCCGGGATAGCGGCGGGGAACTGCGCCGCGTCCTGCGTGCTGGCGACATGGTAGAGTCCGCCGGTCCCGGCTCGGCGAGGAAGCCGGTGAAGAGCTTCGTGGCGCTGACGGCCGCGCCCGGCTCGATCGGCGCGGCGCGGGGCTACGACGACACGGGCCGGGTGAATGTGCTGGTGACCTTCGGCGACCGGACGCAAGCCGTGGTGCGCATCCAGGTGCCGTAGGGCCTGCCGACAGACGACGCGCGGCGGGCAGCATCCTGCAAAGCGCGGGGCAAAGGCGGAGCATTGCCACGGGTCAATGTGGGCGTAGTCTCCACGCTCTCTCCACCATGCTCCAGATCACCGGTCCCGGTTCCATCACCACTTGCGACGGCACGACGCGCCGCGACTTCCTGCAGGTCGGCACGCTCGGCGCGCTCGGCTTCTCCCTCGCGAAGCTCGCGGGGCTGAATGCGCACGCAGCAGCGGCGGCGGCGGCGAAGGAGGACAATGGGAAGGCGTGCATCCTCATCTTCAATCTCGGCGCGCCCTCGCAGCTCGACTGCTGGGACCCGAAGCCGGATGCGCCGCGCGAGGTGCGCGGGCCCTTCTCGCCGATCAGCACGAAGGGCGACTTCCAGATCACCGAGATCTTTCCGATGATAGCGAAGGTGGCAGACAAGTTCTCGCTGGTGCGCAGCGTGCATCACGGCGCGGCGGCGGTGCATGATACGGGGCATCAGATGATGCAGACGGGGCGGCTCTTTCAGGGGGGAATCAATACGCCGCACGTGGGGTGCGCGCTGGAGTTCCTCAAGGGGCGCCGCAATGAGATGCCGGCGAATGTGATCCTGCCGGAGGTGATGGGGCCGACGGGCGGGAACCTGCCGCACGGGCAGGACGCGGGCTTTCTCGGCAAGGCGTATGATCCCTTCGTGCTCAATGCGGACCCGTCGGTGGCGAACTTCCAGGTGCCCGATCTGCTGCCGCCCAAGGAGATCGGCGAGGCGCGGCTGCTGCGGCGCAAGGAGCTGCGGGAGGTGGTGGAGGGGGCGATCAAGAACTTCGAGGCGTCGCCCGCGGCGGAGCTGATGGACGCTAACTTCTCGGCTGCCTATCGACTGATGACCAGCGAGCGGGCGCGGGAGGCGTTCGACTTGACCAGGGAGACGCTGAAGGTGCGCGAACGCTATGGGATGACGCGCTTCGGGCAGAGCTGCCTGCTGGCGCGGCGGCTGGTGGAGCGCGGGGTGCGCTTCGTGACTATCAATACGTTCATCACGGTCTTCAACGAGATCACGTGGGACATCCATGGCAGCAAGCCCTTCACGTCGATCGGCGGGATGAAGGAGATCGTGGCGCCGATGTATGACCGTGGCTATTCGGCGCTGCTCGAGGATCTGGCCGAGCGCGGGATGCTCGACTCGACGCTGGTGGCGAGCCTCGCGGAGTTCGGCCGCACGCCGAAGGTGAACCCGACGGGCGGGCGCGATCACTGGCCGCAATGCTGGACGGTGGGCTTCGCCGGTGGCGGTGTGAAAGGCGGGCGCACCGTGGGCCGCAGCGACGATATCGGCGCCTATCCCGCGGAGCGTCCGGTCGAGCCGAAGGATATCGTGGCGACGATCTTCCACTCACTCGGGCTCGATGGCGACGCGCACCTGCCGGGCCCGCAAGGCCGCCCCTTCCCGCTCGTGGACTTCGGCACGCAGCCGATCCGGGAGCTGTTCGCGTAGCGGCGCTAGGCCCGCGCCTTCCGCTTCGGCTTGAGGCTGCGGTAATCCACGCGGCGCTTCGGTTCGATCTTGTCGAGGCCGGTGCCGGCCTTTAGCTCGGCGAGTTGGTCGCGCAGCAGCGCGGCCTTCTCGAACTCGAGGTTCGCGGAGGCGCTGAGCATCTCGTCCTCCAGCTCGCGGAGGAGGTCGGTGAGGTTGAGGTCCGCGCCGGTCTCGCGCACGACGCCTTCCTCAATCTGCCGCGCCTTGAGCAGCGTGTGCAGGCTCTCCTGCACCGCGCGCTGGACGCTGCGCGGGGTGATGCCGTGCTTCTCGTTGTATTCGATCTGCCGCGCGCGGCGATACTCGGTGATGTCGAGCAGTGCCTGCATGGAGCCGGTGATCTGGTCGGCGAAGAGATAGACTTCCCCATTCACATGCCGCGCCGCGCGGCCCGCGGTCTGGATGAGCGAGGTCTGGGAGCGGAGATAGCCTTCCTTGTCGGCGTCGAGGATGCACACGAGCGAGACTTCCGGCAGGTCGAGGCCTTCGCGGAGCAGGTTGATGCCGACGAGGATGTCGAACTCCCGCGCCCGCAATGCGCGGAGGATCTCGACGCGCTCGATCGTGTCGATGTCGCTATGGAGGTAGCGGACCTTCAGGCCGGTGTCCTTGAGGTAATCGGAGAGGTCTTCCGCGGTGCGCTTGGTGAGCGTGGTGATGAGCACGCGCTCGCCCAGTTCCACGCGCTGCCGGCATAGCTCCATCGTCTCGTCGATCTGCGACTTGAGCGGGCGGATGCTGATGCGCGGATCGAGCAGGCCCGTCGGCCGGATGATCTGCTCGACGATGAGCGGCGCGCCCGGCGTGTTCACATCGAACTCCGCGACGGGCTGCTCCGCGCGGCTGGTGCGGACTTCGCTGCGGGTCTTCTCGCCGAAGCGCTCGCCCGCGACCGCGGCGGGGACGGGCACGTCGGTGCCGAGCTGCGTGCGGGTCTGCGCGATGTAGGCGGTGTTGCCGACGATGGAGTTGCGCACTTCGAACTCCCCCGGCGTCGCGCTCACATAGAGCACCTGCCCGGTCATCTGCTGGAACTCCTCGAAGCGCAGCGGGCGGTTATCCATCGCGCTCGGCAGGCGGAAGCCGTAATCGACGAGCACCGACTTGCGCGAGCGGTCGCCCTCATACATGCCGCCGATCTGTGGGACCGTGGCGTGGCTTTCATCGATGACGACGAGGTAGTCGCGCGGGAAGAAGTCCATGAGCGTGAACGGTCGCGAGCCCGGCGGACGGCCGCTGAGATGGCGCGAGTAGTTCTCGATGCCCGAGCAGAAGCCCATCTCCTGCATCATCTCGATGTCGTATTCGGTGCGCTGCTTGATGCGCTGCGCCTCGAGTAGCTTGTCGTGCTTCTCGAACCAGATGATCCGCTCGTCCATCTCGTCGCGAATCGTGCTCATCGCGCGCAGCAGCTTGTCGTGCGGCGTCACGAACTGCTTCGCCGGATAGAGCGTGACCATCGTGAGCGAGTCGCGCGTGTGGCCGGTGAGCGGATCGACGCGCGAGATGCGGTCGATCTCGTCGCCGAAGAACTCGATGCGGATCGCCTCGTCATCGAGGTTGGCGGGCTGCACTTCCACCACGTCGCCGCGGACGCGGAACCGGCCACGGGTGAAGCCGACGTCGTTGCGCTCGTAGAGCATGTCCACGAGCCGCGAGAGCGTCATCTCGCGCGAGATCGTCTGGCCGACCTTCAGCGTGAGCAGCATGTTCATGTAGTCCTCCGGCGAACCGAGGCCGTAGATGCACGAGACGCTGGCGACGACGATCACGTCCTTTCGCGAGAGCAGCGATGAGGTGGCGGAGAGGCGCAGGCGCTCGATCTCCTCGTTGATCGACGAGTCCTTCTCGATGTAGGTGTCGGTGCGCGGGATGTAGGCCTCGGGCTGGTAGTAGTCGAAGTAGCTGACGAAATACTCGACGGCGTTGTCCGGGAAGAACTGCCGGAACTCGGAGTAGAGCTGCGCCGCGAGCGTCTTGTTGTGGGAGATGATGAGCGCGGGCTTGCCGATGTTGCGGATGACATTCGCGACCGTGAACGTCTTGCCCGAGCCGGTGACGCCGAGCAGCGTCTGGTGCCGGTTGCCCGCCTCGACGCACTTGGTCAGCTTCGCGATGGCCTGAGCCTGATCGCCGCGCGGCTCGTAGGTCGAGGCGAGCTGGAACGACATGCCTAGCGACTTCCCACGCAGCGCAGGATCAGGTTCACGATCGGCACCGGCACGAACCAGCGCGAGCGCTCGAGCACCTTGCCGGTGCGCGGCCCGCGCGAGGAGGTGCTGATCTTTCCCGAGCTGCTGCGCGTGGTCGTCCTCGGCTGGCCATCCGTATCGTATGGATCGATGAACATGCTCTCGACGACGAGCACGCCCGCCGGTCCCTCGGTCGCGATGGCGTGCTTGATGATGAGATCGTTGGTCCCCTTCGCGCGATTGCTCACGAAATTGTAGGTGTGGTAGCCGGACTGATCCGTCAGTTCGGTCGTTCGCTGGCGCGCGTTATCATCGATGACGATGGCGCTGACGATCTGGTCGGCGTTGTCCGTGACGAGCAGGAGGCGACTGAATCCACCGAGGAAGATCCCGCTGAACGAATACGCGGAGAAGGAGGCAATCGGCAACCCGGGGGTGCTGACCTTTGTCTTGGTCACCGAGGTGCCCTCGAGCTTGAGCGTCTTCCGGGCGACGTTGATCGGTGTGAGGAATGGGATGCCCGGATACACTTCGATCGTCGAATCGCCTTCGAGCCGCTCGCTCGGTTCGCCATGACCCGCAAAGAGCATCGCGAGATCCTTCCGCGTCATCGTGCCGCCCTGCTGCGGGCTGCCCCAGTTCGGAGCGAGCACGATCTTCCTCTCGCCAGACGGCTCGGGCGCGGACGGAGCAGGCTCCGGCGGCGCGGGTGCGATTGGAGCCGGCATCGGCGTGGACGGCGGCGGCGTCGCGAGCTTCGCGACCGGTTGAGGCATCGGCGTGGCGGGAGCGGGAGCGGGCGGCGGCGGGGAAGATTCGTCGGCGAGTTTGATCTGCTCCGGCTTGCTGATGAGGATCTGCGGCTTCTGGTCCGGCGCGAGTTCGATCTTCCCGGTGATCGTCACCGTCTTGCCTTCGAAACCTTTCACGTCGCCGAGCTTCGCCTCATCGCGTGCGAGCACCATCCCCGTGAAGACGTGCCGCGGAAAACGATCGCCGAAGTTCAGGAACGTCGTCCCCTTCGCTGACTTGGAAACCGACACCACCTTGCCGGTGATGGCGACCTCCTCGCCGACGTGCTTTGCAGCTTCGGAATCAGGATAGGTCGCCTGCGCGCGGACGAGCACGGGCGTCGCGACGGCGACAGCAAGAATGATGAAGCGAGGGATTTTCATGCTGCACGGAAACTGTGCCCGCATCCGGCGGCTGGACAGCGCTATTTTCTACGCGCCGGCCTGCTTCTTGAGCGAGTGCTCGTGGCGGATGTCCTCGCCGCGCGCGAGGTAGAACGCCTCCTCGGCGATGTTCGTCGCGTGATCGGCGACGCGCTCGAGCGCCTTCGCGATGGTGAGTAGATTGATCGCGCGGGTGATGGCCTTCGGATTGCCCTGCATCTCCGCGGTCATCTCGCGGGCCACCTGGCGGTTGAGATCGTTCACGCTGCGGTCGCGCGCGACGATCTCGACGGCGAGCTCGCCGTCGGATTCCACAAAGGCGGTGATGCTGTCGCGCAGCATCTCGCTGGCGATCTCGGCCATCAGCGGGATGTCGATCAGCGGCTTGAGCAACGGCTCCTTGTTCAGGTCGCGGGCGCGGCGTGCGATTGTCGTGGCCTGGTCGCCGATGCGCTCGAGATTGCTGCCGATCTTCGACGCCGCGAGCAGCAGCCGGCAATCCCGCGCGATGGCGCCGTGCGTCGAGATGTAGGTGACGACCATTTCGTCGATGTGAATCTCGAGCTGGTCGATCTGCGTGTCCTCTTCCTCGACCACTTCGCAAAGCTGGTCGTCGCGCTCGATGAGCGCGCGCATGGCGACGGAGAGATTGCGCTCGGCGAGGCCGCTCATCATGAGCAGTTGCTCGCGGATCGCGCTAAGGTGTTGTTCCCAATATTGGCTCATCCAAATCGTCCTGTGATGTATTCCTCGGTCTGTTTGTGCTTCGGATTCGTGAAGAGCCGCTCGGTGCGATCGAACTCGATCAGCTTGCCGAGATAGAAGAACGCCGTGACGTCCGAGCAGCGTCCGGCCTGCTGCATGTTGTGCGTCACGATCACGATCGTGTAGTCGCGCTTCAACTCGTAGATGAGTTCCTCGATCTTCGCGGTGGCGATCGGGTCCAGCGCGCTGCACGGCTCGTCCATGAGCAGAATCTCCGGCTCGTTCGCGATGGCGCGCGCGATGCACAGGCGCTGCATCTGGCCGCCGGACAAGCCGAGCGCGCTCTGGTTCAGGCGATCCTTCACCTCGTCCCACAACGCCGCGCCGCGCAGGCTGCGCTCGGCGACTTCGTCGAGCACACGCCGGTCCTTCACCCCCGCCACGCGCAGGCTATAGACGACGTTCTCGTAGATCGATTTTGGGAACGGATTCGACTTCTGGAAGATCATCCCGATCCGTTTGCGCAGCGAGATCACCTCGAGGTCGGGATCGAAGACACTGCGTCCCCGAAGCTTGATGTCGCCGCGATGATGCGTGCCGTCGATCAGGTCGTTCATGCGGTTGATGCTGCGCAGGAGCGTCGATTTCCCGCAGCCGCTCGGGCCGATGAAGGCGGTGACCATCTTCTCCGGGATCGGAAGATCGACAGCGTGCAGCGCCTGCTGCTGGCCGTAGAAAAACGAAAAACCCTCGCACGCGATGAGGCTCGCGTGCGTGGCGACTGGATCGGCGATGACGTCGGTCGGGGCAGTCATGGAGTGCATGGCAGTTTGGCGAGGTGGTCTAGAATGCGCCAGTGGCATATTTGCGGCGAAGACGTTCGCGAATCAGGATCGCGGAGAGGTTGAGGACGATCACGAGCAGGATGAGGAAGAGGGTCGTGGCGAAAACCATCGGCTTCGCCGCCTCGGAATCGGGAGACTGAAAGCCGAGGTCGTAGATGTGGAAGCCGAGGTGCATGAACTTCTGGTCGAGGTGCACGAACGGAAACGTGCCGTCGATCGGCAGGCTCGGCGCGAGCTTCACCACACCCACGAGCATGAGCGGCGCGACCTCCCCCGCCCCGCGCGCCATCGCGAGGATGAGGCCGGTGAGGATGCCGCTCGCCGATGCGGGCATCACGACGCGCTGGATCGTCTGCCACTTCGACGCGCCGCACGCGAGCGACGCCTCGCGCGCGCCGCGCGGCACGGCGGCGAGCGCTTCCTCAGTCGCGACGATGATCACGGGCACAGTCATCAGGGCAAGCGTGAGCGCCGCCCAGAAAATGCCGCCGGTGCCGAAGGTCGGCGTCGGCAGCGAATCCTTGAAGAGTGCTTCGTCCACCGCGCCGCCGACCAGATACACAAAGAAGCCGAGGCCGACGACGCCGAAGACGATCGAAGGAACGCCGGCGAGGTTGTTCACGGCGACGCGAACCGCGCGGACCCACAGGCCCTGCTTCGCGTATTCCCGCAGATAAATGGCCGCCACGATTCCGAACGGCATCACGGCGATGCTCATCAGGAGCGTCATCACGAACGTGCCGAAGATCGCGGGGAAGATGCCGCCCTCGGTGTTGGCCTCGCGCGGTTCGTCGCTCAGGAAGGTCCAGGCGTTGTGCACGAAGCAGCCCATCTTCGCAAAAGTGCCGAGTGCGTTCGGCGCCTGGACATCGACGATCTGGCCGAGCGGGAGCGAGCGCTCCTCGCCACTTACGAGCCGGTAGCGAAGTGTCGCGGCTTGCTGAAGCTCGCGCAGCTTCCCGGCGCTCGCGGCGAGCACCTCGTAACGCGCCTGCAACTCATCGAGCGATCCGCCGCGCCGCTTCGCGCGCTCCATCGCCGCGCTGATCGCACCGATCTCGCCTTTCTCGATCCGCTCGATCTTTCCGCGGCGCTCGTCGGCCTCGCGAACGAGCGCATCAAGACGCGCGGAGAATTGCGGATCGCTTGATTCAACTGTCACGCCACCGGCTTCGAGCGCGACGGCGTAGCCGATGGCGTCGCCGTATTCCATCCGCTCGATGACAAGGAGGTCCCGCGGATAATCCACGCGAGCGATGTCGGCGGCGTTTACGAACTTGAAGCTGAAGCCATAGGCGTCGCGGTTGCCGGTGAAGAGCTGCCACTCGATCGCACCGGATTGATCGGAGTTGCGCTGCTCCTTGACGATCCGTCCGCCGACCATCGACTGCGCACCATCCCCGCCGGGCTTGAGCGTGATCTGCGCGACATTGTCCGGCCAGAAAACGCCGACGCCCTGCGCGACGATAAGGCCGAGCAGCCCGACAACCATGAGCAGGCCGATCGCGAGGCCCATCGAGCACATCCAAACGTAAGGCTCGCCCTTCGTGCGCACGACGCGCGGGAGTTCGTGGTTCGCGCTCATCGGCTAGACGGTTTTGAATTTCTCCCGCAGCCGCTGGCGGAGGACTTCCGCGACGGTGTTGACCGCAAACGTCATCACGAAGAGCAGCATCGCGCCGAGGAAGAGCGTGCGGTAAAGCGTGCCGTGATGCGGCGCCTCGGGCAGCTCGACGGCGATGTTCGCCGCGAGCGTGCGCATGCCGCTGAAGATGTTCAGGTCCATGATCGGCGTGTTGCCCGTGGCCATCACCACGATCATCGTCTCGCCGACCGCGCGGCCGAGACCGATCATCACCGCCGAGAAGATGCCCGCGGATGCCGTCGGCAGCACGATATTGATCGCGGTCTGCCAGCGACTCGCCCCGAGCGCGAGCGATGCGCTGCTGAGCGATGGCGGGACATTCGAGAGCGCGTCCTCGGCGATGGTGAAGATGATCGGGATGACCGCAAAGCCCATGACGAAGCCGACGACGAGCGAGTTGCGCTGCTGGAAATCCGCCCCGGTGACGTGCGGCCACCATTGCCGGAAATCGGCGACGACCAGGCCCGTCGCAGGATCGACAAACGCGAAGAGCGAGCGCTCGATCACGGGCCCGAGATGCCAGCCCATCCACGCGACGAGCACGACGATCGGAGCGAAGACGAAGAACTCGTATCCGTGCCGGATGCAGCGCCGCTTTTCATACGGCAGCCCCGCCCACACCCAGCCAAAGATCAGCGCCGACACGGGCACGAGCACGGCGATCGCGAGGATCGATGGGATGCGTTTCTCGATGAGCGGCGCGAGCCAGAGCGCGGCGATGAAGCCCAGCACGACTGACGGCAGCGACGCCATGATCTCCATGACCGGCTTCACGTAGCGCTTCATGCGCGGATCGAGGAAGACCGCGGCGTAGAGCGCGGCAAGGAGCGCGATCGGCAGCGCGAAGAGCATCGCGTAGAGCGTGCCCTTGAGGGTTCCGACGATCAGCGGCACGAGCGAGAGTTTCGGCTCGACGTCGTCGGTGCCGCCAGCCGACTGCCACTCGTATTTCGGTTTGCTCGCGCCTTCATACCAGATCCGGCCGAAGAACGCGCGCCAGCTCGCCTCGGGATGCGGATCGTCGAGCGAGAAAAAGTGAAGCGTGCCGGCGGCATCGAGCAGCATCAGCCGATCGTTCTTTCCGCTGATGACCGCGCGCGAGATGGCGAAGGGCAGCTTCGCCTCCCACCGGATGCTCTCGGTCGTGCTGTGTCGCAGCGATGCGGTCGTCTCACTCGCGACGAAGAAGGTCTTGTTGCGCTGGCTCGCGGCGAACGCGACCGGCGCGCCGTCGAGATTGCGGAACGTCTTCGTCTGTCCCCACAGCCGGTCGTTGCCGCCATCCGGCACGAAAAGGCTGAAGACGACATTCTCTCCGCTCTCGCTCGTGAAGCTGACGGACACATCGCCGAGGATAAAGCTCATCGTCGCGATTCGCCGGCCTGCGAACGGCGAGAAGCGCTGGCGCAACGCCATGCGATCGCCGGTGCGAAAGAAGTAATCGACCTCGCCGCCAGTCGTCCCGACGAGCAGGCCGTCGGCGTTCGAGCTCACGATCACGCGTTCCGCCGCGCCTCCCAGTTCGGCGGTCAGGTTGAAGTGCGCGCCGACCTCGACCTTTCCCTTGCCGAGCAGCGAGCGCTTTTGCTCGAGCGTCGCGGCGTGGACCTCGCGCCGGCCATTCACCTCGCAGATCGCGGCAGCGAGCTTGTCGTCGCCGGAGTCGGCGTAGTCGAGCTGCACGATACGCGCGCCGTCAGGACCGATGCCGTAGAACGGCCCGGGCTGCGGATCGGCGCTCACGCGACCGCCCGACATCGAGTAGTTCAGCGGCACGAGCGCGAAACGCCCGTCGGTCGTCCCCACGATGACCCGCTGCTGCCGATACGCGACGGCGGTAATCGTGCGCGCCTCCTCGAACTGCGGCACGACGCGCCTCGGCTCCGCGCCATGCACGGCGTCGATGAAAGTGAGCGCGCCGTCGGGCGCGACGAGCACCGGCAGCTCCGCCCATTCATCCACCGCGAGCAGCGCCGCCGTGCCCGCGCGCACGCTCTTTTCCTCGGCGACCCGCGCGCCGTGAAAGAGCGGGAGGATCTGCGCGAGGATGAAGACGAAGATTCCCGCGACGGCCATGATGACGAGCACACCGCCGACCTTGATGAAGCCGGTCATGAACTGATCGAACCACAGCGTGCGCTTCGCGACGCGGAAGCGCGCGGGGAGTTCGTCGGTCGGCGGTGCGGTCGGCATTCGGCGCGGCTACTTTGCGAGCTTCTTGATTTCCTCGTCCGCGATCTCCGGCGGCAGCGGGAAGTAACCGTCCTTCACGACGACCTGCTGCCCTTCCTTGCTCACCACGAACTTCAGAAACTCGCTGGTAAGCGCGTCGAGCGGCTGACCGGGTTTCTTGTTCACGTAAACGAGTAGGAAGCGCGCCATCGGGTAATCACCGCTCAGGCAGTTCGCGTAGGTCGGCTCGACGGACTTTCCATCCGGCTTCGCGGAGAGCGGCACCACGCGCACGCCGCTGGTCTTGTAGCCGATGCCCGAGTAGCCGACGCCCGCGAGATCGCTACCGATGCCCTGCACGACCGACGACGAGCCCGGCTGCTCCTTCACGGTCGGCTTGAAGTCGCCTTTCTGTAGCGCGTGCTCCTTGAAAAATCCGTAGGTGCCCGAGGCGCTGTTGCGTCCGTAGAGCGAGATGGGACGCGACGCCCACACGCCGGTCAGACCGAGTTCGCCCCACTTCGCGACGCTCTTGCCGCCTGCCTTCAGCGTGCTCGAGAAGATCGAGTCCACCTGCTGGAGGCTGAGCCCCACGATCGGGTTGTCCTTGTGCACGAACACCGCGAGCGAATCGACCGCGACACGAATCTCCGTCGGCTTGTAGCCGAACTTTTTCTCGAACCGGTCGATCTCGTCGCCCTTCATCTCGCGGCTCATCGGCCCGAGCTGCGCGGTGGCTTCGATCAGCGCGGGCGGCGCGGTGGCCGAGCCTTTGCCTTCGATCTGGATGTTCACGTTCGGATACACGCCCTTGAAGCTCTCCGCCCACAGCGCCATCAAGTTGTTGAGCGTGTCGGAGCCGATCGAGTTGAGGTTGCCGCCGACGCCGGAGGTCTTCGCGTAGTCGGGCAGCTTCGGGTCCACCTCGACCTTCTCAGCGGTCGCTACGGTGGTGGTGAAAACGCTCGCGGCCAGCGCGAGCACGAGGGTCTTGGTCATTGGGATCATGTGTTGGAAAGGAATGGCGCGGGGCACCGCTAAGCGCCGCCCCGCACCGGGGCAAAGTGTGGAGTGTTACGTTTGCGCGACGCGTTAGAACTTGATCTGGAGATCGAAGATCGCCGTGTGCACGTCGTTGGTGTTGGCGATGGAGTTGCCGCCTGTGGCTTCTCCCCCGCTCAGGTCCTGGCGGATGTTCCAGCCGTAGGAATAGAGAAGGCCGACGGTCAGGAAGTCGTTGATATTATACAGCCCCGTCGCGGTGAAGCCGCGCAGCCCGAGCTGGCTCCCGAAGATGTCCGAGTCGTTGAGGTTCGGATCGATCGCGCCCACGCCCTGCTGCCGGTAGTCGAACGACATCGACCAGTCGCCGCGCTTGCGGTTATCTCCGAACTTTATCCCCGTCAGGAAGGCGATGTCATCGACGTTGCTGTGCTTCTTGCGCAGGTCGTCGGGATCGTTCTCCGGCGAGGCGAGCTCGACGAGATTGTAAACGTCCTCGACGCGTTTGCGGCCTTCGATGTTGTAGGAGAAGTCCCAGTAGAACCTGGTCTTGAGCCCGCCCAGCTTGAACGAGATGTCGCCCGGCAGCAGCAGCAGGTTCAGGTTGCGCGTGGCGCCGGAGACGAAGCGATTGTCGTTAAACGCGCCCTTGTTCCCTACATCCGAGAGCGAGCCATTGATGTAGGTGAGGTAGCCCGGCGCGATCGTCGCCTTCACACCGTTGTCGAATTTGTAGCTGCCGACGAACTGCGTGTAGAAGAGCCACGCATCGGTGCTCGAGTCATTGTCGAAGTTTGCCTCGAGGTTGTTGTCGAAGACGAACTGTCCGGCGTTGAGCGTCAGTTCCCACGGCTTCTCGACCGGCTTCAGCATCTTCTTGCCGTCCTTGTCGAGGCCCTCGTCGAACTGCTCCTCACCGAGCTTGTGGAAGGCGATCGATTCAAACACGCCGGTCGGATTCAGATCTCCGTCCCACATCATGTTCGTGTTGTAGAAATAGCCCGGCATCTTGCCGCCCACGAGCATCACGCCCTTCGTCGGTTCCCAGCCCATGTAGGCGCGGCTGATGAAGATGTCGTAGTCGGAGAATCCGTTCTCGAAGTTCTGGTTCCCGCTGTCGCTGACCTGGCCGGTCTGCAGCTCCACCCCGGCGAAGAGATTGTCGGTGAACTGGTAGTCCGCATTCAACCGGAGACGGAAACGGAACCGGCCGTCCTGCGTGCCCGACGAGCTGCGATCCTTCTCGTTGCGGTCGCTGTGAACGCCGACGCCCGGCTCGAATTGCGCGTCCGTTGCGTCGTATTGATAGCGCAGCCGCAGATCGCCGTAGAGCTTCAGCTTCTCCAGCGGCTTCGAGAGATCGAACTTCGACTCCGCCGGCAGCACCGCAGCCGCCTTCGCCGCCGCGACCTTTGCCTCCTTCGCCTTTTCCTTCGCCACCTCGGCGCGGACCGTTGTGGCTTCGCCTTCGGTCAGCACGCCTTTTCGGACGAGCACCTTGAGCAGGATGTCGGATTCATCCGCGTGCGCGAAAGGCGCGACGGATACAGCAAACGCCGCGATGACGGCGGGAGTGAGTTTCGTGTATGTGAGCTTCATGGTTTGATTGGTTTGGGTTTCTGACGAGTTGCGACTGCGCGGCGTATGTGGCGCAGCCGAGTGGCAGCCAGATGGCGGCTTTGTGACATTCCTGTGACACCGCACCGCGCTTGCGCCGCGCACACGCGCGCGCTTACGGTGCGCGGCCTTGCCCGACACCGCCGCGCCCGCGCCATTGCTCTTCGACTCGGCTTTCCTCGCAAAGCTCGAGCAGCTCCACCTCCTCGCGAAGCGCCTCTTCCGCGGCGAGCACCGCGCGGAGCGCCGCTCGCGGCAGGTCGGTTCGTCGCTCGAGTTCGCCGACTACCGCAACTACTCGTGGGGCGACGAGCCGCGCACGATCGACTGGGCCGTCTATGCTCGGCTTGACCGGCTTTTCGTGAAGCTCTTCGAGCAGGAGCGCGATCTCGACGTTCACTTCCTCATCGACGCCAGCGCGTCGATGCGATGGGCGCCCGCCAAGCTCGACCAGGCGTGCCGCATCGCCGCCGCGCTCGGCTACATCGCGCTCGCGAATCTCGATCGCGTCAACGTCTGCTGGTTCGGCGAGACGCTAGGCGAGGACACCGGGCTCACCCGCGGGAAGCCGCAGTTTCACGCCATACTCGAGTATCTCCGCGCCGCACCACTCGCCGGGGAGAAGACCTCGCTGCTCGCCACCGCGCGCGCCTTCACCAAGCGACTCAAGCGCACCGGCCTCGTCTTTGTGCTCTCGGATTTTCTCGATCCCGCCGGCCACGAGGAAGCGCTGAGCCTGCTGCGACATCATCAATTCGAGCTGCACCTCGTCCATGTGCTCGCCCCCGCTGAGATCGCGCCCAAACTGCTCGGCGACTTGCGCCTGACCGAATGCGAGAGCGGCGCGCAGTGCGAGATCACCGCGTCCGAGGCGCTCGTGCGCGACTACCGCGCGGCCTTCGCCGCGTGGCTCGAAGAGCTCGAGCAATTCTGCCTGCGCCGCGGCATCGGCTACGCCCGCGCCACCACCGAAGTCCCCTTCGAGGATCTCGTCCTGCGCGTGTTGCGGGATGGGATGATGCTGCGGTGAGTCGTTTGGCGTTTGGCGTTTGGCGTTTGGCCCGCCGCGGGCGTCGTCGCTCGAAGCGAGACG
>JBEBGD010000027.1:0-56018 GCA_040081625.1 Chthoniobacteraceae bacterium
CCGGGATCAGGATTGCCCGATTGCGGTCGGTGGATGTCCACGATGAAGCCATCGCCCGGCGCGACGATTTCGTAGCGGTCGCCCGGCGCGTTGCGGTCGTCTGGCTGAAGGCTGAGGTGATCGCTCGGCGTGACGTG
This sequence comes from Chthoniobacteraceae bacterium, assembly GCA_040081625.1. Taxonomy (GTDB): domain Bacteria; phylum Verrucomicrobiota; class Verrucomicrobiia; order Chthoniobacterales; family Chthoniobacteraceae; genus VFJQ01. The sequence continues at coordinate 138 of JBEBGD010000027.1, forward strand.
GCCGTGGACCATCATGCCCATCGGGATCACACGCCCGATGTCGTCCGCGTGCAGCGGCAAAGTCGTCAGCCGCACCGGGCCGCGACCCACGGCTTTGCCGCGACTCCACATGTCATTGAGCGGATCGGCCATGCCGTGCGCGCCCACCGCGAGCAGAGCGAGGAAGAGCCTACCGTTCATAAATGCGCGCGGCGCTGGTGAAGTCGCTAACGTCCGCCGCAGTCCTGCCGGGGAAGACCTCGAACTTCAGTCGTCGCCCCGGCAGCACCTGCGCGAGCACGGTGCCTTGCACCGCGTCGGCGTCGTGGCGCATCTGCCGGTCGCCGGAGCTGCCGAGTTGACCCCAGATGAGTTCATATTTCACCACGCCATCCTTCTCGCTGACTTTCGCCGGGTCGGGCGCGTTGCCTTTCACCCAATACTGCGCAGGCTTGCCGGCGAAGTCGCCGATGCTCGCGACGATCTTCGTCGGATCGAGGTGATGCGGCGCGAACGCGAGGTGGCCCATCCAATATCCGCGCGGGTCGCTGCGATCGCCGGGATAACCGCCGCTGCCTTCGCGGAACCAATTGCCGATGAGCTTGCCGTCGATGTCGTGGTCGATCTTGCCGAAGAAGGGCGGCACTTTGCGCACGTTCAGCACGAGCAGCTTCGACTTCAGCGGCTCGTCGAAAAAGTCGAACGGGTCCACGACATGAACGCGCCACGCGTAGTGGCCGTAGAGCTTCGGCGTGAGGAAACCGGGCAGGCGCACCTCGGTGTTCACGACGCCAAAATCGAGCGAGCGCCCGGCGACCTTGCCGACGACCTGCCCGGCCTTCACCGCGATGCGCGTCTGCACCGGCGGGCCCATTTGCTTGCGCGCGAAACGCTCGCGCACGGACGCGTCGAGCTGATCGAGGACGGATGGATCGAGCTGCGTGAGCAGATCGTATTTCGTGTAGAAAGTCCCGCTGTGCTCGATGGTCAGCGCGTAGTCGTCGTATTCGCGGCCGCGCTCGCTCGATCCGGTGAGTTGCGTGCGATGCCCGACGATCACGATGAAGCCATCCGCCGGCGCCATCACATCGAAGTGCGGCTGGCCCGGCTCGATCGGCTTCGGGAAAAAATAGCCGTGATCGATCGGGCAGACGTGCCCGCCGACCATCATGCCGTAGGGCACGATGCTCTTGATGTCCTCGATCCGCATCGGCGAATGCGTGAGGCGCACCGGGCCTTTGCCCACTGCGCGACCTCGGCTCCACTGCGTAGCGAGGTCGAGTGTGCCGTCGGATTGCGCGACGGCGACCGACGCGAGGAACAGGAAGGTGCGGATGAGGTTCATGGGGCGCTCGTTCATCAACGCCGCCCACGCGAATCTTTGTGCGCGCTACTTCGCCGCGCCGCTCAAGCGCCGGTGCAACTCATGCACCTTGCCGACGATCTTCTCCTCGATCGTCTCCGCCCAGCCCGCGGCGGCTTCGTAGCCGCCTTCCTTTTGCACGCGCAGGCTCGGCATGTAGCCGGTGTAGTCGTTCGAGTAACCGGCGACCCACACCGCGGCTTCGCCGGCCAATTCACGTTTCAAGCGCAGGCTGTAATCGACGACCACTTCGCTGCCGAGCGCGGCGATGATGAGGTCGCCGCCGAGATGGATGACTTGCACCGGGTAGTCGTGCGGCGGCTTCTCCGGCTTCGCGTAGTCGAGCGGGATCTCCTCATAGGCGCTGCGAATCGGGCCGCGAATGGCGCGCGGGTTCACGCTCATCGCCATCTCGACGGCGTTCGCGAGCGAGCGGCCGTGCTGCTGGGTGAGTTCGAGATCGCTCACGCCCGGCACCACGTCCGAGCGGCGCGGATATGGATTCTGGTCGCCGCCGCAGCCCGTGAGAAAGAGTGCGGTAAAGCCGGGCCGGTTCGCTTGCAGATACTCCTGCGCGTAGCCGGCGTAGTCGCCGCAGTAGTTGTAGAAGCCGAGGCAGGTGTTGTGGCACGCGTAGCCGAAAAGCACCGCGCGCGGCGCACCCTCCGGCGACTCGACGCGCAGCGCCGGCACTTCCTGATCGACCGGGCCGTTGGGATTCGGCACCCGGTTCGCGTTCGGGTCGTCCGGTGCGAGCGAGTAGTCGCGGCGGCGGTTCATCGCGAAGCCGCACCGCGCGCGATTCCACGTGAGCCGCGCGGGTTGGAGGTCGGCGAGCGCCTTGCCGATCAATACGACGAGTTTGTCCTGGAGCGCCTGCGTGTATTCGTGCGCGTCGCGGATGCGCGGATTCTCGAGATCCTTTTCTGTCACCGGGCTGCTTCGCATCGAAGGGCCGGAGTGTGTGTGCGAGGCGTTCATCAAGAGCGATGCGGGCGGCAGCTTGAACTCCTTTTCCGCGCGCGTGGCCACGGCGCGACGCATCGTCTGCGACACGCCGATCAAATCCATCGTCACGATCACCGCGCGCCCGCCCTGCTCGTCTTCGAGCGCGAGCGCCTTGGCGAACAAGTCCTGCACCTTCCCCTCCGCCGGTTTGTTCCGCGACGCGTAGCCGGCCATGAAGAGATTCTTCTCCGGCGTCACGACGACCGACGCGGCGCCCGCTTTCCACGTCGCGGGCACATGCGGCGCGACGGACTTTGGCGGTGCCGGTTGTTGCGCGTGCGAGAGACCGAGGAGTGCGGTGAGGAGGAAAAGTGTGCGGCGCATCCCGCATTGAATATGGCGGACGAAGCCCGCGGCAATCACCCGTCCGTGCAGCAAAGAAACTCCACGGCGCCCGGTTGCCTGTCCGCCGCTTCCTCCCGCCTCCCATGAAAACTCCCCGCGTCCTCCTTGCCGCCATCTGCCTCGCCATGCTCGCGCCCGCACGCGCCGCGGACCTGCCGCTTGTGCCCGTCGAGCCGCAGCCTTTCCTCTCCGCGCTCGGCTCGCTCATCGACGCGGCCGATTTCCTCGGCTCTCCCTTTTCACCGGACGACAAGGCTGCGCTGCGCGCGGCGATCGCGGCGCATGACGCAACGGCGGTGGAGAAGGCGCAGCGCATCCTTGATGGCTACTCGCTCTTTGTCGTGAACATCAGCCCGGAGCAGCGCGTGAAGGTCGTGCAGGGGCCGGCGAAGGCGGTGCTCGATGAAGGCGGGTGGCACCAGTTCCTCGTGAAGGTCGTGAACGAGGCGGGCGTGACTGCGAAACTGCGCGCGAGCAGTCCGCAGGCGAAGCAGGCCTACGTGCCCGGCTCGCCGCCGGTCGCGCCGAATGCACAGCCGAAGGACCCGGGCCCGCCGGCGCTCGATGCGCGCTGGCTCGACTTGCAGATGTTCGAGGCGCCTCCGGCGAAGCCGACGCTCAGCGGGCTCTCGCTCGAGTATCGCATCGTGCAGCTCTACTCGCGCGACGCGGGCAAGCGCGAGGCGGCGTTCGGTTTCGACACGGGGCAGGGGACGCAGGATCTCGGCTTTCGCAACGAGGTGAGTGTGCTCTTCGACTGCCGGCCGGCGCGCGGGATCAAGCTTTCGATCGTCGATGAAAACGGCGCGCCGTGCATTGCGGAGTTGCTCATCAAGGATCGCGCAGGCCGCGTGTATCCGTCGCAGATCAAACGCGTGGCGCCGGATTTCTTCTTCCATCCGCAGGTCTATCGCGGCGATGGCGAGACGATCAAACTTCCCGACGGCGACTACGAAATCACCTTCGCGCGCGGGCCGGAGTCGCTGCGCGAGCCGAGGCGGGTGAAGGTGGACGCCACGACGAAGACGCTGGCCTACAAGGTGAAGCGATGGGTCGATCCCGCGAAGCTCGGCTGGTGGAGCGGCGATCATCACATCCACGCCGCGGGCTGCGCGCACTACTCGGTGCCGACGCAGGGAGTCCACGCGCCGGACATGGCGCGGCATTGCCAGGGCGAGGACTTGAAGATCGGCGCGAACCTCACGTGGGGGCCGTGCTTCGATTACCAAAAGCAGTTCTTCACCGGCGTAGATGACAAGGAATCGAAGTATCCCTTCCTCCTGCGCTACGACATCGAGGTGAGCGGCTTCGGCTCGCACAAAAGCGGGCACCTCTGCCTGCTCAAGTTGCGCGAGCAGATGTATCCCGGCGGCGATTCGACGGCGCACTGGCCGACGCTCTGCCTCAACACGCTCAAGTGGGCGAAGAAGCAGGGCGCGCTCGTGGGGCCGGCGCACTCGGGCTGGGGCTTGCAACCCGTGCCGGCGGGCGAGATGCAGCAAGGCGGCAGCAGGAACGCCCAGGATTTGAAAATCGCGACGCAGGATCTCCCGAACTACGTCATCCCTCCGTTCAACGGCATCGGTGCCAACGAATACATCGCCGACGTGACGCATGAAGTCCCCGGCCCGGACGGCAAGCTCGTGCCTGCGGTCGATTTCCTCTCGATGGTGGATACGCCGCACACGTGGGAGCTGAACATCTGGTATCACACGCTCAACGCCGGCTTCCGCACGCGCGTGAGCGGCGAGACGGATTTCCCGTGCATCTACGGCGAGCGCGTCGGACTCGGGCGCGCCTACGTGAAGCTCGATGGCAAACTGAACTACGACGATTGGTGCGAAGGCATTCGCGCGGGCCGCGCCTACGTGAGCGACGGGAAGAGCCACCTGATGGAGTTCAAGGCGGACGACGTGGCGCTCGGCGAACGCGGCAGCGAGCTGCGCCTCGCGAAGCCTGCGACGATCAAGCTCACGGCGAAGGTCGCCGCGCGGCTCGACGAGCAGGCGCGCCCGGAGATGCGCGATCTGCCCGCCGAGAAGAAGCCGTATTGGGACGTCGAGCGTGCGCGCATCGGCGACACGCGCGAGGTGCCGGTGGAAGTGATTGTCAACGGCGTGTCCGTCGCGAGGAAGAACATCGTCGCCGACGGGACGACGCGCGACATGAGCTTCGACGTGCCGATCGAGCGGAGCGCGTGGGTCGCGCTGCGCATCCGCGCCAGCTCGCACACGAACCCGATCTTTGTGATCGTCGGCGAGAAGCCGATCCGCGTGAAGCAGAGCATCGAGTGGTGCCTCAAGGGCGTGGATCAGTGCTGGTCGCAAAAGGAGAAGCTGATCGACCCGCGCGAGCACGCCGACGCCGTCGCAGCGTATGAGCACGCGCGGAAGACCTATCGTGCGCGGCTCGCGGAGAGCCTGTAGCCGCGGCTACAGGCCTGCGTCGATCACCACTTCCGTGCCGACCGGCACGCGGTCGTAGAGATCGATCACGTCGTCGTTCCTCATCCGCACGCAGCCCTCGCTCGCGGGCACGCCGAGGCGCGACTCGGCGTTCGTGCCGTGGATATAGATGTAGCGGTCGAAGGTGTTCGCGTTGTCGGGATCGAGGCCTTCGAGCCAGAGGATGCGCGTCTGCACGTGGTCCTTCGGGTCGTCCTCGCGTCCGAAATCGCCAGTCGGTTTCCGGCTCACGAAGACCATCCCGGGTGCCGCGCTGTCGCCGTGTTTCTCGGCGATGCGGAAGCAGCCGGTCGGCGTGCGATTCGACCCCGGCTCGCTGCCGAGGCCATGGCGCGACGTTGAGACGACGTAGCGGCGGGCGAGCCTATCGCCTTCGAGCAGATCGAGTGTCTGCGACGGCACGTGGATGTAAATGCGCACGCCCGACGCTGCGACACGCGCGGTCCCTCGACAAGCGCGCAGTGCTCGCTACCTTCCGCGCCCTTTTCCATGAGCAAAAACCTGCATGTCGCCATCGTCGGAGCCACCGGAGCGGTAGGAATCGAGCTGATCAAGCTGCTCGAGAAGCGCCGCTTTCCCGTGAGCAAACTGACGCTGCTCGCGAGCGCGCGCTCGGCGGGCAAGTTGCTGCCTTTCGCCGGCGAAGATGTGCTCGTGCAGGAACTCACCGACGCTTCGTTCGCGGGCGTCGATGTCGCGCTCTTCAGCGCGGGCGGCGGGATATCGAAGCAATTCGCACCCGCGGCTGTGAAGGCGGGCGCGGTCGTCGTGGACAACTCGTCGGCCTTCCGCATGGACGCCGACGTGCCGCTGGTCGTGCCGGAGATCAATGCCGCGGACATCAAGCGCCACAAGGGCATCATCGCGAACCCGAACTGCACCACGGCGATCACGCTCATGGCGCTGCACCCGCTGCACGTGGAGTTTCGCGTGAAGCGCATCATCGCCGCGAGCTATCAGGCCGTGAGCGGCACCGGCGCGCAGGCGATCGAGGAGTTGCGCGGGCAGGTCGAGGCGCTGGTCGCGGGCACCGCGGTCGAGAAGAAAGTCTATCCGCACCAGATTGCGTTCAACGTCCTCCCGCACGTGGATAGCTTCCTCGATTCCGGCTACACGAAGGAGGAAATGAAGATGCAGAACGAAGGCCGGCGCATCATGCATCACCCGACTTTTAAGGCGTCGGTCACGTGCGTGCGCGTGCCGGTCTATCGCGCGCACAGCGTGGCGGTGAATGCGGAGTTTGAGAGGCCCGTGTCGCTCGATCGTGCGCGCGAGGTGCTCGCCAAGGCTCCGGGGCTCGACATCGTCGATCGGCCTGCCGCGAATGAATATCCGCTCCCGCTCTACTGCGCGGAGAAGGACAACTGCGCTGTGGGCCGGCTGCGCTACGACTGCGCGCTCGACAACGGGCTGGCGTTTTGGGTCAGCGGCGACCAACTGCTCAAGGGTGCCGCGCTCAATGCCATCCAGATTGCCGAGGCGCTGTAGTCTGTTGCTCGCGGTGCTGGCCTTCGCCGGCTGCCGCCCGCATGGACCGCAGCCGGGCGCGCCGTGGACCAACTCGCTCGGCATGCGGTTCGTGCCCGCATATGACCCATGGGTCCTATGGGACGCATACGAGACGCGTGCGCGCGACTTCGCGCGATTCGTCGAAGAGACCAAGACTCCATGGGTGCCGCCGGATGCGGAGACCGGTGGCGAGTATCCGGCGGCGAACGTCGCGTGGGACGACGCGCAGGCTTTTTGCGAATGGCTCACGCAGCGCGAGCGCGCGGCGCGCTTGATCGGTCCCCGTCAGCGTTACCGGCTCCCGACCGAAGCTGAGTGGGTGGCGGTGGCGAGTGCTGATGGCGCCTATGTTTGGGGCGATACGTGGCCGCCGCCGGCGGGCGCGGGAAATTTCGCCGGTGAAGAGGCACCGGTGGACCAATCCGAGCCGGGCAATTTCATCGCCGGATACAACGATGGCTTCGCGAAGCTCGCGCCGGTCGGGCATTTCGCCGCAAACGGCTTCGGTCTGCACGATCTCGCCGGCAACGTGATGGAGTGGTGCGAGGACTGGTATGATGGGAGCCACGCCGGTCGCGTCGCGCGCGGCGGCTCGTGGATCAACGGCTCCCCGGACACACTTTCGCTATCACACCGGGCGGAGTTTCCGCCGCGGGCCGGGCTGAACATCGTCGGCTTTCGCTGCGTGCTCGACCTCGCGAAATAGCGCGGCGGTTACTTCACTGCGTAGCAGTGGATCAGATCCTGATCGCGGAGATAAAGGCGGCCGTTGGAGATGACCGGGTGCGTCCAAATGCGGCCGGAGGGGCTGCGGATGGTCGTCTGCGGGTCGAGCTTGAAGCGGCTCTTTTCCTTCCACCCAGTCGTGGTCGCCTCGACCAGCGCCACATTGCCGTTGCCTTCGTCGAGGCAGTAGAAGTGACCGTCGGCATAGGCAATCGCGCCCTTTCCGAGAGCGCTGCGCTCCTGCCACACGAGCGTGCCGGACTTCAGATCCTGACAGACCCAGCCGAGTCCGTCGCTATGGCCATAGACATGGTCGCCGAGGAGGATAACGCCGCCGTGGTGGTTCTTCATCACCTTGCTGGTGCCGCTCGTCTCGTCCCAGAGCATTTTCACGGTGTTGTCCTTCTCGATCGTGAAACTCAGGCTGCCGACGCCGTAGCCTGCGGTGACATAGACCTGGTTGCCCTTGATGATCGGGGTCGGGATGACGGCGGTCTTGCCGGGATAGGCTTGCTGCCAGAGCAGCTTGCCGTCCTTGGGCGAGATGCCGACCACGTTGGCCATGCTGCGCTGAACGTATTGCGGTTGCCCATTGATGGTCGCGACGACGATGGAGGAATACTGCGCGCCGTCCGTCCATTCCTTGCTCTGCCACAGCACGCGGCCGGTCGCCTTGTCGAGCGCGGCCATGGCGCCCTGCGGACCGCCGGGCGTGCAGACGACCTGCTTGCCATCGACGAGCACGCTCTCGGTGTAGCCCCAGCCCGGCGTCTTGCCGCCGAGATCCTTCATCGTGGTGCGCCAGGCTTCCTTCCCGTCCTTCACATTGATGCACGCGAGTGTCCCATCGCCGCCGAGCGCGAAGACCTTGTCCCCATCGACGCTCGGCGTGCCGCGCGGGCCGTCGCCCCATTTGTTGCCGAGCACGTTGCCGAGCTTGGCGACCCACAATTCATCGCCCTTGGTCGCGTCGAGGCAGAGGAGCACTTCGCTGCCGTCGCGCGTGCCCATCGTGAAGAGGCGCCCGGATGCCACGGCGAAGCCCGCGTAGCCCATGCCCGCCTTGTCGTAGCTCCAGAGTTTCTTCGGCCCGCCTTCCGGCCACTGCTTGAGCAGGCCGGTTTCCTTCGAGACACCGTCGCGGCCCGGTCCACGCCACTGCGTCCAGTCTGAGCTGCCGGCGGGCGCGACGGCGAGCGCGGTGGTGACGAGTGCGAGTGCGGGGATGAGTCGGGAGAAGTGCATGGCGTGGAGGGGTGCTAGAAAGCTTGTGACGATGCGAGTGCAAACTGCGCAGACGGGTGGGCAGGCGACTTACGCCGGAAACAACGGCCTAGCCGCGAGCGCCGCGAGCGCGTCGCCGCCCACGCGCTGGATGATCCACTCGGTCTTCGCCTCGGCGCCGAGCGAGCGGTAGAAGTCGAGCGCGGGCTGGTTCCAGTCGAGCACGGTCCACTCGAACCGCCCGCAGCCGCGCTCGTGCGCGAGCTTCGCGAGATGGATCATCAGCGCGCGACCGTAGCCCTTCCCGCGATGTGCGGGCCGCACGAAGATGTCCTCGACGTAAAGCCCCGGCCGCCCGACGAAGGTCGAGAAGTTGTGAAAGAACAACGCGAAGCCGACGGCCCCGCCGTCCTCGCACGCGAAGACAACCTCCGCGCGAGGCTGCGCGCCGAACAGCTCGCGCCGCAGATCCTCCACGCTCGCGACCATCTCGTGCGCGAGCTTTTCGTATTCGGCCAGCTCGCGGATGAAGGCGTGAACGAGCGATGCGTCGTCCTCGGTGGCGACGCGGATGGAAAATCCGTTCAACGCCTACTTCCAGCCCTTCGGCTTCGGGACTTTCTCCCAGCTCTTCTTTTTCGCCGAGGCGAGCACGGCATCGACGACGTAGTCGCATGCGAGGCCGTCCTTGAAGTTCGGCCGCGCGCCCTTGCCGCTCTCGAGGCCTTTGATGAACTCGACGACCTGGTGCACGAAGCTGTGTTCGTAGCCGAGTTGCAGGCCGGGCACCCACCAGTTCCCGCAGTAGGGATGATCGCCGTCGCTCACGTGGACGCTCTTCCAGCCGCGCTCGGTGCCTTCGTCGGCGTAGTCGAAAATCTGCAACCGGTGCAGGTCGTGCAGGTCCCACTTGAGGCTCATGTTTTCGCCGTTGATCTCGAAGGTGTAGAGCGCCTTGTGGCCGCGGGCGTAGCGCGTGGATTCGAAGAGGCCGAGCGAGCCGTTGTCGAAGTGGCACATGAAGCTGCACGCGTCGTCGATCGTCACCTTCTCGGTCTTGCCGGTGAGCGTGTGCTTGCGCTGCTTGATGAAGGTTTCGGTCATCGCGCACACGTCCTTCACGCCGCCATTCAGCCACATCGCGGTGTCGATGCAGTGCGCGAGCAAGTCGCCGGTCACGCCGCTGCCGGAGACCTTCGCATCGAGGCGCCACAGGCCGGTGCCGCCTTGCGGGAGGTCGGGGCTGATCGTCCAGTCCTGGAGGAAGTTCGCGCGGTAGTGGAAGACGCGGCCGAGCTTGCCGGAGTCGATGATCTGCTTCGCGAGCGTGACGGCGGGGCAGCGGCGGTAGTTATACCACACCATGTTCGGCACCTTCGCCTTCTCGACGGCCTCGACCATCTTCAGCGCATCGGGCGCGTTCAAGCCGAGCGGCTTTTCGCAGAGGATCGCTTTGCCGGCTTTCGCGGCGGCGATGGCTTGCTCGCCGTGGAGATTGTTCGGCGTGGCGATGTCGATCACGTCGATGTCGTCGCGCGCGATGAGCTTTTTCCAGTCGGTCTCGATGGACTTGTAGCCCCACTTGTCCGCGAAAGTCTGCGCGGCTTTCGCGTCGCGTCCGCAGACGGCCTGCAGCACGACATCGTAGCTGCTGGGGAAAAAATGCCCGACCTGGGCGTAGGCGTTCGAATGAGCGCGGCCCATGAAGCCGTAGCCGATGAGTCCGATGCGAAGTTGTTTTTTGGCCATGATGATGTGGTGAGGTGAAGGGGCGCGAAGACAGCACATCCGCGCACCTTCGCGCAAGCCTCTCGTTTGCATTTTCGCGTTCGCACTTCCCACCGTGCGCGCGCTGCGTATGGTCCGCGACCTCCGATGAAATTCCGTCACGTAGCAGCCCTTTCGGTTGTCGCCGCGCTCGCGTTTGCGGGGTGCGACAAGATCAAGCAATACAACCCATTCGTGAAGAAGCAGCCGGCGACTCCCGCGCCCGCACCCGCGGTCGAGCCAGTCGTCGCCAAGCCCGCGGCCAAGCCGGCTACGAAACCAGCCGCCGAGCCGCTCGCCGACGCGAGTCCCGCCGAGCCCGCGCCTGCTGCGGCGACTCCGCCGCCGAAGCCCGCGCCGCCGGTCATCGACAAGTCCGCGCAGGTCGTCGTCATTTGCTACCATCGGCTCGAGGGCAGAGCGGGCGGCGGGCTCTCGATCGAGCCGGCACTGTTTGAGAAGCACATGCAGGAGCTCAAGGACAAGAACATCCCGGTCATCTCGATGAACGACTTCCTCGCGTGGCGGAAAAACGAGAAGAGCATCCCGCCCAAGTGCGCGATCCTCACCATCGACGACGGCTACGAATCCGGGATGCGCGTCGGCGTGCCGATTCTTAAGAAGTTCGGCTACACCGCGACGTATTACATCTACACGACCTACGTGAACTCAGGCGGCAAGTCGCTGAGTTGGGGCCAACTCGCCGAGTTGCGCGACGAAGGTTTCGACATCGGCAGCCACACCGTTTCGCACCAGGACCTGCGCCGGAAGCCCTCGAAGGCGAAGTTTCCCGACTACGACTCGTGGCTGAAGGACGAGATGGAGACCTCCAAGCGACTGATCGAGGAGAATCTCGGCATCCGCGTCACGACGATCGCGTATCCGTTCGGTCTCCACAATTCGAAGGTCCATGCTGCGACGCAGGCCGCCGGCTACGAGCTGGGTTTCACCGTCTATGGCCAGCGCGTCGGGCATGACGCAGCACCTTACACCATCGGCCGCTACGACGTGACGGCGAAGGACGCGCAAGGCAACGACGGCTTCACCGCGGCGATCAGCTTCCAGGGCCCCGCGTCCTCATCCGCGCCGGTGCTCGGGGTCGACGCGCAGTCGATGATGGTGACCGAGCCGATGAACGGCTCGGTGATCAACGAGGCCAAGCCGACCTTGCGCGCGAACCTCGCCTCGCTCGGCGCGCTCGACGCCGGCAGTGTCGAGATGCGCGTGAGCGGCTTTGGGCTCGTGCCCGCGCAGTTCGACGCGAACTCGAAGGCGATCACCTACACTTTCCAGCAGCCACTGCGGCCCGGGACCGTGACGGTGATCATCTCCGGCAAGGCCAGGGGCCAGCGGGTCGAGACGAAGTGGAGCTTCAAATACGACCCCGCGGCGAAGCCTGCGGAGTTGGAAGCCCCCGCCGAGCTGCCCCCGCGCAAGCCGTAGCTGTGGGCTGGACAGGGGGCGTTTCGGGGCTAGCTTCCGCGCCCTTTTTCCGCCGTGTTTTCACTCCTCGCCGACAAGCTTCAGGACATCTTCAAGGACCTCCGTGGTCAGGGGAAGATCACGGAGTCGAACATCACCGAAGCGATGCGCGCGGTGCGCATGGCGTTGCTCGAGGCGGACGTTCACTTTCAGGTCGCGAAGGATTTCATCGCCCGGGTGAAGGAAAAGGCGCTCGGCGAGGAGGTGCTGCGCACCGTTTCGCCCGGCCAGCAGATCGTCAAAATCTTCCACGACGAACTGACCGCGCTGCTCGGCGGCGACTCCGCTCCGCTCGATCTCGAGAAGCCCGCGCGCATCCTCATGGTCGGGCTGAACGGCGCGGGCAAGACGACCTCTTCTGCGAAGCTCGCGAACCTTTTGAAGAAGCAGGGCAAGGCGCCGGTGCTCATCGCATGCGATCTCCAGCGCCCGGCGGCGATCGAGCAGCTCGCGTCGCTCGGCCGGCAGATCGGCGTGCCCGTCTTCACCCCGCCGGCAGATGATAAGGACGTGCTCAAGGCCGCGAAGCTCGCGCTCGCGTGGCTCGAGCAGACGCCGCACGACGTGGTCATCTACGACACCGCGGGCCGGCAGGAGATCGACGAGCCGCTCGTCGCGGAGCTGAAGCAGCTCAAGGAATTCCTCGCACCGCGCGAAGTGCTGCTCGTCGCCGATTCTGCCACCGGCCAGCAGGCGGTCAGCGTCGCCACGCATTTCCACGACGCGCTCGGCGTCACCGGCCTCGTGCTCACGAAGCTCGACGGCGATGCGCGCGGTGGCGCGGCGCTCTCCATGCGCTCGGTCACCCAGCGGCCGATCAAGTTCGCCGGCGTGGGCGAAAAGATCGACCAATTCGAGGTATTCCATCCCGAGCGGCTCGCCGGCCGCATCCTCGGCATGGGCGACATCGTCTCGCTGGTCGAGAAGGCCGCGGAGGCGATCGACGAGGACGAGGCGCGCCGGATGGAGGAGAAGCTGCGCAAGGCGACCTTCGACCTGAACGACTTCCTCTCGCAGTTCAAAATGATGCGCCGGCTGGGGCCGCTGGAAAACCTCCTTGCGATGATCCCCGGCATGGGCAACCTCAAGGGTGTCTCGGTTGACGAGAAACAGATCAAGCGAATCGAAGCCATCGTGCTCTCGATGACGCTCGGCGAACGGACAAACCCGGACATCCTCAATGCCCGCCGTCGCCAGCGCGTCGCCCGCGGCTCTGGAACCACCGTCCCCGAGGTCAATGATCTCATCAACCGCTTTGGCCAGATGCGGAAGATGATGAAACAGATGGGCAATCCCCGAATGATGAAAGAAATGGCGCGCCAGGCCCAGCGCTCCGGCTTCCCGCGCCGCTAGGCGCAAACAGACTCCAAACCCGAAACCCGAAACCCGAAACAAACCGAAATGGTCCGCATCCGACTCCGCCGCGAAGGCACTAAGAACAAACCGTATTACCGCATCGTCGTCGCCGACGGTCGCAGCCCGCGCGATGGAAAATTCATCGAGCTGATCGGCACCTACGATCCGAAGAAAGAGGGCGAGAACTACAGCATCAAGCTCGACCGCGCCGAATACTGGATCCAGCAGGGTGCAAAGGCGAGCGAGACGGTCGCGAGCTTCATCAAGAAGACGCGCCGCTCGCTGAAGAAAGCGGTTGTCGCAGCTTAGGCTGCTTCGCGCATTCTCAACTTGTAACGTCAAGCCGGGAGCGATCCCGGCTTTTCGTGTTTCTGGCGTGGGCGGTGAGGGATTCGAACCCCCGACCAACTCGGTGTAAACGAGACGCTCTACCGCTGAGCTAACCGCCCAAGACGCTGATTCTCATGGAGTAAGCAGCGGAACCCATACCCTCAAATTCGCCGTTGTATACTGCAGGATGGCGCGCAACGAAAGCGACGTCTGCACAGCGCGGGCAGTTTGAGTAGGTTGGGGAGTGCCTTTATCGCTACTCATCGACGGGCGCCTACTTTGCGGTGCTCCGGCACTCAGGCAAGCTCATCCGGCGAAGTCTCCAAACGGATGACCGGGCGCTAGCCAAGCGTCGGCTTGCGGATTTTAGGGGCACGCTGGAGCGCATCGACCCGAAGGCCGGGCGGGTCACCGTCGCGGAGTTGGTCGACCGGTTCATGTCCACGATCGGGCACCTCGCGGAAAAGACCCGTCGGAGCAAGGTTACGATCACGAACCGCATCAAGTCGGACTGGCCAGGCGGTGCATCGATGCTTGTGCGGGACGTGCGCGAGTCTCACGTGAGGACATGCTTGAGTGAAGACGCCGCTTCACATCCTCGGCGCCTGATTGAACTGCCGATTCGGTGAACTGGATCGTGTGGTGGCGGGCGTAACGGGCAGTTTATCCTCAGTCGGCGCTGACAACGCCACGGACACGATACACGCCGGCGCGTGGAGGAAGAGTGGCAGTTTTGTCACGCAAGCGATGCTACCGGCATGGAAAGATGGCGTCCATCCCGGCTGGCACCTCTAAAGTCGAAACGTAAAATGCAGCTTCCTCATAGAATTGGAATGATGCCCCACTCAAGTGCGACGATCTCGGAAATAGATCTCCTCTCCCTCACGAGCATCACTTCGATCACACGTCCGCGGCCAGCGCCTCTGATTCAGCACGGTGGCGCTACCACAGCAGCTTCCCTCCATCGAGCACGAGCACGCTGCTGGTCATGAAGCTGCTCGCGTCGCTCGCGGGATAGACCGCCATCTCGCCGGTCGCCCTAGCGGCCCATCGGGATGGATGCGGCGGACTCGGCGTCGAACTCGTTTCGCTCGCGACTGCACGCGGCGACGGGGGAAGACCACGGGCGTGTCCTTGCCGACTCGGACCTTTGGCTTGATGCGTCTTCCTCACTTCATACAAACACAGCATCGGAGCTGGGAGCCGCACGGCGGAACAGCGAACCGGCCTATCACGTATGCCACGCACCCCCCACGATCATCTCACTCGACGCCACCTTCTCAAACTCGCCAGCCTGAGCGCGGCTGGTATTGCGCTCGACGGGCTGCGCGCCGCCGAGCCGCGGGCCAGCGGGCCGGGCGATTCGACCACGGCTGATCCGCGAATCCGCGGACCGTTTCCGATCCTTTCGACGCCCTTCAGCGAGGCGGGTGAGGTGGACTTCGAGGTGCTTGCCCGTCAGGCCCGTTTCGTGGATTGGGGCGGGTGTCCCGGCATGATCTGGCCGCAGTCGGGCGACAGCGTCGATCTCCTGACCAACGACGAAAAGCTGCGCGGGATGGAAGTGCTGGCGGAAGCATCGCGCGGTCTGCGCACGGCGCTCTGCCTCGGCGTTCAGGGAAAAAATACGGAGGAGATGCTCGTCTTCGCGCGACATGCCGAGAAACTCGCGCCGGCGGCGATCATCTCGCGGCCGCCGGACTCGGGCCGGACGGAAGACGACTTGCGCCAGTATTGGCGCGCGCTGGCGGCGGTCGCGACGCGGCCGGTGATTCTCCAGACCACCGGCGGGGTCGCCTACAAGGGACCGATTCCCCCGGTGCGGCTGCTCATCGAACTCGCGAAGGAGTTTCCGCATTTCGGCTACATCAAGGAGGAAGCCGCGCCGGTCATCGCCCGCACGCGGGAGTTGCTCGCCGCGAGACCGCCGATCCGGCGCGTCTTCAGCGCCCGCGGCGCTCACGCCTGGCTCTATGAATCGCATCTCGGCACCGAAGGCCTGATCACCGAGCGCGCGGTTTACGCCGATGTCCTCGCGCGCATCTGGGAGTTGCAGCAGAGCGGCGGGGACGCGGAGACCCGCGACATGCACGCGAAGCTGCTGCTCGTGTTCAACCTGGGCCAGCATCTCCCCGGCGGCGATCTGCGCGGCTTTCAGCTCCACCTTTGGAAAAAGCGCGGCGTGTTCAAAAACTTGGTCTCCCGTCAATACGGCCCCAATAAAACGATATCCGCGAAGCCGATCTTTTCGGAGCTGAAACTGAACGCGGAAGAGATCGCGGAGATCGACTTCCGCTTCGAGGCGTTGAAGCCGTATCTGAAATCCAACCCGCCCCGCTTCGACACCACGACGAAGTAGCCATGCAAACGAGGCTTCTCCTTTTCACACTGCGCTCATCCTTTCTCGCGGCGCTCGGAGTTCTTCTCGTGGCTTCCGTTCCCGCAGGCCGGGGGGCGGATTCTCCGCTGGTCGAGCGCTTCGATTTTGGGACCGAGGAGCTGGGACCGCTGGTGCCGCGGGGCGACATCGTGCGCGATCAGGCGGGACCGCGGCCGCCGGAGTTTCCGAATCTGGAGGCGGATAACACGGCGGTGCAGTTGAAGGGCAACGGTGCGCGCTTTGAGATCAAAGACCCGGGGCCGCAGAGCCGGTATGACTTCACCAATGGCGACGCGATCACCCTCGAGGCGCGGATCAAGGTCGAGTCGCTGCGCACGGGGCAGCCCGCCTACATCATCGGCAAGGGGCGCACGCTTTCGCCGCGCTTCGGCAAGGACAATCAAAACTGGTCGCTGCGGGTGGTCGGCGCGCAGGGCGGGCAGGCGCAGTTGAGCTTCCTGTTCAGCAGCACGGCGGGCGGGGGCGTCTTTCGCTGGCATCGCTGGACTTCGGACGCGGCGCTGCGCATCGCCGCGGGGTGGCATCATGTGGCGATCGCGTATGAGTTTGGAAAACCGGAGAGCATCAAGGGCTGGATCGACGGCCAGGCCACGGCGGGAAAATGGGATGCGGACGGCCCCACCGCCGATCCGCCGGTGGTGGATGATGACGATGTGTGGATCGGCACGTCGCTGAACGGCAACACGGGCAACAGCTTCATCGGGATGATCGACATGGTGGCCATTCACCGGCAGCGCGTCCCGGATGCGGAAATGGCCAGCCGCTTTCAGCGAAAGGGCGGCCCGCTGGTCGTGGCGCCCGCGAAGGCGGAAATGCCAAAGCTGGGGCCGATCGCCGGCGGGAAGGTGCTCGTGCAGTTCAGCGAAGGACTGGCCGCCTTCAACCGCTGGCCCGGCGCGGCGGAAATGCCTGCGGAGACGGAGCGCTGGATGAGCGATGTGTTCCTCCTGCCGCGCATCCCGCTGCGCCATGACGACTGGGGCATCCGCTCGGACTGGAAGGCGCCGCTGCTGCTACGGCTGGCGGCAGATGTGGAACTGCCGCAGGGATCGCGGCGGTTCCTCCTCCGCGCCCGCGCGCTGGCCCGCCTGTGGGTGGACGGGGTGATGATCGCCGAAACGAAGCCCGCGGACGCGAGCACCCCGAACGGACACGAGTCCGTCACGCCGCTGGCGGAGCCGCCGCTGCCGGGGCTGCGGGTGAAGGACTACCATCATCAGGAGGTCTTCGGCACGGTGCCGCTTGCGCGGAAAGAGCCCGCGCGGGTGGTGCTGGAGGTCGTCGTCGGTGGCAAAAACCAGCGCACCGAAACGGGCGAAGTGTGTGTGGCCATCGCGACGGAAGACGGGAAGTCGTTTTCCATTCTCCGCGCTGGCAGCGAGCCTGGCCTGCCTTTGACGGATGCCGCCGTCGAGCCTGTGCTGGCTCAACTCGAAAAGGCATTGTCGGATCGGGACGATGCCAGCCGCCGGGCTGCGGCGCGGTCCCGCGATGCGTTCTGGCAGAAGCGCCATGACATCGCGCGTGAATGGATGGCAAAGAATCCTCCGCCCTCGCCGCCGATGGGCGGGCATCCGGTCGATGCCTTCATCGACGCGAAAATCGAGGCGGCGCTCGCCTTGAATGCCGCTCCGTCAGGCGACTCGGGCGCTTTCCGAAAGGACATCCTGCCCATCCTTCAGGACAACTGCTTCCGCTGCCACGGCGAAAAAAACAAAGGCGGGCTGAAGCTGAATTCGCGCGAGGCCGCGCTGCGCGGAGGCGATTCGGAGATTCCCTCCATCGTGCCGGGCAAGCCCGACGCCAGCGAGCTGCTCGTGCGCCTTCGCACCGCGGACGAAGACCTCGTCATGCCGCCTTCGGGAGAGCCGCTGAGCAAAGCGCAAATCGCCACGCTGGAGGCGTGGATTCGTGATGGAGCGGTCTGGCCATCTGCGACGGTGGCTCCCGCGAAGCTCGCCAAGTCTGCCTTCACCAGCGACGAGGCGTTTCTCCGCCGGATCTCCCTCGATCTCATCGGCCTGCCGCTCACGAGCGCGGAGGCCCGCGCTTTTCTCGAAGACACGTCGCCCGACAAACGAACCCGTCTGATTAATCGCCTGCTCGCCGACGAGCGGTGGGTCGGACAGCAGATGGGCGACTGGCTCGATTTGCTGGCCGAGAATCCCACGCTCATCAACGCCTCGCTCAACAGCACCGGCCCCTTTCGCTGGTTCCTGCTCGATGCCCTGCGCGATGGCAAGGGGCTCGACCGCATGGTCACCGAGCTGATGATGATGCGCGGTGATGTCGGGCACGGCGGCAGCGTGGGTTTTGCGCTGGCAGGGGAAAATGACGCGCCCCTTGCCGCCAAGGGCCACATCATCGCTTCCGCGTTTCTGGGCATCGAGATGCAGTGCGCGCGCTGCCACGATTCGCCCTTCCACAGCACCACGCAGCGCGACCTCTATTCGCTGGCGGCGATGCTTTCCCGCAAGACGATGACGGTGCCCGCGACGAGCCGGGTTCCGGCCGCGTTCTTTGAGAAAAAGGGCCGCGAATCGCTCATCAAAGTCACGCTCAAGCCCGACGAACCGGTCACTCCCGAGTGGCCCTTTGCCGCCGCCACGGGCGCGGCCGATGGGAGCGGCATCGATCGCCTGATGGACGATCCGAAAGACACGCGGGAACGCTTCGCCGCCCTCGTCACCTCGCCGGAAAACCGGCGCTTTGCGCGCGTCTTTGTGAACCGCATCTGGAAGCGGCTCATGGGCTCCGGCTTTGTCGAGCCTGCCCACGACTGGGAAGCCCGCGATGTCAGCCACCCCGAGCTGCTCGACTGGCTGGCCGGTGATTTCGTGGCTCACGGCTACGATCCCCGGCGGCTCATGCGGCTCATCACCACCTCCGCCGCCTATCGACGCGAGCCTGCCAGCGAGAACCTGACCGCGCTTCCGGCGAACGAGCGTTTTTTCAGCGCACCGGGCCGCCGCCGCCTGTCCGCCGAACAGATTGTGGATTCGCTGCACGCCGCCGCCGGAAAGCCGATCGACTCCGAGGAGATCACCTTCGTCCACGATGGCCGTCATACGCTGGACCGAAGACAAACCCTGGGCGTGCCCCGCCGCGCGTGGATGTTTGCCAGCCTCAACAACGAACGCGACCGCCCGAGCCTCGCGCTGCCCCACGCGCAGACGACGGTGGACGTGCTGGAGGCCTTCGGATGGAACGGCTCGCGGCAGATGCCCATCTTCGAGCGCTCCACGGACCCGAATCTTTTGCAGCCCGGCATCCTCGCCAACGGCCCGCTGGTGCAGGCGCTGTCACGCGCCTCGTGGCGCAGCGAGCTGGCCGGGCTCGCGGTGAAAGCGAAGTCGCCCGACGCACTCATCGACGAGATTTTCCTGCGCTTCCTCAGTCGCCAGCCGCGCCCTGCGGAACGCGCCGCCTTCCTGCCCGCCCTGCGCGAAGGATTCGAGACGCGACTCGTTCCCGCAGCCGAACAAGTCATCCCGAAAGCACCGGAGCCTCTGCCGCTGGTGACGTGGCTGAATCACGTCAGCCCCGAGGCCAACTCCATCCAGCTCGAGGTGGAAAAGCGCGTCCGGCAAGGCCAGCCCGCCGATCCCCGCCTGCGCGGCGCATGGCGGGAAATCTACGAAGACCTCGTCTGGAGCGTTATCAATGACCGGGAGTTCGTCTGGATTCCTTGACTCATCACATTCGTGTTTCATACATGAAACAAACATGTTGACGACACAATTTAGGGGCGTATTCTCCGCGCCTCATGAGCACACAACTGACGCAGAATCTGAACGATACATCCCGTGTTGGAGCCGATTTGACCCGCCTTCGTGAAGCGGCAGGCTTGAAGCAATCCCAAGTGGCCGCAACCCTTGGTGTCGACACCAGTCGGGTTTCTCGAATCGAGACAGGGCAGCACGTCCCCGATGAATCGGAAGTCGGTAAAATCGCCCAGGCAATCGGGAGGCCAGAGGCGCTTGAATACGCTACTTTTGCCGCGAGCTCTTGGAGCCACATCCCCAAACCCGGCTTCTGGCATCCATCGCGGACCGACTTGCACCAAGCAGAGAAGCTTTTTGCGAAGTTGAGCGAGTTCGATCAGCGACAGCAGAAAACTGACGGACCGAAAGCCCAAGCCAATCTGCATCGTGAATCTTTGATGAGAGCCGTCGAGTTCCTGACGGACACGAATCACTCCATCGCCTTCGTCGGAGAAATTGGCGTCGGGAAGTCCACAGCGATCTGCGGCATCACCGGATTGCTTCTTCCGCCGGATCCAAAAGCTGCGGCCTCACTTTCAAAACGAGTCGTTCTCGAAACGGGTGCCGGGCGAGTCACGCTTTGCGAAGTTCACCTTCGTTCCGAAGGGAAGACATCGTTTGGATTGCTCGTATCTCCGCAGCCACAAGAAGAGGTGTTTCGCTGCGTCAGCGATTTTTGCTCGTCGATTATCGACATTTTCCATGGGCTGAACGGAAATCCCACCGTAGAAAACGAGAGTCGGGGTGTATCTGAGGAACTAAACAAGGCCATACGGAACATGGCGAAGCTTGCGCGGACTCCAGGAAAAAGTCCTGATGGAAAGCCCATTCGCATCGACCCAGCGATGGCCTTGGCGAAAGCGTGCAATGGCAATCTCGCGGAGCTGACTGCGGAAGTCCTCAAGCGGATGCGGCTCGACCAACGGACCTCCACGGAATTTCGTTTCGAGGCAACTGACCTCGTAGCTGGACTGAGGCAGCTTCGCGACCTTTTTGCGAGCGTGAACAAGGGCTTGTTGCCCGACGTGTCGTTGCCGCGTCGCATTGATTTGATTGTCCCCATCCACTTGCTCGGAGAACGCCCCTTTAATGTCCGGGTCATTGATACCAAGGGCATTGATGATACGGCCATCCGGCCGGACATCCGGGCCTACCTCGACGACCCACGAACCGTCACCGTGCTGTGCTCAGGGTTTCGTAATGCCCCCGACATGACGCTCCGGCTGCTCATGGAAAACCTCGCGAGCACCGGCGCTGACAAGGCACTCAGTGAGCGCGTTGTGCTTCTCGTCCTCGCGAGAGCACAGGAAGTGTCCGACACACAGGATGATGTCGGCAATCGAGCCGAGACCGCTGAGGAAGGCTATCGGATCAAGCAAGATCAGGTGAGTTGGTCGTTGAACCAAGTCAGCGGAGCACAGGAACTCCCGATCCTTTTTCTGGATGTGCTGAACGACGACCACCATGCCATCGTCGAGCAACTGGCTCATGCAGTCACTCGATTGCGTGGACTTCACTCGAAGCGCATCGGGCAAGTCGGCAGTGCCATTGAAGAACTAATTCAGCGGCACGGGGAAGAACAGACGCGGAAAGCGCAGGAAGAGGTTCGCAACCGTCTCCGTATTTTCATCAGCCAGCATTTGTCGCCGGTCTCGTCGGTTCACAACTTTCACGACTCACTGATTTCTGCCGCCCGAAATACCAATGCACGCACGGTTTGGGCGTCAACCACTCGCAAAGGCACTTGGCCCGGAATGGAAGCCTACCACTTGCTTGGCACTGGAACGGCAATCGACGCACAGAGGCGCACGCAGCCACTCTTCGCGAGTCTTGATGGACTGCTGGAGAATATGCTCGGTGACACGGAACTCGATCCCGCATGCGATTACCTGAACGAACTACGGCGCAATATTCCGACATGGAGAGAGCGGTTCTTGAACGAGGCGACTATTTCGGGGCGGGAAATCTACCGGGCAGAACTGTTCGTGGATGAACCGGTATGGAGCGAGTGCGTCAATTATTGGGGGCAAAAAGACAAATACGGATACCGAAACCGCATCGCTGATTGCCTTAAGAAATGGTGCGAGACTCGCCCGAATCTCGCTAAGGCAACCGAGAGGCACATTCAATCTGCGTGGCGCGACTGTTTCCTTAGGCCGTTGGCGCTGCTTTGCGATGCTGTAGATTTGCTCTCTGCGAATCAGGAAGCCGTTTCAGATTCGGTGGAGGAATTCGTCGAAGCCTCATCACCACGATGAAAACCGAAGCGCCGAAACCTTTGTTTCCATCCGCCTACGGCCCGCTGCTCGCCGACTTGAAGGCGCGCGTTCGTTCGGCGCAGGTGAAGGCGGCGGTGGCGGTGAACCGGGAGTTGATTTTGCTCTACTGGCACATCGGGCGGGAGATTCTGCGGGCGCAGAAGGCTGAGGGCTGGGGCGCGAAGGTCGTCGAGCGGCTGGCGAAGGATTTGGCGGCGGAGTTCCCGGAGATGGGCGGGTTTTCGCGGGCGAATCTCCTTCGGATGCGGAATTTCTACGACACTTGGAAGCCCATGGAAGTCGTGTCACAGCCTGTGGCGGAATCGCCCCCGCCAATTGTCGCACAGCCCGTGCGACAATTGGGAAAAGCAGCCGCCAAAAGCATCGGCACGGAAATAGTCGCACGGCCTGTGGGACAATTTGAGGACGAACCGCCGGAGCCGCTCTCGTTGCTTTCATGGGGCAGCAATATCATCTTGCTCGAGAAGTTGGACTCCGCTGCGCCACGGTTGTGGTATGGGCGCAAGGCGTTGGAGCACGGCTGGAGCCGGGCGGTGCTGACGTTGCAGATCGAGTCGCGGCTGCATGAGCGCAGCGGGAAGGCCATCACGAACTTCGAGCGGACGCTGCCGCCTGCGCAGTCGGACATGGCGCGCGAGGTGTTGAAAGACCCTTACACCTTCGACTTCCTCACGCTCGGCGAGGCGGCGCAAGAGCGCGATCTGGAGCGTGGGCTGGTGGAGCATGTGCAAAAGCTGCTGCTCGAAATGGGCGCGGGCTTCGCGTTCGTCGGGCGGCAGGTGCCGGTCGAGGTCGGTGATGAGGACTTCTACCTTGACCTGTTGTTCTACCATCTGCGGCTGCGTTGCTTCGTCGTCGTGGATTTAAAGATGAAGCGGTTTGAGCCGGAGTTTGCGGGGAAGATGAACTTCTATCTCTCCGCTGTGGACGATCAGATGCGTCACAAGGCGGACGCACCGACCATCGGCCTGCTGCTGTGCAAGGACACGAAGAACCGGCTCAAGGTCGAGTATGCGCTGCGCGATGTGAAGAAGCCCATCGGCGTCGCGGAATGGCGCACGCGGCTGGTCGAATCGCTGCCGAAGAACCTACGCGGCTCGCTGCCGAGCATCGCGGACATCGAGCGCGGGCTGGCGGAGCGGACGACGTGACACGCGTGAATGGCGGCACCTTGAGTCGCGTTTGCTTTTCCTCCGCCAATCCGCAGTCCATTTTCATGAACCTCTCCTCACCGATGAACCGCAGACACTTTCTCCAATCCACCGCCTCGCTGGCCGGGGCCGCCGTTTTTTCCCGCCCGCTCATCGCCGCCCCGGAACCGGCGCTCATCAAGGGGAAGGCGGAGCACGTCATCTCCATCTGGCTCGGCGGCGGCATGGCGCAGACCGATACCTTTGACCCCAAAAGGCGCGGAGACCCGGCTGCGAAAAAAGCCGGCTCCTACTACGACTCCATCGGCACCGCCGTGCCCGGCGTCCAGCTCTGCGAGCATCTGCGCAAAGTCGCCCCGCTCATGGAGCGCGTCACGGCAGTGCGCACGGTGCATCACGACGTGATCGACGAACACGCCGCCGCCACCAACCGCATGCACACCGGCCGCGCCATCAGCGGCACCATTAGCTATCCATCGATCGGCTCCATCATCGCTCACCAACGCGGCTCCGCTTCCGACGAAGCGCCGCCCTATGTGCTGATCGGCTATCCGAACGTCACCCGCGGCCCCGGCTTCCTCGGCGCGCAGTCAGGCTACCTTTACCTCACCGACACCAGCCGCGGCCCGGCAGGCCTTTCCCGTCCGCCCGATGTCAGCACCGGCCGCCAGCAGCGCCGGGGCCAGTTTCTCGCCGCCCTGCAAGCCGAGGCGCCTCCGACCAGCGATCCGAAGCTGAAAAGTTACGATGCCGCCATCGAGCAGAGCCTGAAGTTCAGCGGCCCGGGCTTCAACCGCGTCTTCCAGCTCGACGAGGAGCCCGGCGACCTGCGCCAGCGCTACGGCGGCGAATTCGGGCAGCGCTGCCTGCTCAGCCGCCGACTCGTCGAGCAGGGCGTGCGCTTCGTCGAGGTCTCCCACAACCTGAACTTCCTCAACGGCACCGGATGGGACACCCACAACCAGGGCATCTTGAAACAACACGAGCTGATCAAGGAACTCGACACCGCCGTAGCCGCGCTCATCACCGATCTCGAAGCGCGGCGACTGCTCGACAAGACGCTGATTGTCATCACCACCGAGTTCGGCCGTCCGCCCGAGTTCGACGGCGGCGGCGGACGCGGCCATCAGGGCAGCGCGTTCACCTGCGTGCTGGCGGGCGGCGGCCTGCGCCACTGCGGTGCCTGGGGCGAGACCGACGAACTCTCCAAGAAGATCGTCGCCGATCCAGTCACCGTGCCCGACTTCTTCGCCACGATCTGCGCCGCCGTCGGAGTCGATTACCGAGCCAATCTCCACGACGGCGACCGCCCCGTGCCGATCACCGACCAGGGGACGCCGATCAAACAACTGTTTGGCTGAGTGACGCCGCTACTTCGCCTTCGGCCTCGCGCGATACCGTTCGTTCAGGCGCGTGTGACGCGACTCGATCGACTGCTCGGCCCCGCTCATCCACAGCCATTTTACCTCGGCCCGGATGTCGAGGATGTCGCCGGTGGCGGCGAAGAAGGTGGCATCCTTGCCGGGCTCGATGGAGCCGAGCCGGTCCGCCACGCCGTGGAGCTGCGCCGGGACGAGCGTGACCGCGGCGAGCGCGGCGTCGCCGGGCAGCCCGAAGGCGGCGGCTTGCGCGGCGAGATAGGGAAGGTTGCGCTGGTCGGCGGCGTTCTTCGACGAGAGGCCCGTGCCTATCGCCACCGTCACGCCGGCCTGGTGCAGGATGCCGGGGGCGCGGAACTGCACATCATAGGCATCGGAGCCGAGGGCGGGCAGGGCGAAGACCTCGCTGTAGATCACGGCGACCTTTCGGCGCGCGAGTTCCCCGGCAAACATCCAGGCATCGCGCCCGCCGACGATGACGATGCGCAGGCGCGGGCGCGGCTCGGCCCACTTCAGCGCGCTGCGAATGTCGCGCTGGCCGTTGGCGTGGATCATCAGCGGGATTTCGCCGGCGAGCACGGGCCGCATCGCCTCCCACGCGGGCACGACCGGGCTGCCGGCGGCGCGCTTCTCCCATGCCCCGGCATCGGCGAAGAACTGCTCGATGTCGCGCACCTTCTCCCGGCGCTCGCGCGCCTGTTCGTCGAGGGGTTTGGTCTTCTCGGGGGCGTTCGGTCCGGGGATCGTGAGCGAATGATCGGGCCAGAAGAGATGCATCGCCGTGCGGCGGCGCACGAGCATCTCCTCGGTCGTCCAGCCGCGCCCGGCGAGCAGTCCCGACGTGCCCGCGAGCAGCCTGCCCTGCGGCACGGGGACGAAATGCGTGACGCCATTGGCGCGCGCGACCGGGATGAGTTCCGAGTCGGGATTGACCGCGAGCCACGACTCGACCTCGGGGGTGAAATCGCCCGTCTCGCGGCCATCGACCGTCGCGCGCACGGCGCCGATTTCGACGAGCCCGAGATCGGTCGCGGCGCCGATCAAGCCGGGGAAGAGGTGCAGCCCCGCGAGATCGACGGTGCGGTCCGCGGCTTGGTCGATGCGTGCGGCGACGGCGTCGATCTTCCCGTCGCGCACGAGCACGTCGCCGGGAGCGAGAGTTCCCTTGGCCACGGTGTGCACCGTCGCGCCGCGCAGCAGCAGCGTCTCGGCGTGAGCCGCGGGCGCGAGCGCGACGAGCGCGCAGACGAGGGAGATTAGTTTTTCCATGGCATCGGGTGGTCGAGGCAGCAGGCGCCGCAGCGGAAATTCTCGCGGTCTTCCAGCACGCGGAAGAAGAATTTCGCCTGCGCTTTGGCCGCAGCCGGGTCGCCGCCGGCATCGGTCGCGAGTTTCTTTGCTTTTTCGATGAGCACGAGGCGCTCGGCGTTGCGCGCTTCGCCACGACGCTGCGCGGCGTCGCGCTCGAAGAACTGTTTGCCGTCGATCCACGTCTCGATGCACACGCTCGAAGTCGCGAGCGGGCTCCCGCTCCACACCGCGAAGTCGCCATCCTTCCCCACCTCCAGCGAGCCGACCATTTTGTCGATCCCGAGCTGCCGCGCGGGATTGATCGTCACGAATTTCAGCGCCTCGTCCTCGGGGGTGCCGCCGTATTTCACGGCCTTCGCCGCCTCGAGATTCATCCGGCGCGCGTGATCGGAGGAGTCGGAGTTGAAGGACACGTTCACGCCGCGCTCGCGCATGATGCTGCCGGCATACGGGATCGCGTCATAGACCTCGAACTTGAAGGCCCACCAGTCCGAGAAGGCCGAGGCGCCCGCGCCGTGCTTCGCGATTTCATCGGCCACCTTGTAGCCTTCGAGGATGTGCTGGAGCGTGGCCACGCGGACGCCGAAGCTCTCCATCACGCGGAGGAACGCGACGATTTCGTCCTGCCGGTAGCTGTGGCAGTGGAGGAGCCGCTCGCCGCGGATGATCTCGGCGATCGCTTCGAGCTCGAGGTCGCGCCGCACCGGCGGTCCGCCTTTCTGCAAGGCGGCGGCATACTGCTGCGCGGCGGTGAAGCGGTTCGTGTGAAAGGCCGGCACGCCCATGCGCGTCTGCGGGAAGCGGTGTTTGAAGGCGGCGCCCCAGTTCGATTGCTTCACGTTTTCGCCGAGGGCGAATTTGATGCCGCCCGGTGCTCCCGCGAGCTTCAGCTCCTCGGGCGCGGCGCCGTCGCGAAGCTTGATCACGCAGTTCTGCCCGCCGATGGGATTGGCCGAGCCGTGGAGAACGTTCGCGACGGTGAGGCCGCCGGCGAGCTGCTGGTGGATCGTCTCGGATTCGGAGTTCAACACGTCGCCGATGCGCACCATCGCGGTGGAAGGCAGCGTGCCTTCGTTTACGCCGCCCATGATCGTGCTGTGGCTATGGCAGTCGATGAGTCCCGGCGTGACGTGGATGCCGGGCCGGTCGATGACGTGCGCATCGGGCGGCACATCCGCGATCTTTCCGACCGCGCGGATCTTCCCATCCACGATGAGCAGGCTGGCATTCTCGATGCGTCCCCGCGGGCCGCTCGTCCAGAGCGTCGCGGACTTGATGAAGACCGCCCGCGGCGCGAGCAACGGGCCGCGATCCTTCTGCGCCGGGGCCGCGGCGAGCTGCGCGCGGAGCTTTTCCTTCTCCTTCTTCTTCTCGTCGGCCTTGGCGTCCGCGTCCTTCTTCTTGTCGTCCTTGATCGGCGCGGGGAATTGCCGCCCGTCGATCCACACCTCGCGCACGCTCGCGTCTTCGTCGAAGTAACGCCCCTTCTCGACCACCGTGAGATGCGCGAGCTTGCCGGCCTCGATCGTGCCGAGTTGGTCCGCCACGCCGCAGATGCGCGCGGGCGTCGTGGTCAGCGCGGCGATCGCGTCGGCTTCGCTCAAGCCGCGCGCGATGGCGAGCCGGGCGTTCGGGCGGAAGCGGCTCTTCTTTTCCAGGCCGTGCGTGGTGAGCGCGATGTCGCGACCTTCGCGGCGGAGCAGCGCCGGATTTCCCGGCGCGTGATCCCACGCGCGCAGCGTCTCGAACGGCATCGCGAGCCAGTCGTCGTCCTCGGGTAGTTTCGGCGCCTCGGGGAAATCCACCGGCACGATGAATGGCGCGGCCGCCGCCCGCGCGAGTTCCGGGCGGCGCCATTCCTGGCCCGTCGCGAGCAGGATCGGCTGCAAGCCGAGTTCGCGGGAGAGGTGCATCGCGCGATCGACCATCAGCATGGCCGAGGACTCGAAGACCACGGGCATCGTCTTCCGCGCCGCGGGCTGGAGCGCATCGAGCGAAGCGTCGAAAGCGGGGCGCGGGCGATCGTTCGGATGCGCGGCGAAGTGCGCGAAGTCCGCGGCCTGAAACTGCGCATCGAAAAACGTCTGCCGCACCGCCGAGATCACTCCCATGAGCGAGGCCGGATAAGAATCGGGCCGCTCCGAATCCTCGTCCGGCTTACTCCCCTTCGGCAAGTCGAGCGACACATGCTGGAAGGTCTCCGAGCGAATGAGCGCCACGTTTGGCTCATTGGAAACGAGCGACACCAACGCACTCATCCCCCGAATCACGCCGCGATCCGGCACCGCGTTCGCCGCGGTGAACCCTTCCGCGCGCAACGCATCCAGCGCCTTCTTTTCCGGGGAATACTCGCGCGCCATCCGCCGCTCGGGCATCACCAGCGACTTCGCACTTCCGCCGACGGCGACCGACGCCACTCCGAGAAACCCCGTGCCCGCACCCGCCGTGAGATCCTCCGACGCATCGACAGGCGGCCCTTCACCCATCGCCGAGGCACGCTCGCCACTGCCTTTGGAAAAGACCACATGTGCATCGATGAACCCTGCGTAGATCGTCGTGCCCGCCATGTCGTGAACCCGCGCATCCGCCGGCACCGCCACATCCGCGCCCACCGCCACGATCCGCCCGTCGCGCAATACGATCGTCGCCTTTTCAAGCTCGTCGCCCGGCTTCACCACCACCCGCCCACCGACCAGTGCATGCACTGAAGCCGGCAGCGGACGATTCCCCGGCGCGCGGATCGCATCCGCCGCAACAACCTCCGACACCCAGCACACACTCGCACTCAAGACCACGGTCCGCGTGAATCGGAGAAAGCGAGGGAGGTAAGTCATCGCGGGAGCCTCCACCGCCCGGCGGCACAATTGCAAGCGCGCCGATCGGCACCGGCGGAGACGATTTCTCATCAGTCATGTCCGCGAGCCAAAACCGTCGTCGCTTCCCATTCGCCGGTATCTGGCCGAGGCCGCGCCTAGCATCCGGCGCGGAGTCTGATTGACGTGGAGATGCTGCCTCGACGCAGCCCGTCAATTTCCATGAAACTCGCCACCCTCCTCGTCACCTTCTTCTTCAGCCTCCATGCTTCCTTTGCCGAGGCGCCGCACACGCTCCGCGTGCTCTGCTACAACATCCATTACGGCCAGGGGATGGACGGGGACTACAACATCCAGCGGCTCGCGGAGGTCATCAAGGCAGCCAAGCCCGATCTCGTAGCACTCCAGGAAGTCGATGTCGGCGTGCTGCGGTCGGGCCGCGTGCATCAGTTGCAGAAGCTCGGTGAACTCACGGGCCTCACCGCGCGGTTCGGCCCCACGCAGCATTACGAGGGAGGACTCTTCGGCAACGCGGTGCTCACGCGCCTGCCCATCCTCGATGAACTCATCCAGCCCCTGCCCTACACCGACGCCACGCCGGAGCGTCAAACCTATCCGCGCGGCGCACTCGCCATCACCATGACGGCGCCGGATGGCCGGCCGCTGCGATTCATCAGCACCCACTTCCAGCACAACGTGCCCGAGGATCGCGTGGAAGAGGCCAGGGCCATCAACAATCTCTTCGCCGCGCCTGCCGACAATCTGCGCACGATCCTCGCCGGCGACTTCAACGCCATCCCCGGCTCCGAGCCCATCGCCATTCTCGAGAAAAGTTGGACCCACGCCATCGACGCCGCGCGCGCTCCCTCCGCGCCCTCGGTGAATCCAAAGTCGCGCATCGACTACATCTTCTACCGGGGGGCGAAGGACTTCCGGGTCGTCAGCAGCGAAGTCCTGCCCGAGGCCATGGCGTCCGATCACCGCCCCGTGCTCGCGGTGCTGGAACTCTCCAAGCCCTGACACCACTCCAGCATGAAGCCGCTCGTCTTTTTCGCGCTGCTCGCGCTCACCTGCAGCACATCGCTCGCGCAAGACGCGTCCAAGCGGATGATCGGCGCGCGACCGCTGCCGGCGATGCCGGGGGACGCGTTCACCATCGTCATCATCCCGGACACGCAGAGCTATGTCGGCAAGGGCTGCAAGGCGACGCCGGCCAGCACCGATCCGGTCACGAACCCGAACCTGGAAGCGCAGGTGAAATGGATTCGCGAGCATCGCGCCGCGCAGAACATCGTCTTCGTCAGCCATGTCGGAGACATCGTGGACAAGGACAACGCCGACCAGTGGGCCGTGGCCAAGCGGCACCTCGACACGTTGCGCGAGGTCGTGCCCTTCAGCCTCACCGTGGGAAATCACGACATGACCGCGAAGGGCGACGCGCGCCTGTTTCAGCAGCACTTTCCGGCCGCCAGTTTCACCAAGTATCCGTGGTATCTCGGCAGCTACACACACACTCGGGCCGATCAAAACGTCTCCGCCAACAACGTGAACAGCGCGCAGCTCTTCAGCGCCGGCGGCGTGGACTTCATCCACCTCAGCCTGGAGTGCAACGCACCCGACGACGTGCTCGCCTGGGCCGGCGCCACACTCACCGCGCACGCGAATCGCCACGCGATGATCACCACGCACATGGATCTCGGCATCCGCGAAAAGCCGGAGACCAATGAAGGATACATCCACGATCCGAAAGGCCGCATGAACTGGATCAAGATCCACGGCGCGCGCGGAAACACGGGCGAACAGATGTGGGCCAAGCTCTACAGCAAGCACGCCAACCTGTGCCTGATCTTCTGCGGCGATCAAAGCCGCGTGACCGCCCTGAAGCTCACCAGACCCAGCGACCACGGCCAGCCCGTGACCGCGATGCTGAGCGACTACCTGAGCCAGCCCGTGCTGAGACTGCTCCGGTTCGTCCCCGCCGAAAACCGCGTCCACGCGCTCACCTACGATGTCGTCCAAGGCGTGCTCGTGGACGACACCCCGCACGTCCACGAACTCGATCAGCACCAGTTCATCCTCAAGTATCCGATGCACCTGCCCGGCACCAAGTAGTGAGCCCTCTCACTCCGAACTCCGTTCCACTGTTTGGCTGTGAACCGTTCGCCTGCAAGGCTACCATTGATCCTATGAGTCCAGCCCGGTCCGTTTCGAAATGAGAGTGCTTGCGGCGCTCTGCATCGCTTCGCTCAGTGCCGGCGTGGCGGCGGAACCGGTCGATTTCAATCGCGACATCCGTCCCATCCTCGCGACGAAATGCTACGCCTGCCACGGACCGGACGAGGACAAGCGAAAGGCGGATCTGCGGCTCGACACGCGCGCCGGTGCGACGCGCGATCTCGGCGGCTACGCGGCGGTGGCGCCCGGGAAGCCGGAGGCCAGCGAGCTTTGGCACCGCATCATCTCGACCGACAAGGACGAGGTGATGCCGCCGCCGGAGTCGCCGAAGCAACTCACCGCTCAGGAGCGCGAGCTGTTCCGACGCTGGATCGGCGAAGGCGCGGAATATCGCGAGCACTGGTCCTTTCTTCCCGTGCGCGCAGCGATGCCGCCTACGCTGAAGAATGCGGACGGCGTGCGCAACGGCATCGACGCGTTCATCCGCCGGGAGTTCGAGGCGCGCGGCATCGCGCCCGCACCCGAGGCCGGGCGCGGCGTGCTGATCCGGCGCGTGTCGCTGGATTTGATCGGCCTGCCGCCGACGCCGGAGGAAGTCGCGCAGTTCGTCGCGGACCAGGAAGCGGGCGCTTACGAGCGCGTCGTGGATCGCCTGCTGGCCAGTCCGCATTTCGGCGAACGCTGGGGCCGGCACTGGCTCGACCTCGCGCGCTACGCGGACAGCGACGGATTTCTCGGCGACAAGGTGCGGCCCGATGCGTGGCGTTTCCGCGATTGGGTGATCGACGCGATCAACCGCGATCAGCCTTTCGATGAGTTCACGATCGAGCAACTCGCCGGCGATCTGCTGCCGGATGCGAACTCCGCCCAACTCACCGCCACCGGATTCCATCGCAACGCGGCACGCAACACCGAGGCCGGCGTGGACAAGGAGGAGGCGCGTTTTCAAAACCTCGCCGATCGCGTGAACACCACGGGCCGCGTCTGGCTCGGGCTGACCATCGGTTGCGCGCAGTGCCACACCCACAAATACGACCCGATCACGATTCGCGATTACTACGGGTTCTACGCTTTCTTCAACAACACCGAGGACCGCGACGACCCGACGACGAAGGCGCAGACGCTCGCCGAAACGGGCAAGGATCGGCGCGAGACGTATGTGCATCTCGCGGGGAGTTACACACGCCGTGGGCCGAACGTGGTCCCGGTGGGCTTGTCCGCACTGCCGTCGATGCCCGCGCCGGAGAAGGGCGAAGCGACGCGCCTCGACCTCGCGCGGTGGCTCGTGTCGCCGAAGAATCCGCTGACCAGCCGCGTGGCGGTGAACCTTGTCTGGAGCAAGCTCTTCGGCACGGGGATCGTCAGCACGCCCGATGATTTCGGCGCGACGGGCGAATCGCCTTCGCACCCGGAGTTGCTCGACTGGCTCGCTGCCGAGTTCATGCGCGGCGGCTGGAGCCGCAAGAAACTCATCCGGCTCATCGTCACCTCGGCGACCTATCGGCAGTCGTCGGCGCACCGTGCGGAACTGACGGACCTCGACCCGCTGAACCATCTGCTCGCGCGCCAG
Organism: Chthoniobacteraceae bacterium; assembly: GCA_040081625.1. Lineage (GTDB taxonomy): Bacteria > Verrucomicrobiota > Verrucomicrobiia > Chthoniobacterales > Chthoniobacteraceae > VFJQ01. The sequence goes on from JBEBGD010000027.1 coordinate 32,535, forward strand.
AACCGTCTTCGACTCGAAGCCGAAGTGCTGCGCGATGCCGCGCTGAAAACGAGCGGCTTGCTCACGACGACCATCGGCGGTCCGAGCATCCGCCCGCCGCTGCCGGGCGATGTCTTCGATGTCGGGCGATCGGTGAAGTGGGACGTAAGCCAGGGCGCGGAGCGCTACCGCCGCGGGCTCTACATCCTCACGCTGCGGAGCGTCCTGTATCCGATGCTCACGACCTTCGACGGCCCGGACGCGAGCGAAGCCTGCGTGCGGCGCGATCGCTCGAACACGCCGCTCCAGGCGCTCACGCTGATGAACGATCCCGTCTTCGTCGAAGCCGCGCAGGCGCTCGCCCAGCGCGCGATGCGCGAGGCGCCGGCCGACACACGCTTGCGCCATCTCTTCCGCCTCTGCCTCACGCGCGAGCCGGGCGCGGAGGAACTTGAGCGACTGCTCACGTTCCAATCCGGGCAGAAACAGCGCGTCATCGCGGGAGGAATGAACGCGCTGAAGGTGCTCGGCGCGGCCCTGCCCGCGGAGAGTTCACCCGATGCGATCGAAGCGGCCACACTCGTCGCGACCGCTCGCGTGCTCATGAATCTCGACGAGTTCATCAACCGCGACTGACCCATGTCCCCACTCGATCGCATCACGCAAACCCGCCGCGACTTCCTCGCCACCAGCGCGTGCGGGCTGGGCACACTCGCCCTCGCTACGCTGCTCGGCGAGGACGGCCTGCTCGCGGCGGAATCGAGCGCCGATCCGCTTGCCGCGCGACTTCCGCATTTCGCGCCGAAGGCGAAGAACTGCATCTTCATCTTCCTCGAGGGCGGCCCGAGCCAGATGGATCTCTTCGATCCCAAGCCGATGCTCAATCAATACGATGGCCAGCCGCTGCCGCCGTCCATCGTCGGAGATGCGAAGTTCGCCTTTCTCCAAAAGGACACGGCGACCGTGATGGGCACGAAGCGCGTCTTCACCAAGCACGGCCAGTGCGGCATGGAGATCTCCGACCTGCTCCCGAATATTGCGAGTTGCGCGGACGACATCGCGCTCATCCGCTCGATGCACACGACGCAGTTCAATCACCTGCCCGGCCAGCTCATGCTGAACTGCGGCGCGGCCTTGCTCGGCCGCCCGAGCGTCGGCTCGTGGCTCACGTATGGGCTCGGCAGCGAGTCGCGCGATTTGCCGGCGTATGCCGTCATGGTGTCGAAGGGACGCGGCCTGCCCGGCGGCACGTCCACGTGGTCGAGCGGTTTTCTGCCTTCGTCCTACGGCGGCGTGATGTTTCGCAATGGCGCCGCGCCGGTGCTCAATCTCGCGAACCCCGACGGGATCACGCGTGACATGCAACACGCCAGCATCGACGCGCTGAACGATCTCAATCGTCTCCGGCATCGACACATTGGCGATCCGGAGATCGCCAGCCGGATCAACAGCTACGAGCTCGCCTTCCGCATGCAAAGCACCGCGCCGGAGCTGGCCGATCTCAGCGGCGAAACGCGGGCGACGCTCGATTCCTACGGCATCGATCGCAGCGAGCCCGCGATCAAGAACAGCCTCGGCGGAAACGGACTCTTCGGGACCTTTTCGCGTCACTGCCTGCAAGCACGGCGAATGGTCGAGCGCGGCGTGCGTTTCGTGAACATCATCCACGCCTCGTGGGATCATCACAGCGATCTCGACTCGGGCCTCGCGCACAATTGCCTCATGGCGGATCAGCCCATCGCCGCCCTGCTCAAGGATCTCAAGCAACGCGGCCTGCTCGACAGCACGCTCGTCGTGTGGGGCTCGGAATTCGGCCGCACCGCGCTGGGCGAGAATCGCCCCGGCTTCAAAAAGGTCACGGGACGCGATCATCATCCCGGCGCGTTCAGCCTGTGGATGGCTGGCGGCGGCGTGAAGGGCGGGCAGGTTCATGGCGAGTCCGACGACTTCGCGTGGCACGTCGCGCGTGATCCCGTGTCGATGCACGATTTTCACGCGACCATCCTGCACCTCTTCGGCCTCGATCACACGCGGCTCACCTACCGTTTCCAAGGCCGCGACTTCCGCCTCACCGATGTCCACGGCCACGTGGTAAAGCCGTTGCTCGCATGAATCCGATCCGCCTCGCTCTCGCTGCAATCTTTCTCATCGGCGCGGCCAGCTTGCGCGGCGAAGTCGTGCGCGTGGAGATTCGCGAGCGCACGCCGATTGCGAACGGACATTCGTTCGGCGCGACCGGGCCTTACGAAAAGATCACCGGGCGGATGTTCGTCGAGGTCGATCCCTCCGCTCCGGCCAACGCGCGCATTTGCGATCTCGCACTCGCGCCGCGCAACGAGCGCGGCCGCGTCGAGTGCTGGACAGATTTTTTCCTGCTGAAACCCGCGGACGCGCGGCGCGGCAACCGGCGCATCCTCTACGACGTGAACAACCGCGGGAACATGCTCGCGCTTTCGAACTTCAACGACGCGGAGCGCACCAACACACCCGGCACGCTCGCGCACGCGGGCAACGGCTTCCTCCTGCGTCACGGCTACTCAGTGCTCTCGTGCGGCTGGAATGGCGAAGTGACCGACGACGGCACGCAGCGCCTGCTCACCGGGGTGCCCATCGCGACCGAGCAGGGGCGGACGATCACCGGCCGCGCGCACATCGAGATCAGCACGACCGAGAAGGTATTCAGCCGCGCGTTTTCGTGGAGTCCGTGGGGAGCGTTCGCCGCGTTTCCCACCGTGTCGCTCGAGGATCGTGAAGCCGTGCTCACCATGCGCCCGAGCCGCTCCGAACCCGCGACGGAAGTCCCGCGCACCGGTTGGGCGTTTGGTCGCTGGGAGAATGAAACGCTCGTTACCGATCCGGCGCATCTTTACGTGAAGGACGGTTTTCGTCCCGGCTGGCTCTACGATCTCGTCTATACGGCGAAGGAGCCGCGCGTCACCGGGCTCGGGCTCGCGGCGCTGCGCGATTGCGTGTCGTTTCTCCGGCACGCGCCGCCGGAGCGCAATCCGCTCGCGGGCGCGATCGATGCCGCATACGTCGCCGGCATTTCGCAATCGGGACGCTTGATCCACCATTTCATCCACGAGGGTTTCAACACCGACGAGGCACGGCGCGCGGTGTTCGACGGTGCCTTGATCCACGTCGCCGGCGCGGGCAAAGGCACGTTCAATCACCGCTTCCGCATGATGACCGACTACGGCACGTGCCACGAGGGCAACTTGTCAGGCTCGGAATTCTTCCCGCTCTCGCCGGTGCCGCAGACCGATCCCGTGACGAGCGAGCGCGGCGACACGCTGGCGCGTGCGCGAGCGAGCGGACACGTGCCGAAGATAATCTTCACGCAGACCTCGACCGAATACTGGAGCCGCGCCGCGTCGCTGTTGCACACCGATGTCGAAGGCCGGAAGGACATCGAGCTTCCGCCCGAAGTGCGCGTCTATCTCGTGGCCGGCGCGCAGCACCTCGGCGCTGGTCCGCACACGCCCGGCATCTGCCAGCAGCCGCGCAGCACGCTCAACGATCGCGGGCCGATCCTGCGCGCGATGCTCGTCGCGCTGGACGAGTGGGTGAGCAACGGCATGGCACCGTCGCCGAGTCGCCACCCGCGGATTGCCGACAGCACGCTCGTGGATTTGAAAACGTGGCGATTCCCGCGCATCCCCGGCGTGAATCTACCCGCGCGTTACTACGAACCGTTGCGGCTGGATTTCGGCCCGCGCTTTCGCACCGACGGCATCGCCGACACAATCCCGCCGAGGATCGAGTCGCCATACCGCACGCTGATCCCGGCGGTGGACTCCGACGGCAACGAGACTGGCGGCATCCGCTTGCCCGAGGTCGCCGTGCCGCTCGGGACCTTCACCGGCTGGAACCTGCGCGCCGCGCCGTTCGGAGCCGAGGGAATCCTTTCGCCGCTCGATGGGATGTATCTCCCGTTCGCGCTCACGGCGGATGAACGGCGACAACGCGGCGATCCGCGGCCCGCAGTGCGCGAGCGTTATTCAACGCGCGAAGTCTATCTCGCGCGCATGACCGACGCGGCGCTCCAGCTCAAGCGCGATCGCTTCCTGCTCGACGAGGACGTGACTGCGATCCTGGAAAAGGCAGCCGGGATCAAACTGTGGGACACACCATGATGCCGGCGAGTATCGGATCCGAACGCGCATGAAACGACGCAGATTTATTGAGAGTAGCGTGGCATTTCTCGCGACTCCCGTGCTCGCCGCGTTGCGACAGGAGCGGCTGGATGAAGCGGTCGAGGTGCTCGCGCGCGCCGCGGCCGAAGGTCAGATCACCACAGCGGTGCTGCATGTGGTTCAGCGGGACGCGGTGTTCAGCCGATCGTTCGGAAAGGCGCAGAACGAGCACGCGATGTTTCTCCTCGGATCGATCTCCAAGCCGATCTGCGTGAGCGCGTTGATGACCTTGTTCGAGCGCGACGGGTTCACGCTGGACGACCCGCTGACGAAGTTCATCCCGCGGTTCACGGGCGGCAGTGCCGATCTTTGCGAGCGATGACATTGCGCAGACGATCCAGCTCTCCCGCGATTCTTCACGAACCACGCACGGCGCGGAGGAGTGCATGGATGCCTGCCACGTGCTCGGCGTGCTGCTGCATCATCTCCTCGCCGGCGTGGCGGAGGACGAAGCGCTGGACCGACTGACTGAGGAGCCGATCAACTCACCGCGAGTGCGTGAGATCATTGACGGCTCGTATCGCGTAAAGCCGGAGAGCGGGATTCGCGCATCGGGCTATCTGATCCACACGCTTGAAGCTGCGCTGTGGAGTTTTCATCGAACGTCCACGTTTCGTGATGCCATCCTGACTGCGGTGAATCTTGGCGAAGATGCGGACACAACCGGGGCGGTGTGCGGCCAGATCGCCGGCGCGTGTTACGGGCTCGACGGAATTCCCGCGGAGTGGTTGAGCAAGCTGGCAATGAAGGAGAAAATCGAGGCGCTCGCAGTCGCACTGACAAACACCTGAATGCGTATCGTCGCCTGAAACCTGAATCACCCGATCAACGATAAGAAGATCCTGCCCGGCGTTGTTCAAGCACTGCGGTCGCTTTCACCGGCCCGCCGCTGGTCTTGCGATACTTTCCGATTGCGTGGTTTGTGATGGCGTAAAAGTGCTGTTCATCGACGGCGACACCTTGATCTGCTTACGCGGCCTTGAAACGGCGCAACTACTGGTGCTTCCCCTCGCTTGCGAACGCTGCGGAACCGACGAGCAGCAACGGGATGAATCGTGGAATCATGGCTTGGTGACCCAATCGAGATTGAAGCGCGCGAGCTTGAGCGTCTCGTAGGCATTCTTCGTCCCACCCTCGTAGAAACAAAGAATGGTGCCGTCGGGCAGGCGACCGAGACACGAGTAGGCGGAAGGCCCGGCGTGAAGCAGGCGCGACACGGGCCATGTTTTTCCATCATCAAAACTCAAGCGAACCGTGAGATTCACACGCGCGCCCTTCGGTTTCCCATCGATGGGCTCTCCGGGATTCGGATTGCTGAAGAGCAATTGGCTGTCGCTGTATCGAACGAGGCTGCACTGGCACTTCGGACACGGAAGTTGTTTCTCCTGCTCGATGGCCGACCAAGTCGCGCCACCGTCGGTGCTCGTGGCGATCCCACGGAGTCCCTGAAACTCGCCCTGCATCCGCGTGTTCACGAGGAGCGAGCCATCGCTGCGCTCGATCACCTGGCACTCGTTGCCGCCGACTTCGATCGGCTTGCTGATCTGCCACGTCCTGCCCGCATCGTCGCTGAACATCATATGCGAGTTCCAACGCTGCGTGCCGTCGGGCAGCTTCAGTCGCTGATCGCTCGGAATAACGAGCCGCCCCTTGTGCTCGCCGCGCGCGAGTTGAATGCCGATGCCCGGCCCTGTTGCGACCCACACCCAATCGGGTGGCACGACGTTCGCGCTGATGTCTCGCGGCGGGCTCCATGTCTGGCCATCATCAGCGCTCGACGTGATGAGCACTGCTTTGTTGTCGCGGCAGAACGGCAACCAGATCGTGCCCGTCGAAACATCCTGCACAGGACACGGATTGCCGATGGTGATCTTCGCATCGCCGCCCTCCTCATGGACGATCTGCTGCGCCGACCAAGTGCGCCCGCCGTCGGTGCTTCGCTTCATCACGAGGTCGAGATCGCCATGATCGCCCGAACCTCTTTTTCGTCCCTCGCAGAACGCCAGCACCGTGCCCCGTGCCGTGACGAGCAGCGACGGAATACGATACGTGTGGTAACCATCGACACTCGCGACGAAGAGATCGCACTCCTCGAACGATGGCTCTGCACGAGCGGCGATGACGATGAAGACGAGGGAGAGCAGACGTTTCATGGGTTGATAGTGGTGGGAGCAAACAATGAATCCTCTGCTGTCCTCTGCTACTTTGCACGTCCGCTCGTCACACAATGAAAACGACAGCACTCATCCTCATCGCCGCCGCGATCGCGTTGCCATTTGCCATGCTGCACGCCGTGGACCGGCCCAATATCCTTTGGCTCACTGCCGAGGACATGAGTCCGAACCTCGGCTGCTACGGCGACCCGCAGGCTAGCACGCCGCGGCTCGATGCGTTCGCACGAGAGGCGGTGCGGTTCACACGCGCATTCTCCACCGCGTCGGTGTGCTCGCCGTCGCGGTCGTGTCTCATCACCGGAATGTTTGCGACGTCGCTCGGCACGCAGCGGCTACGCTCGGAGTTTCCGGTGCCTGCGGAGTTCGGGCCGTTCACCGCGGGGCTTCGCGAAGCGGGCTACTACTGCTCGAATAATGTGAAGACCGACTACAACCTGCGCGACGAGCCCGCATTCATCCGCTTGGCGTGGGATGAAAGTTCGCCCGAGGCCCACTGGCGCGGGCGGGGCGACGGGCAGCCGTTTTTCGCGGTGTTCAACTTCATGACCACGCACCAGTCGCGGACCAGCGTGTGGCCGCACGAGCAGTTTGAAAAGGAAGTCGGCTCGAAGCTCTCGCCCGGCAAACGTCACGACCCGGCGCGCATGTCGCCGCCCCCCTACTACCCCGACACCGCCGAGGCGCATCGCGCGTGGGCGCGCTACCACGATTGCATCACGCGCATGGATCAGGAGGCCGGCGCCCTCCTCGACCAGCTCGCAGCCGACGGACTCGCGGAAGACACGATCGTCTTTTTCTACGCGGACCACGGCATGGGCATGCCGCGCGGCAAACGCTGCCTGCAGGACTCCGGCCTGCGCGTTCCGTTGCTGATTCGCTTCCCAAAAAAATGGGCGCACCTCGCGCCCGCGCAGCGCGGTGGCGTCAGCGACCGGCTCGTGAGCTTTGTGGATTTTGCACCGACGGTGCTGAGCCTGTGTGGCGAGAAAGCGCCCGCGCATTTCCAAGGCAGCGCTTTCCTCGGGCCGGACGCGGGCGCCCCGCGTGAGTTCGTTCACGGCGCGCGCGACCGCGTGGACGAGGCGTTCGACCTCAGCCGCAGCGTGCGCGACGCGCGCTGGCTCTACATCCGCAACTTCATGCCGCACCTCTCGTGGATGCAGCCGGAAGGCTACTCCGACGCCTCCAACTTCCGACAGGAACTCAAACGCCTCGCCGCCGCCGGCAGCCTCGTGCCGGCGCCCATGACCTACGCCGCGCCGCATCGTGCGATCGAGGAGCTTTACGACACGCAGGGTGATCCGCATCAACTCCACAATCTCGCCACTGCTCCAGAGCATCGCGCTGTCCTCGAAAGAATGCGTGCCGAACTTCGCCGCTGGCAGCTCGCCACGCGCGACGCCGGTTTTCTCACCGAGTCGGAAATGTGGAGGCGCATCGGCAGCGACGGCACGCCATGGACCCTCGCGCACGACGACGCACGCTACCCGCTCGCGCGATTCCTCGACGCCGCCGATGCCGTGGGCCGCGACGACACCGCGCCGCGCCAGCGCGAATGTCTGCGCGATGACGATGATGGCGTCCGCTACTGGGCCGCCGTTGGCCTGCGCGCCCGCCCGCAGTTCGCCGACGCCGACCGCGAATCTCTGCGCGCTGCATTGGAAGACACATCGCCCGTCGTCCGCATCGAGGCCGCCGGCGCGCTCGCCGCCCACGGTGAAGCGGAAGCCGCGTTGCCCGTGCTCACCGCTGCGTTACGTAACGATTCGCGCGACGTCGCCCTTCTCGCCGCCCGCGCACTCGAACTCCTCGGCCCCGCCGCGACGCCCGCGCATCCCGCGATGCAAGCGCGTCTTGCCGTCGCCCGCGAAGCCGAAGCGAAGTCCCCAAACGACCATCTCTCGATGTTCATCCGCTTTAGCCTCGAAGCCGCCTTACAACCCCGAACTCATTCCCCTCCATGAAACTTCCCAACCTGTCTCTCCCGCTCGCCGCGCTGGCCTTGCTCTCCGCGCATGTCACAACGAGCGCATTTGGGATCACGTGGGAATCGCGTCATTCGCCCGGAAACCTCTTATTCATCAGCATCGGATCGCATGAGAGCACATGGGATCAAGTGAGACCAAAGTGACCGGATTTCGGTGTAAACGAGACGCTCTACCGCTGAGCTAACCGCCCGTTGCGCGCTGGGATTGCGCGCAGGCCAAATCGCCTTCGCTGCGCTGGAATGCAAGCGCTCCGTGCCGGATGTGATCGGGGCCCGACGCATTCGGCAATTTCGCTTTTGGGCTTTTCGCTTTCCGCGCCTACGCTCGCCGCCCACATGTCCGAACCCACTTCGCCCACGCCCGCACCGATGCCCGCCCCGGAGGAGTTTCAGGCCCGGATCACCGAGTTGATGAGCGCTCACTTCGGCGGCGCCATGGAGTTCTCCGAGGAGCCGATCGAGCGCCCCGATCCGCTCATTTTCGACAAGCTGCCGCGCGATATCAAAGCCTACCTCGACCGCTTTGTGATCAAGCAGGACGAGGCGAAGAAGGTCCTCAGCATCGCGGTCTGCGATCACTACAACCACGTCCGCCACCTGCGCACCCTGCGCGCCGAGGACGCCGAACGCGCGAGCCGCCTCGAATACGTGAAGCAGAACGTGCTGCTCATCGGCCCGACCGGCGTCGGCAAGACGTATCTGGTCAAGCACATCGCCGAACTGCTCGGCGTGCCTTTCGTCAAGGCGGACGCGACCAAGTTCTCCGAGACCGGCTACGTCGGCGGCGATGTCGAAGATCTCGTGCGCGACCTCGTCCACAAGGCCGACGGAGACGTCGAACTCGCGCAATACGGCATCATCTACATCGACGAGATCGACAAGATCGCTGCGCCTGCGCAACTCAGCGGTCGCGATGTGAGCGGACGCGGTGTGCAGACCACGCTGCTCAAATTGATGGAGGACACCGACGTGCAGCGTCGCAGCCAGAACGACATCCAGGGCCAGCTCCAGGCCGCCATGGAGTTTCAGCGCACGGGTCGAGTCTCCGAGAGCGAGGTCATCAACACACGCAACATTCTCTTCGTCGTCAGCGGCGCGTTTGAAAAACTGCCCGCTGCCGTCGAGCCGCGCCTGCGCGAATCCCGCACCGCCAAGCCCGCCGTGTGGTCGCCCACCGAACTGCTCAAGCACGCGACGACCAAGGACTTCATCACCTTCGGCTACGAACCCGAGTTCATCGGCCGCCTGCCGGTGCGCGTCGTGTGCGAAGCGCTCGCGGCAAACGATCTCTTCGAGATCCTCAAGCACAGCGAGGGCTCGATCGTGCGGCAGTATCAGCGCGCCTTCGCTGCTTACGGCATCACGATCGACTTCACCGACGAAGCGCTGCGCGAGATCGCGAAGCTCGCGGAGGAGGAATACACCGGCGCCCGCGGCCTCTTCACCGTGTGCGAGCGCGTGCTGCGCGATTTCAAATACGAGATGCCCGGCCGTGGCATCGAGCGGCTCACCGTCGATGCCGCGCTCGTGAAGTCACCCGAAGCCGCGCTCGCCAGGGTGCTCGGTTAGCCCGCCTCCGCGCGCAGCACGCCGTCGCTGAGAATCTTCGCGCGCAGCCCGCCGCGGCCCGTCAGCGCCGCCTCGGCGCCTTCCCCGAAGGCCTGATCCATCCAGTAGCACGGCGTGCATTCGCCGGTGCCGAGGAAGCGCACGCCTTGCGACTCGAACTCGCGGTCGATCAGTTCGTTCAAGTCCACGCCGCGCGTGATGATATTGCGGCGAAAGACCGACGGCGGCTTGTCCCACGCATCGAGCCGCGCACACAAATCCTCATACACCTCGTCCGCGAAAAACGTGACCTGGCCTTTGTAGTCCGCCTTGAAGTCGAAGAACCGGTCGCCCTCGATGCCGCGCCCGGCGACCACGCACACCTCCGCGCGCTCGATCATCGGATGCTCGCCCGGTGGCTGCTCGTGATGACCGAAGTAATTGTGGCCCGGCGAGAGGTAGAGATGCTTGATGCGGAACGTGACGGAAATCATTGCGAGAGCCGGTTGCGAATCCGGTCCGGTGCGTCGTTAGTCGCCCTCCGATGAATCTCTCGCAACCCTTCTCCGCGGTGCTCATGGCCGGCGGCCGATCCGAGCGCATGGGCGCCGACAAAGCCGCGCTCGTGCTCGACGGCAAGCCGCTCTGGAAACGCCAGCTCGCAAAGCTGCGCGCAACCGGTGCGGAGGAAGTCTTCATTTCCGGCCACAAAGACGGCCCGTTTTCCGGCGCCGGCGTCCCGATCGTCGAAGACCTCACGCCTGGTGCCGGCCCGCTCGCCGGATTGCAGGCTGCGCTCACGCACGCACGCAATCAATGGTTGCTCGTGCTCGCGGTCGATCTGCCCGATGTGCCCGCAGATTTCCTGAGCAGCCTCGTCGGCGAGTCGATGGACACATACGTGGGCCTCGTGCCCGCGCATCGGGAGTGGCTTCAGCCGCTGGCTGCGGTCTATTCGCGCGACTGCCTGCCGCTGGTCGGGGAATGTCTCGCCGACGAGAACCTTTCGCTGCGTCGGTTCTTCCGGCTTGCGAGTCAGCAGGGCTTTGCAGGGACGCGGCAAATCTCCGCCGCCGAGCTGGAGCTGTTTCGCAATCTCAACTCGCCCGCCGACCTCGAGCAGCCGCCAGCCTGACCGCGCACGCCTTGTAGCTCGGCTGCCGTGAGTGCGGATCGAACGCCGCGTGGGTGAGTTCATTCACCGCCGAATAGTGCATCGGGATGAAGACCTGCCCCGGTTGCACTGTCGGCGTGACAAAGGCTGTCGCCTCAATTTCCGCGCGACGCGACGTGATGCGGACCCCCGTGCCGGGTTCGATCCCCAGCCGCTGCGCGTCGAGCGGATTGATCTCCACGTAGATGCCTGCGGGCGCGAGGTTGCGCAGCACGTCGGACTTGTTCGTCCGCGATCCTGTGTGCCACTGCGCTGACGTGCCGCGCCCCGTGAGCAGCGTGAGCGGATACTCCGCGTCCGCCAGCTCCGGTGCAGCGCGAGGCGGATCGAAGATGAACTTCGCCCGCTCATCTGCGGTGAAGAAGCGCCCGTCCTCGAACAAGCGCCGCTCTCGGAGCGCTGGCGTCCCGCCGGCCACGACCCCGCGCGCCGCAGGCGCCAAAATAGGCGGCTCCGCCGCGCCCGGATGGTGGCCGGCGAGGACGCCAGCGCTCCACGGCCACTGAATCCCCCCGGCGTCATCGATCATCCGGTAATCCTCGATCCCGGTGACGTCGCACGGCTGCCCGGCTGAGCACTCCTTGAGAATCTGAAACACCGCCTCCGCCGACGACCACCGCGAGAACATCGAACCGCAGCCCCAGTAGTGCGCGATGAGCTGGAAGATATGCAGGTCGGCGAGCGCCTGCCCCGGCGCGCGCTGCACCTTCTTCACGAGCCCAAAGCGCCGCTCGGAATTGATGAACGTGCCTTCCTTCTCGCCCCAGCCCGCCGCCGGCAGCACGAGATCCGCGCGCTGCGCAGTCTCGGTCGTCGCGTAGAGATCCTGCACGACGAGGAAGTCGAGTTTGCCGAGCAGTTCGTTGAACTCGTGCTGGTGAATCCACGAGTGCGACGAGTTCGTGGCGATCACCCACAGACCCTTGATCCGGCCCTCGCGGATTCCGTCCACGATTTGATCGTAAGCGAGCGACGGCTGTCGCGGGATCGTGTCCTCGCCGATGCCGAGGATGCCCTCGATCTTTGCGCGGTGCGCGTCGTTGTTCGCATCGTGTCCGCCGATGAGACTCGTGATGTTCGCGAAGATCCGCGATCCCATCGCATTGCACTGGCCGGTGATCGAGTTCGCGCCGGTGCCGGGCCGGCCGATGTTTCCCGTCATCAGCGCAAGGTTGATGATCGCCTGCGCGGTGCGCGTGCTCTCGTGGCCCTGGTTCACACCCATCGTCCACCAGAATGACACGCGCTTTCCGTCCGCGATCGTCTGCGCGAAGTGCCACAGCTCGTCGGCGCTCAGCCCGGTCTCCGCGCACACGCGATCCGTCGTGAACTCCGCGATGAACTCCGCAAACTCGTCGAAGCCCGTCGTGTGCGCATCGATGAATGAGCGATCGATCCAACCGCTCGACGCGAGGATGTTCGCCAGCCCGTAGAGCAGCACGAGGTCGCTCTTCGGCTTGATTGCGTAGTGTTGCGTCGCGGCCATCGCCGTCTCGGTCTTGCGCGGATCGACGACGATGATCTCCGGCGAGTGCCGGTTGCGCATCACGCGTTGCCACATGATCGGGTGCGCGATGCACGGGTTCGAGCCGATGAAAACGAGCACATCGCTCTCCTCGAAATCCGCATACGTGAAGGGCGGCGCATCGAAACCGAACGACTGTTTGTAAGCGACCGCGGAGGTCGCCATGCACTGCCGCGTGTTCGAATCACAGTGGACGAAGCCCATTCCGAACTTCCACAGCGCGCCGAGTAGCGCCATCTCCTCGGTCACGATCTGACCGGTCGATAGGAATGCGCACGACTCCGCGCCGTGCTTCGCCTTGATCTCCTTGAACCGCTCGCAAAACAGCACCAGCGCGCGTTCCCAGTCGATCGGCTCTAGCTTGCCGGTCGCTTCGTTTCGGAGCAGGGGAGTCGTCGCGCGATCCGGAGCGGCGAGCGGCGTGAGCGCCTCCCAGCCTTTCGGGCACGCCATGCCGAGGTTCACCGGATACTCGCTGTCCGCGCTCAGGTTGACCGCCTTGCCGTCCTTCATGTGGACGGTCAGCCCGCAACCCGTGGAGCAAAAGCCGCAGACCATCGTCGTGGTCGCGTCTGGTTCGAGCCGGCCCGGCACCTGCCCGAGTCCGAAGCGGCCCGGTGTCCGCACCAGCTCCGCCGTGAGCGGCCCCGTCCACTCGCGCAGCAGCGCGCCGATCGGATCGCTCAGCGGCGTCATGCGTGGACGCCTCCCGGCATCCGCAGCGCGGTGGCGCGGGTGAAGAACGCGTGGCGCTCGAGCATGACAAGCCCGAGCACGAGCACGATCGCGATCGGGCCAAGTGCGCTCGCCACTCCCAGCAGCAGCGTCGCGCCGAAGAAACGCGCGAACGTGACCGCCGCTCGCCACGCGGGGCGCCGCGTGTCGATGTAGATCATCGCCGAGGTGAAGACGGCGCCGAGCCCGCAGAGCGCGGCGATCCCCGTGAGCGCTGGAACGAGCAGCGCGCCGGTCGCGAGCGCGGAGAAGATTCCGAACGCCAGAATCTCGCGGCTCATCCACGATGTGCGCAGGCCGAGAAAAAACCGCCACGCGCCGAGCGGTCGCCCGAGATGAAAGACCGAAGCAACGAGCCCCGCGTGTAGCGCGACCCAGCCGGAGAACCGCAGACTTGGCTGAAACAGCGCCGCAACGAACGCGCCAACGGCGAGTTGCGTGAGCACGAGCATCACGATCAACGGCCAGTGCGCGGGTTCGCGCCGCATCGCGTGCGCGTCGGCTGCGCCGGCGTCGCTCGGAATCGGACGGGTCGAGTGGTAGCGCGACGTGGGCTTCGTGTAGCTCGAATCGAAAGCGCCCGGCAGCATTTCCGAGCCGGGCTTCGCAGCGCGCGAGACTTCCGCCTTGTCCGCGAGCTCGATGCGGATTGCGGAAGTCGGGCACGCCTGCACGCACGCCGGCGCTTCGCCGACGGCGAGCCGGTCGATGCACATGTCGCACTTGCGCACGATGCCGAGCCGCTTGGAATACTTCGGCACGTCGTAGGGGCACTTGAGCACGCAGTATTGGCAGCCGATGCACTGGTCATCGAGATGCCGCACGATGCCGGTGTCCGCGTCCTTTTCGTAAGCCATGACCGGGCAGCCCTCGAGGCACGCAGGCTCGACGCAGTGATGGCACGCGGTCGTGACGGTCTGCTGATACGGCGCGTCGCTCGTGCCGCCGTGGAGCAGCCCGACGTTGCGCCACATTTCGTCATCATCGAGGCCATTGAGCGAGTGGCAAGCGGCGACACACGCCTTGCAGCCGGTGCACGCGTCGAGATCGACGGCGAAGGCGTATTGCTGCCCCGGTGCTGGCCGCGACTGCGGGATCAGGTCGCGATAGTAGCGCGCCTGCGCGGGGAGCGCGCCGCGCTCGTGCCGCTGCGCGAACCGCTCGACTGCGGTGAGTCGCTGCTGCTCGGCGAGCAAGTCGTCGATGAGCGTGCGCTCACTCGTCATTGCTGAAGATCGCCTGGAGGGCGTTCAAGTCGTGCCGCGTGGTGAACCCCTGAAAACTCTCGCCCACTTCGCGGTGGCGCAGGTAGCCGCGCAGGATTTTCTCGAGCAGCGGCGCGAGTTCGTCGTGAGGGATCGCGGTGAAGACCTTCCGGCCCACGGCCTGGTTCTTTCCGAATCCGCCGCCGACGAAGACGTGGTAGCCGTCGAGCGTTTCGCCCGCGCGCTTCACCTTCGTGCCGAGCAGACCGATGTCGCCCATGTAGTGCTGCGCGCACGAGTGCGGGCAGCCGGTGAGGTGGATGTTCACGGGCTGATCGAGCTTCACACGCTTGTCGAGGTAGTCGGCGAGCGCGAGCGCGTGGCCCTTCGTGTCCGCCTGCGCGAACTTGCAGTAGCTGTTGCCAGTGCAGGCGATGATGCCGCTGCGCAGGTTCGATTGCTGCGTATCGAAGCCGAGTTTGCGCAGCGCCTTGGTGACCGTCGCGACGTAGGCGTCCGGCACATTCGGGATGATGAAATTCTGCCACACCGTCAGCCGCACCTCACCGGAGCCGTAGAGGTCCGCGATCTCCGCGACGCGCTGCATCTGCTTCGGAGTGATCTGCCCGACCGGCACCGCGACGCCGACGTAGTTCAAGCCGCGCTGCGCCTGCTGGTAGATGCCGACGTGCGAGTGCGCGATGTCCTGCGCGAGATAGATCATCTGCGCCGGGTCGAACGCCTCGCGCTGAAGTTCGTAGCCGAGCAGCTTCTCCGTCTCGGCGAGGTATTGCTCGAGCGTCCACTTCTCGAGCAGGTGCTTGAGGCGCGCTTTCTTTCGGTCGGTGCGGTTGCCGTTCGCGACGAAGACACGCACGAGCGCGACGATCACCTTGTTCAACTCCGCAGGCTTCACGAGCACGCCGAGGTCGCGCGCGAACGCCTTGTGCCCCGTCGCGCCGCCGAGCGCGATGCGGAAGAACACATCCTCGCCGACCTTCACTGCTTTTACGCCGATGTCGTTCGTGTCCTCGACCGAGCCGATCAGCCCGCCGCCGTCGTAGGCGATGTTGAACTTGCGCGGAAGGTCGTAAAACGCGCGGTCGTTGATGATGATGTGCGCGAGTTCATCGACGAAGGGCCGCACGTCGATCAGCTCGCGCGGATCGACGCCGGCGGTCGGGTTGATCGTGAGGTTGCGGATGTTGTCCGCGCCCGCGCCGCGTGTGTGCAGGCCGACGGACTGGATGCGCCGCAGCACCTCCGGCGCGTCCTTCGGCTGGATGAGCCGGATTTGGAAATTTGCGCGCGTGGTGATCTGCACGTAGCCGCTCGTGAGCTCCTTTGCGACGTTCGCGAGTTCGCGGAGCTGATACGTCTTCATGATCCCGCCCGGGATGCGCAGCCGCGCCATGAATGCCTCCTTGTTTGGCGTGAGGTAAAACAGGCCATTCCACTTGAAGCGGAAGATCTCCTCCTTGTCCGGCACCTTGTTCGCGGCGGCGTTGTCGAGGAGCTGCTGATACGCGTCGAGCGGATGCAGTTCGCGCTTCACGCGCTCCTCGAAGATGAGGTCGTCGAGCGAGACCTTGTTCTCCGCCTGCGGCGCCGGCTCGACATCGCCGAAGCGCGTCCCGCGTGCCGACACGCCCGCGAAGAACCCATTGAGGTAGTTCGACTGTTCGGACGTCAACGGCTCACCGTTGATCTGCTCGAAAGGAAGAGTGGTCGTCATGTGGCCGCGCGTTTAGCAGCCGAGGTGCCAACGACGTTATCGGAGGCGTTCATTCCATTCACAGGAACGATGAGACCTACTCATAGCACCTCCAAACCTTGTGCCCGGCTCGACTTGCGTTGTGTGCAGGTGCTGAATCGCCGCGGGATAAAGGCCGCATTCTCCGGGTGCCGGGGCGAACCGGGTCGAGGAAAATGCCGACACCGTGGCCAAAGAGCGACAGCGGGTTTAGCGTTCCGCGCGCAAGTCGTCGAAGGCTGCGATTCCCGGTGCGGCTTCGTTCTGCCAGGTGCCCGCACTGAGTTCGATCGACACCGCGCCGAGTGGGAGCCGTCGCGGGCTTGAGCGGAGCGTGGTCCAAGTGTTGGCATCGGCGCTGGTCTCGAAGGCGAGCGTGTCGCCCGCGACGACGTGGCGGATTCGCCAGTAGCGATGCGCGGTCGCGTTGTAGTTGATCACCGTCGGGGTGCGCTGGCCGGCGATGGTCTGATCGAAGAAGAGGTAGCCGCCCTCGACGCCCATCGCTGCGAAATTCTGTCCGTCGATGCTCAGCGAGAGGATCGCGTCCGCCGCACCGCCGGGTGGCTGCACGGCTTGCACACGCACGCTTGCGCCGGCGAGGTTGAGCGGGTTGGAGAGGTAGCCGAAGTAGTGATCGCCGCCGACTCCGACGCGTGGCGTGATTTCCAGCCGCGCGTTGCGTTCAGCTACGAGCACGAGCGGATCGGCTCCGGCACTGCCCGCGTAAATGGTGCCGAGGATTGCGCCGAGGCGCCACTTCGCGGGGTCGGGCGTGTTGTCGTTGAAGTCGTCGGCGAGCAGGACGTTTGGGCTGATCGTCGCGGTCGTGCTCGCGGTGTGCGTGGCGCCGCTGTTGTCGGTGACGGTCAGCGTGACGTTGAACGTGCCCGCGTTCGTGTAGCCGTGCGCCGGCGTCGCGCCGGTGCCGGTTGCACCGTCGCCGAAATTCCACGCGTAGCTGGCGATCGTGCCGTCGGGATCGGACGACGCGGAGCCGTCGAATGAAATCACCCCTCCGGTGGCGCCGACGTATGGCCCGCCGGGCCGCGCGACCGGCGGTTGATTCGTCGGCGCGGCGGTCACCGTCACCGTCGTCGTCTCCTCGCTGAAGGTGCCGAGATTGTCGGTCACGCGCAGCAGGACCGTGTAAGTGCCGGCGCTGGCGAAAGTCTTCGCGACGTTTTCGCCGCTGCCGTTCGTGCCGTCGCCGAAGTCCCAGGCCCACGTGGTGATCGTGCCGTCGAAGTCGATCGAGTCCGAAGCGCTAAGCGCGATGACCTGCCCCGCGACGCCGGTGTAAGGCCCGGCGGGATCGGCGATCGGGGGTTCGTTGGTTGGCGCCGGCGGCTCGACTCCGCCGCGTTCCATCTTGAAGTTGTCAAAGATCGCCGTGCCCGGCGCGCTCTCTGGTTGCCACGTGCCGGCGCTCACCTCAGGCCGCAGCGCGGTGACGGCGAATTGCACGCTATCGCGGCGCAGCGTCTGCCAGTTCACAGCGTCGGCGCTTGTCTGAAAGCACAACTCCGCCGGCGGACCCGCGACGTGCCGGATGCGCCAGAAGCGATGCTGCGCGGGATTGAACGGCAGCCCGGTGATGTGGCGCCCGCCGCCGATGATATGGTCGAGATAGAGGTCGCCGCCTTCGACGACCATCAGCACGAGATTCTGTGCATCCTTGCTCACCGCGAGCATCGTGTCGGCGAAGCCCGAGGCTGCCTGCACGATCTCGACGCTCGCGCTCGCGTCGGTGAAGTCGCGCGCCGTAGTCGCGACGTAGCCGTTGTAGCGGTCGCCACCCACGCCGCTGCGCAACGGGATTTCGAGGCGCTGGTTGCGTTCGTCGAGCGCGATCGCGGCATCGAAGGCGGCAGCGCCGGAGTAGATGGTGCCGGCGATGGTGCCGGGCGACCACTTCGCGGTGTCGCGCGAGTTGTCATTGAAGTCGTCCGCGAGCAGCGTCGTTGTCGATGCGGTGATGCGGATGGGAATCTTTGCTGACCACATGATCGCGCCCTGATTGTCCCGGGCGCGGGCGCGAAGATTGTAGGTCCCGGCGGGCGCGTTGAGCCACGTCGCGGTGTAGGGCTCGGTGGTATCGATGCTGATCCGTTTGCTGCCGCGGTAGAACTCGACTCGCGCGATCGTCCCGTCGGGATCGCTCGCGTTCGCGGCGATGTCGATCGTTGCCGGCGCGGTGAAAAGCGCGCCGCTCGCGGGACTCGTGATCGTCACGATCGGCTTGAGATTCCCGCCGGTGGTCGTGACGGCGAGATCTGCTGCGGGACTTGTTCCGCCATCGCCGTCGGCGAGCGTCGCGCGCACGGTGCGCGTCGTCGCGACGGTCGAGAGATACGTGACGTTGCGAAGCGCGGCCTGCGCGGCGGCCGGCGTCGCGGCGGCATTGAACATCACGACGAGCAGCGAATTGCTGACCGAGAGCGTGCCGATCGCGACTCCGCTGTGGCTGACACTCGCGCCGCTCACGCCGATCTGCCCGGCGCCGTTCCCTTCATTGCGAAGACCGGGCGTTTCGTTGCTCGTGCCGCCGACGAGCTGCACGCGCAACTCACCGCCTTCCAGGGTCGCGCTGTCGGCGTCGCTCGCGGTCGCCGCGGCGTCGAGCACGTTCGCACTTCCGACGGGCAAGTGCCTGCTCGCGACCGACCACGCGAGGCCCGGCACGACATTGGTGATGTTCGGCAGCAGGTTGATCGAGATCGCGACGGTGAGCCCGAGATCGTCGATCACGGTCAGCACGTTCTCGTAGTAAAAGCCGGCGCCTTCGCCTCCGGTTGTCAGGCTCGCGTTCGGCCCGGCGATCGGCGCGTCGAGGTGTGCGTGGTTGTCGTGGTGGAGGATCGTCTGCCACGTGCTCGTCACCGGATGACCGGGCTGCGGTGTGATTGTCGCGTTGAGCGGATACGTTGCCGCGGCGCCAACCGGATACTTCGTGCCATTGATCGGGCTTGTGACGACGACCACGGGTGGCGCGTGATTTGCGAAGACCGCCACGGCTGCGGTGCTCGTCGCGCCGCTGCTGTCGGTCACGGTCAGCGTCGCGTTGAATTTGCGCGTGTCAGCTGTGGTGAAGGTGTGGGCGGGATTCGCGAGCGTGCTCGTGGTGCCGTCGTCGAAGGTCCACAGGTAGCCGAGCGTCGGGCCGTCCGGGTCGAAGGAGGCGGAACCGTTGAACTGCACGGTGAGCGGCGACGGGCCGTAGTTAGGTGCGACGGTGGCGAGCGCGGTCGGCGTTTGGTTTCCGCCCGGCGCATACGTGATCCGGCGCACGTTTCCGTCGAAGTGAATGTAGTAGAGCCCGCCGGTCGCCGGGTGTGTCGCGACGAATACAATAGGCCCCGTGCCCGACGCGAACGGCCGCACTTCGACCGGCCGGTCATTCGCACCGACGACGATGTTCTTGATCCACTGCCCGCCGAAGTCGGCGTGGAAGTAGGTGCCGTGATACGCCTCGGGAAAATCCTCGGAGTCGAGGAAGACGCCGCCCGTCGAGGCGTTGCCTCGGAACGAGGGACCGGCCACCGGGCAGCCCGCGGAGCCGAGCGCGCTCACCGTCGCGGTCGTGCCGCTGAAAGTGCCCGTGCGCGCGAGGTCGGCGCCGTGCTGGAAATCGAGCACCGGGCGCGAATGGACCCACCTCGGGACATTCGCCGGCACTTGCTGCGATGCGTTCGCCGGATTCGGCCACGAGGGCGTCGCGAGTGTGTCTTGAATGAGCAGATCCTTGAATCGGAAGAATCCGCCGAGAGGATTCGGTGCGTCGAGATTCACCGCGGGCGATGCCTGATACTGGCTCTGCGCCTCGAGCCCTTCGAACAATGGCCAGCCGCAGTTCTTCCCCGGTCCTGTCACCGCGTGCATGTCTTCCCACGCGCTCCAGCCAACGTCGCCGAGGTAGATCGTGCCGGGACTCGCTGCGGCGGGATCGTGCGCGCCGGTGCCGGGCCGCAGCGTGATGCGATACGGATTTCGCAGCCCGAGCGTCCACACGCGCGACTTCGCCGAGCGCGGGTTCGCCGCGTCGAAATACGGATTGCTCGCGATGCCGTCGCCGGTAGCCGGATCGAGGCGCAGGATTTTTCCGTTGAGCGAATCGAGGAGCTGCGAGCGAAACGCGCCCACGTTTTCTTTCGCGGTGATGATGCCTTCGTTCAGCGCCTGCGCGGCGAGGCTGCCGCCGTCGGGACCACCGTCGTCCATCGCATTGTAGCTGGCGCCGTCGCCGCACGACGCGAGCAGCGTGCCGTCGGCGCCGAAGATGAGCGAGCCGACGCCGTGCGACTCGTGCAAGATCGGGAAGCCCCGGTTGATCGCCTCGCCCACGAGCACGCGCCGGCTCGCGGGATCGACGGTGCGGAATCCATCCGCCACGCGCGCCGTGAAGCGCGTGATGCGCCCGATGCTGGGCGCGGTGTAGAGGTCGGTGGTCGCGCTGTAAGCCGGCGTGCCGAAGGTGAGCAGGTGATGCCGATCGACCACGTAGAGGAGGTAGATGAATCCGTTCTGCTGAAACTGCGGATCGAGCGCAACGCCGAGCAGCCCGAAGTCGCGCCACGCCATCACTTCCTCGCTGATGTCCACAAGCGGCGTCGCGAACTTCACGCCGTTCTCGACGATCCACACCCTGCCGCCGCGCTCCCACACGTAGCTGCGGTTGTTCGCCGCGCTCGTGTCAAAGGCGATGCCGACTGGCGCATTCCAGCCGCTGCCGACGGCTTGCTCGATGAAGTCGGTGGGAAGCGGCGCTGCGCGACCTGGTGCAAATGCGGCAAAAAAAACGGAGCAGAGCACGGAAGCCGCGCGCATGAGGAGTGATGGCTGTTTCATGGTCTGGGGAGTCCGGCATCCGCGCCGAACGAAGAGTGGCCGATTCCTTATGGCTTTTATGATGAACTGGCAAGCCTCGCGCACGCGAGCGCATCACAGGTTGCGCCCTTGCACGGCGGCGTGTTTCATCCCGCCCCTCTCGTGCGCTATTTCAAGGTCACTCTCTTCATCGGCTTCCTCGTCAGCCTCGCGGTGGCGTGCCTTTACGAGTTGGGCGCATTCTTCCAGCTCGACCTCGCGCTTTCGGGCTTCCTCGGTCGCGGTGCGCCAACGCCACTCGGCGACCGCGAGTTGCAATACCCGCTCTTCATCTTCCTCGCCTTCACGATCGCGTGGACGACCGTCGATATCCCGCGCTTCTCGCTGAAGATCATCGTCGCGGCGGCCGCGTTCCTCGAAGTGATCGCGGCGACTTGGATCCTGCACATCTGGGGCATCTTCTTTTCCTCCTTCGCCAGCGCCGCTGCGGTCGCGCTCGCCTTCCTCGGCGGCGTCGCCTACGCGCGCAGCGAAGGCGGGAGCCGGAAGAAGTCCGTGTCCACGATCTTCGGCGACCGCGTCTCCAAGCGCACCTTCGAGGACCTCGTGAACTCCGATCTCTCGCTCGCCTTCGAGGGTGAGCGCATCGAGGCGACCATCATCGTCTGCGAGATTTTCAATCACCACGAACTGACCGAGTCGCTGCCGGTGAATGACTACGTCGCGCTGCACAACTCCTTCCTCAAGAACGCCGCCGACTTTCTCGTCGAGCGCGGTGGCTACCTCGACGAGTGCGACGGCGAAAGCCTGCGCGCAGTCTTCGGCGCGCCGCTGCCCGACCCCCGCCACGCCGCGACGGCGAGCGAGGCCGTGCTCACGCTGTGCCGCCGGCTCGACGAGGTGAACAAGGAATGCGCGCAGGTGTGGGGCAAGATGTTCGACTACCGCATCGGCGTGAACAGCGGCGAGGTCGTCGTCGCCGCCTACGGCTCCGGGCGCGTCGGCAATTTCTCCGTCGCGGGCGAGCCGGTCGAATTCACGCGCCGCCTCTGCGCGGCGAACACCGTGTATCGCTCCCGCGTCCTCATTGGCTGCGAGACCTTCAACGACGCCGAGGGCGACATCGAGGTGCGCCCCATGGAACTCATCCAGCGCTACGCCGACGCGAGCAGCCGCGAAGAAGTCTATGAGCTGCTCGCGCTCAAGCACGGCCTCACGGAGGAGGAGATGCAACGGCGTGACCTTTTCTGGCAGGGCATCGTCTATTATCGCGAGGCGCTATGGGACGAAGCGCTCACGATTTTCCAAAGCATCCGCGCGGTCGATGGCTCCGATGGTCCGGTCGAGTTCTACATTCGCCGCATCGAGCAATTGCGCTCGGGCCTGCCGCAGCTTGAGTGGGCGGGACGTTAATGAAACGCGTGGCCTATCCCGAAGCGATTGCGTTGCTCATCGCCGAGCTCAAGCGAATGCCCGGCATCGGTCCGCGCAGCGCCGAGCGCATCGCGCTTTGGATGATCCAGGCCCGCGACGCGCGGCCCGCGGAAATCGCGCGCGTCATCGCCGCCAGCACGCAGAGCATTCATCCGTGCGGTCGATGTGGCTTCTTCGCGACCGCGGCGCTGTGCGAATTCTGCGCCGACGGAACGCGCGACGCCTCGCTGCTCTGCGTCGTCGAGCAGCCGACCGACATCCTTCCGCTTGAGCGCACCGGCGCTTTTCGCGGCAGCTACCACGCACTCGGCGGCCGCATCGCGCCGCTCGATCACGTCGGCCCGGAAGACCTGCGCATCGATGCGCTGATCGAGCGGGTGAAAACGGAGCGCCCCGCCGAGATCATCCTCGCTCTTGGCTCGGACGTGGAGGGCGAGGCGACCGCGAATTATCTCGCCGGGCTGCTGCGCGAGCTGCCGGTGAAGATTTCGCGCCTCGCGCAGGGCCTGCCCGCCGGCGGCGGTCTCGAGCACGCCGATGAACTCACTCTCAGCCGCGCGCTCGCCGGCCGCACGGCGGCCTGAAGCCATGCGCACGCGCGTCGGTTCTCTGCTCGTGCTCCTCGGGTCGCTCAGCGGCTGCGGCTCGCCGCGCGAGCGCGCCGGGGAGACACTTCAAAAAGTCGGCGCCGATCAACTCCGCGCGGACGCCGCATTGCTCTACAAAAACCTTTTCGCCAGCACCGGACCGGATTTCACGTTGATCAAACAGAGCGACTGGCCCGCTAGCTTCCGCGTGTTTGCGCCGCAACAAGTGGGCGCGTATCGCGACGGCTTCAGCCTCGCGCTCGAACGGCAAGGTGGCCTCGAATCAGGCCTCTATGTCATCCCGAACCAGATGGAGATCGAGCCGCGCAGCGCCGGCCGCGCGCAGTTCGAGCGCATCGC
>JBEBGD010000001.1:0-193747 GCA_040081625.1 Chthoniobacteraceae bacterium
CAGCGTGCTGACCGGTGTGCCCGACGGCAACGACGACCGCGATTACGGCGCAACGGGAGCAGACGAAGTCTTCAACCTCGACACGCAGGACGCGCAGGATACCGAGCGGTTCACGGTCAACGCGAGCTCGATCAGCGGCTTCGTTTATCACGACGCGGATGCGAGCGGTGGCTTCAACGTCGGCGACAACGCACTCGTCGGCGAGACCGTGTCGCTCACCGGCACGACGATTTTTGGAGAAGCCATTACGCGCTTCGCGACGAGCGTCGCGGGTGGTGTGTATTCGTTTAGCAATGTCGCGCCCGGCACCTACACGCTCACCGAGACTCAGCCTGCGGGTTACGTCGATGCGGCGGAGACGGTGGGCACGCTGTTCGGCGGCGCGGTCAGCAATGCGCTCGGGAGCAATACGATCTCCGGGCTCACGATCCCGGCCGGCAACAACAGCGGCACCGACTACAACTTCGGCGAAGTGCTCGCGTCGTCGCTCAGCGGCTTCGTGTATTCCGACCTGAACAACGACGGCATCGTGCAAGGCGGCGAGACGCTGCTCGACGGTGTGAACGTGCAGATCACCGGCACGGATTTCCTGGGCCAGGCGTTCTCGACTTCCACGACGACCGTGGGCGGCGCCTACAGCGCGGTGAATCTGCGGCCCGGCACCTATACGATCACCGAGACGCAGCCGGGCGGATTCTTCGACGGGCGGGAAACCGTCGGTTCGCAGGCGAGCGGCATCGTGAACAACGCGATCGACAGCAACACGATCTCGACCATCGCGCTCGCACAAAACGTGAACGGTGCGGGCAACAACTTCGGGGAACTCGCGCAGGCTTCGCTCAGCGGCATCGTCTTCGACGACCGCGATAACGACGGCAACGTGGATCCCGGCGAGAGCGGCATTGGCGGCGCGACGATCTCGCTGAGCGGCACGGACGACCGCGGCAATCCGGTGAGCGTGACGCTGGCGACGCAGCCGGACGGCACTTACAATTTCCCGGCCCTGCGGCCCGGCACTTACACGATCACCGAGACTCAGCCGGCGGGTTTCCTCGATGGCCTCGATGTCGCGGGCACGCTCGGCGGCAGCGTGGCGGTGAATGACGTGATCAGCGGCATCGTGCTCGGCGCAGGGCAGGACGGGACGAACAATCGCTTCGGCGAACTGACGCCTTCGTCGCTCAGCGGCGTGGTCTTTAGCGACACGAACAATGACGGCACGCAGCAAGTCGGCGAGGCCGGGCTTGCCGGCGTCGTGGTGACGCTCACCGGCACGGACGATCTCGGCAATCTGATCAACACGCCGGGGACGACCCTGGCTGGTGGTGGATTCAGCTTCGGCAATCTGCGGCCGGGTAGCTACACGATCACCGAGACGCAGCCGGCGGGCTTGCTCGACGGCATCGACACGGCCGGCACGCTCGGCGGCAGCACGGCGGTGAATGACGTGATCAGCGGGATCGTGGTCGCGCCCGCGCAGAACGGGACGGGCAATACGTTTGGCGAACTGCCGGGCATTTCGCTGAGCGGCAATGTGTTCATCGACGCGGACAACGACGGCGTCTTCGACCTCGGCGAGACCGGGCAGGTCGGCGTGACGATCACGCTGACGGGCACGGACGATATCGGCAACGCGGTGAGCCTCTCGACGATGACGCTCGCGGATGGAAGCTACAGCTTCCTCGGCCTGCGCCCGAGCAATGCGGCGGGCTACACCGTGACGGAGACGCAGCCGGCGGGTCTGCTCGACGGCAGGGACACGGTCGGCAATCTCGGCGGCAGCGCGGCGATCAATGACGTGATCAGCGGTGTCGTGCTCGGCGCGGGCGCGACGGCGACCGACTACAACTTCGGTGAATTGCGCGCGGCGAGCCTGGCTGGATTGGTCTTCGACGATCGCGACAACGACGGCGTGCAGGACATCGGCGAGAACGGGATCGGCGGCGTGAGCATCACGCTCTCGGGGACCGACGATCTCGGAAGCGCTGTGAGCACGACGCTCGGGACGCAACCGGACGGGAGCTACAGTTTCATCGGCCTGCGTCCGGGCACTTACACGATCACGGAGACGACGCCCGCGGGCTTCCTCGACGGGATCGACACGATCGGCACGCCGGGCGGGACGACGGCGAACGATGTGTTCAGCAACATCGTGCTGACCGAAGGCACGATCGGCACGGCGAACAACTTCGCGGAGCTGACGGCGGCGACGCTGAGCGGCAATGTCTTCAACGATACGAATAACGACGGTGTGCGCGACTTGGGTGAGGCCGGGATCATCACGAACGTGACGCTGACGGGCACAAACGATCTCGGCAACGCGGTCAGTCTCACGATCCCGACGGCAGCGGATGGCACCTACAGCTTCGGCACGCTGCGGCCCGGCACCTACACGGTGAGCGAGACGCAGCCCGCGGGCTTCCTCGACGGACGCGACACGGCGGGTTCGCTCGGCGGCACGCTCGCGAACGACAACGTGAGCGCGATCACGGTGAACGCTGCGGACGCAGGAACCGACTACAACTTCGGCGAACTGCGCGCGGCAAGTTTGAGCGGGTTCGTATTCGACGACCGGAACAACGACGGCGTGCAAGGCGTCGGCGAGAATGGGATCGGCGGCGTGAGCATCATGCTGAGCGGCACGAACGATCTGGGCAACCCCGTGAGCGTGACGCTGACGACGCAACCGGATGGTAGCTACAGCTTCATCGGCCTGCGTCCGGGCACTTACACGATCACGGAGACGACGCCCGCGGGCTTCCTCGACGGGATCGACACGATCGGCACGCCTGGCGGGACGACGGCGAACGACGTGTTCAGCAACATCGTGCTGACCGAAGGCACGGATGGCACAGCGAATAACTTCGCGGAGCTGACGGCGGCGACGCTGAGCGGCAATGTCTTCAACGATACGAACAACGACGGTGTGCGTGATCCGGGCGAGACCGGCATCCTCGGCGTGACGATCACTCTGACGGGCACGGACGATTTGGGCAATCCGGTCAACCTGACGACGATGACGCTGGCGAATGGCACCTACAGCTTTGGCACGCTGCGGCCCGGCACCTACACGGTGAGCGAGGCGCAGCCTGCGGGCTTCTTCGATGGCGTGGACGCGGTCGGTTCGCTCGGCGGCACGCTCGCGAATGACAGCGTGAGCGCGATCACGGTGACGCCTGCGGACAGCGGCACCGACTACAACTTCGGCGAGCTACGCGCGTCGAGCCTGAGCGGGTTCGTCTTTGACGATCGCAACAACGACGGCCTGCAAGGCGTCGGCGAGAATGGGATCGGCGGCGTGACGATCATGCTGACGGGGATCGACGATCTCGCCGTCGCGGTGAGCCTCACGCTGACGACGCAACCGGACGGAAGCTACAGCTTCATCGGACTGCGGCCCGGCACTTACTCGATCGCCGAGACGACGCCCGCGGGCTTCCTCGACGGGACGGACACGATCGGGACACTCGGCGGCACGTCGGCGAATGATTTGTTCAGCAACATCGTGCTGCCCGCGGCGACCGATGGAACCGCGAACAACTTCGCGGAGCTGACGCCTGCGACGTTGAACGGCAATGTCTTCATCGACGCGGACAATGACGGCGTGCGTGACGCTGGCGAGGCGGGCATCCTCGGCGTGACGATCACGCTGAGCGGCACGGACGACCTCGGCAACGCGGTGAGCACGACGACGATGACGCTGGCGGATGGAACCTACAGCTTCGGCACGCTGCGACCCGGCACCTACACGGTGAGCGAGACGCAACCGGCGGGCCTCCTCGACGGACGGGACACCGCGGGATCGCTCGGCGGCACCGTCGGTGCGGACAGCATCGGCGCGATCACGCTGAACGCGGCGAACGCGGGCACGAACTACAACTTCGGTGAACTGCGCGCCGGCACCTTGAGCGGCACGGTCTTCCAGGACACCTCGAATAACGGCACGCAGGAAGTCGGCGAGCCAGGCCTCGGTGGCGTGACGATCACACTCACTGGCACCGACGATCTCGGCGCTCCGGTCAGCGTCACGATGACGAGCAGCGTCGTCGATGGGAGCTACACGTTCCCCGGTCTGCGGCCCGGCAACTACACGATCACTGAGACGCAGCCCGCGGGATTCCTCGACGGTCGCGACACGGTCGGCACCGCGGGCGGGACGCTCGCGAACGATGTGATCTCCACGATCACGCTCGCGGAAAACCAAGTCGGCAGCGGCTACAACTTCGGCGAAATCCTCGCGTCCACATTGTCGGGCCGCGTGTTCTCCGATCTGAATAACAACGGCGTCATCGACCTCGGCGAGGGTGGCATCAGCGGCGTGAGCGTGACGCTCAGCGGCACGAATGATCTCGGCCAGCCGGTGAGCCTCACCGCGCCGACCGACATCAATGGCGACTACACCTTCCTCGGCCTGCGCCCCGGAAACTATTCGGTGACCGAGACGCAGCCCGCTGGATTCCTCGATGGCAGAAACACGGTCGGCACAGGCGCCGGCGGCACGACGGTGAACAATCCGCCGACCGACGTGATCTCCGGCCTCGTGCTGCCGACCGGCACGATGGCGACCGGCTACAACTTCGGCGAACTCGCCCCGGCGAGCATTTCCGGCAATGTGTATCAGGACTTCAACGACGACGGTCTGCGCGGCCCGGGCGAGGGGCGTATCAACGGCGCGATCGTGCGGCTTAGCGGCACGAATGATCTCGGCCAGGTGGTGAATCTCACACTGACGACGACGGCCGATGGCAGCTTCAACTTCGGCAATCTGCGCCCCGGCAGTTACTCGCTCATCGAGACGCAGCCTGCCGGATTCCTCGATGGCAAGGACACGGTCGGCACCGCGGGGGGAACGCAGACGAACGATCGGTTTAGCAATATCGCTGTCAGCGCCGGGCAATCGGGCAGCAGCTATCTCTTCGGCGAGCGCGTGGCGAACGTGCCGACAACGCCCGATCTTTACGTCCTCAAGACCGACAACCTCACGACAGTGCGGCCCGGCTCGCGCCTGACATACGTGATCACCGGCGGCAACGCGGGCGATGCGACGGCGAGTGGCGTGATTCTCAGCGATATGCTTCCGAATGGAGTGCGCTTCGTTTCCGCGTCGAGCGGCGGCGTCCTCAGCGGTGGAAAGGTCACATGGAATCTCGGCGATATCGCGGCGGGCGGCACGTTCCGCGTGACGGTGACGGTCGTCGTCGAGCAGCAAGTCGGGGGCAGGGACTTGATCAATACAGTCACCGTAAAGGATCGCTTCGGATCGCCGAACGACCCGACGCCGAAGAACAATCGTGCGGAGGACCGCACGCTCGTCGAGGCGTTCGCGTTCGACTCGTTCAACAACTTCTCGCGCGATCGGTTCAATGTGCCGGGGCTCATGGAACCGGAACGCAGCATCGACGTGTGGCGCCAGCCGCCGATCACGCCGGCGCCGGTCTATTCCGGCGAGGCCGACCCCGGCGCGACGCTTTCGATCGAGCTGTTCAGCGCGAATGGAGATCGCATCGGCTCGCAGTCGGTCGTCGTCGATTCCGGCGGCAACTGGATCGTGTCGTTCCCGAGTTCGATCATGCGGGACTATCCGGCGAGCGTGCGGATCACCGAACTGCGCGCGCCTTACACGGACGCCGGCGCGGCTGGCCGCAACCTGCGCAACTTCTTCGTCCCGGCGCTGCACGCCGGCCACTTCAGCTTCGGCGGCTACGACTCGACGGTGCTCGACCCGCGGGTCACTGCGCCGTTGCTCGGCGGGCTCGAACTCGGCAGTCCTTTCGCACTCGGCGAGGCGGCGAAATACAACGTCGAGCTGCTGCCAAACACAGCGGCGCCGAACGGGCGGTAAGATGCGTCGGTAGGCGATGGGATGCGCGGCGGAACCGCGCATTCCCCGCAACGTTTTCGTGATGCGTGCCACGGGGTTTCCGTGTCATTGCGCCTGCGAGGTGAGCGCGATCCTGCGCGCGTGGAATTGACTGACGGGGCGCGCGAGCCGCCCCGGGGCGGGGCGGATTTCACGTAAAGAAATTCGTTACTCATCAAGCCCTTTGCGGGCTGACGCAGGTGCCTGCTCTTTTCGTCGCGCCCCATACGCCCGCGAGTTCGCAGGCGTGCATCACGAAACCCCTAGTTCCCCGCCAACAAACTCCCATTATGAGCAAGCCCACTCGTCAGCTCCGCCAGAATCGTGCATCCCGCAGTCGCAGGCTTTCGCGCACGAAGCGCCGGATGTCCCGCGTCATCCTTTCAGCCGCGGTGGCGTTCTTTGTGCCGCAGGTCGTCAAGGGTGCGACGCTCATTTGGGACGCCGATGGCACCTCCGGCGCGCCGACCGGAGGAACGGGACTCTGGGATCAGACGGGGTCGAATCTTTGGGATCTCGCCGGGGTGATGCAGGCGTGGAGCAACGCGGCCAACCACATCGCGAGCTTTGGCGGGACGGCGGGAACGGTCACGCTCGGCGAACCGATCACGGCGGGCGGGTTGCTGTTCAACACGACGGATTACACGATTGCGGGCAATACCTTGACGCTCGGTGTGCCGTCGGGGTCGCCTTCGCCGGTGATCGCGGTGGGTAACCGGCTCAACGCAACGATCAGTTCATCGCTCGCGGGCGCGAATGGCCTGACGAAGGTGGGGAAAGGGACGCTCACCCTCGCGAGCGCGGGCAACACCTACACGGGAGACACGGTGATCAACGACGGAACGATCGTGATCACGAACGAGAACCAACTCGGCACGTCCACGACCACCATTTCCATCAACGGCATTGCCCAGACAGGCCAGCCCGGTTTCTCGGGCGGGCAGTTGACGGTGAATGGCGTTTCCCCGACCGGGCCCGTCACGATCACGCGCGAGATCGGCGTCAGCGGTCGCGGCCCGGGGGCGTTCAATGTCGGTGGCGGTTTGTTGAGCATCGGCAACAACGTCTTCAACGGCGACATCAACATCGGCGGGCCGGCGTCTGAGGCGCGTATTTCTGCAAGCCACGGTGTGACCACCATCAATGGCGACATTTATCTCGGTGCGTCCGCTGGCAACGGCTTCTTTGGGAACGGCAACATCATCGTCAACGGACAGGTGTCCGGTTTCGATACGGGAACAGATCGGTTTTTCAAGACGGGCAATATCGTCAGCAGCACGCTGTGGCTGCAAAACGCGGCCAACGACTTCCGGGAGACGCTGCGTATCGACAGCGGCACGGTGCGTGTGTCGGACAATGGCGCGCTCGGTGTGAGCACCACCTCGCGTGCGATCGACCTCAATAATGGCCGGTTGGAGATTCACACGGACGCGCCGAATTTCGACACGCGCAATGTTCATATCCGGGCGGTCACCGGGCTGATCTATGCGACCCGCCAGTTCGATGGCAACGGGCTCAACCAGACCGTCAATTTCGGCAACCTGGAGTTGGAGAACGGCACCTTGCAGTTCGACAACCGCAATGGCTACGGCCTCCGGATTAATGCGCAGGATGGAGCTGGCGGCACCACGTCATGGAGTGGCGCTGGCAACGCGGCGTTCACAAACAATGCCGACGGCCGCCTCACCTTCGATGGCACGATCCGCAAGAGCGACGCCACGGCGCGAACGTTCACCGTGGGCGGCAATGGTAACACGATGATCACAGGCAGCTACCTGGGCGAGGGCGGCGGGGCGCACGTCCTGACCAAGAATAACAACGGCATCCTTTGGATACAGGGCACGGCCAGCACCTACACCGGCGCGACCAATGTGAACGCGGGCACGCTCTCGATCGGTTCTTTCGGGGCCATCAACAACAACGCCGTCGCGCTGAACTTCGGTGCAACCACCGTCACTGCTGCGCTGGAATACACCGGGGCTGCGGATACGCTGACGAAGCCCATCAGCCTGGCTGGCACGACGGGTGGCGCGAACATCCTGGCGAATGGAACCGGGGCGGTCACCATCAGCGCCGATTTCGGAGCTGGCGGCGGGGGCATCAAGACCCTCCTGCTCGGCGGCACGAACACGGATGCCAACACGATCTCCGGCGTGATCCGGAACAACAGCGGCACGAACACGACTGCGCTGGCCAAGTTCCAATCCGGCACGTGGCTGCTCACCGGGGCCAATGGATCGAATGCCAATGGCTTCACCGGCGGGATCACGATCAGCGACGGCACGCTGCAGATTCAGGACACGGGCGGGGTCACCGATGTGCTCAAGAACGGGGGCTCCATCACGTTCGGCGCGCACATTTACGACAACTCCGCGGGCGGCACCTTCGAGTATCTCGGCGACGGCGCGAACGCGAGCGCGGAGACCGTGGGGACACTCTCGGCTCTCGCAGGTGCGGGCACGGTGAAGGTCACGGCTGGAGCAGGAGGAACCGCGGCGCTGACCTTTTCGTCGCTCGGCGCCGTCTCGGCGGGCGGTGGGATCGATTTCATCACCAACGCGGGCGGATCGGTCGTTCTCACCGCCGCGGGCGACACGAATGGCATCCTCAACGCGCATCTGTTCATCAACGGAGCGGACTTCGCGTCCGGCAGCGCGGTCACGGCGGCCACTTACACGTTGGCGGATACGGGTGCCAGCCTGACGGCGGGGAATACGACTCCTTATCTGGTCAACACGATGGACATCGGGGCGCAGGCGACGGCCAGCATCAACGCGGGCATCAAGTTCAACGACACGCGCAATTTCACTCTCGCTAGCGGCGCGACGGTGACGCTGAACAACGGCGGAGGCGCGGTCTCCGGCGGCATCCTCGTCACCGGCGGGAGCAGCGTGGTCATCAGCGGTGGCACTGGGATCACCTCCGGCGGGGCGGCTGATCTCGTGTTCCGCACGGACGGGCCGGGGGATTCGCTGACGCTGAATACGCCGATCGCCGCCACCACGACGGGCGGCTGGACGAAGCTGGGCGCGGGCGCATTGGTCATCGGTGCGGCCAATGCGAATACGACGGCCGGCGCGGTGAACATCAATGAAGGCACCGTGCAACTGGCCACGGGTGCGAAGCTCGGTGCTGACAGCATCGACGTGAATCTGCGTCAGGGCGCGACGCTCGACTTGAACGGCGTGAACCTCGGCACGGTGGCGTCGGGCGTGGGGTCGCTGGATTTCCTGAACGGCGCGGGCATCATCACTAACAGCGCCGCGGCCACCGTCTCATCGATCCGGGTCGGCAATGCGAACACCAGCAGCCTCTTCACCGGCACGATCTCGGACGGTGCGGGGCAGGTCGCCCTCGTGAAGAACGGGTCGGGCAGCTTCCGGCTTCAGGGTGCCCAGAACTTCAGCGGCGGGGTGACGATCACCGGCGGCAACCTCTACGTCACGTCGCTGGCGAACTACGGAGACCCGAGCGGAATCGGAACCGGCTTGGGCGTGTCCAACGCCGACAGCCTCGTATTCAATGGCGGTTCGCTGTTCTTCACGGGTTCGGATGGCACGTTCTATCAACCTACGGACACGCCTTCGGTGAGCATCAACCGCCTGTTCACGCTGGCTGGCAACGGGACGATCTACTCACAAGGGCGATTCGGCGGTCCCAATCGCGAAAACGTCGCGAGCGGTTCTTCGCTCGTCTTCAATAATCCGGGGGACGTGGCCTTCAGCGGCGCTGGCACGCGGGACCTGCAATTGCGTGGTGATTCCACCGGTGACAACGAGATGAACCTCCGCCTCACCAACAATCCGAACGCGAATGAGGCGCTCTCGCTTACCAAGCAGGACGCCAGCCTCTGGATTCTGACCAACGCCGGAAACGACTACACGGGCAATACGACCATCATCAACGGCGTCCTCCGTGTCGGCGAAGACGTTCTCGCCGCCCGCACCATGCCCACGACCAGTGCGCTTGTGCTCGGTTCGACGACCGGGACCGGTGTCCTCCAGACCAAGGGTCTCTTCGATCGCCCGATTTCTCCCACCACGACCCCCGTGGCGGGCAGCGTCACTTGGAACAGCAATCTCACGACCGGTGGCGGTGGTTTCGCCGCCTCGACGGCACCGCTCGTCGTCAATTTGGGCGGCGCCGGCGCGACGCTTCAATGGGGCGGAACCGATGGCTTCCTGCCGACCGGAACCGGAAACGGGGCGAGGCTCTTCCTGAGTTCCAACACTTCCTGGGCGGATGTTGATTTCCAGAACGGCATCGATCTGAATGGCGCGAAGCGCACGGTGCAGGTGGACGACAACGGGTTCACCGGTCTCGACTACGCCACGATCTCCGGCAACATCATCGACACCGGCGTTGGCGGCGCGCTCGACTTCACGGGCGGCGGCCCGCTGATCCTCACGGGTGCGAATAGCTACACGGGCGACACCCGGATTCTGAGCAGCGGCACCTTGATCGTCTCGTCGATCGGCAATGCCACGGGCACGACGTCGAGCAGCATCGGCGCGAGCGGCGGCACGTTGCGCCTGACCGGCAACACCACCGTGCAGCTCGCGTATGTGGGTGCCGGGGAAACGGCGACGCGTCCGATCGTGATCGATGCCGCGCTCTCGGCGAGCCGCACGTTTCGCATCGATAGCGGTGGAAGTGGACCGCTCGTCCTGACCGACCTGACCAACAACAAGACCGGCGCCTTCCTGCTGCTCCTCGAACTGCGCGGCCAGAATACGGACGCCAACATGATCACCTCGGTGCTGGGCAATGGTCTTGCCGGTAGTGGCGCGACCGGGACGAGGGTAACGAAGACCGACGGCGGCACCTGGATCCTCAATCCCACTTCCGGTCCGAACACGTTCTCGGACGAGCTTGTCGCGGCGAGCGGTTCGCTGGGGTTGACCGCCGACGGCATCGGCAGCGCCTCGCTGCTCCGATTCAGCAACGCCTCGATCTTCGCCTTTGGCGGTCCCTTGGTCACCTCGGTGCCTGTCTTCGTGAACAACAACACGAACGCCGGATTCGTCGGGCCGAACAGCATCACCCTGAATGGCGATTTCTCAAAGGTGGCCGGCGTGAACGACATCCCCGTGACCAACAGCATGGATTCGGGAGCGGTCCTGACCATCAATGGCAACTACATCAATCTGCAGACCACTGCCGGCACCCGCTTGCTGCAAATGCGTGGCTTCGGCGACACGGTTTGGAATGGCCTGATCCAGGACAACAGCGCCACGTCGCTGACGAGGCTCGATATCCGGATCGGGGACAATGCCAACTTCACTCTCGGGGGAGACAACAAAGCCGCGGCGCTCGGGATGACGGGTGGATTGGTCCTCGGCCAGGGCACGCTCATCGTGAACCACGCGGGGGGTCTCGGCCCGGTTGCGAATATCGTGGATCTCAGCGGCGGCAGGTTCACCTCCGCGATCGAGCTGAGCGGCGCGAGCGCGATCCAGAACCTGGTGCGGCTGAGCGGCGACCAGGCGACCATCGCCGGCAGCCAGAACATCGAGCTGGCCGGCGCGGTGGCGTTGATGAACAGCGGCGCCAATCGGTTCCTGCTCAACGAACTCATCCCTGGGAAGACCCTCACCATTTCCGGTGCGCTAAGCCTATCGAATGATAACACCGGCCGCACACTGACGGTCCGGGGATCGGGCGTGACGCAGATCACCGGCGTGGTGCAGAACGGCGGGACCGGGAATGGTGGCCTGGCCTTCTCTGGCATCGGTTCGCTTGAATTGACCAATGCGGCGACGGCGACCGGAGCGCTGACGGTCAATCGCGAACTCGTCATCCTCAGTGGCGCAAACGGCTCATGGAACAACGGCGGCTTCACGCTCAACCCGACTGGCATCATCCGGCTCGACAATTCGGGCGGCAACAATGTCATGGGGCGGCTCAGCAACAGCAGCACTTTCACCGGTCAGGGCGGCACGCTGGACATCATCGGTTTCACGGGCGGCAGCTCGCACTCGGCGGGAGCGCTCACGATCAACAGCGTCCAGACCTACATCACGGTGGATGACGACGACGGCACCGGGCCGGGGACGGCGCCGGTGGATTTGACGTTTGCGTCGCTGAACTTCACGAACTCGGGTTCGTCGCTGAACCTCATCGGCGTTCCGTCGCTCGGCACCACGAACAAGGTGCTCGTCGGCACCTTCGCCGGGAGTGCCAACCCGGCGGTGGTCGGCGGCAATATCATGACCCGCGCCTTCATCGGCAACGACTTCGCCACTTATGACGCCGTCGATGGCATGAAGGCATTCACGGGCTACGACGGCACCAACAATCTCGCATTTTTGGCGCCGGTGCAGACCACCACGACGGGATCGCGCACCAGCGCCTCCGCAATCGTCACCTTGCCTGATACCACGGGCGTCACGCCCTTCATGGCGATCACCGGCGGAGGGATCCCCGCAGGCACCTACGTGGTGTCCGTGGACAGCCCGACGCAGCTCACCTTGAGCCAGAATGCTACCTCCACTTCTGCCGGGGCTGCGAACTTCATCGTCAACGAGATTCATGTGATGAATCTGACCGCCAATGTGAATCTCAGTGCCGAGAGCACGCGCGACGCGCTGAAGATCAACGGCAACGCTCTCACCGTGAGCGGCAGCAATAACAGCACGCTGACCTTGACCGGCGCCGCGATCCTGAACACCGGAGGCGACAATACCCTCAGCATCCCGCAGGTCAGCTTCACGACAGGCCCCGTCGCGTATATCCAGGTCGCCGCTGGCACGACGCTGGACGTGGGCAGCACCCTGATTGGCGGAAACAGTTGGGCCAAGGCGCAGGGCGGCACGTTGATGCTCAACACGCCGACCTTCATCACGGGCACGACCAACATCCTCAATGGAACGGTCGTTCTGAATGCCCCGGTGAACGCGATGTTCCCGAACCAGCTCCTGAACATCAACGCTGGTGCCACGCTCGATCTCAACGGCAACGTCCAATTCAGCGGCTACCTTCTCGATCCCGGTGTGCTTCCCGGCACGGGCGGAAGCATCACCACGACCGGCGGCCCGGCCTTGCTTGTCGCGAATCAGAGCACCAGCGCGACCTTCGCTTCGGTGATCTCGGGTGCTGTGAGCTATGCGAAACTCGGTGCCAGCACGCTCACGCTCGAGAGCGTGCAGACCTACACCGGCACGACCACGCTGATGGGCGGCACGCTGGCGCTGCAAGACGAGGCATCGATCTCGGCGACGTCCTCGATCCAAATCCGCAATGCGACGCTGTTGCTGAACAACAACGGCAGCCTTCAGACCTCGGTTTCCGACCGCATCAATGACGCAACGCCGATCGCGCTGCGGGACGGCACGCTCAACTTCACCGGCAAGGTGCAGGACATGACCACCGAGACGCTCGGCGCGGTGAGCGTCTTCAAGGGCGCGAACACGATCACGGTCAACACCGGCGGCATCGGCTCGGGAGCCATCGCAACGGCGCAACTCACGATCGCCAGCCTGACCCGCAGCCCGGGAACCACGATCAACTTCACCGGCACGAACCTCGGGGCCGAGGGCAACAACTCGAAGCTCATCATCACCACGCCGCTCACCCCGGTGGGCAAAGGCGTCCTCGGTGCGTGGGCGATCGGCAATACGTCGGAATACGCGGCCTACAATCAGACGAATGGTGTCGGCTGGGTCGGCTATGGCGGCTTCGTCGGCTACGATGCGGGCTTCGCGCCGGGGAACATCACCAGCCTCGGGATGAGCGCGGCCACGGACGTGACGACGACGCTGCCGGCCGGCACAGCGACCACGAGCCTGCTGCGCTTCCACGGTGGCTTCGTGAACAACCTCGAGTTCACCAACCCGACCGACGTCCTGAATCTCGAGCTGGGCGGCATCCTGCGGAGCAACAACAACAACCCGGCGACGATCGGCACGCCGGCGGTTCCGGGTGTGATCTCCAGCGGCACGAGCGAGCTTGTCGTTTACAACAACCAGAACACCATCACTATCAACGCGGTCATCCAGGGTGCGACTGCGCTGGTGAAATCCGGCGCGGCCACGCTCACGCTGACCAACGCGAACACCTACACGCTCGGCACCACGGTCGCGCAGGGCACACTGCGTCTCGAGGGCGGGCTGTTCACCACGGTCGTCCCGGCGGGAGGCCTGCAGATCAACAATGCGGTCGTCACGATGGTGACCAACAACGGGCAGATCGATGCGACAAATATCGTGACCCTCACGGGCAGCTCGACGCTTACGCTCGCCGGCGGCGCCGGTTTGGACAACACGCTCAACAGCCTGGTCTTCGACAACACGGCAGGCACGAGCACTCCGACGGTGAGCATTCCCACGGGCAGCGTGCTGACGCTGACCTCCTCGACGCCGGTGACGGTGACGACGAACAACGCGCTCACTTTGCCGACGATCACGGGTGGCACGCTGGCGATCAGCAGCGGCGTGAACACGATCAGCGTCGAGGCCCCGAACATCGACGGCAGGGTTTACACGGGCATCCACCGCGCGTTGAACATCGCCTCGGTGATCACCGGAATTGGTTCCAGCATCACGAAGTCGGGCGAGGGCCTGGTTCAACTCAGCGGCCAGAGCACCTTCACGGGCGGGATCAATGTCACCGGTGGCGGTCTCGTGCTCGGCACCAGCAGCACGGGCACCACCGCCAACTCCCTCGCCTCGGGGCCGCTCGGCCGCGGGGATGTCACCATGGCGACGGGCACCCGGCTCTTCGTCGATGACAACACCCGCACGGTGGCCAACGCCTTCAGCTTCGCCTCCGACCCCATCTTCGATAACATCGGCACCAGCACGGACACGCTGACTGTGAACGGTAACCTGACGTTCGCGACGCTGGGAACCACCGGACTGGTGGTGAACATCGCCACCCCGTATCTGAACGTCGTGCTTGGCGGCAAGATCATCGGTCTCGGGTCGGTGACCGCCATCGGTGGAGCCACCGGCGCGAACACGATCACGAAGGCCGGCATCGGCAACATCCCCGGGTTGAACATCACCGGGATCAGCCCCACGGCCACGATTAACATCGAAGGGCTGACCAACCTCAATTCGTTCACGTTGCTGCACGATGGCGACGGCACGAGCAGCGTTGAGGCGATCAATCTCGGCACGGTCACGTTCGAGCCGGTCAACGGATTGAACCTCTCGCTGACTATCGGTCGCGCGGGCTCAGGGCTATATTTCCCGCTGTCGGCCTACAAGACCCTCGCCCTCACGGGCCTCACT
The DNA here is from genome assembly GCA_040081625.1 of Chthoniobacteraceae bacterium. Lineage (GTDB taxonomy): Bacteria > Verrucomicrobiota > Verrucomicrobiia > Chthoniobacterales > Chthoniobacteraceae > VFJQ01. The sequence continues at coordinate 15,094 of JBEBGD010000001.1, forward strand.
TCGTCGGTGCTGCCCAATGGCATCACGCTGGCCAACAACAACAACTACGGCCTCAACATCCCGGACAACATCACGCTGGCATCCGGCAACAACTGGACGGTCAACAACGCTAACACCTCCCTCCAGCCGGTGGGCCTCACTTTGTCCGGCATCATCGGCGGCAGCCAGGCTCTGACCATGAGCGGAAACGGCGTCATGAAGCTTGCGAATGCAGCCAATAGCTTCATCGGCACCATCAACATCACCAACGGCACGGTGGAAGCGGGGGCGGACGGCGCATTCGGTGATTCTGCCAACGTGATCCAGATCGGATCGAACAGCCTCGCCGAAGGTCTGCGCATCTCCGCCACCTTCGGCACCAGCCGCACCATCAACCTCAACGCCGCCAGCAGCGGCATCGACGTGACGGGCAGCAACGTGTTCACGCTCAATACCGCTTTTACCACTACGACGGCTACGAATGCGCTCCGCAAGAACGACCTCGGCACCCTGGTGCTCACGCAGGCTCAGCCAGGATGGGACGGAGTCCTGACGATCGGCCAGGGCGTGCTCCGCATCACGGACGGCGCGGCGCTCGGCACCGCAACGGGCAATCTCGTCATCGCCAACGTCGGGGCCTCCCTCGAACTGCCCGGCGGCATCACCGTGGCGGATGCCATCCAGATCGCCTCGACCAACAACTCCTCCAGCAACGGCGTGAATGCCAGTGGTGCCATTCACAGCACCGGCGGGATCAACACCCTCACCGGCGCGATCACCATCGACACGACCACGACGGACGCGAACTCTCGCTCTGGCACGCTGACGGCCGACTTGGGCTCCACCCTGAACGTCGAAGGCGGGATCGTGCTGGGAATCGGCACGGCAGGCAGCAACCGCGACAACTGGGTCGGCTTCGGCGGCGCGGGCACCATCAACCTTACCACCACCGCCATCACGCACACCGGGAATCTGGTTGCGGACGGCCTGGCCACGCTCACGAAGTTCGGCTCGGGCACGCTGAACATCCAGTTGGCCAATGCCTATACCGGGGACCGTGTGGTCGTGAAGACCGGCACGCTGTCACTCAATGGCCCCGGCACTTTTGGCGTTCCTGGTGCCGGCGGCGGGACGGGCGATGTCTATCTGAACCCGACCGGCCTCCTCGTTCTGGATAACTCGGGCACCGCGGTCGATAACCGGCTGACTGGCCGCAATATCAACATCTCCGGCGCGGACCTGACGATCATCGGCAACTCCAGCGCGCCCACTTCCGAGACGGTCGGAACCTTCACCCTTCGCGAGGGAACGTCCTACTTCACGTTGGATGCGGATCCCGATTCACAACTCAACTTCACCACCGGCGCGGTCACCCGCTCGGCGCAGGCGACGTTGGTCGTCCGTGGAGACAACTTGGGAGCCGCCGCTGCGGCTGGCGTGGCCACGATCAAAGGTGGCGCTTACGTCTTCATCGGCCAGCTCGGTGACAGCGGAACGACCAACAAGTCAATCCTGCCTTGGGCCTACGGCGATACCAGTCTCACGGGTGAGGGCACCTTCTTCCTTACGGCGGATTCCGCCGCAGCTGCGGCCAACACCGCCGCGAACAGCCTGCGCGCGCTCACTGGCGCGGAGCAGACCACCGACTTCACCTCGGCTCTCGCCAACGTGAACCTTTCGAGCACCGAGGCGCTCAGCAGCCTGACGACGGTCAACTCGCTGCGCCTTGGCTCCGGCGGCGGCGTCCTGCTCAACTATGTCCCGCTGACCCTCGACAGCGGTGGCCTGATCGTGCTGGGCGGCAATACTGGCATCACCGGTTTCAGCGGCGTGAGCTACCTCACCTCGACGAGCAATCGTGAAATCAACATCCATACCGTGGGCGATCTGACGCTGACCGTGCCGATCGCCGGCACGACCGGAACGGTGACCAAGTCCGGTCCCGGCACCCTCACCCTCACGGCGGGGAATACCAACCACGGCACCGTCATGGTGAATGACGGCATCCTCAAGCTCGGCGGCGGAGACCAGACCATCCTGCCGGGCCGGCAGATTTACGTGAACGAAGGCGGTGTCCTCGACCTGAACGGCACGGTTCAGCAGGTCATACTCCTGGAGTCGCGCCAGAGTGCGGTCCTCGCCCGCAACGACGCCCACTTCGGCGGCGGCACGGTCATCAACTCTGCGGGCACCCAGGCCACGCTGGCCATGACCACGGCGTCTTCCATCTTCGCCGGTTCCATCCAGGGGAATATCGCCGTGGTTCGCTCCAACAACGCCAATACGTCGTCTGACTGGAACCTCTATGTGGACCAGCCCTACACGGGCCCGACCCTCTACAACGGCGGGCGTGTCATCCTTCAGGACACAGCGAGCCTGAGCGGAACGACGGCGATCGAGCTCTCGAATGCCACGTTTCTGATCACCTCCAACAACAACGCCACCGAAGCATCCAACCTGACCGACCGGATCAACGACGCGGCCACCATCTCCCTGCGCGGCGGCATGTTGCAACTCCGCAGCCGCGCCGCTCTCTACACGACCGAGACTTTCGGTGCCGTGACGCTCGGGGAAGGCAATAGCATCATCGACTTCGCCGAAGGCGGCTCGAACGTGAACCAGGTGGATGCGACCTTTGCCAGCTTCAGCCGGGCGCCCGGCTCCCGCGGGACGGTCCGGTTCGTGAACATTGACGCACAGCCAAGCGGCCTCCAGCGGATCTTCATCACCACGCTCAATGGCTCGTCCACGGCGTCCATCGGTGGTGGTCTGACAAACGACCTCATCGGCGGTTGGGCCACCTTTGAACGTGAGTTTGCCAGCTACATCCCCGGACAGGGCGTGGGCGGCCTGACCACCCAGGGCTTCGCGGGTTACGCGCCGAACGTCCTCGATGAAGGCCTCGCCACGGACAACATCCGCATCGTCCTGCCGGTTGCGGGTTCCACGACCACGCTGACGGGGGACCGCACGGTTAACAGCCTGAACATGCAGGCGCCGTCCACGTCCACGGACGACAGCACACTCGACCTCGGCGGTAACACGCTGACTCTGGCCAGCGGCGGCCTCATCCTCTCGCCTGTCTCCACGACGGCTCTGTTCAACAACATCGCCGTCCTCAATGGCAACCTGACTGCCGGCACCACGGCATCTCCCGCCGATCTCTACCTGCATGCCCAGGCTTGGTTCAACGGGCAGGTGGACCTCACCGGCAATGCAGACGTGCGGATCGGCGCCAACATCGTGGACAACGGCGCGGGCGGTCCCGTCACGCTCGTCATCGACGGCGCCACCGGTCGTGGCGCGGCATTCGTGGCCACCAACGATGTGTTCCTCAACGGCAGCAACACCTACACCGGCGGCACCTTCGTCAACGCAGGCCAGGTCCAGTTGAACAACCCTTCCGCGGAAGGCGTGAACGTCTTCGCCATCCCCGGTGACCTGACGATCGCGGGTGGCTACGGCAACAACTCGGGCGCCCTGTTCAATGACAGGACCACGACTGTGCTCCTCAATTTTGACAGCCAGATCAACGAGACGGCGACCGTCACGATCATGGGCGGCGGTATCCTCAACCTGAACGGCAACAACCAGACGATCGCCAACCTGGTCTTCAACAACCACGGCGGCACCGTGCCTCAGGTCACCTCAGGCACAGGCAAATTGACCGTCACCGGCAGCGGCATCACCGCCAGCGGCCAGAATGTCAGCGTCAATGCGACATCCACGATCGATGGCGGGCTGGCTTTCACCGCGGCCACGACGACCATCACCGTCCATCCGGTGGAATGGAACGGGACGACGCTCAATCCGATCCTGCCCAACCTGATCGTCAACGCCGCCATCGAAGGCGGGGACATCATCAAGGACGGCAACGGTGTGCTGAGACTGAGCGGCGCCAACGCATGGACGGGAAACTTCGACCTCCAGACCGGCGGTCTTTTGCTGGGCAACAACACCGTCCTGTCCGCGGGCACGCTGACGATTGGAAACAACACCTTCCTTTCCTCGACGGCGGACAACCGCGTCATCCCCAACAACTTCACCGTCACCGGAGACTTCGCCCTGCGGGACGTCTTCAGTCTGACGCTCAATGGTGCGAGCACGCTGGCCGCCGGCAACCACAACATCAATGTGGAAGCAGCCGCGAAGACCCTGACACTGGGCGGCATCCTCGACGGCGCCGGTTCGATTACCAAGACCGGCAACGGCATCCTCGTCCTGAGCAACAACAGCAACTCCTACAGTGGCGCGACCACAGTGAATGATGGCGTGCTGAGCTATGGCGGGGTGGATGCGGTGCCGACGGGCACGGCCTTGAGCGTGAGCGAAGGCGCCCTGGTGGATATCACCGGCGGCGGCTCCGCGGTGACGGTGGGCTCGCTCGCGAGCAATAGTGCGACGCAGGGTGGCGTGATCATTAACACCGCGGCCAGCGGCACGGTGAACTTTACGGCGGGCAACAGCACGAACACCGGCTTCGGCGGTGTGATGGCTGCCATCGGCGGGGCGACGTTCAACTTCGTCAAGACCGGCACGGGCACCCTCACTCTCGGCGGCGCGAACCAATACAACGGTTCGACGACAGTCGTGAATGGCCGCCTCGTGGCGAAGGCCGTGGGCGGCAGCAGCCCGCTCGGCACCAGCCAGTCGCTGATCATGGGAGGCGGCAGCACCTCGGGCACCCTCCAGCTCGGCGACAGTGCGGCAGCGCTTGATCACACCTTCACCTCTCTCGCCTCGGCGGGCACCGGCACGGCGAACCGAATCGTCTCCGGCAACTCAGGGATGTCCACGCTGACGCTTAATCTCCCGGCGATCTCGGTCTTCAGCGGCAACATCGGCGGCGCGGGTCTCGATGAGGGCAACCTCAACCTCGTCAAGGACGGTCCGCGCTCCCTCGTCATCAACGGCTCCGGGACGAGCACCTACGTGGGCACCACCACGGTGGCCGGGGGCAAGCTCTTCATGGCCAGCACAGGAGCCTTCCCGGCGATGACCACGAACCTGACCGTCGCCGACGACGCGCAGTTCGCGCTGACCGGCACGAGCAATGTGGCGAATCAGGTCTATGGCTTCTCGGGCGCCGGCAACGTCGTGACCGTCGGGACGACCACGGGCGGCACGCTCGGGTTCGGCATCGATGGCGGTTTCAACACGAAGATCAGTCTCCCCACGACCCAGACGCTGACGGCCAACGGCACGATGACGACCGCTGTTTATGTGAACGGCACGCCCAGCGCAGCGAGTTATGTCCTGATCGACGGCGCCGATCTCAACTCGCTGGCCGGGACATTCGATCTCAATCCCTACGTCTTCAACGGTGGGGCCTTCACCTATGCGCTGGCCATTGGCGGGACTGCCCAACAGTTGATCCTCACGCCGACCGCCGCGACGGCCGCGGCGGACGCCTATTGGAAGGGCGATCTCACCGGTCTCGGCACGGCGGTGTGGTCGGCGACGCTGAGCGGCACGTCAAATTGGGATACCGGGCTGGCGACGAGCGTTGATACGCAGGTCGCACCGGACTCCGGCACGATCGTTCACTTTACCGCGAGCGGTGCGGCGAATTTCGACACCACGCTCGGCTCGAACATGACGATCGAGTCGTTGATCTTCCACACGGCGAATCCGGCCACCACGATTGCCAGCTCGAACGGCGTCAACACGCTGACCCTGGGCAACGGCGTGGATACTCCGAGCCTGACCATCGAGACCGGGGCAGCGAATGTGGCCATCAGCGCGATCGTGGGTCTTCCGCAGAGTCAATCGTGGAACATCGAGGACGCGGGGCGCACGCTCACGCTATCCGGCGGCCTGACTGGCACCGGCGTGACGCTGACGGTGAACGACACCGCGACCGTCCCCGGAGACCTCGTCTTCTCGGGCACGGCGGGAACGATCGCGGGAGTGATCAACATCAATGCCGGCAACCTGATCTTTGAAGGCACGGGCAGCCTCTCGAGCAATGCGAATGTCGCCCTCGGCACGGCGGCGACAGCCGCCACGCTGAAAGTCGGCAACGCGACCGCGGCGACGAACGCGACCATCGGTGGCCTGAGTAACGGCGCCTTCGCCGGCAGCAAGGTGATCGGTGGCAATGCGACGATCTCGACCCTCTCGATCGGGGCGGCCAGCGGCAGCGCGACCTTCACCGGCGCCCTCGGCGGCGGCGGGGCGAACGAGAACAACTTCAACCTCGAGAAGACGGGTGGCGGCACGCAGATCCTCGACGGCGCAGCGACCTACACGGGCACGACGGTCGTGCGCGATGGCATCCTGCAGCTCGGGCCGGTGAGCACGTTCACGCCGGTTGGGGCAGTGACGGTCACGGCCGATGCGAACACGACGGCGACATTCGATCTGAATGGAAAGAACTACACCGCCGTCGGCGACCTCACGCTGGGCGGCGGAGTGAACGGCATCGCGCAATTCCTGGATACTGCGCTGATACAGGGCACGCTCACTTTGCCCGGAAACATCGTGTTCAACGCAACCAACGATCCGGGCCAGGCTGTCATCGGTGTGAACATCGACGCCTCCGGCGGGAGCAGCACGATCACCGTGGGCGACTCGGTGAATGCAGCCGCCGATCTCACGTTGAACGGCACCTACACGGTGACCTCAAACAACAGCCTCAGCTTCGCCGGTGCGGGCAGCGGCGTCATCAACGGCGACATCAGCATTCTGAATGGCGCCGGCACCACGAAGGACGTGAACTTCAACAGCACCGGCACGTGGACCGTGAACGCGAAGATCCAGGTCACCGACACCATCTCAGTGAACACCGGGGTGGTGAATGCCACCGCGGCTCTGTCGCTCGATGCGGTGAATGACATCGTGATCGACGGCACCGGCACACAGGGCAGCGCGATCGTGAATATCAGCGCGGCCTCGCAGGTTCACACCGGTGACGACATCTTCATCCGCAATGGTGGCCAGATCAACGTCCTCACCACAGGCGGCATCGGGACAGGGACCGATCTTCTCAACGTCGGTGACACGGCATCGACCACTGCGGGCTCCGCAGCCTTGCTGAACCTCGTCAGCGCGAATATCGCCCCGACGCAGATCCTGGTCGGCAACGGCACGAACATCGGCAACATCACGGGCACGGGCATCATCACCACGACCGGCAACAAGGATATCCGGCACGGCTCGATCGGATCCGGGATCACGCTGGCGGGCAACGGCCAGATCTTCAAGCAGACCACCGGCACGCTGGTCTTCTCGGGCGACCGGGACGTGGCATCGACGGGCAACGTCAACGTCCGAGAGGGCGACCTGGTCCTCGACTACACGACCAACAACAACAGCAAGATCGGTCGTGTGTTGTTGCTGGGCCTTGGAGCTCTACAAACCAACGCTTCCCTCATCCTGAACGGCAACGCGTCGGCCCCCACGGTGGATAGCGTCACAAGCACGACGATCCTGCAGGGCGCCACGACAGTGGCACTAAACAACGACCCGAGCCAGACGCTCACGCTCGACCTCGGAAATGCCTTCACCCGCACGGTGACCGGCGGCGCGGTTCTGTTCGAGTATTCCACGACCGACGCAAAGGCGACCTCGACCAGTCCAGCCGGCGCGCTCGGCTGGGCCACGGTGAAGATCGGGGCGGGCTTGCGGCGCATCGCTGCGGTCGATGGGAGCGGGGACATCGTCCAGGCTACGTTGGCGCCCGAGAACGATCCGACTCTCTGGGTCGCCGGACAGAATATCATCAACAGCGGCAACTTCACCGGCATCGCCGATGCGTGCAGCACCATCTCCAGCCTCACCTTTGCGGCGGCGACGGCTTCGACGCTCAATATCGCCTCGGGTGCGCGCTTCGGAATCACCTCCGGCGGCATCCTGGTCGATCCGGGTCTCGGCGCGGTGGACATGAGGATCACCGGCGGCGAGCTCTACGGCAATGTTTCCAACACCCCGGGCGAGTTCATGGTTCACCAGAACAACACCCTTGGCTCGCTCATCATCGCGTCGAACATCATCGAGAGCAGCGGCATCACCAAGACGGGTGTGGGGACGCTGATCCTTTCGGGCAATAACTCGTTCCTGCCCACCGGCAGCCAGATCACCATCAACGCGGGCAAGGTCCAGGCCACGGGCGGAAATGCGATCGGCGACACGACCAACATCCAGCTTCGCGCCGGCACGACGCTGGAACTGACCACCTCCGCTGAAGTGATCGGCAACATCCTGGACGAGAGCAGTGGCACCATTGCCCTGGGCACCTCGGGTCAGCTCACCATCAATGAAACCGCGAACGCCGATTACCGTGGCGTCTTCACCGGCGGCACTAACAGCGTGCTGACGCTGAACGCGATCAACAGCACCGGCACCACCTTCAACTGGAACGTGACCGGCCAGAGCACGACTGGGTTCGTCGGCTCCGTGAACGTGAACAACGGACTGCTCCAGTTGAGCACCTCCACCGGCCGGCTCGCCAACGCGAAGGCATTCACGATCAACAAGGGCGGCAGCCTGCTGATCGACGACACCACCACCTCGCGCTCCGGCGACCGCATCCTGAACACCGCGACTATCGCGCTTAATTCCGCCGACGGCGTGAGCAACGGCGTGACCCAGCCGCGTGGCCTCTGGATCCGCACCGACCAGGACGGCACCCTCGACGAGACGGTGGGCGTGGTCACCGCCAATTCCGGCGCCAGCTACGTGACGATGGAATCGACGTCCGCAAACGACGATTCGGATATCATCATGACGAATCTCGTCCGCGCCAACAACGCCACCCTGAACGTCCGCGGCACGAACCTGGGCAGCACCAACGCCACGAACAACCAGTTCCGCATCGGCAACGCTGGCAACCAGACCTCGTTCATCTCCCTCGCTCTTGTCGGCGGCGGCGGCGCGGCGGCCAGCCAGAGCGTCAGCATCGTGCCGTGGGCCATCGGTGAAACCTACACCGCCGGCATCTCGGCCACCATCAACATGGGCAACTCGCTGGTCACCTACGTGTCCGGTGCCGGCATCCGTCCGCTCGACCTGACGACGGAATACGACACGCTCGCCCTTGCGGCGGCGAATGAGAATGCCCGCGAGAGCCTCACCGCCGACCCGGCAGCGATCGCTGGCAAGACGATCAATTCACTAGTCATCAACAAGAACAGCACCGGCGCGGGAACGATCAGTGTCACCGGCACCGGCGCCGGCCAGACGATGATCAACACGAGCGGCACATTCCTCTTCACGCAAAACACGGGAGCTGCAGCGAGCAGCGTCCATGGGATCGTGCTCAGCGGCTTCGATGGCGGCATTCAGACTGGCGGCAGCGAGTATGTGATGTTCGTGGTGAATCCGTCCTCGGCGGCCAACACCGCGACGCTCACGGCGGCTGTCGCCTCGCCGCTGAACACGGTGGGTGCAGCCTTGACGAAGTCTGGACGCGGCACGCTCGAAATTGGCGCGGTCAATACCTATGGTGGCGGCACGACCATCAATGAGGGAGCCATTCTTCTGCATGCAAATGCGAACCTCGGCGGTGGTGCCGTCACCCTCTCGGGCGGCACGCTGCAGATCGCGGTCGACTACGTTGACGACCTTGGCGGGTTGACCACGCCGACGTTGAACGTCCTCAGCGGCGGCGGCACGATCGATACCGGCGCCATCACGGTCGTCGCGACGGGCCTTGGAATCACCGGATCGGCCGGCAGCGCACTCACGAAGATCGGCACCGGCATCCTGCAACTTGCGGGCGGCACCGCGAGCACCTTCACGGGCGACTTCGGTGTCCGCCGCGGAACGCTGGAGTTGAACAAGACCCCCGGCGTCAATGGCATCGGCGGTGGAAACCTGCTGATCGGCTTCAGCACGACGGCGAGCGAAACCGGCACGGTGAAGCTGCTGGCGGATAACCAGATCGCTGACTCCACCAATGTGAGCGTGCGCTCCAACACGACCGGCGCGGTCGGCACCCTGGACTTGAATACCCACGCGGACACCATCGGTTCGCTGACGATGGGCACGACGACCGGCTCTGGCGTGCTCGTGAGGACGGGCGCTGGAGGCGTCCTGACTGTCACCGGCGACATCACGCTCAGCAACGACCGCAACACCAACGATACCGGCACGAATCCGCGCGGCGTGTTGATCACGGGCACCGGCACGACCGGCGTCGCGGCACCGAACTCCGGCACGCTGAATCTGGGCGGCGGCATTCGCACCATCACCGTGCAGCCGAACTCCCTGACAGTCGCGACGACCGTCGGCAAACCCGATGCGCTCATCGAAACGATCGTCACCAACGGCGGCATCATCAAGGAAGGCAGCCGCGTTCTCTTCCTGAGCGGCACGAATACTTACGCCGGTTCGACGACGATCAACAACGGCGCGATCAGCATCTCGTCCGCCGACGGACTCGGCGATGGCTCGGCGACGAATACGATCGCGATCAACAATGGCGGCATCCTTCAGACCACAGGTGCCAGCGTGGATCTCGGCGTGAACCGCACGATCTCCCTCGGCGGCAGCGGTGGCAGTCTCGAAGTCACCGGATCGAACCTCCTCACTGCGCCGGGCGTCATTTCGGGCGTGGATTGCGCGGTGCTGGCGAAGATCGGCACGGGCACTCTCATGCTGACCGGCGCCAATAACTATGACGGCACGACGAGCGTCCTCGAAGGCATCCTGAACATCCAGAACTCCGCGGCGTTGGGCACGACGGTGATGGGCACCAGCGTGGCCTCCGGCGCGACCTTGCAGCTTGAGGGTGGCATCACCATCGGCGCCGAGGCGCTCACGCTCAGCGGCAATGGCGCCGCCGGGCAGAATGGCGCGCTGGTCAATGTCAGCGGCACGAACGAATTCGGCGGTCCCATCATGCTGGGCACCACATCGACCATCGCGTCCGACAGCGGGATGCTGAGCCTGACCGACGCCGGCACGATCACTGGCGCTGGATTTAATCTGTTCCTGACAGGCGCCGGCGACGGCGCGATCGGCAGCGGCATCGCGACGACCACCGGCGCGGTGAGCAAGGCCGGGGCCGGCACGTGGACGCTCTCCGGCACGAATACCTACACCGGATTCACGGCGATCACGGCTGGGACGCTCCAGTTTGCCAACCGCGTGTCGCTCTACAACGCCACGCCCGCGAACTGGGTCGATACGAACATCCTCGTCGCGCCCGGCGCGACCGCGGCCTTCAATGTCGGCGGCGCGACTGAGTTCACGTCGGCGGATATCGGCATCATCGCGGCCCTCGGCAGCCCGTTTGGCGGATTCTCGAGCGGATCGAGTCTCGCGCTCGACACGACAAATGCGAGTGGCGGAAACTTCGACCACAGCGCCGTGATCGCCGATCCGAACGCCGGGGCAAACACGCTCAACCTCGTCAAGCTCGGCGCGGGCAGGCTCACCTTGCTCGGCGCGAACAGCTACACCGGCACGACGACCGTCAACAGCGGCGTGTTGCGCGTCGGCGCGGCGGGCGTGATCCCGGATGGCTCGGCGCTGACGATCAATGCGAGCGCGGCGTTTGACCTCGCCGGCTTCAACGAAACCATCGGCTCGCTTGCCGGTTCCGGCCTGGTGCAGAACTCGTTGCCCGGCGCGGCCATCCTCACGGCGGGCGGCAATGGCGCGAACACGGTCTTCTCCGGCCAGATCACGGACAACACGGCTCTCGTCAAAATCGGCACTGGCGAACTCTCGCTGACCGGCAGCACGAGCACCTTCACCGGTGGCGTGACCGTGAACGGCGGCTCGCTCTCGATCGGCGCAAGCAGCGACAGCAACCCGCTGACGGCAGGCCCGCTGGGCACCGGGACGCTGACCATCGCTGACGCCGTGACGATCATCGGCGCTGCCACCAGCGTGGCGAACGCGGTGAACTTGAATGGCAGCGTCACCATCGGCGGAACGACAGCAGCCGACGACCTGACGCTGGGCGGAACGACGACCCTCGTCGGCGCGGGTGTTCACACCCTCACCGTCACAGCCGCAGGCGTGACGACGACGATCAGCGGCCAGGTCACCGGCCCGGGCGATCTCGCGAAAGCCGGAGCCGGCACGCTCGTGCTCTCCAATGCTTTGAACGACTACGCCGGGTCCACGACGGTGAGCGGCGGCTTGCTCCGCCTCGGAGCGGCCGATGTGATCCCGGACGGCTCCGCGCTGACGGTCGATGGCGGTGCGACTGTCGATATCGTCGGCAACAGTGAGACCGTCGGTTCGCTTGCGGGCGCCGGGCTCGTGCAGAACTCGGGAGCCGGCGCAATCCTCACGGCTGGCGGGAACGGTGCGAGCACCGTCTTCTCCGGCCAGATGACCGGCTTCACGGCGCTGATCAAAGCTGGCGCTGGCTCGCTCTCGCTGAGCGGGGCGACGAGCACCTTCACCGGCGGCGTGTTCCTGACCCAGGGTGCCCTCGTGATCGGCGCGAGCAGCGACAGCGGCCCGCTGACGCAAGGCCCGCTCGGCACCGGCGCGCTGGTGCTCTCCGATGGCGTGACTATCACCGGCGCCTCCACCAGCGTGGCCAACGCGGTGACGGTCTCGGGCGACGTCAGCATCGGCGGCACATCGGCGGGCGATAACCTGACCCTCAGCGGCACCGTGGATCTCGGCGGCAGCACGCGTGCAATCGCGGTGAGCGACGCGGCGGTGACGGCGACCTTGAGTGGCGCGGTGACCGGAAGCGGCAGCGCTGGATTGACCAAAGCCGGCGCCGGCACCCTGGTGCTCTCCGGCACGGGCAATAGCTGGACCGGCGACACGACCATCGACGCGGGCATCGTCCGCGTGGGTGCGGTCAACGTCATCCCCGATGGCTCCGGGCTGGCGATCAGCGCCGGCACCTTCGACCTCGACGGCAATGCCGAGACGGTCGGGGGCCTGAGCGGCGCCGGCACGGTGACCAACTCCCACGCCACGGCGAATGCGACGCTGACCGTGAACTACAATGGCGGCACTGACTCGACGTTCTCCGGCCAGATCCTCAATGGCGGCGGCACCGGCATGCTGGACTTCGTCAAGTCCGGCACCGGCAAGCTCATCCTCAGCGGCACCAACACCTACAAGGGTTCGACCGCGATCAACGGCGGCATCCTCAGCATCGGCGCGAGCAACAACCTCGGTGACTCGACGGTCGCGACGAATACGGTGTCCATCGATGGCAGCACGCTCGAAGCCACCGGCACGTTCGACCTCGGCGCCAACCGCACGGTCGCGCTCGGCGCCGGCGGGGGCACCATCAAGGTGACCACCGGCAACAATCTGACCGTCTCCGGCGTAGTCAGCGGCGCCACGGCGCTGACCAAGACCGACGACGGCACGCTGACCTTGAGCGGTGTGAATATCAATAGCGGCACGGTCGAGATTTTCGGCGGCACCGTCAGCATCAGCGATAGCACCAATCTCGGTGATAGCTCCGTGGGCAATGATGTGTTGCTCGCCGGCGGCACGCTGGAAGCCACGGGCACGTTCGGCCTTGGCACCAATCTCGACATCGCGCTCGGCGCCGGCGGCGGCACCATCAAGGTCACTTCGGGCAATCTCCTGATCGCCTCCGGTGTCGTCAGCGGCTCCACCACGATGACCAAGACTGACGATGGCGTGCTGGTCTTCAGCAACCCGAACACCAACAGCGGTCTGGTGGCGATCAATGGTGGCAAGATCAGCATCAGGACGAGCGTCAATCTCGGGGACGAGTCGGCGACCAATACCCTCTCGCTGGCGGGCGGCACACTGCGGAGCCGGGAAGATATCGATCTGACCAGCAATCGCACCGTTGCGCTGGGCGCCGGCGGCGGAACCTTCGAGGTGGACGACATGACGACGATGACCGTCCCGGGCGTGATCAGTGGCAGTTCTACACTCAGCAAGACCGGCGACGGCACGCTGATCTTGAGCGGCACGAACACCAACAGCGGCCTCGTGGACTTCTCGGCTGGCATCACGGAAATCAGCGCCAGCCGCAACCTCGGCGACGAATCGGTGACGAACACCCTCGCGTTCGCGGGGGGCACGCTGAAGAGCACCGGCGCGAGCGTCGATCTCACGAGCAATCGCTCGGTCGCGCTCAACACGGGCGGCGGCACCTTCCGGGTCACTGGCAGCAACACGCTCACCGTGTCCGGCGCGATCAGCGGCAGCACGGGGCTCAACAAGACCGACACCGGCACGCTCGCGCTCTCGGGCGACAACACCGGCTTCGCCGGCGTGATGAATATCAAGGGCGGCACCGTGGTGGTCGGCAGCAGCGAAAACCTCGGCGGCGCGACGGGCGTGACCTTCGATGGGGCCGGCGCGACGCTGGCCGTGACTGGCACGGGCACGCTGGCGAGCAGTGCAGGGCTGACCTTCACGACGAGCGCCACGATCGATGTGGCGGCGAACCGGACGCTCGACTATGCGGGCAGCCTGGGCGGAGCGAGCGGCTTCACCAAGGCCGGCGCTGGCACGATGCTCGTCAGCAGCGACAACAGCGCCTACTCGGGCCCGACGACGATCAATGCCGGAACCTTTGGCGGCACGGGCAAGACGGGCGGCGATGTCAATGTTGACGCCGCCGGCACCTTCAGCCCCGGCGCGAGCATCGGCACCTTCGCCGTGGGCGGCGGTCTGCTGCTGGCCGACGGCGGGACGTTCCGACTCGAGATCCTCAGCGATCACGCGACGCTCATCGATTCGATGAACTTCCAGAACACGAGCGACCTGGCCATGGTCACCGGCGCTCTGACCCTGGGCCCGACGACGTTTGCCAGCCTCGCAGTCAGTGACACGAACGGCGGTGCGAGCACGTTGGTGGAGGGCGACTACCTGACCTTCATCACTTATGCCACCGGGAGTTGGACCGGCGTCTTCGACGTGCCGGGCTTTGGGAATCTGGCCGACTACGACGTTTCGCAGACGGATCCGGTGTATTTCTATATCAACGGGACCAACTACGCGATCGACTACAACTACAGCGATCCGCACTACGCGGGAGTCTCCTCGGTGGCGCTTGTGGTGGTGCCTGAGCCGGGCGCGATGGGATCGCTGGCTGCTGCCGCGGGCCTGCTTCTCGGTCTCCAGCGCTTCCGCCGGCGCAACGCGAGGGGCTAGATGACGCTCAGCCGACCGACAGTCGAAGGTTGGCAGGTCCCGAGAAACCGGCGACGCTTCGGAATGAAGCTCTCTGAAGTCATCCGTGCGCAGCCCCGATGGGTGCTGCTCATCGAATCGCTGGCGCTCCTGCTGGCGATCGGCTTCGTGGATACGGAAACGGGCTGGGAGTGGAGCATGTTCGCTTTTTATGCGGTGCCGATTCTCATGGCCGTCTGGTTTGTGGACCGATCGTCGGGCGTCGCCTTCGCGGTGCTCGGTGCGCTGATTTGGTGGCTCGCTAACAAGACCGAGCATCCGTATCAAAGCACTTTGGGCTATCAAATGGCGACGTTCAGCCGGCTGGTCTATTTTCTCTTCGTCGCCATCGGCGGGGCGGCCTTGAAGACCCACCGCGACGCGGACCGCGCGCGCATCACGGCGATGGAACGGACGCGGCAGCTCGAGGAGGAAATTGTTCGGGTGACCGAGCGCGAGCAGCAGCGCATCGGTCGCGACCTGCACGACGGGCTCTGCCAGTATCTCGCCGCGGTCGGTATTTCGGCGAAGTCCCTGGCCGACGACCTCGCGCACGAATCGGCACCGCACGCCAAAGAGGCGAGAGAGATCGAGGGTCTTCTCAAGGAGGCCGTCTCGCAGGCCCGGAGCCTGGCGCGCGGCATCTTCCCGGTGCAGATGGATGGCGCGGGACTTTCCATCGCGCTGGACGAGATGGTCGGTGTGACCCGGCGACTCGCGTCGATGAATGTGCGGTTTGAGGAAACGGGCGACACCCACATCGCGGACCCGGTCATCGGGACCCAGCTCTACCGCATCGCCCAGGAGGCGCTCAGCAACGCCATGAAACACAGCGGCGCGAATCGGATCGTCGTCTCGCTGCACGGGGAGGATGGAGCGATCCGACTCGTCATCTCCGACGACGGAAAGGGATTTCCGGGCAAGCCAGAATCGAGTTCCGGTCTCGGCCTGGGCACCATGCGGTATCGGGCGCATTCGATCGGCGCGGATTTCGACATTGCATCCAGCGCGAAAGACGGGACGCGTATCATGTGCAAAGCTCCGCTCGCTCAACCGAAAGCTCGTGAAGCCCATGCCTGACACATCGACACCCGCAAAGCGAAAGGTCCTCCTCGTCGAGGATCATCCGATGTTCCGCGAACGGCTCGCGCACCTCATCAACAAGGAGCTGGGCATGACCGTCTGCGGAGAGACCGACAACATCCGCGAGGCGATGGAGATCATCACCGCCACGAAGCCGGACGTCGCCATCGTGGACATCACCCTGCGCGGGTCCAGTGGGCTGGAGTTGATCAAGGATATCAAGGCCCAGGGCCTTTCGCTTCCCGTGCTCGTGCTCTCGATGCACGAGGAGGACCTCTACGCCGAGCGCGCTCTCCACGCGGGGGCGCAGGGCTATATCTCGAAAAACGAGGCTTCCTCGGAAGTCATCGAGGCCATCCAGAAAGTGCTCGCGGGCGACGTTTACGTGAGCAGCCGCGTGACTTCCCGCATCCTCCAGCGCATCGGCAAGATGGGCGATCGTGCCGACAAATCCGCCATCGAACTTCTCTCGGATCGAGAACTGGAAGTCTTCCAGCTCGCCGGGCGCGGGATGAACAGCCGCGAGATCGCCAAGGAACTCAACCTCAGCGAAGGCACCATCGACAGCTACCGCTTCCGCATCCGGCAAAAGCTCAACTTCAGCAGCTCGGCGGATTTCTACCGGCAGGCGGCGCAGTGGGTCGCCGAGCAGCAGCAAAAACACTGACGGGCGGCCGGAGCTGAAAATCCCGCCAAAGTGGGCGTGAAGTTCTGCGTTGTAGAAATTGGGCATTTCTCTGTATTCTCGGAGTGCCCATTTCCTTCCCACCGATGTCCACCTGCCCTCACACCTGTCCCGATTGCGGCAATACCCGCTTCAGGTCGGTGCATGTGAATCACCGGCTGCATCTGCTGCTCACGATTTGCACTCTGGGCTTTTGGGGGATCAGTTGGGTCGCCCTGGTGATTCACGCGAGGATGGCTCCGTGGCGTTGCCAGGAATGCGGGCGCTCGCAGCCCGATCTCCCAGCCAGCTAAATGCGGCTTGTCAGCGGGCGCGGCGCCGCTGACTTACACGCGCTCGGGCGAAGCGCTTTACATCGCCCCGACATTGCTTCCGTCGTGCGCCTCGATGCAGGCGTGGAAGTCGTGAGGACGCTGCGAAACAAAATGCCATGAAGAAGAAATCCAAACCGGCGAAACTGGCGGCAAAGAAGCCGGCTCGAAAAAGGCGCGTGGCGCTCGCGGAGACTCCGGTGCGGAAGGCGCGCGCGGCATTCCCCATCGTCGGGCTCGGCGCCTCGGCGGGCGGGCTGGAGGCGCTCGAGGCTTTCTTGAAAAACGTGCCGGCGAAGTGCGGGCTGGCCTTCGTCATCGTCCAGCATCTCGACCCGACGCATAAGGGCATCATGCCCGAGCTGCTGCAGCGCGGGACGACGATGAAGGTCGTGCAGGTGAAGGATCGCACGAAGGTGCTGCCCGATTGCGTCTATGTGATCCCGCCGAACAAGGACATGTCGATCCTCCACGGCGTGCTGCATTTGCTCGAACCGTCCGCGCCGCGCGGGCTGCGGCTGCCGATCGATTTTTTCTTCCGCGCGCTGGCCGACGACCAGCGGGAGCGGGGCGTGGGGGTGATCCTTTCGGGCATGGGCACGGATGGGACGCTGGGGCTCAAGGCGATCAAGGAGCAGGCGGGCGTGGTGCTCGTGCAGGAGCCGGCGACGGCGAAGTTCGACGGGATGCCGCGCAGCGTGATCGATGCGGGGCTGGCGGACATCGTGGCCCCGGCGGAGGAGCTGCCGGCGCGGCTGCTCAAGTATCTGCGCCACACGCCGCTTCTCACCATCTCGGATGCGGCGGCGGAGAGCGGCTCGGAGAGTCAGCTCGAGAAGGTGGTCATCCTCCTGCGCAGCCACACCGGGCACGACTTCGCGCTCTACAAGCGCAACACGCTTTCGCGGCGCGTGGAGCGGCGGATGGGGCTGCACCACATCACGCGCATCGCCACCTACGTGCGCTATCTTCGCGAGAACCCGCAGGAGGTGGATTTGCTTTTCAAGGAGCTGCTCATCGGGGTGACGAGTTTCTTTCGCGACCCCGCGGCGTGGGAGCAGTTGCGCGACGAGGCGCTGCCGCCGCTGCTCACGAGCCGCGCGTCCGGCCATGCGCTGCGGGCGTGGGTGCCGGGGTGCTCGACGGGCGAGGAGGCTTACTCGCTGGCCATCGCTTTCAAGGAGGCGCTCGAGAAGCTGAAGCCGCGCGGGAATTTCTCGCTGCAAATCTTCGCGACCGATCTCGACCGCGACGCGGTGGACAAGGCGCGGCTGGGATTCTTCCCGGCGAACATCACCGCCGACGTGTCGCCGGAGCGCTTGAGCCGTTACTTCGTCGAGGAAGAGCGCGGCTACCGCGTGGCGAAGACGATCCGCGAGATGGTCATCTTCGCGCCGCAGAATCTGATCATGGATCCGCCGTTCACGAAGCTCGACGTGCTGAGCTGCCGCAACCTGCTCATCTATTTCGGGCCGGAGTTGCAGAAGAAGCTGCTGCCGCTTTTCCACTACAGCCTGAATCCGGGCGGCGCGCTTTTCCTCGGCAGCGCCGAGAGCATCGGCGGGTTCACGAGTTTGTTCGCGCCGCTGCCCGGCAAGTCGCGGATCTTCCGCCGCAGGGAATCCTCGCACAGTGCGGAGTTCGTGGAGTTCCCCTCGTCCTTCGTGCCGGCGCCGCCGGACCCGCATAAGCCGGCACGCACGCCGGCGGTGAGCGCGGACAGCCTGCAGGCGCTCGCCGAGCAATGGCTGCTGCGCCATCACGCGCCCGCCGCCGTGCTCGTGAACGACGAGGGCGACATCCTTTTCATCAGCGGACGCACCGGGCGCTATCTCGAACCCGTGGCGGGCAAGGCGAACTGGAATGTATTCGTGATGGCGCGCGAAGGCCTGCGCTACGAACTCAGCAGCGCCTTCCAAAAAGTGCGCCGGCAAAAGGAGCCGGTGATCTGCCGGCGGCTGAAGGTCGGCGTGAACGGTGCGACGATCTTCGTGGACATGACCGTGCAGGTCGTCGTGGAGCCGGGCGCGCTGTGCGGCCTGACGATGATCGTCTTCTCGGAAGCCTCCGCGCCCGATCCGAAGTCGAGAGGCCGCGCGGGAAAAGCTGCGCGACGCGACGGGCTGGCGAAGGAAATGGAGCGCGAGCTGGTGCAGGCGCGCGAGGAAGTGCAGAGCACGCGCGAGCAGATGCAGAGTTCGCACGAGGAGCTCAAGTCGATGAACGAGGAATTGCAGTCCACCAATGAGGAGCTGCAATCGACCAATGAGGAGCTGACGACTTCCAAGGAGGAGATGCAGTCGCTCAACGAGGAACTCCAGACCGTGAACACCGAGCTGCAGTCCAAAGTGGACGAGCTCAACGCCGCCAGCAACGACATGAAAAACCTGCTCAACAGCACGGAGATCGCGACGGTGTTCCTGGATAGTTCGCTCAAGGTCCGCCGCTTCACCGAGCAGGTGGCCGAGATCATCCGCATCATCCCCGGCGACGTGGGCCGGCCGATCACCGATCTCGCGAACAGCCTGCTCTACCCGGAGCTGGCGGCGGACGCGCGCGAGGTGCTCCGCTCGCTCACCTCGGTGGACAAGGCTCTCGCCACCCGCGACGGACGCTGGTTCGCGCTGCGCCTCATGCCCTACCGGACCGCGGACAATCGCATCGACGGCGTGGTCATCACCTTCACCGACATGACCATCGTGCGGAAACTCGAAGCGAGCCTGCGCCGAAAGGAAACCTGAGGAATCGACGCGAAGGCTTCCGGCGCCCCGTCCGGGGTGCATCCCGATGGGGGATGGGTCCGGGGGTGTTACCCCCGGCTAATATCCGTCAGCCCTCCGGGCTGAAATCGGCGGCTTTACGGACCTTTACGGGGAATCGGTCGGGTTCTGGCGGCTTCGCTCGACAAGGGCGGGGGATCGTCGCATTGGTGGGCTCCAATGACCGATCCCTCGGCGGCTCGCATCCCGTCCCACTTCGACGCTCGCCGGTGGGTGGAGGTGCTCCTGCTGGCGGCGCTGTATTTCTGCACGGCGCGCCTCGGGCTGCTGACGGCGATGCCGGGCGGACACGTGACGCCGGTGTGGCCGCCGTCGGGGATCGCACTCGCGGCGGTCCTGCTGCTCGGGCGGCGGGTGTGGCCGGGGATCTGGCTCGGGTCGTTCGCGGCGAATCTTTGGGATTTCCTCGGCAGCACGCCGGGTGTGGCGACCGGGCTGGCGACGGTGGCGACGCTGGGGATGGGCGCGACGCTCGCGGCGCTCGCGGGCGGGTATTTGCTGCGGCGATTTGTGGGCGAGCGCGATCTGCTCGAGCGGGTGCGGGATGTGTGTGCGTTCCTGGCGCTCGGTGGCGTGCTCAGTTGCCTGATCAGCGCCACGATCGGGGTCACGGCGCTGTGCATGGGCGGCTTCGCGGCGTGGTCGGGCTTCGGGCAGACGTGGCTGACGTGGTGGCTGGGGGACACGGCGGGGGTGTTCGTGGTGAGCCCGTTGTTCCTGGTCTGGAGCGGGCCGTGGCGGGTGAAGACGCTGGGGCGCCTGCTGGAGCTGTGCGTCTGTTTCTGCCTGCTGATCGCCGTCAGTTATTACGTCTTCGTCGAGAACAAGACCGAGCTCTTCAGCGAGAAGCCGCTCACGTTTCTGGTGATGCCTTTCCTCGTGTGGTCGGCGGTGCGTTTCGGGAAACGCGGCGCGGCGATGGCGGTGGGATTGATCGCGCTGCTCGCGGTGTGGGGGACGATCCACCACTCCGGGCCGTTCAACATCGGCCCGCGCAATGAGGCGCTGCTGCTGCTCGAATTATTCCTGGGCGTGGCGGTGCTCACCTCCCTGTGCGTGGCAGCGATGACGACGGAGCGCGCGCACGTGGACGCCGAGCTGCAGCGCTCGGTGGAGGAGCTCGAATCGCGCGTGCAGGCGCGCACTTCCGCGCTGATGCAAAGCGAGGAGAAGGCCCGCGGCCACATGGCCGAGGCGGAGCAGTCGCGGGCCGCGCTCCTGAGCATCCTCGAGGACGAGCGGGCGGCGCAGGAGGCGCTGCGGCTGAGCGAATCGAACTACCGCACGCTCATCGAGTCGGCGTCCGACGGCATCCTGGTGGCGGATGCGCAGGGAGCGTTCGTGGACGTGAACGAGGCGGGCTGCCGGATGCTCGGCTACGCCCGCTCCGAAGTGCCGGCGATGCGCAACGCCGACATCCTCCATGCCGACGAAGCCGTGCGCGTGGCACCGGAGATGGCGGAGTTGAATGCCGGGAAAGTCGTGCGCAGCGAGTGGCGGCTGCTGCGCAAGGATGGGACGATGGTCCCGAGCGAAGTCGGCGCGACGCTCCTGCCGGATGGACGGCTGCTGGGCATCCTGCGGGACGTGAGCGAGCGCCGGCTGGCGGAGGCGGCGATCCGGGAGAAGCACGGGCTGCTGACCGCGGTGATCGAAGGCACGAGCGACGCGATCTTCGCCAAGGATGTGGATGGCCGATACCAGATGGTGAACACGGCTTGCGCGCAGGCCGTGGGCCTGCCGGCGGCCGCGATCCTCGGGCGGACGGACGCGGATCTGCACCCTGCGGAGACCGCGCGGCGCTATCGCGAGACCGACGATGAGGTGGTGGCCAGCGGCCGGATGCAGATGAAGGAGGAGTGCAGCGAGATGCCCGACGGGACACACTACTGGCTCACCAACAAGGCGCCGCTGCGCGACGCGGATGGGCGCATCGTCGGCATCGTCGGCATCTCGCGCGACATCACCGAGCGCCACCGGGCGGAGGACGCGCTGCGGCAATCGCGCGGCCAATTGCGCGCGCTCGCGGCGCACTTGCAAGACGTGCGCGAGAAGGAGCAGACGCGCATCGCGCGGGAGATCCACGACGAGCTGGGGCAGATGCTCACGGGCTTGAAGATGGATCTGCGCTGGATGGAGCGCGAGCTGGACGGAAGCGGGTCCGGCGCCGACGCAAACGCGCTGCTCGAGAGAGCCGTGGCGGCGTCCGCGCTGGTCGATGAGACGGTGAAGGCCGTGCAGCAGATCGCGGCGGAGCTGCGGCCGGGCGTGCTCGACCGGCTGGGGTTGCCGACGGCGCTCCGGCACGAGTGCCGGCAGTTCCAGCAGCGCTCGGGGGTCGTGTGCCGGGTCACTGTCCCGGAGCCGGAGCCGGAGGTGCCCGCGGAGGTGGCCACGGTCTGCTTCCGCACCTGCCAGGAGGCGCTCACGAACGTCGCGCGGCACGCGGGCGCGACGGAGGTGACGATCGACTTCCGGAGCGAGGCCGGCGCATGGCTGCTCGAGTTGCGCGACAACGGCACGGGCATCACCGCCGAAGCGCTGATGAATCCGCGTTCGCTCGGGCTGCTCGGGATGCAGGAGCGCGCCGCGCGGCTCGGCGGTGAAATCCGCGTCGAGCCCGGAGCGGAAGGCGGCACGATCGTGCGCTTGTCGATTCCCGAAGGCGGTGGCAAAGAGCAGCCCCTATGATGAAAGTGCTGATCGCCGACGATCACGCCGTGGTGCGCCGCGGCTTGCGTGGCCTGCTGGCCGAGGAGTTCGGCAAGCTCAAGGTCGGCGAGGCGGTCGATGCGCACGAAGCGTCGGCGCTGCTCGCGAATGGGAAGTGGGATCTCGCGCTGATCGACATCAACATGCCGGGCCGCAGCGGGCTCGATGTGCTGATCGAGGCGCGGCGGCTGCACCCGCGGCTGCCGGTGCTCATCCTCAGCGCGTATCCCGAGGAGGAGTTCGCGCTGCGCGCGTTCAAGCTGGGCGCGGCGGGTTATCTCAACAAGCAGAGCGCGCCGGACGAGCTGCTCGTGGCCGTGCGCAAGGTGATGGCCGGCGGCAAATACGTGACCGCCGCGCTGGCGGAAAAGCTCGCGGCAAGTCTCGGCGGCGAGCTGCACCAGGCGCCGCACGAGGCGCTCTCGGCGCGCGAGATGGAGGTGCTCCGGCTCGTCGCGATCGGACGGACGATCAAGGAAGTCGCGACCGCGCTCGGCTTGAGTGAGAAGACGATCGGCACCTATCGGACGCGGGTCTCGGAGAAGCTGGGCCTTTCCACGAATGTCGAGCTGGCGCGCTACGCGTTGCAGCACCGGCTCGTGGAGTGAGCCGTTTCAGGAATCCTGTAGCCGCGGCCCTATGGGCCGTGCAGGCGTCGAGCACGGCGCAGAGCGCCGTGGCTACAACTCCGCGCGGCTACGACTTTTCTGACACCGCTCTTTGCGTCGGGCTGTGTAGGGAGATCGCCCCACACGCGATTGAGCACTGTCCACCTGTCGGTGCCAGCCCACGGGCCGGAGAGTCGGCGCATGACGATGGAATCCGATCCAGGCCTGCTGCGTGTGATGCTCGTGGAAGACTCGATGATCCTTCGTGGACGCATCCGCGACTTGATCGAGCAGTCGTGCCGCGCGCGCGTCGTCTCGGAAGCCGGCACGATCGCCGCCGCGCTCGCGTTCCTGCCTGCGGAGCCGCCCGATGTCGTGGTGCTCGACCTGCATCTGCCCGACGGCAGCGGCCTCGATGTGCTGCGCGCGGTCAAGAAGTCGCGCCCGACCTGCCCGGTGATCGTGCTGACGAGCTTCGCGATGCCGGAGACGCGCGATCACTGCCGGTCCCTTGGTGCGGATTATTTCTTCGACAAGTCCCGCGAGTTCGAGCGCGTCGTCGAGGTGCTGCGGGAATGTGTCTCGCTCGATGCGGAGCGGCCCGCGGCGGATTTCACTTCGATGAAGGTGGCGCTGGAGGCGAGCGAGGAACGGCTGAGCCGCGTGCTCAAGTCCGCCGGCGTGGGGACGTGGAGTTGGGACGTGATCGCGAACTCGGTCGCGTGGGATGATCACATTCACCCGCTCTTCGGGCTCCCGGCGAAGACCTACCCAAGCTGCATCGAAGATTTCCTCGACCTGGTGCATCCCGGCGACCGGGAGCGCGTCGAGCGCGAAGTGACTGCGAGCGTGGAGAAGGGAGCGGCCTACGACACGGAGTTCCGGGTGGTGTGGCCGGATGGCACGAGTCGGCACCTCGCCACGCGCGGCCACGTCGATCGCGACGCCGAGCGGCGGCCGCTGCGGATGACCGGTGTGTGCTGGGACATCACCGAGCACAAGAATCTCGAGGCGCAACTGAGGCGGACCCAGCGGCTCGAAGGCATCGGCACGCTCGCGAGCGGAGTGGCGCACGACCTCAACAACATCCTCGCGCCGATCCTCATGTCGATCCCGGTGCTCGAGGAGGCGCTCGCCGGCACGGATTGCGCGCCGGTCCTCTCGACCATCCAGGAGTGTGCCGAGCGCGGCGCGGAGATCGTGAAGCAGGTGCTCACCTTCGCGCGCGGCGTGGAGGGCGAGCGCGTCCTGGTGCAGACCCACCACCATCTGCGCGACATGGAGAAGATCGCGGGCGAGACCTTTCCGCGCTCGATCACGGTGCGAAACTGCGCGCCGCACGGGCTGTGGCCGGTCAGTGGCGATGCCACGCAGATTCATCAGGTGCTGCTCAACCTGTGCGTCAACGCCCGCGACGCGATGCCGCGCGGCGGCCTGCTCACGATCGATGCGGGGAACCTCCTCATCGACGAGAGCTACGCCGCGATGCGCCCGGACGCGAAGCCGGGGCCTTATCTCATGATCTCCATTTCCGACACCGGGCACGGCATCCCGGCGGAGATCGCGGAAAAGATTTTCGATCCGTTTTTCACGACGAAGGAAATCGGAAAGGGGACCGGGCTGGGCCTCTCGACGGTGGCCGGCATCGTGAGAAGCCACGGCGGTTTTCTCTCGCTCGAAAGCAAGCCGGGCGCGGGCTCGACGTTCACGGTTTTCCTCCCCGCGGAGCCGGACACCGCGGCGGCGCCGGACCACAAGCCCGTGGCGACTGCGCCATCGGGAAATGGCGAGATGATCCTCGTCGTGGACGACGAGTCGAGTGTCCGCTCGATCTCGCAGACCGTGCTGAAAGCGCACGGCTACCGGGTGCTGCTCGCGTCCGATGGGACGGAGGCGCTCGCGGTATTCGCGCAGCACTCCGCGGAGATCGCCGTGGTCGTCACGGACCTCGCGATGCCCTTCATGGATGGCGGTGCGCTCATCCCCGCGCTGCGCAAGATGAAGCCCGGCCTGCGCGTCATCATCTCGACCGGCCACGGGGAGAAGGCGCGGACTGCCGGCCTGGAGGTCTCGGCATTCCTGCACAAGCCCTACGACGCGCACACGCTGCTGTGCGCGCTCCACTCCGCGGTCAGTGAGCGCAGAGCCGCCACCATCTAAGAGCATGAAAAAGATCCGCATCCTTCTTGCCGACGATCACGACATCGTCCTGCGCGGCCTGCGTCCGCTCATCGAATCCGAGCCGGGCTGGGAAATCTGCGGCGAGGCCCGCAACGGCCGCGAGGCTGTCGTGATGGCGGCGGAGCTCGACGCGCAGGTCGTCGTGCTCGATGTCGGGATGCCGGAGCTGAATGGAATCGAGGCGACGCGCCAGATCATCCATGCGCGGCCCGGGACCCGGGTGCTCATCATCACCGGGGACGACGCAGAGAGCCTCGTGCATCAAGTCCTCGCGGCCGGCGCGCGCGGTTTCCTGCTCAAGACCGAGTGCGCCGGAAAGATCGTCCCGGCGATCAAGGCGCTCTGCGAGCAGAAGTCGTATCTGAACTCACGCGCCGCCGAAGTCGTGCTCGAGAGCTACCTCATCGGCGGCATCGAGCCGGGGCAGGCCTCGCCGGGCGGGCTCACGGTGCGCGAGCGCGAGATCGTGCAGTTCCTCGCCGGGGGATTGAGCAACAAGGAGGTCGCCGCGCAGCTCGGCGTCAGCGCAAAGACGGTCGAGAGTCACCGCGCTGCGATCATGCGCAAGCTGGGGTTCACGGCCTTCAGCGAGCTGGTCCGCTACGCGGTGCGCAACCACTTCGTCGAGCCATGAACCGCCACGCGTGGATAGGGAAAGCCCTCGGCGAGAATACAGAATCTCCCTGCCTGCCGCGGGCACCCGGGGCGCTTTCCAGTTGCTGCGATATGCCTCCCGCCGACGCCATGAATCTGGCATTCCCACCGATATGAAGCGCTGGTTCAGTGGCTTGAGCGTTCCCGGACAACTGCGGCTGATCCTCGTCTTTTTGATCCTGCCCAATGTGTTGATGCTCTATTTCTTCGTCACGGGCATCAACGCGAACATCCGCTTCGCCGAGCTGGAGCAGAAGGGGAGCGAGTTTCAGCGTCCGCTGGAAGACTTGCTCGAGCTGATTCCGCAGCACGGCCGGCTGAGCGAGCAGGTGAGCCGGGACGCACCGACGAGCCCCGAACTCGTGGTGAAGCAGCGGAAGATCGATTCGGCGATGACAACGCTGCTGGCGGTGGATGCCCGGCTCGGTCGCGAGCTGCAATTTACCGATGAAGGACTGGCCAAGCGGGATCGGGAGCATTTCCGCCCCGCGACGCTCCGGGCGGAGTGGGAGGGCTTGCGCGCGCGACTCTCCGAGCACACGCCGGCGGCGCGCGCCGAACGCCACCGCCACCTTGTTTCCGACGTGCGCGAGATGATCCGGCACGTCGGAGATATGTCCAATCTCATCCTCGATCCGGACCTCGACAGCTACTACCTGATGGACGTGACGCTGCTGGCGCTGCCGGCGGCGAAGCACAGGCTCGCGGAGATCATCGCCTACGGAAGGGAGGCTCTCCAGGACCGCAAAACGCTACCCAGGAGGCGATCGCAACTGGCCATCCACGCCGCGCTGCTGCGCGAGTCGGCCCTCGATCGGGTCACCGGGAGCGTGCGGACAGCGTTGAACGAAGACGCGAACTTTTACGGAACGAGTGCCAGCCTCCAGGCCGAGCTGCCGGCGGCGCTTGAGAACTACATCGCCCGCATGGAGGGGTTCATCTCGCTGAACACGCGCATCGCGGATGGCGAGGAACTCGCGTTGAGCCCGGAGGAATACCTGGCGGCGGGCAGCGCCGCTCGCTCAGCCGCCTTCCAGCTCTGGGCGGTCGCCGAGCGCGAACTGCGCACGTTGCTCGAGCGCCGGATCGATCACTATCGCGGACGGCGGACCTTGAGCATGGCGGTGGCCGGTTGTGCGCTGCTGGCCGCCGTGGCCTTCATGGCCGTGATCTGCCGGGGCGTCACCAGGCCGTTGCGCCGGCAGGCGGCGGCGCTGGCTGCGGGCAATGAGGAACTGCGCGCCGAAGTCGCCGAGCGCGTGCGGGCGGAGGAATCGTTGCGCGAGAGCGAGGCGCGTGTGCGGGCCGTGGTCGATAGCGCGCTGGACGCGGTGGTGAAGATGGACACGACGGGCCGCATCATCGGCTGGAATCCGCAGGCCGAGGTCATCTTCGGCTGGAAGCACGAGGAGGTCATCGGGCGCACGCTTTCCGAGACGATCGTGCCTGCGCAGCACCGCGAGGCGCATGAGCGCGGGATGAAACGCTTCATAGCGACCGGGGAGGCGCGCGTGCTGAACCGGCGGATCGAAATCACCGCACTGCGGCGCGGCGGAGAGGAGTTCGACATCGAGCTGGCCATCACACAGATCAAAATGCAGGAGCGCATGGAATTCTGCGCGTTCCTGCGCGACATCACGGCGCGCAAGCGGCAGGAGGCGGAGATGGCGGAGCTGAACAAGCAGATCGCGGATGCCTCGCGGCGGGCCGGCATGGCGGAGGTGGCCACGGGCGTGCTGCACAATGTCGGCAACGTGCTCAACAGCGTGAACATCTCGCTCGAGACCGCGGCGAAGAAGGTCGCGAGCTTGAAGGCCGGGAGCCTCGCGAAGGTCGCGGCGCTTTTGCAGGAGCACGCCGCGAATCCGGCGGCATTTTTTGCGGGAGCACAGGGAGCCGGCCTGCCCGTCTTCCTGAGCCAGCTTGCGGAGCACTTCGTGAGTGACCAGGCGTCGGTGCTCGGGGAGCTGCGTTCGCTCAAGGGCAACGTCGAGCACATCAACGAAATCGTGGCCATGCAGCAGCGCTACGCTGGACTGGGCGGTGTCACCGAAATCCTCGCGGTGTCCGATGTGATCGAAGATGCGCTGCACCTGAACTCGGTCGCGCTCGATCGCCACGGCGCCGTCGTGGTGCGCGAGTTCGATGCTTCGCTGCCCGCCATGCCGCTCGATCGGCACAGGATCCTGCAGATTCTCGTGAACCTCATCCGCAACGCGAAATACGCGATGGATGAACCGGGCGCCTGCGGCAAGCAACTGACCGTGCGCACGCGGCGGAGCGAGGCGACCTTCGACGTCGCGGTCATCGACATGGGCGTCGGCATCAGCCCGGAAAACCTCACGCGCATTTTCGCAGCCGGCTTTACCACCAAGCGCAACGGCCACGGCTTCGGCCTCCACTCCAGCGCACTTGCGGCCCGGGGGATGGGCGGCGCGCTCCGCGTGGAGAGCGAGGGCACCGGCCGCGGCACCACCTTCACCCTCGAGCTGCCGCTGCCGCTCTCTGCATCATGATCCTTCCCGCACCGCGCCGCATTCTCGTCATCGACGACAACCCGGCGATCCACGCCGATTTCCGGAAGATCTTCTGTCCCGCGACCAACGCGGAAGTGGATCGGAGCGAGGCGTCATTTTTCGGCGAACCGCTTCCCGAGTCCACGCTCGGCACCTTCGAGATCGAGTCGGCATTTCAGGGCGAGGGTGGCGTCGCGCGGCTCGAGCGGGCGCTGGCGGAGGGCCGGCCGCCTTCGGTCGCCTTCGTCGATGTCCGGATGCCACCCGGCATCGATGGCATCGAGACCGCCGAGCGGCTCTGGAAGCTCGCGCCCGATCTTCAGGTGGTCATCTGCACGGCCTACTCCGACTACTCCTGGGAGGAGATGATCGCGAAGCTCGGCCAGCGCGACCAGTTGCTCATCCTGAAAAAGCCGTTCGCCGCCATCGAGGCACTCCAGCTCGCGTGCGCGCTCGGCGAGAAGTGGCACATGGCGCAGACGGCCCGCGAGCACCTGGCGGAAATCGAGCGCGTCGTCGAGGAGCGCACCCGGGAGCTGCGCGACGCGAATCACGAACTCGCCGCCGAGATCGAGCAGCGCAAGCAAGCCGAGTCGCACCTTTTGCGCGCCCAGCGGCTCGAGAGCATCGGCACGCTTGCGGGCGGCCTCGCGCACGACTTGAACAACCTGCTCAGCCCCATCCTCGTCTCCGCGCAGTTGCTGCGCGACGAATGGCCGCCGGAGGCTCGCGAGGAATTCATTGCCACGATCGAGACCAGCGCCGAGCGCGCGGCCGGCATCATCCGGCAGGTGCTCACGTTTGCCCGCGGCATCGAGGGCGAGCGCGTCCCGCTCCAGCCGCGGCAGCTCGTGATCGAGATCCGGAAGATCATCGGCGAGACTTTTCCCCGGCACATCAACATCGAGATCGACCTTGGGGAAGACCTCTGGCTCATCGAAGGCGACGCGACCCAACTGCACCAGGTCCTCATGAATCTCTGCGTCAACGCCCGCGATGCGATGCCCAGCGGCGGCACGCTGCGCATCGCGGCGGAGAACTTCGAGGCCACGGCGCACCACGTCGGCGCCGTCGTCGGACAACGCGCGAGCCGATGCGTGAAGCTGTGTGTTTCCGACACCGGACACGGCATCCCGGCGGAGGTTGCGGATAGAATCTTCGATCCGTTTTACACGACAAAGGAAGTCGGCAAGGGCACCGGGCTGGGGCTCTCCACCGCGGCCGGCATCGTCAAGAGCCACGGGGGCTTCATCGATCTCCGCAGCGAGCCGGGCAAGGGCACCACGTTCGAAATCGTCCTGCCCGCCGTCCACGACAGCGTCCCGGCGAAGGTCGCGTCCGGCGCCACTTCACCCGCCGTCGGCAACGGCGAATTGATCCTCGTCGTGGACGATGAGGATCATGTCCGCAGCGTGATCGATGCCGCCTTGAAGGCACACGGCTACCGCGTCCTCGTCGCCGCCGATGGCGCCGAGGGACTCACCAACTTCGTCGCGCGCCGCGGCGAGATCCGCGCCGTCGTCACCGACCTGGACATGCCGTTCGTCGATGGAGTCGCGCTGTGTCGCGCGCTGCGCCGGATCGCACCGTGCGTGAGCATCGTCGCCACCACCGGCACCATGGACGACGCGCGTGAGCTGGAGCTCCACGCGCTGAACGTCCGCACCATCCTCCCCAAGCCCTTCCCGACCAATGCCCTGCTTGGCGCGTTGCAGGATGCCATCGAGTCGGGCGAGTCGGCGGTTGTTTCACCGGTCCCGATGATCGCGGTCGCCTGACCCGCGCGCGACCGAAAGCGTTGCAAAGGAAAGTCGGCTCGGGAAATTACCCACCCGAACTCATGACTCTCAACGATCGCATCGCGCCCGACCGCATGGCGCAAAGGCTGGCTTCCGTGGTGGCGTGCGCTGTGTTTTGCCTGACTGCTGCGTCGGGCGCGCGGGCGGCGGAGCATCCGGGCGCGGCGATTTACCAGAAGCTGTGCATCGAGTGTCACGGCAAGGATGGGGCGGGGGTGAAGGACAAGTATGACGAGCCGCTGCACGGCAATCGCTCGATCGAGGCGCTCGCGAAGCGGATCGCGAAGACGATGCCGGAGGATAATGTGGGCGCGTGCGTGGGCGAGGATGCGAAGCAGGTGGCGGCTTATATTTACGACGCGTTTTATTCGCCGCAGGCGCACGCGCGGCTGAAGCCGCCGGAGTTCGATGTCGCGCGGCTCACGATCGCGCAGTATCGCGCGTCGGTGGCGGATGTGGTGGGGCGGTTTCGTCCGGGCTTCGACAAGCCGCTGGGCACGGAGCGCGGGTTGAAGGGATTCTACTCGGGGCTGGCGATCGAGAAGCCGGAGCCGGTGGTGGAGCTGCCGCCGGGCGCGGCGACGCCGCCTCCGAAGAAGAAGAAGGGCGATCCGCCGAAGGCGCGGTTCGACCGGCTCGATGGGCAGGTCGCGTTCGCTTTCGGCGAGGGAAGTCCGGATGCGGAGAAGCTGCGCAACGAGGAGTTCGCGGTGCGCTGGGAAGGGTCGATCATCGCGGAGGAGACGGGCGTGTATGAGTTCATCGTGAAGACGGAGAACGGCGTGCGGCTGTGGGTGAATGACACGAAGACGAACCTGATCGACGCGTGGGTGAGCAGCGGGCCGGAGGTGCGCGAGCAGAAGCGGAGCATCTACCTGCTCGGCGGGCGCGCGTATCCGCTGACGCTCGAGTTTTTCAAATACAAGGAGAAGACCGCGTCGGTGCAACTGCTCTGGAAGCCGCCGCATGGCGTGGTGTCGGTGATCCCGCAGCAGGCGCTGTCGCCGGTGCGGTTGCGCGAGACGATGGTGGTGAAGGCGACCTTTCCGCCGGACGATCGGAGCGAGGGCTACGAGCGCGGCACCGGCGTGTCGAAGGCGTGGGACCATGCGACGACGGAGGCGGCGATCGAGGTGGCCGAGCATGTGGAGAAGAACCTCGAGGAGCTCGCGGGCGCGCAGGCGAATGCGGCGGATCGCGCGGAGAAGCTGCGGGAGTTTGCGCGGCGGTTCGCGGAGGCGGCGTTCCGCCGGCCGCTCGGCGGGGAGGACGCGCGGCTGATGGTGGAGCGGCAGTTCGAGACGGCGAAAACGCCGGAGATCGCGGTGAAGCGTGTCGTGCTGCTCGCGCTCAAGTCGCCGCGCTTTCTTTTCCCCGACCTGCCGCACGACGGCGCGCCGGACGATCACGAAGTCGCCGCGCGGCTCGCGCTGTATCTGTGGGACTCGATCCCGGATGCGAATCTGCTGCGGGCGGCGGAGCAGGGGAAGCTGCGCACGCAGGAGCAGATCGCGGAGCAGGCGCGGCGGATGATCGGCGACGCGCGCGCGAAGGCGAAGGTGCGCGGGTTCTTCCACCACTGGCTGGAGCTGGAGCGGGCGGAGGCGATCGCGAAGGATCCGAAGGCGTTTCCCGGATTCGACGCGGCGGTGCTCGCGGACCTGCGGACGTCGCTGGAGCTTTTCCTCGACGAGGTCGTGTGGAGCGAGCGGTCGGATTATCGGGAGCTGTTGCAGGCGGATTATCTGCTGCTCAACGAGCGGCTCGCGAAGCTCTACGGCAAGAGCGTGGACGGCGAAGGTTTTCAGCGCGTGGGCTTCGACCCGAAGCAGCGCGCGGGCGTGGTGACGCATCCGTATCTGCTCGCCGCATTCGCCTCGAGCAAGCAGACCTCGCCGATCCATCGCGGCGTCTTCCTCACGCGCACGATCGTGGGCATGACGCTGCGGCCGCCGCCGGAGGCGGTCGCGTTCGAGGACGCGAAGTTCGACGCGCACCTGACGATGCGCGAGAAGGTGACCGAGCTGACCAAGAACACGAGCTGCATGGGCTGTCACAAGACGATCAATCCGCTCGGCTTCAGCCTCGAGAACTACGACGCGATCGGCCGCTGGCGCACGAAGGAGGGCGACAAGCCGATCGATGCCGCGAGCGATTTCTCGACGAACGAAGGCCAGACGATCCGGCTCACCGGCGCGCGCGACCTGGTGAAGTTCGCCGCCGAGAATGCGGACGGGCATCGCGCATTCATCCACCAGCTTTTCCAGCACGCGTCGAAGCAGGCCGTGAATGTCTATGGCCCCGACACGCTGGAGATGCTGCGCAAGACATTCGCCGAATCCGACTACAACATCCGCAAGCTCCTAACCGAGGTCGCCATCACCGCCGCGATGCGCGGGATGCCCGGGCGCGAGGGGAAAGTCGCGCAGCAATGAAACCGAAAGCACCCAATCAAATGAGCCCAATCAATCGTCGCCAATTCCTGCGCCACTTCGGCGTCTCCGCCGCCGCGCTGCCCTTCCTCGCCGGTCTGCCGAGCCTCACCGGCGCGCCGCTCCCGCAGCGCCGCCAGCGCGTGGTCATCATGTTCTCGCCGAACGGCACGCTGCCGAGTGACTTCTGGCCCGACGCCGGCGCGGAGGAGCTGGTCTTCAAGTCGATCCTGCAACCGCTCGAGCCGTTCAAGGCGCGCACGCTCGTGCTCAACGGCATCGCCAACAAAATCCGCGGCGACGGCGACAGCCACATGCGCGGGATGAGCTGCCTGCTCACCGCGAGCGAACTGCTGCCCGGCAACATCCGCGGCGGTGGCGGCAGTCCGGCGGGTTGGGCGGGGAACATCTCGATCGACCAGGAGATCAAAAACTTCCTGCAAAGCCGCCCGGACACGCGCACGCGTTTCGGTTCGCTGGAATTCGGCGTGGCCGTGCCCGATCGCGCGGACCCGTGGACGCGCATGAGCTACGCGGGAGCGAACCAGCCCATCGCGCCCGTGGACAATCCGTATCAGATGTTCGGCAAGCTTTACGGACAGATGAAGGATCGCGACAGCCTCGTGAGCATCCTCGACGACGTGCGCGACGCTCCAATACATGCGCTCGGTCGGCCAGGCGCAGATGCGCTGGCTCGGCGTCGAGGAGGGCCACCACACGCTTTCCCACGAACCCGACAGCAACCAGGGCGCGTATGAAAAGCTGCAGAAGATCAACACGTGGTTCTGCGGCGAGTTTGCCTACCTCGCGAAGCGCCTCTCCGAGACGCCCGAGCCGACTGGCGAAGGCAGCATGCTCGACCACACGCTGCTCGTGTGGACCAACGAACTCGGCAAAGGCAACTCGCACACGCTCGACAACATCCCGTGCGTGCTCGTCGGCGGAGGCACCGGCTTCAAGATGGGCCGCAGCGTGAAGTTCGACGGTATTCCGCACAACCGCCTCTGGCTCGCCATCGCGCACGCGATGGGTCACCGGATCGAGACCTTCGGCAAGGCCGCGCTATGCCAGGGCGGCCCGCTCGACCTCGCGTAGGCGTCGGCGTCGCGATCAGGCTTGCCAATCCAGCGGCGATATCGAGTAGCTCGTTCATCGGAAGTTCGGAAAGGCTCGGGTGACTCCTGAACGAGAAGCGCGGATTTTCGGCAGTGTCCGCATTTGGCTTGTTTGGCAGGAAAGAAGCGCTCGGCCCGATTCCCGCCTGCGCCGGTTACGGAGCGGCGAGCGCTGCACACGAGTTGGATTCATAAATTGTGAAGTCGCGGTGCAACCTCACGCCGTCGCGCCCATCAACTCCGCGATCGGTCTGCCAT
This sequence comes from Chthoniobacteraceae bacterium, assembly GCA_040081625.1. GTDB lineage: Bacteria > Verrucomicrobiota > Verrucomicrobiia > Chthoniobacterales > Chthoniobacteraceae > VFJQ01. Next base: position 49,294 of record JBEBGD010000001.1, read on the forward strand.
CGCTTACGATCGGCGTGGGGCGTCCGGCGAAGTCGTTGATCGTGATCTTCGCGGCGTCGATGCCGAGATGGTGATAGATCGTCGCGAGGAAATCGCCGGGGCCGCACGGGCGCTCGACGACATCCTCGCCGCGCGGATCGCTGGCGCCGATGACTCCGCCGGTCTGGATGCCGCCGCCGGACCACAGATTCGTGAACGCGCGCGGCCAATGATCGCGGCCCGGCTGCACGACGCCCGCGGGCGCGCTGGCCTGGCCGCCACCGGAACTCGCGACCTGGCTGATCTTCGGCGTGCGGCCGAACTCGCCGCTCACCACGACGAGCACTCGCTTGTGCAGGCCGCGCGCATAGACGTCCTCGATCAGTGCCGACACCGCTTGATCGAACGGCCCGGCGCGGAAGCGCAGCGCATCGAAGACGTGATGATTGACCGCGTGATCGTCCCAATTCGACACGCGCCCGCACTGAGGCCCGTCGAGACAACTGGTGATGATCTCGACGCCCGACTCGACGAGCCGCCGCGCGAGCAGGAGTTGCTGTCCCCAACGATGCCGCCCGTAGCGGTCGCGCGTGCGTGCGTCCTCCTTGCCGAGGTCGAAGGCATCGCGGGTCCGCGGGTTCGTCAGCAGCGTCATCGCCTGCGCCTCGAACTGATCCATCGTCCGCATCTCGCCGGATGCATCGACTCCACGCTCCAGCGAATCGAGGCTGCGGCGCAGCGCGACGCGATCATTGAGCCGATCGACGTGCGCCGGGCCGGACACGCCGATGTTTGGAATCTCGAAGTCGGGCCGGCTCGGATCGCCCATGATCGCAAAGGGCGAATACGCCGGACTCACGTAGCCGGGTCCGGCGATGGTGAAGCTGTCGTAGTTGATGATCGGGTTGACGCCCACGTAGGTCGGCAGCGGTTTTTCCTTCCGATCCTTGGAGCGGAGATAATTCGCCACGGTCATCCAGTCGGGCAGGCGCGGCTTCGGTTTGTCGATCGCGTCGGGATCGCCCGAGAGCATTTGCAGCGAGCCCGCCGGGTGTCCGCCGCCGGTGTGCGTCATCGAGCGCAGCAGCGTAAATTTGTCCGCGATCTCCGCCTGGAGCGGGAGCAGTTCCGTGAGCTGCATCCCCGGCACTTTGGTCGCGATCGTCTTGAACGGCCCGCGATACTCGCCGCCGATGTCCGGCTTCGGATCGTAGGTATCGAGATGCGAACACCCGCCGCGCAGCCACACGAGGATGACCGCCGTCTTCTCGCGGGAAGACTTCGCGCTGGTCTCCGCGCGAAGCCGCAGCAGCCCCGGCCAGCTCAAGCTCGCAAACCCGGTGAGCCCGATGCGCATGAACCCGCGGCGGTTCAGCGGACCGGCACACGACGTGAGTGCTGGGGAGTCGGAAGGCGAAGGCATGTCGGGCTTACGCAGACACACAACCCGGAGGCGGCGCAGTCCAAAGGGATTTGCTTTCCGCAACGGGGGAGTCCTGTTCCGAGCGGTCGCGCCGTGGCTCCGCGACACCTGCGCGGCGCGGCATGATCCGATCAAACCCGGTTGGCATCCTTTTGGCTTCGCTGCGGGAACGGGATGCCCGGTCCGTCCGCTCCGCGGTTCTTTGCGTTTGCCAATGCGAGCGGATGAGCCTCCGGTAGCGCCATGACTGAATCGACGTCCAAGCCCGAGACCGCCCTGCAAAAAGTGAAACGGCACCTGAAGATCGCCGGGCCCGAGCCTGAGACCGTCATACGCCGCAAGTTGCAGCGCGCGTTCGATCGCCTGAACCCGCCCATTGCGCTCTCCATCCGCGGCGACAAGCCATACGAAGCGAAGTGGCGGGAGGGTGCGGAGCTGGCGTTCAGCGGTTTCGGCAATACGGCCGATAGTGCGGCGATCAATGCCGCCGCCGAGCTTTTCGAGTCGCCGAGGGGCGCGGAGATCCTGGCCGCATTGGCCGGGAAGATTTAGGGGCGGGGGAGTCATTGGTGAGTCGCGACGAGATTCTGCGTGCTTGCGCGCCAGGTGGGAGTCTCGCGTAGTTTCATCCATCGCCCCATGAACGTCCTCCTGATTTGCCTCATCGCATTCGCCTTCGCCGCGCACGCCGCGCCGGGCAATGCAGTGGTCCTGAATGTCGAGCCGACCGCGGAGTTCCCGCGCAACTCCGAGGGATCGTTTGTGACGCTCAAGTCGGGGCGCGTGCTTCATTTTTACACGCAGTTTTATGGCGGCGCGGCGGATCATAGCGCGGCCCGGATCGTGGCGGTGCAGTCGGAGGATGCCGGGCGAAGCTGGGACGCGAAGCCGCGAACGGTCGTCGAGAATCGCGGCGGGGCGAATGTGATGAGCGTGTCGCTGCTCCGGCTAAAGAGCGGACGCATCGCGCTGTTCTATCTGCTCAAGAATTCGTGGATCGATTGCCGGCCGCACGTGGTCTTCAGCGACGATGAGGCGCTGACGTGGAGCGAGCCGAAGCTGATGATGGCGGCCCCGGGTTACTTCGTGATGAACAACGACCGCGTGATCCAGCACAGCAGCGGGCGGCTGCTCGCGCCGCTGGCTTTCCATCGCGCACGCGGCACCGATCCGGAGAGCAGTCGGTCGTTCGATTCGCGGTCGATCGCGCTGTGGCTGGTGTCCGATGACGACGGGCAGACGTGGGCGGAAGCACCGCAATGGCTCGCGCTGCCCGTGCCCGCGACGCGCACCGGATTGCAGGAGCCGGGCATCGTGGAGCTCGCGGACGGTTCGTTGCTGAGTTGGTTTCGCACGGATCAAGGCGCGCAGTTCGAGACGCGATCGAGCGATGTCGGCAGGACGTGGACGCCGATCGTGGCGGGCGAGATGAAGTCGCCAGCCTCGCCCGCGAGCATCGAGCGCCTGCCGGGCTCGGGCGATTTGCTCAGCCTCTGGAACGATCACGGTGGGCAGTTCCCGATGGTCAAAGGCAAACGCACGCCGCTGGTCGCGGCACTCTCGAGCGACGGCGGGAAGACGTGGCCGCGGCGCAAGCTGATCGAGGGCGATCCGGACGGATGGTATTGCTACACAGCGATCCACTTCGTCGATGGAGCGGTGCTGCTCGCGTATTGCGCCGGGGATTCAAAAGTCGGCGGGCTCAACCGGCTGCGGATCCGGCGGATCGAACTCGACTGGTTCGCCCCGTGAGCGCGTGAGGCGGATGGCTGGAGATGCCGCTTGACCTGGCGGGATCGAGTCCGAACGTGAATGCCGTTGAAGGCGAGGGGCATACCCGGAGGCGCAGCACACATGGCGACAGGACGGCGTGGATTTTCACCATCTCTACAATTCTAAACCGACATGAAAACGATCGACTTCTCCCTTCCCATCCGGACCCGGACGCGCGCCGGCTTCACGCTCATCGAACTCCTCGTGGTGATCGCCATCATCGCCATCCTCATCGGGCTGCTTCTGCCCGCGGTGCAAAAGGTGCGCGAGTCCGCCGCGCGCATGCAGTGCTCGGAGAACCTACGGCAGATCGGCACCGCGCAGGCGGCCTATTTCGGCACGAACACCCGCTATAGCGTGAACCTCGAGAACCTCGGGCTTCAGGGCAGCTTCCCGAATGACCGAAGGGATGGCTACGACTACGAAATCGTCCTCGGGACCGACGGCCAGTCTTACGAGGCGTGGGGCCGGCCCTTCATCCCTGGCAAGACCGGCGCGTGGGATCTGCGAATCAATGAAAAGGCGGAGTTGTTGGAGATTCCCTCGGCGGGCGCGGACGCGGCGCGCTCGCTCATGTTCGCGAACATCCAGGCCAATGCGCTGCCGAGGCTGGCCGATGTCGTGTCGGACCCGGCCTTCGTCTTCGACCGTGGCCTGCGAAGCGCCGGCTCGATCGGCAACGCCCGCGAGGCGTTCAAGCGGTTCGATGCCAACGGAGACCGCAGGATCACGCTCGATGAGATCGGCAATTACAACGGTGTCGGCGCGAACATCGTCCAGCCGTTGATTACGTTTGTGAAAACCGAGATGGCATGGGGTGCCGGCGGCGAGGACATCTCGAAGATCGAGGGCGTGACGTGGGGGCAGTTGTCCACGACCACGCGCAGCAGCACCGCCGCGACGCTCAGCGCGAAGCTCGCGGGCGGCGCGAACCTCGACAGCCAGTCGCCGGACAGCTTCGACGTCGCGGCTCTCGCCACCGGCAAGGCCAGCCCCGGCCCGCGTTTCACGAGAGCGAGGTTTTTCGCCACCATCGATCGCACCCGGACCGGAGGGGACGTTTTCACCGGTTCGTTCCAATTCGCCGACGACCACGGCAACATGGTCAGCGGCTTACACGCGGGCAAATTCACGACGACGCAGAACGGTCAGCTTTATCAAGCCGTCGGCATCGCCGGCCAGTGCGTCGGCAAGTTCTTCGTGCCGGGTGCGACGGGCGAAATGCTGCTGCGCTCCACGGGGCCCGGTTCGGGTCCTCATATCAAGGTCTTCGACGGCAGCGTCTCGCTTCGCTGAGGAGGTCGTCCGCTTCCGGTGTAAAGGAGGCCGACCCCGGAGCGGGCACAATATATTGTGGTTGGTAAAGTTTGGGCGCGCTACAAATAGCGCTTGCCATCGTTTTGGCCGGGCGCATCCTCGCGCTCGTTCCTTCACCTTCGGCCCACCCAAACCCAACCAAACGCCATGTATCTAAAGTCGCTCGAAATCCTCGGCTTCAAGAGCTTCGCCCCCAAAACCCTCCTCGAGTTCCACCGCGGCGTGACGTGCGTCGTCGGCCCGAACGGCTGCGGCAAATCCAACGTGCTCGACGCCATCCTTTGGGTGCTCGGCGAGCAGTCCGCCAAGGCCCTGCGCGGCGCCGACATGACCGACGTGATTTTCTCCGGCACCGACAGCCGCTCCGCGCTCGGCATGGCCGAGGTGTCGATGACCTTCAGCGAGTGCGAGGAAGCGCTCGGTCTCGACTGGCATGAGGTCACGATCACGCGCCGCGTTTTCCGCGAAGGCGGCAGCGAATATCTCCTCAACAAGGCGCCGTGCCGTCTCAAGGACATCCACAATCTGTTCATGGATACGGGCATCGGCCGCACGGCCTACTCGATCATGCAGCAGGGCAAGATCGACGCGGTGCTCTCGACCCGGCCCGAGGATCGGCGCGCGATCTTCGAGGAGGCGGCGGGCATTACTAAATACAAGTCGCAGAAAAAAGAGGCGCTGCGGAAGCTCGAAGCCACCGAGGTAAATCTCGTGCGGCTCGTCGATATCATCCGCGAGGTGAAGCGGCAGATCGGTTCGCTCCAGCGGCAGGCGGGCAAGGCGCGGCGCTACCAGTCGCTCATCGGCGACCTCAAGATGCTCGAGCTCCACCACGCGAAGCAGCAGTGGGAGAATCAGGACGCACAGCGCGGCGAGGCGACCACGCAGCTCGACGCGCTCAGCGTGCGCCAGGGCGAACACGAAGTGCAGATCGAGGCGCAGGAAGCCGAGGCCGGAGATCGGCGCGCCGCGCTCGACGAGATGGAGACGCGGCTGACCGCGGCGCGGCAGACCGTGAACGAGCTGCGCACGCGCATCTCCAATCACGAAAACCGCATCGTCTTCAACGAGGAGCGCACGCGTGAATTTGAAGGACTGGTCGAGCGTTATCGCGGCGATGTCGCGGTGTCGGAGGAGAGATTCCGCGCGCAGGAAGCCGAGCTGCACTCGACGGACACCGAACTCGCGCAGATCACCGACATGCTCGCCGCCGAGTTGCGGCACATGGAGGAAAAGCAGGTCGCCACCGCCGCGCTCACCGCGCAGCGCGCCGAGATCGAGTCCGCGATCGCCGGCTTTTCGCAGGACGCGGGACGGATCGAAAGCCGCATTCATCAATTGCGCGGGAACATCTCCGGCGTCGTGCAGACGCGCGAAGGCGCCGAGGCGCGGCTGGCCTTCCTCGCCGATGAAACGCGGCAGCTCGAGTTCGCGTTTGCGCAGCTCACCGAGCAGCGCGGCCACGCCGAGGGCGAGCTTTCCCGCGCGCAGGCCGAGATCGAGGCGCACACCGCCGAGGTGACCGCCGCGGAGTTTACGCTGCGCCAGTCGCAGGCCATCCTCGCCGAGATCGAGCGCGAACTGCGCGATGCGCAGCGTGTTCTCGCCGAGAAAGAATCGAAGGCCGAAGTGCTCCGCCAGCTCGTGCAGAGCGGCGAGGGCCTCGGCGAAGGCACGCAGGCCGTCCTGCGCGGACTCGACAACCCGGACTTCTTCAAGCCCGCCATCTCCGGCGCGCTCGCGCAGCTCATCGACGTCGCGCCCGAATACGTCGCCGCCGTCGAGGCCTGCCTCGGCGCGAATCTCCAGGCGATCGTGATGAAGGACACGATGATCGCCGAGTCGGTCGTAAAGACGCTCACCTCGCAAAAGCTCGGCACGGCCGCGCTCGCGCTGCGCGATCTCGACCAGCACTTCGAGCACGTGCGGAACGAGCAGATGGCGCTGCCCGAGGGCGCGATCGACTGGCTCATCAACAAAGTGCGCCCGCAGCCCGAGGTCGCGCGGCTCGTCGAGCGGCTCGTCAATCACACCGTCCTCGTGCCCGATCTCGAGACGGCGCTGAGCATCTTCCCGCAGCGCGGATCGATGATCGTGACGCTCGCCGGCGAGATCATCACGCGCGACGGCATCCTCCACGGCGGCGTCGCCAGCGAGGTGAGCTATTCGATGCTCGACCGTAAAAACCAGCTCCACGCGATCGAGGGCGAAGTCTGCGCCGCGCGCTCGAAATCGTGGGAGGTCAGCTCGCGCCGCGAGACGACACTCAGCGAGATTGACGGCGCGCAGGCGCGTCTGGAGGAGGCGCGCATCGCGAAGGCCACCGTCGCGGAGCAGCTCAGCAGCCTGCGCGGACAGCTCGGCATGCTCGATCGCGAGGCGAAGGAAGCCGAGCGCAAGCAGCAGACGCTCGAAGGCGAGCAGGCGAGCATCGAGGCCCGCCACGCCGAGGCCGCCGCGCGGCTCGCGCAGCTCGAGATCGACATTTCCAGCACCACGCAGAGCCTCGATGCGCTCCAGCAGCGCCGCGCGGAGAGCCAGGGCCAGCTCGAAGTCTTCCGCGCGCAGGAGAGCGAACTCGCCGCCGAGCTGAACGAGCTGAGGATCAAAGTCGCCACCGAGCGCCAGCGCCACAGCTCGCTCCACCATCAGCGTGCGCCGATGGAGTCGCGCCTCACCGAGCTCGAGCAGCTTATCGCGCAGCGGCAGACCGACATCACCACCTACGAGCAGCGGCTCGAGGCCGCACAAGCAGAGAACGCGGAGCTGGGCGCGAGCCTCGAGACGCTCAACGCCCGCACCGGCGATGCCGAGTTGGAAGTCGCGCGCTTGCTCGACGAGCGCACCGAGATTGCCGCGGAGGTCGAGGAATTCAGCAACACGCTGCGCATCCTGCGCCACCAACTCACCGAGTGCCACGACCAGCGCAGCAAACTCGAAGTCCGCGCCAGCCAGCTCGAGATGCGCGCCAGCGCGCTCGCCGGGCACATCACGAAGCGTTACCAGTTGGACATCGCCACCTACGAGCGCGACCTCCACGGCCTGCGCGTCGCCGTGCGCGATGCCCTCAAGCGTCGCCAGCGATCCAACTCCAGCACGGACGCCGAGTCCGGCGAGCAGCCGGGCGCTGAGATCGCGGTCGAAGTGCCCACGCCTGCGAGTGAGGAGGAAGAGATGATCGACGACGCCTTCGCGATCGACTGGTCCGTCGTCGAGTCACTCGTCCGCGAGCTCGAAGCGAAGGTCGATTCGATGGGGCCGGTGAACATCGACGCGATCCAGGAGTTCGACGAACTCGAGCAGCGCTACAATTTCCTCGAGCAGCAGAACACCGACCTGACCAACGCGAAGGCCGAACTGCTCGAAACCATCACGCGCATCAACCGCACGACGCGCGAACTCTTCGCCGACACGTTCGAGAAAATCCGCGTGAACTTCCAGGAGATGTTCACCGAGCTCTTCGGCGGCGGAAAAGCCAACCTCGTCCTCACCGACGAAGCCGACCCGCTCGAAAGCGGGATCGAGATCGTCGCCAAGCCGCCCGGAAAGCAGCTCTCGAGCATCAGCCTGCTCTCCGGCGGCGAGCGCACGATGACGGCCGTCGCGCTGCTCTTCGCCATCTACATGGTCAAGCCGAGCCCGTTCTGCGTGCTCGACGAAATGGACGCGCCGCTCGACGAATCGAACATCACGCGGTTCATCAAGATCCTCGACCGGTTCGTGGACCAGAGCCAGTTTGTGGTCATCAGCCACAACAAGCGCACCATCGCCCGCGCCGACGCGATCTACGGCGTGACGATGGAAGAGCACGGCATCTCCAAGCTCGTGAGCGTCAAGTTCAACACTCGCGACAAAGCTCCCGACAGCGGCGAAGACGTGATGAGCAACAGCGCCGCCGGCCACGTCCCGAGCGTCGCCGAGGCCTTCGGCAAGAGCTCCAACCTCGCGAGCGAAGACGCGATGGCGGCGGCGGACGGCGCCGCGTAATCTTCGCGCCGCTCGGCGGCAATTGCGTTGTCCTTCGACGCCATTTGCCGTCACAGTTTGCCGCCGATGATTTCCGTCACCATCCCGATCTGCAACGAGGAGGGCAATTTGCCCGACCTTTTCGAGCGCACGCGCGCGGCCCTCGTGGAGATCGGCAAGCCGTGGGAGATCATCTTCGTCAATGACGGCTCGACGGACGGCAGCGAGGAACTGCTCGACGCCATCGCGGAGAAGGACGCGCAGGTGCGCGTGGTTCACTTCCGCCGGAACTTCGGCCAGACTGCGGCGATGATGGCCGGTTTCGATTTTGCACGTGGCGAGATCATCATCCCGATGGATGGCGATCTTCAGAACGATCCCGCGGACATTCCGGTGCTGCTCGCGAAGCTCGACGAGGGTTTCGACGTGGTGAGCGGCTGGCGGCTCGATCGCAAGGATAACGCCGTGACGCGCAATCTGCCGAGCATCATGGCGAACCGGCTCATCTCGTGGGTGAGCGGCGTGCGGCTGCACGACTTCGGTTGCTCGCTGAAAGCGTATCGGCGCGATGTGATCGAACACGTGCGGCTCTACGGCGAGATGCACCGCTTTCTGCCGATCTACACGCGCTGGCACGGCGCGAAGATCGCCGAGGTGCCGGTGCGCCATTACGCGAGGGCGCGCGGAAAATCCAAATACGGGCTCGAACGCGTGCTCAAGGTGCTCGCCGATCTTGTGACCGTGAAGTTCCTCGACCGGATGCAGCAGAAGCCGATGTATGTCTTCGGCGCGGTGGGCCTCACGTCGCTTACGATCAGTTTTCTGAGCGGCACGTATGCAATCTGGCGGAAGTTCGGAATGGGCGAGTCGTTCATCCAGAATCCGCTGCTGCTCACGTGCATCATCACCGCGATGACCGGCGTGATGTGCATCCTCATGGGGCTCCTCGCGGAGATGATCGTGCGCACGTTTTTCGAGAGCCAGGGGAAGCCGGTGTATCTCGTGCGGGCAACGCGGAATGTGGAAGAGCGCAACGCCCGACCCCCGACCCCCAACTCCCAACATCCGGCATCCAATGTGGGGGTCTGAGGGCGCCATCGCGCGCGATAGCTCATGTGTGGAATAGCGGGGTTTGCCGGCAAAGGTGACGTCGCGAACTTGCGACGGATGACGGCGGCGGTGCGGCACCGCGGACCGGACGCTGACGGGCATTGGAACGACGACCGCGTTTTCCTCGGCCATCGTCGGCTGAGCATCGTGGACCTGGACGGCGGCGCGCAGCCGATGTGGACGGCAGACGGACAGCTCGCGGTGATCTTCAACGGCGAGATCTACAATCACGCCGAGCTGCGCGCGGAGTTGCAGAAAGCCGGGCGGGTCTTCCGCACCGATCACAGCGACACCGAGGTGCTGCTCCACGGCTATGCGCACTGGGGCGACGGATTCGTCGATCGGCTCAACGGGATGTGGGCCTTCGTCATTTACGATCGCGCTCGGCAGCGGCTCTTCGCGAGCCGTGATCGTTTCGCGAAGAAACCATTCTTCTACTTTCACGAGGGCGACACGTTCGGGTTTGCCAGCGAGCTGACAGCGCTGCGCGAGCACCCGCGCTGCCCGCGCGAGATCTCGCGCCTGTCGCTGAAGAAATACTTCGCCTACTGCTACATCCCCGCGCCGCGCAGCATCTACGAGCGCGTTTGGAAACTGCCCGGCGGGCAGTCGCTCAGCTACGACATCGGAAGCGGCACGTTGAAGACTTGGGCGTGGTGGGAATTCGTGCTCTGGAATCCGATCGAGCGCCTCATGCGCAAAGACGAGGCGGCGCGCGTGCCGATCGGTGACACGCGATCCACCGAGATCGCGCTGCGCGACACGCTCGAGCGCGCCGTGAAACGCCGCCTGATGTCCGACGTGCCGATCGGCGTCTTTCTCAGCGGTGGGATCGACTCGTCGGCGATCGCCGCTCTCGCTGCGCAGCACGTCGAGCGCGGGCAGCTCAACACTTTCAGCATCGGCTTCAACGACCCGAGCTTCGATGAATCGGCCTACGCGAAGCTCGTCGCGGATCGCATCGGCGCGCAGCATCATCACCAGACTCTCGATCTCGACGACGCCGCGAAGCTCGCGCCGGAACTGGTCGCGCAGCTCGACGAGCCGCTGGGCGACGGCTCGCTGCTGCCAACTTATTTGCTCAGCAAATTCACGCGCGAGCATGTGACAGTCGCGCTCGGCGGCGACGGAGGCGACGAACTGTTCGCGGGCTACGACCCGTTCCGCGCACTGCACAAGGCGGAGATCTACTCGGCGCTGATGCCGAAGCCGATTCACGCCGCGATCCGGCACCTCGCCGCATGGCTGCCGGTGAGCCACACGAATCTCTCGTGGGATTTCAAACTCAAGCGCACGCTCATGGGCCTGAGCTATTCGTCGCCGCTTTGGAATGCTGTGTGGATGAGCGCGCTCGAACCACGCGAACTGCGCGACCTTTTCGCCGAGCCCACGGACCCGGAGGAAATCTACAGCGAGGCGATCACGGCGTGGGAGCACTGCGCGCACCGCAACACCGTGGACCGCGCGCTGCAATTCTGGACGAATCTTTACCTGCGCGACGGCATCATGGCGAAGGTCGATCGCGCCTCGATGATGTGCTCGCTCGAGGCGCGCTCGCCCTTCCTCGATGTCGAGGTGGTCGATCTCGCCCGCCGGTTGCCGTGGCAGGTGAAGTTGAGCGGTGGCGAGACGAAGTGGATCCTCAAGCGCGCTCTCGATCCGCTGCTGCCACGCGAGATCATCGATCGTCCGAAGAAAGGCTTCGGGATGCCGATCGGCCGCTGGCTGCGCGAGGGCAGGTTTGATTTCGCGCACGACTCGGCGCGCCCGCATCTCGATACCGGCTACGCCGGCCGCAAGGTGCTCGCACACATGGGTGGCACGGCGGACGAGCGGCTGTTCCTATGGAGCTACTGGGTGCTTTGCGAGTGGCTGAAGCGATGAGGATTCTCGTGCTCTGCTACGAGTATCCGCCGATCGGCGGCGGCGGTGGGCGCGTGGCGAAGAGCATCGCGCAGGCGCTCGTCGCACGCGGGCACGACGTGCGCGTGCAGACGGCTGCGCTCGGGTGGAAGTCGTCGCGCGGGATGATCGGTGGCGTCGATGTGTTTCGCAAAGCAAGCGGGCGACGCGCGCCGGATACGTGTCGCGTTCACGAGATGGCGTCCTATTGCGCGACGAGTTTCCTGCCGACGCTGCGGCACATTCGCGAATGGCGACCGGAAGTGATCCACGCGCACTTCGCGGTGCCGACCGGTGTGATCGCGTGGCTGGTGCATCGGGTCACCGGCGTTCCTTACGTCCTCACGGCGCATCTCGGCGACGTGCCGGGTGGAGTGCCGGAGCAGACTGACACGCTGTTCAAGTTCGCCGGCGGCCTGGCCGCTCGCGTGTGGCGCGATGCGGCGGCTTGCACGGCGGTCAGCACCTTTGTGCAGGAACTCGCCGAGCGCGCCTACGCGCGGAAAGTGGAGCGCATTCTCAATGGGATCGACCTGAGCGACGCGCCGCTCGCGCCGCCGGAGGCGATGCGTCGTCGGCATCTCGTTTTCGTCGGGCGATTCAATCCGCAGAAGCGGCCGGACTTTCTCATCGAGGCGCTGCGATGGGTGACGCACTCTGGCTGGAAGCTGACGATGATCGGCGACGGGCCGATGATGACGCGGGTGCGCTCGATGGTGAGCGCGCAGCGGCTCGACGAGTTTGTGACGATGCGCGGCTGGCTCGACGCGCGCGAGGTGGATGCCGTGCTGCGCGAGGCGGACATCCTTTGCATGCCTTCGAGCAGTGAAGGAATGCCGGTCGCCGCGGTCGAAGCGCTCAAGCACGGGCTGGCGATCATGGCGAGCGACATCCCTGGCGTGCGCGATGTCGTCGAGGATGGCGTGAACGGTTTTCGGCTGCCGGTGAACGATGTCGAGGGCTTCGCCCGGAAGCTCGACTGGCTGCTCCGCGCCGACGAGACGCTGCTCGCGATGAAGCGCGCGAGTTGGAAGAAGGCGCGCGATTTCGATCTCGCGGCGATTGCTTCGCAATACGAAGCGGTGCTTAAAGCCGCATGCCGATGACTGCTTACGAAATCTCTCTCGAAGAACTCCGCGCCGAGCCGCGCCGCTGGCTGGTGACTGGTTGCGCCGGCTTCATCGGCTCGCATCTCGTCGAGACGCTGCTGCGCTGCGACCAGCGCGTGAACGGGCTCGACGATTTCTCGACCGGCTCGCCGCGCAATCTCGACGACGTCCGCGCTAGCGTGAGCGCGGAGCAATGGGCGCGCTTTGAGTTCCGCGAGGGCAGCGTGGCCGACATGGGCGCGTGCCGGGAGACGACCACCTACTGCGACTTCGTGCTGCACGAGGCGGGGTTCATCTCGGTGCCGCTTTCGATCGAGGATCCGGTCGGCTGTCACAACACGAACGTATCCGGCACGCTGAATCTGCTCATCGCGGCGCGGGATAATCGCGTCCGGCGCTTCGTCTTCGCGAGTTCGAGCGCGGTGTATGGCGACGACGCGGCGGCGGCGAAGGTCGAGGCGCAGATCGGGCGACCGCTTTCGCCGTATGGTGCGTCGAAGCTGATGGATGAAATCTACGCGCGGCAGTTTTTCGATCACTACGGGCTTGAGACCGTCGGGCTGCGTTACTTCAACGTCTTCGGGACGCGCCAGAATCCGAGTGGTGGATACGCGGCGGTGATTCCGCAGTGGATCACGAAGTGCGTGCGCGGCGAGGAATGCGTGATCAACGGCGACGGCGGCATCACGCGCGATTTTTGCCCGGTCGCGAACATCGTGCAGGCAAATGTGCTCGCTGCCACGGCGCGCAATCGCGCTGCAGCGGGTGAGGCGTTCAACGTTGCGCTCGGCGGCTGCACGACGCTGGCGGATCTCTACGAGCTAATCTCATCGCGGGTCGCCGCGGTCACTGGTCGTCCTGCGAAGTCCGTGCGTTACGGTGCGCCGCGACCAGGAGACATCATCCACTCATCGGCCGACATCGCGCGGATTCAGACAGTGCTCGGCTTTGAACCGGCGATGGATGTGCCCGCCGGGCTCGATGAGACGGTCGCGTGGTATGCGCGCTCAGCGTAGGCGCGGGTTGTTCGGGCGCGAGTAGAGCGCGTGGACGACGCTGATATTTCGCATCTCGAACGCGGCTTCGCAGTATTGCAGGTAGTAGCTCCACTTGCGGATGAAGCGGTCGTCGAAGCCTTGCGCGCGGATGTCGTCGAGCTTCGCGGTGAAGGTGTCGAACCAGCGGCGCAGCGTGCGCGCGTAGTCGAGGCCGATGTCTTCGAGCTCCACGAGCGAGAGGGTGCCTGTGCGATGGAGGGCCTGGTTCACGCGGCCGATGCTGAGCAGGAGTGAGCCGGGGAAGATGTGCTTTTGGATGAAGTCGATGCCGCGGCGAAGCTCGGCGTGGCGGCTGTCAGGCACGGTGATGTATTGCAGCGCGATGAGCGCATCGGGCTTGGTGACTTCGTGGAGCTTCGCAAAGAACGTCTCGAGATAGCGGTCGCCGAGCGCCTCCATCATCTCGATCGACACGACCTTGTCGAAGCGGCCCGTGATCTCGCGGTAGTCCTGCAGCCTCAGGTCCACGCGGTCGGCGATGCCTTCGCGCGCGAACCGCTCGCGCGCGTATTCGTATTGGCGCTGCGAGATCGTGACGGTCGTGACGCGGCAGCCGTAGTGCCGCACGGCGTGCGAGGCCATGCCACCCCAGCCGCTTCCAATCTCGAGCAGGTGATCGCCCGAGCCGAGGCGTAGCTTGCGGCAGAGCGTGTCGTATTTCGCGATCTGCGCGGCTTCGAGCGATTGATCGGGTGCGGAGAACTTCGCCGACGAGTAGGTCATCGTCGGATCGAGCCACAGGTGATAGAAGTCGTTCCCGAGGTCGTAGTGCTCGGCGATGTTCTGCCTCGCGATGCGCGGCGAATTCGGGCGCAGGAGGTGATGCACGCGGTTGGAGAACTTCAGGAGATTGAGCGCCCAGAGCCGGCGCGTCGTGCCGCTCATCGAGGGAGTATTCTCGATGTTCAGGATCGCCCACGCGATGACGCGCTCGATGCTCTCGGTCTCCCAGTCGCCATCGACGTAGCTTTCGCCGAAGCCCACGTCGCCGAAGAGCACGCAGCGCTTGAAGAACGTCGGCCTCGCGACGCGGATGTGCGCGCTGACTTCGTGGCCGGGCGTGCCGTGATGGAGCGTGGTGCCGTCGGGCAGTTCCATCCGCAGGTAGCCCTCGTGCATCTGCGCGAAGACTTCGAGGATGAGCCGTTGGTAGAAGGTCGGTCGCGGGCGGACGCCGTCTCCTGCGAGCAGTTGGGCAATGGTCAGCGTGGTCTCATTCATGGGCGTTTAGCGATTTGTGCGGGTGGAAAACGTCGCGCTGCAGATGCGCGTTGGCGGCCTTGCGATGCCACGGCAGGCGCTTGAGCCAAAGTCGAAACGCGTGCCAGTGGATGAGCGCGATGACGCGCAGCGTGATGAGCGGATACTTGAGCGTGAACCACGCGAGCTGAGCGCTGGTGAGCGGCGCGCGCGTGCCGGTGAGCGCGGTGACGAGCACGCGGCGATCTCCGGCGCGGTCGTCGATGTGAATGTCGAGTGCCTCGCCGGGACGCTTGAGCTTGAAGTCGAACGCGAGATCGAGGTCGGCGAAGGGCGAGACGTAGAAGTGCTTCGGCGTGATGAGGCGAAACGCGCCGTCCGCGCCGGGCTCGCGGAGTAGATATGGCTTCAGTTCGCGGAAGGTGTTGCCGACTTGCACGACGGCGCACAGCGGAGTGCCGGCGGTGTCTTCGCAGAAGTAGAAGGAGACGGGATTGAAGATGTAGCCGAGCACGCGCGGGAGCGTGATGAGCGTGATGCGCACGTCGGCAGGAAGCGCGACGCCTTGCTGCGCGACCCAGGCGACGACGTGCTCCTTCACGGTGCCGCGGTCGCCGAGTTCGGGGAGCGTGAGGTGGTCGCGGTCGCGGAATTCGTAGATGCTGCGGTGATTGCGCGCGAAGCCGAACGTGTGCTTCGCGACTGCGTCGATCTCGTCGAGGTCGAGCGCGAACATGAAGATGCGGTAGCGGAATTGATGCTCCTTCGGCTCGAGGCGATGGTGCATGACGCTGCACTCGTAGAGGCAGGAGTTCATGATGCCCAGATTGGTTCGCCCGTGATCGAGCGCGCGCAGTCGAGCGCGCTGGTGAAGCCGTCCTCGTGGAAGCCGTAGCGGAACCATGCGCCGGCGAAGTGCGTCGTGTCGGTGTTCAACGCCGGCAGTTCCCGCTGTGCGCGGATGGCGCCGCGGGTGAAGAGCGGGTGCTCGTATTCGATCCGGCGCAGCACTTTCTCCGGCGCGATGCGGTCGTGGCTGTTGAGCGATACGAAGTAATCCACGCGATCACTTACGCCTTGCAGGCAGTTCATCCAGTAGTGCGTCTGCGGCGCGCCGTCGGTGTCTATGCGGTAGTTCCAGCTCGCCCAGCAGCGGCGCGTTGCGGGCATCACGCTCGTGTCGGTGTGGACGGTCGCGGTGTTTGGCTGGTAGCGGAATTCACGCAGCAGCCGCGCCTCGTCCGCAGTCGGCGAGTCGAGCAGCGCGAGCGCCTGGTCGCCGTGGCAGGCGAGGATCACCTGGTCGAACTCGCTCACGCCGCCGCTCGCATCATGCACCTGCACCTTGCCGCCGTCGCGCGTCACGCGGGTCGCCGCGCAGCCGGTGCGGATGCGCTCGCGGAATGGAACGATCATCTTTGCCACGTAACTGCGCGCGCCGCCGCAGACGGTCCACCACTGGTGCTGCGTGTCGAGGCCGAGGAAGCCGTGGTTGTGCCAGAACCGCAGCAGCGTCGTCGCGGGGAAGGCGTCCATCTTTTCCGGCGGCGTGCTCCAGACCGCGCTGCTCATGGGCACGAGGTAGAAGTCGAACATGTCGTCGCCATAGCCGCGCGCGGTCACGTATTCGCGCAGGCTCATGTCGGCGAAGCGCGGGTCGTCGAGCGCGGGCACGGCTTCGCGGTTGAAGCGCGCGATGGCGGCGAGCATCCGCCAGTGGCGCGGGCGGAGCAGATTGCGGCGCTGGCCAAAGAGCAGGTTCAGGCTGCCGCCGTTGTATTCGAGGCCGGTCGGCGCGTGCTGCACGGAGAAGCTCATCGCGGTCTTCTTCGTCCCGACGCCGAGCTCGCGGAAGAGCCGGCAGAGATTCGGATACGTCGCGTGATTGAAGACCATGAAGCCCGTGTCGATCGGCACCTCGCGACCGTCCTCGCTCACGACGATCGTGTTCGTGTGGCCGCCGATGTGCGCGGCCTGCTCGTAGATCGTGAGGTCGAAGCGCTCGTGGAGAAAATACGCGCATCCGAGTCCCGCGATTCCGGTGCCGATGATGGCGAGGCGCTTCTGCATGGGCGCGTATGAACGACCATAGAGGCGGGATTGACAAGTCCGGTGCAACACGCGGCAATGCGCCCCGATGAAATATCTCCTCTCCCTCACGGCGCTCCTGCTCGCCGCCGCTCCGCTCCGTGCCGCCGGCTACCCCGACGAGCTGAAGACGAACGGCTTCGTCCTCGGCTGCCAGGCTTACACGTTCAATCGCTTCACCGTCTTCGAGGCGATCGAGAAGACGGCCTACGCCGGCGGGAAGGTGATCGAGTTTTACCCCGGCCAGCGGCTATCGCCCGCGGAGCCGACTCTCACTTTCGGCCACGAGCCGGGGCGCGTGAAAGCTGGCGCAGAGGCCAAGCCGCGCCCGGCGACTGAGCCGCTCGGCGCCGACGAGGCGAAGGCCGTGTGGGACAAGGTGCTCGCGAAGTGCAAGCAGCACGGCATCACGCCCGTCGCGTATGGCGTGGTCGGCATCCCGACCGATGAGGCGCCGGCGCGGAAGATTTTCGAGTTCGCGAAGACGATGGGCATCCGCGTGATCAATACGGAGTCGGACAAGTCGATCGATATGATCGAGAAGCTGGTGAAGGAGTTCGACATCAAGGTCGGCTTTCACGACCATCCGAAGCGGCCGAACGATGAGAGCTACCGGATGTGGGATCCGAATTACATCGTGGAGCTGACCAAGGGCCGCGATGCGCGGATCGGCTCGTGCGCGGACATCGGCCACTGGGTGCGCAGCGGGCTGAAGCCGGTCGATTGCGTGAAGATCCTCAAGGGCCGGATCGTGAGCGCGCACATCAAGGACCTCGACAAGCCGCTGCCGAGCGGCAAGGACGTGCATTGGGGCCAGGGCGTGAGCGGCGTGCCTGCGGTGCTCGATGAGTTCCGCGCGCAGGGCTTCGAGGGACCGCTGTCGGTCGAATACGAGACCAACTGGGAGACCAACGCCGAGGACGCGAAGGCGTGCATCGCGTTCGTCGCTGGCTACAAGAAGAAGTAGCGTTTGATCCGCGTCGTCGCTTCCACCCTGTTTGCGCTCTGCGCCGCTGTCGCCGCGCAGCCGCAATGGCCGCAGTTCCGCGGGCCCGGCGGCGCGGGCGTCGCCGTGCCGAGCGATCCGCCGGTGCGCTTCGGGCCGGAGACGGGGGTGGTGTGGAAGGTCGCGCTGCCTTCGGGACATTCGTCGCCGTGCATTTGGGGCGATCGCATTTTCCTCACGGCCTACGACGGCACGAAGCTCGAGACGCTCTGCCTGCGGCGGAGCGATGGCACGGTGCTGTGGCGGCAAGTGGCGCCGGGCGAGAGCATCGAGCCGACGCACCGGATCGGCAGCCCGGCCTCGCCGACGGCGGCGACGGATGGCGAGCGCGTGTTCGTGTATTTCGGATCGTTCGGGCTGCTCGCTTACGACTTCGATGGGAAGGAGCAGTGGCGCATTCCGCTGCCGCAGCCGGTCGTGGAGTTCGGCGCGTCGGCGTCGCCGGTGATCGCGGACGGGCGGGTGTTTCTCGTGTGCGACCAGGACGAAGGTTCGTTCATGCTCGCGGTCGATGCGCGCTCGGGGCGCACGCTGTGGCGCAAGGAGCGGCCCGAGTTTCGCCGCAGCTTTGCGACGCCTTTCATCTGGCGGCACGATGGGGCGGAGGAGTTGATCGTGCCCGGCTCGATCTGGCTGAAGTCCTACAACCCGAGCGACGGCGGCGAGCTGTGGACCTTCAGCGGCACGTCGCGCGTGGCGAACAGCTCGGCGGTCGCGGGCGATGGGCTGCTTTTCAGCGCGAGCTGGAATGTGGGCGGCGACGCGGACAGCCGCGTGACGATGGAGCCGTTCGAGGATTTCATGCGCGGCATCGGCAAACCCGCCGACGCGCTGCTCGCGAGGGACGACATGCCGGCCAGCCCGGTGCGCGACCGCTATTCGCAGATCGACCTGGACAAGAACGGCAAAGTGACGCGCGAGGAGTGGGAGGGGATGCGCTCGATGTTCGCCCGCGCGGGTAATGCCGCGCTCGCGCTGCGGCCCGGTGGACGCGACGAGATCAGCGCGACGCACCTCGCGTGGAAATCCACGCGCAGCCTGCCCTACGTCGCGTCGCCGCTCTACTTCGACGGGCGGCTCTATACGATCAAGAACGGCGGCCTCGCCTCGTGCTACCGGGCGAAGACGGGCGAGCCGCTCTATCAGGATCATCGCCTCGATGCGCCGGGCGATTATTACGCGTCGCCGATCGCGGGCGGCGGGCGCATCTACCTCGCTTCGCAGAATGGCGTGATGCTCGTGCTCGCCGCGGGCGATGCGCCGACGGTGCTCGCGCGCGCGGAGTTCGGCGAGAAGATCATGGCCACGCCGGCCATCGTCGGCGACACGCTCTACGTGCGCACCGCGGGTCATCTCTACGCTTTGCGCGAAGCGCGCTAGCCCCTACTCTCCGCCGCGATGAGCACTTCGGAATTCCCAACGCCATGGCAGCGCAAGACGCTGTGGAGCGCCGCGGCTGCGCTTGCAGTCGTGCTCATCGGCGCGATCGGCGTGGGGCTCGTGTGGCTGATCTCGCACGTGCTCGGCTTCCTCCAGCCCATCCTCATCCCATTCGCGGTCGCGGGCGTGCTCGCGTATTTGTTCGATCCGGTCGTCGGGCGCATTCAGCGCTGGGGCACTTCGCGGCGGCGCGCGGTTGCCGCGGTGTTTGCGGTCGTCACGCTCGGGTTCATCGGCATCGCGCTGTGGATCGTGCCCGCCATTTCCTCGCAGACCGGGCGGCTGATCCGGCGCGTGCCCGTCTATGCCGAGCGGGTGAAGACGCTCACGCTCGAGTTTGCGCATCAGGTCCAGGAGCGGACGGGTTTCGAGATCTTCCCCGAGCTGCCGCCGTCGCCGGAGCCGCCGAAGGATCTGCCGCGCCAGCTCAAGGAAGTGCCGCCGCCCGGCGCACCCGTCGAGCCGATCGAGAAGGTGGAGCCCGGGCCCCTCATCGCGATCCCGCCGGTGGAGATCGCAAAGGTCGCCAGCGCGGACATGGACTGGCAGCAGTTCGTCTCCGGCAAATGGGTGCAGACCACGCTGCCCGCGCTGCTCGCGAAGCTCTGGCACTTCATCACATCGAGCGTCGGCGGCTTCCTCGGCGTCTTCGGCTTCCTGCTCTCGATGGTCATCGTGCCGGTCTATCTCTGGTATCTGCTCGTCGAGAGCCCGAAGATCGCCACGAGCTGGGGCGACTACGTGCCGCTGACCAAAAGCGCCTTCAAGGACGAGGTCGTCGGCACCATCGGCGAGATCAACGGCTACCTCATCGCCTTCTTCCGCGGCCAGCTCCTCGTCTCGCTCGTCAACGGCACCGCCACCGGCATCGGCCTCATGATCATCGGGCTCGACTTCGGTCTGCTCATCGGGCTGCTGCTTTGTGTGATGGGGCTCATCCCCTACCTCGGCATCGCGCTGTGCTGGATCCCCGCCGTCATCATCGCGAGCGTGCAGCAGGGCGGCACTTGGCTGCCCACCGACCACTGGTGGGTTTTCCCGCTCGTCGTCAGCGGCATCTTCGCCATCGTGCAGCAGCTCGACGCCCTCTTCCTCACCCCGAAGATCGTCGGTGAAAGCGTCGGCCTTCACCCGATGACGGTCATCTTCTCGGTCTTCTCATGGTCGCTGCTCATGGGCGGCCTGCTCGGCGCCATCCTCGCCGTGCCGATGACGGCCACGCTCAAGGTGCTCCTTCGCCGCTACATTTGGGAAAAGCGCATCCTCGCCGAGCAGCGCAGCGCTTCCGGGGAAGGCGGGACTTCGCCGCCTGCGGAAGAGCCAGGCCAGGTTATCGTCACCCCATGAATCCCGAACTTCCCAAGCCCGCCGGCTCCCGACGCGAGATGCTCGTCAGCCTCGTGTGCGGCCTCGCCGTGCTCGGCTTCGTCATTTACGGCATCATGCACATGGGCGGTCAGCAGGAGATCTCGAGCACGAACACGCTCACCGGCAAAGTCGTCGGTCGCAAATTCACCCCGCAGAAGGAAGAGCAACTCACCATCGGTCGTGGCGGATTAAAGGGCGCGCAACTCGCCGGCGAATACGTCTTCACCGTCCGGGTCGATAGCGAAGACCGCACGTTCGAGGTTCCCGTCGATGCCGCCACCTACGAAGCCGTGCGCGACGGAGCCAACTTCACCTTCATGCGCCCGCGCAGCGAGCAGGAGAAAGTTTACCCGACGCCCGCGCCCTGATCCGGCTTCAGTGCGGAAAGCGCACGATCGGCTTTACGTCCGGCCGATGATCCAGAGCGCCGCGCACGGGGCGACGTTGAACAGAAGAATGCCGATCTTGTAGATCGCCATCCGCCCATAGTGGATCGTGTCGAACTGCTCCGGCGAGATCCGGAACCACCGGCTGTGAAGCCGATACATCCACTCGCGCCCGAGCGTGAAGGCCGCGAACCAGACCAGCAACGCGCCGAAATTCACCACGGCGCACCAGAGGAAGAAGTCCCGAAGCAGGGCTGTATTCATAAGTGGAGCCTCCGCCCGTCCGCGTTCCGAGTCCAACGCTCACGCGGCCCAGCGTCGCCTCCGGCCTACGCCGAGAAACTCTCGCCGCACGAGCAGTGCGCGGCCGCGTGCGGATTGGTCACCTTGAAGCCGCCCTTCTGCAGATCGTCGCTGAAATCCAGTTCGCTGCCGCTCACGAAAAGCGCGCTCTTCGGGTCGATCACCACGCGCACGCCATTGCTCTCGATGAGGATGTCCCGATTCGCCGGGCCATCCACGAGATCCATCTTATATTGCAGCCCCGAGCAACCTCCGCCGATCACCGCCACGCGCAGCGCGCCCTGCGGTCGCCCCTGCCGCGTGAGCAGCGAGGAGAGCTTCGCGCCGGCTTTCTCCGAGAGCTTCAGCAGCTTCTCGTTGCCGATCTTGATGGTGGGTGCGGCGGTCGTCATGGCGTGTCGAGCGCGCCCTCGAAGACGTCGCGGAGCGCGAGTTGCACTTCGACTTCGGGGAAGGGGAGCACGGCGTCGAGCCCCGCATACTCCTCCCGCGTGAAGCCGATCGGCGCGCGCCGCCACACGATCGCGGCCGCGCGCTCCTGCTCGACGACCACGTAGGCGGCCATCGACGGGATCGAGCAATACGCGACCCGCTTCTCCTGCTCGTCGGTGCGCCGCGTCGAGTCGCTGACGACCTCGAAGACCACGACGGGCTCATCCTGAAACGCGTCGTCGAGAGGATTCTGGCGACAGACGATCTGCGCGTCGGGGTAGTAAAAGCGGATGTCCTCGAAGCGGCGCAGACGCACCTTCGTGTCGGAGTTGAACGGCTGGCAGTTCTTGCCGCGAAGCTGCGCTCCGATCGCGACGACGATGTTCGTCGCGATCCGGTTGTGCCGGTTGCCCGCGCCCGCCATCCCATACACCACGCCGCAGAGATACTCGTGCTTCTGCGTCGAGGCGCGCTCGGCCGCGAGGTAGTCCTCGACGGTGACGAGTTGGTCTTGGGCAGCTTCGGCGGTCATTGGTGGGGAGTCTAAGCGCGCGTCCTCACGCGGCAAGGGCCGGCTCCGCGAGATGTGCCGCCGCGATGTCCTCCACCTCCGCCACGCTCGC
Source organism: Chthoniobacteraceae bacterium (assembly GCA_040081625.1). Classification (GTDB taxonomy): domain Bacteria; phylum Verrucomicrobiota; class Verrucomicrobiia; order Chthoniobacterales; family Chthoniobacteraceae; genus VFJQ01. The sequence goes on from JBEBGD010000001.1 coordinate 71,777, forward strand.
CACCCGCGCGAAACGCTCCCGCAGCCGCTTCGCCTCCGCCATGCCGCGCGAGTAGTGCATGAGCTGCGTGCGCATCGACTGGAGCGCGTGCAGCTCGCTGCCGCGCTGCGCGACCTCGCGCCGGCAATGCTCGATGATGTGCGCCCACTGCGCCTCCGGCGGCGGCGGTGCGAGCAGCTCGCCCGTCGCGAGGAAGTGCTTGATCTCCCGGAAAATCCACGGCGCGCACATCGCCGCGCGCCCGAGCATCACGCCGCGCACCCCCGTGGCCATGCGCCGCTTCACATCCTGCGGCGTCGCGAGGTCGCCATTGCCGATGACGGGGATGCGCACCGCTGCCGCGACCTGCGCGATCACTTCCCAATCCGCCTCGCCGCCATAGCCCTGCGCCTTCGTGCGCCCATGCACCGCGATCGCCTGCACGCCCGCATCCTCGAGCAGCCGCGCGGTCGTCGTGGCATTGATCGTCTCCTCGCACCAGCCGATGCGGATCTTCGCCGTGACCGGGAAAGGCGCGACCGCCTTCACCACGCTGCTCGCGACTCGTTCGAGCAGCGGGCAATCGCGCAGCAGCGCCGAGCCGCCGTTCTTGCTCACGACCTTGTTCACCGGGCATCCGAAGTTCAGGTCGAGGAAATCGGGTTTCTTCCAATCGAGCACGATGCGCGCGGCCTCGCCGAGGTGCTCCGGGTCCCCGCCAAAGAGCTGCACGCCGAGCGGCCGCTCCGCCTCGACGAAATCGAGATACTCCATCGTGTGTTCATTGCGCCGGAAGATCCCCTCCGCGCTCACGAACTCGGTCACCATCACGTCCACGCCATACGGCTTCGCGAGCTGGCGGAAGACCGTGTCGGTCACCCCCGCCATCGGCGCGAGATAGAGTGGAAATTGATCGTGAAACCAAGGCAGCATCGGTCCGCGATGGTAGCGGGCTTTCGCGCATCCGCCAGCGTCACCGATTGATGATGAACGGCCCGCCCGGGAAGCCGCGTGGCGGTCCCTTCGGCTGCTTGAGCGCGGGCTCGAGCCTCGTCCTGAACTCCGGCGTGAGTGTGTCGGTCGTCGCGACCCACTGCGTCGCCGCTTCGCGATTCTTCCGCGCCCAGTTTGAGACGACACCCATGAGTGCGTTGTCGCGCTTGCCGGCGTCGCCGATCGCGAGCGCCCACGCGGTCGCGCCTTCGGGATCGTTCTGCACCACGGAGAAGGCGAAGTTCTGGATCGCGTTGTCGCGCGTATTGCCGGCGGGGATCGTCTCCAGCCAGCGCGTCGCCGCGGCCGGATCGCGCTGTCCCCAGATGCTCGCGATGCTGCCGACTGCGTTGTTGCGCGCCTCGTCGCTCTTTAGCTCCATCACCCATTTCGCCGCCGCCACCGGATCGCGGTTCGCCCAGCTCCCGGCGAGATTTCCCGCCGCGCCCGCCTGCTGCTCGGCGGTCAGCACCTTGAAGCGATCGACCGCCGCCAGCGGATCGCTCCGCGCGAGATTGCTCAGCGCCTGCCCGAGCAGTGAGCCCTTTTGCGAGCGGTCGTCGGGCAGCGCCGACGCCCAGCCGAGCGCCGCGTCGGGATCGTTGCGCGCCCATTCCGAGACGATCTGCTGGAGCGCCCATTGATTGTTCTCCGGCAGGTTGTCGATGAACCACGTCGCCGCCGCCTTCGGGTCCGTGCGTCCCCAGCGCCACGCGACCTGCTGGAACGCGTTGTCGGTCGCGTTGCCGGGCGGCAGTTCCTTGAGAATGCCGAGCGCCGTCGAGATGTCCGTGTCCACGAGGTTCTGCGCGATCTGCGCGAGCGCATTCTCGCGCAGTCGGCCCTCGGGCAGAGCGCGCGCGCCTTCGAGCGCGGCCTTGCTGTCGGACCCGGCCCATGTGCCGAAGAGGCTCTGGATGGCCTGGTCGCGGCTGCCGTCGTCGGGCAGCGTGCGCAGCCAGTCGAGCGCGGCGTGCGGATCGTTGCGCGCAAATTCTTTCGCAACCTGCTGCAGGCCCTGATCGCGCTGGTCGCCCGGCGGCAGCGCCAGCGCGTAGTCGCGCGCCGCGGCGAAGTCGCGCTCGAGCCAGCGGGTCATCGCGCGATTGCCGAGATCCCAGCGCAGCTCGGAGAGCTTCGCCGTGCGCAGCGCCTCGAGCACCATATGCGGGTCGGCTTCCAGCTTCTGATTGAGCGCGGCGCGCATCGCCCGCACGCGCAGGCCAGGGTCGGTGAGTTCCTGAGCGGCGGCGTAGGCGGACGTGAAATCATTCTCCGCCCACGCGGAGAAGACCGTGTCGTAGGCATTGGCCGAGTCGCGCCCGGTGAAGTTCTCCGCGATCAGCTTCAGCGCGGCGGCCGGGTCGCGCTTGGCGAGCGCGCCGGCGATCGTCGCGAGGCTGTCGTTGCGCGTGTCGCTCTTCTCGAGCGTGCGCGCCCACGCGAGCGCGGCGTCGAGGTCCTGCTCGGCCCAGGTGGTGAGCGCGGTGCGGCGGAGGAAGCCGGCGTTCGCGCTCCGCGGGAGAAGCTGCGAGTATTTCACCGCACCCGCCGGGTCGAGCTCCGCCCAGCGCGCGAAGAGAATGCCGAGCGCCATGTTGCGGTGGGTGAGCGGGAGCTGCATCGCTTCATTCACCGCGCCCGCCATCCCGTCCGCGCCGAGCGAGAGGCTGTATTCATAGAGCGTGCGCACGCGCTGGAACTCGTTCTTCCCGTCGATGAGCCGCCCAATCGCGCTGCTCGAAAGTGCCGCCGCATCGCTGGTGCGCGTCTCCGGAAACGGAGTCGCTGCGCCGGAGCGGCTGGAGTGCGAGCCGCCGCCGGCGAAGTAACCGATGGCCCATGCGGCGACGAGGCCGAGGGCGAGGGCGGTGTATCGAAGTGGAGGGTTCATCGAGCGGTTGCCCGCCATTAGTCACCCGCCGCTCTCAAAACGCCACGCCAAAGCTGAAGTGAAATGCGCCGAGGTCCTCGCCCTCGCGCCGGTCGGGCCGCTGCGGCTCGACTACGGCATCAATCCCGACCGGCAGCGCATAGCGCAAGCCGATGCCGAGCGCGTAACGCATGTCGGTGATGCCGGCTTCTTCCCACGTCGTGAGATTTCCGGCGTCCGCGAAGACCGCGCCTTGCAGCCCGGCCACGCCGAGCGGGAAGGTGAACTCCGCGTTGAAGGCCGTGTAGAATTCGCCGCCGAGCGGATTGCCGCTCGCGTCCAGCGGCCCGAGTTCGCGCTCCGCGAAGCTGCGCACGGTCGTCGCGCCGCCGTTGAAAAAGCGCGCATCGATCGGGATCGTCGCCGCGATCGGCTGGATCGCGCCGACGCGTGCGCCGAGGGCGAGCTGGCACTTCGCGACCGGCAGGTAGCAGGAGAAACGCACGACTTCCCGCGTGAACGACTGCTCTCCATCGACGAGCGCGACATCGAACGCCGTCGTGAGCACCCAGCCGCGCGTGGGCGCCATGGGGCTGTCGCGGAAGTCGATCGACTGCGTGGTGCCGATGCTCGTGAGCGTGTAGTCGGTCGGCCCGAGCAGCAGCGGATCGATCGTCGGTTCGCTGATCTTCACCGTGCTCTGCTGGAGGAAGACGCCCGCCTCCAGCCGGGGCAGAATCTTCCACGCGAGATCGGCGCGGTAGCCCGTCTCCTCCTTGCGATAGCCTTCCTCCTCGCGGTTCACGCGGAAGACTTTCGCGCGCAGGTTCAGCCGTGGCGAATCCAGGAACCAGGGATCGAAATACATCAGCTCCGCGCCGAGCCCGCGCTGCGAGTAGTCGGCGGAGAATGTGAGCGGGCGCCCGGTGCCGAGCAGGTTCCGGTCGGCGAGTTGCAGGCCGACCTTGAATCCATCGTAGGTGCCGAAGCCGAGCGTGAACCCGATCTCGCGGGACTTCGCCTCCTCCGCGAGCAGGTCGATCCGCACGGTGTCGTCCGGCTGCGCGGTGAGCGACATGCGCAGGTTCGTGAAGAGGCCGCTGCGCATCAGCTCGCGGTAGGTCGCGTCCACTTTCTTCGGGTCGTAGGTTTTCCCGGTCAGGTGCCGGAAGCGCCGCGGGAGGAAACTCTCGCGCAGCCGCGCGCCCTCCCCGGTCGTGTTCTTCGCCGTCACGCCGTCGAAGCGATGGAGCGCGCCCGGCTTCACCGCTAGCCGCACCGGCACGCGGCCCTGCTTCGCGGACGCGGGCTCGGCGTCGAGCGCGACCGTGGCGAGGTAGTAGCCGCGCGACTTGTAGAACGACTCGAGATTGCGCTGCATCGACACGGCGGCGGTCCGCGAGAACGGGCCGTCCTGCGGTTCGCGCAGCGCGGCGAGCAGTTCGTCGCGCGGGAAGATCGTCTCCCCGGTGAACACGATGTCGCCCACGGTGTAGCGCCGGCCTTCGACGATCCGCACCGCCACGTCCGCGCGCGTGCCGCCGTCGCTGAGCTTCACGCCCGACGCGTCCACCTTCGCGTCGAGATGGCCCTCGCTGATGTAGAAGCCGCGCACGCGATCCGCGCCCGCCGCGATCTCGCCTTCGTTGAACGGCACCATGTCCGGCTCCTTCTCGAACTGCTCCGGCGTCACGCCGATCATGTATTCAAAGAGCGTCGCGTCCGGATGAGTCGCGTTGCCCGCGAAGCTCAGTCCGCGCAGCAGCGAGCGCGGCCCCTCGACGATCTTCACCGTCACCTTGTCGCCGGCGATCGCGTAATCGGTCTGCGCCTTCGCGAAGCCGGCCTTCCGGTAGAATGAGCCGATGTAATAAGCCGCATCGTCCGCACGCGCCGGCGTCACGCCCTTCTCGTCGATCTCCTGGATCTGCTGCGCGATCGCCGCGCGCAGTTCCTCGTCGGTGAACGATGTCGCGCCGCTGAACTGCACCTTCGACTCCGCCGCCGGCTTCACCGCACCGAGCAGCAGGTCCGCGCCGGCGAGCGCACGGTCGAGGTTCTCGTTCTGCGCGAGCGCGCCGGAAGCCGCGAGCAGGGGAATGAGGAGCAGGGCCCGATTCATCGGAATCGCAGAAGATATTTCACCGACCCGGTGTAGCGCCCCTGCGTGTCGAGTTCGCCGAGGATGTAGGTCTGGTCGTTCACCTTGAACTTCGCCGTTGCCTCGCGCGCGCCCGTCTTCTGATCGACCGAGCCGAGTTCGAGCTGGAAGCGATCGGCGAAGCCCGCGTCGCCTTTTTTCGGCGGCGGTGGCGCGGCGGACGCGCCCTTCGACTTGAAGATCTTCTTCCACAGCGAACTGACCGCGAGCATCGCCGCGCGGCTCGCGAGCACGTCGGCGCTGCCGGTCAGCTCGCTCGTGGTCGTGCCGGTCGCGAGCAGCGAGACGATGTCCGCGTGCGGCAACGGCGGCTCGCTCGTGAGATGGAGCTGCGGCTCGGTCGCCTTGCCGAAGATGTCGGCGCCGACCGTGTAGGAGCGCACTCGCGACTGCGCATGCAAGTCGAGCGTCGGCTCAAAAGGAGCGGCCTTCGTGAAATAGACGTGCCCATTGTCGATCGTGATCGTGCTGAACGGCAGCGTGCCGGTGAACTGCTCGATCGTCACGTCGCCGTCGAGCCACGGCGCCCGGCCATCGCCGCCGAGCTGGAGATTCAGCGCCACGCGGCCGTTTGCGAGATTGCCCAGCACGCGGAAGGGATCGTCGGCGCGAGTCTTGATCGCGACATCGAATGTCCACGCATCGAGCGGCGGCGGCAGCGAGATGTCCGGCGCGCTCGGCGCGGATTTCGGCGCCGGCTTCGGCTTGCCCGGCAGGCCGATGGGCAGGATGTCGATCTCCTTGAAGAACCGGCTCTGCGTGACGAACACCTCGCCCGTGACGGAGCCGGCCTTGAGCGCGCCGCCGATCTTGATGTCTGCATCCGCGCGCACGGTGATCGCGTCATTGCGCATCGCGAGCACGTCGTCGGCCTTGAGTTGGAGGTCGAAGGCGGGGTTCTGCAAATCGGTGAGGCCGATGCTGCCACCGAGGTCGAACGTCCCGCCGCCGATCTCGCCCGCGAAGCGCTCGAAGCGCAGCGTGTCGTCCGCGAACGCGAGCCGTGCGTCGAACTTCCCGATCGCCGGCACGCTTTCATTGGCCATGCGCGCATCTTTTAAGTCGATCGTCGCCGCGCCGCTGAGCTGCGGCTTCTCGACCGTGCCGCCCGCATGAACATCGAGCGCGATGGTGCCGTCGATGCGGCGGATGGCGGGTGCGAGTTTTGGCAGCACGGCGAGCGAAGTCGGCGGCAACTGGATCGACACATCGAGCGGCAGCGCGGGATCGAGCTTCCCGGCTGCGGCGAGCTTCTCCACGTCGAGCGGCGCGCGCGCCTTCACGATGAGCGGGCGGATGAGCGGCTGTCGCACGGCGGCGTCGAGCGTGAGCGCGCCGGGCTGGTAGTTCAGCGCGAGGTCGAGTTCCGCCGCGTCGAACTGCGGCACCGCCTTCGCCTTGAGCGCGCGGCCTTCGATTTTCAGTTCCACTTGCGGGCGCAGCGGCGTGCCTTGCGCGGCGAGGTGAAGCGTAACGCGACCACTGGCCGGCGCGGGCTTCACGAAGCCGGCGAGCAGCGGCTCTAGGTCGAGCTTGTCGGCTTGCAGGCTCACCGCGACGGACTGGGTCAGCGGATCGAACTCCGCGCCGCCGAGCCCCGCGAGGCCGTAGCTGATCTCGCCGGTGAGCGCGCGCTGGCCGCCCTGCACGAGTTCGAGGTCGCGCAGGCTCACGCGATCGTTTTCCCATGCGATCTGTGTCGCGAGCCGCGTCGGGCCGGAGGTCGCGCGCAGCTCCGCCTTCGCAGTGTCGGCGGTGTAGCTGCCGGTGAGACTGAAGTCGTCCAGCTCGATCGCGCCGTATCGTGCGCCCTTGAGCGTGATGCCCGCGTCGCCGTCGTTCTGCCCCGCCTTGAGCGCGCCCTTGCCGGACCAGCGCAAGTCGAGCGCGCCCTTGATCGGTTCCTTCACGTCGAAGACCGCGAGCAGGGGATCGAGCACCGCGAGGTCGCGGATGCCGAGCGCGAGCGTGGCCTCGTAGAGCTGCGGCTGCTGGAAGTCGAAGCGGCCTTTCGCGCTCAGTTGATCGTTGTCGTTCAAGGCGACGGTGAATTCCTCGAGTTGCACCGCGTGGTCGCGAAAGCGCGCGCGGGCGGTGAGTTTGCGCAGCGCGAAATCGCCGAGCGAGATCGCGCCGCCGAGCTGGAGCTGGCCTTCCGCATTGCCTCTCGCGAACTGCACGCTCGCCTGCGTGTCGAGTTTTCCACCCAGCGTCCGCCCATTCACGTCGATCCCGAACTCGCCGAGGTTTGGCGCCTGCACCGTGAGCTGCAGCTCGCCGGGAGTGTCCGCGATGGTTTTCGCATCCGCGGGAAGCTGCACGCGGCCTGTCGCCGAGATCGTGTTGGCGCCGCGCTTGAGCGCGAACTCGCGCACGGTCACGTAGCCTTTGCTCGCCGTGAGTGCGACGCGCGCGCCGTCGATCGTGAATGTGCTCAGCTTCGTCGGGCCGAGCGTGATGTCCGCCTCGGCGTCGAGGTCGGAGAGCTGGATCGAGTTGTCCGGCGCGAACCGCACGCTCGCCGCGATGTCGCCATTCGCCGCGGGCGTCGCGACTTGATCGGCGGCAATGTCGCGCGCCTGGAAGCGCGCCTTCACCGTCGCCTTGCGCTCGTGGAAGCCGAGCGTCGCATCGAGCCCGAAGCTGCCGGCCGCCGTCACGCCGGGCGCGAAAGTGCTGGCGAATGCGGCGAGATCGGGAGCCTCGATCCGGGCGGTCGCATCCACGCCGCTCGCGAACCAGTCGTCGATTCGCCCCGGCAGCGCGATGCGGCTGTCGAGGGCGATCGTGTTTGGTCCGAACTGCACGCCGCCCCGCGTCTTCGCGGTCCCGTTTGCGAAGTCGCTCGTGAATTCGATGTGAGGAATCGCGATCGAACCGGCGGTGAGGTTTTCGACGGAAGTCTTGATCGTGCCGCCCCACGTGTGCGGCTTTTCGGGGTCGCCGGTGAAGTCGAGATCGAACGCCGCAAGGCGCTCGATCGGCACGCCTTTGACGCCGAAGTATTCCGCCGCTTCGCGCACGCGCACTCCGGCGATGGCGACTTGCAGGCGCGTGTCGTAGCTGTGTTCGAGGAATTCGCCTTTCGCGTGCTTCTTCTCCTCGCCGGTGAGCGTGACGGAGAGTTCGCCGCCGAAGCCGTGCGACACGAGCGCGATCAGTCCGCGGCCTTCCGTGCGCCGCGAGGCGTCGTAGCGCAGTTCGTCGATGACGATGTCCGGGCCGAGTCGCATGCCGCGCTGGACGAGGTTGCGATTCGCGTAGCTCGTCTCCGCGCTCAGGTTTTCCCATACGGGGAGGCCGGGGATTTGGACGCGCGCGATGCGCAGGTAGCCGGTCAGTCGCGGATCAAAAAGCGCGTCGATCCCGCGCACGACCGTCTCGCTTTCCGGCGAGCGGACCCGGATGCTGAAGTCGTCGATGAGCACGCGATCCGAGAACGCCGCCGGCTTCGAGAGGATCGCGCGCAAGCTCTCGATCACGGACTTCTTCACCTCGCGCTCCTCGTGCGTCTGGCTCGGCAGCGCGATGAAGGCGAGGTCGGCGTGACGGAGTTCGTAGCTGGAAAGGAATTCGCCCACGCCTTCGCGCGCCAGCCGCCAGAGGCTGTAGTCGAAGCGCAGCTTCTCGATGCGGATCGACTCGACCGGCGTCGCGCCGTCGCCGCGTGGACTCGCGCGCAGATCGGTGATCGTGAGGCTCGTCCAGACGGTGCCGCCGAGCGCGAAGCTCACGTCGAGGTGTTGCTTGCGTGCGAAGATACGGGCGGCGATGGGAGCGCCGAAGATGATCAGCGGCCAGTGGAGCACGAGCAGCGCAAGCAGCGCCCACGCGGCGCCGCGTAGCAACCTGAGCGACCAGCTTCTCTTCGTTTTGGCCCGCGCGGGCGTGGCAGATTTCTCCGGCATCGATGAGGCATCGTTACCCGCGTGTGAATGGAGGCGCAAGACGCAGAGCAGTTGGCAGCGGACGGGCGAAGTGTTTAAGGTCCGCGCGATGCAACTCACCCAGCGCGCCTGGCCGCACATTCGGCGCTGGCTCGGCACCTGCCGGGCCGTGTTTTGGCGCGCCTGCGTGAAATACGACGAGACCGATGGCGAACAGCGCGCTGCGTCCTTCGCCTACTACGCTTTCTTCGCGGTGTTTCCGCTGCTCGTGCTGATCATCTCGGTGAGTGCGATGTTTCTGAAAAGCCCCGACATGGTCGCGGACAAGATCGCCGAGCAACTGCGCCAGCGGCTTCCCGATCCGGAATTCTCGGAGCATCTGATCCAGACGATTCGCGGCGTCGTGAAGTCGCGCACGAAGGCGTCGCTGATCGCGTTCGTGATCCTGACGTGGAGCGCGATCCGCTTTTTCCAGGCGCTCGTGCATGGCGTAAACAAGGCGTGGGGAACGAAGGATTACCCGTGGTGGCGAATGCCGCTGAAGAATTTCTCGATGGTTCTCATCCTCGCCAGCGCGCTGCTGCTCGGCACGGTCGCCCCGGCGGTGCTGAACAATGTCGAGTTCTTCTACTGGCGGCACGCCTGGGAGTTTCACCTCGATTTCATCGTCGTGAATCACGTCTTCGAGACGCTCCGCTATCTGTTGCCGCCGCTGGTGCTCTTCTACGGCTTCACGATGTTTTACAAATTCGCGCCGCGCCGACGGACGCTTTTTCGCGAGATCTGGCCCGCGTCGCTCCTCGTCACGTTTGGCATGGATCAACTCCAGCGGCTCTTCCTGCTCTTCACGACGAACGTCACGAACTTCAACGCGATCTACGGCACGTTCGGGTCGATCGTCGCCTTCCTCCTGTGGATTTACCTCACCGGCACGCTCATCATTTTCGGCGGCTGCTTTGCGGCAGCGCAGTATGAGATCCGGTTGAGCCTGAGCGACCAGTCGGAGTCGAACCACCCATACTGATGCTCACCGACACCCACGCGCATCTCGACTTCCCCGACTTCGCCGCGGACCTCGACGCCGTGCTCAACCGCGCGCGCAAAGCCGGCGTGCATCGCTTCATCACCATCGGCACGACGATCGAGGGAAGCCGCCGCGCGATCGAGCTGGCGGACCGATTTCCCATGGTCTGGGCGACGGTGGGCGTGCATCCGTCGAATGCCATGGAAGCGCCCGACGATGTGCTCACGCCGCTGCGCGAACTGGCGAAACATCCGCGCGTCGTCGCGCTCGGCGAATGCGGGCTCGATTATCACCGCCTGCCGGGCGCGGGCAGCCTCTCGCCACAGCCGGCGTATCTCGCGGAGATGCCGCTGAACGATCCGCGCGAAGCCGAGGCCTCGGTCCGCGATGGCGCGGTGAAGGCGAAGCAGTCGCTCATCTTCGAGCAGCAGCTCGATCTCGCAGTCGAGACCGCTCTGCCGCTGGTGATCCACGAACGCGACGCGTGGGCCGATACACTCGCGCAGCTCGATCCCTTTACTGGCAAGGCGCGCGCGGTCTTCCATTGCTTCGGCAAGGGATTCGATCAAGCCGGCGAAGTGCTCGCGCGCGGCCACCTCGTGAGCTTCACCGGAATCGTGACGTTCAAGAATGCGGCGAGCGTTCACGACTGCGCGACGCGGCTGGCGGCGGGCAGCTTCATGGTCGAGACGGACTGCCCGTTTCTCGCGCCGGTGCCCTTTCGCGGAAAGCGCTGCGAGCCCGCGCACGTGCGGACGACCGCCGAGCGGATCGCGGCGATGCGCGGCGTGCCGCTCGATCAACTCGCCGCGGAAACGGAGACGACGGTGAACGGATTCTTCCGATTCCGCCGCTGAGCCGATGGTCGCGCGGCCGGGCGGGATACTTCGCGGGGCACGCGTCCGGGTTTGCCGCCGCGCCGCTGCCGCGGAGCACAGGCTCAACGGCAAAGCCGACGCGCGGAGAAGGCCGGGAGGTCGCGCGCGCGGTTCGTCACCTTCGGCTCGCGGCGAAGCGGCAGGTGCGTGGGCGATTGACAGGCGTGCTCATCCATCCATCCTCCGCGCTCCACACATGAAACCGTCTCCCACTCCCCGTCGTGAATTTCTCAAGACCGCCGCTGCCGTCTCCGCGCTGGCTGGCGTGAAGATCCCCGCCGTTCACGCGGCGGGCAGCGAGCAGATCAATGTCGCCCTCGTCGGCTGCGGCGGACGCGGCACGGGCGCGGCGAAGAACGCGCTCGATCAGAGCGGCCCGCCGATCAACATCGTCGCGATGGCGGATGTGTATGAGCACAAGCTCAAGAACAGCTTCGAGAACCTTTCGAAGCAAAACGCCACGCAGGTGAAGGTGCCGGAGGATCACAAATTCATCGGCTTCGACGGCTACAAGAAGGCGATCGACTGCCTCAAGAAGGGCGACGTCGCGATCTTCACAACGCCGATGGCGTTCCGCGCGCCGCACTTCAAATACGCGATCGAGAAGGGCGTGAACATCTTCATGGAGAAGCCGGTTACGGCGGACGGTCCGAAGTCGCGCCTGATGCTCGAACTGAACAAGCAGGCCGAAGCGAAGGGGCTGAAAGTGGGCGTCGGATTGAACAGCCGTCACAGCCGCGGCATGCAGCAGCTCAAGGAGCGCGTCGATAACGGCGAGATCGGCGACATCATGTTCATGCGCGGGTATCGCATGCAGCCGCCGATCGGTTCGGCCTTCTCGGAAAAATATCCCGGTCCGAACAACGACCTGCCCGGCAAGCCGAATGAACTGCTCTGGCAGCTCTCGCGTTTCCACAGCTTCATCTGGGCGAGCGGCGGCGGGTTTAGCGACTTCAACATTCATCACATCGATCACCTGTGCTGGATGAAGGGCGCGTGGCCGGTCAAGTGCCAGGCTCTCGGCGGTCGGACGTTGCGGGGCAACTACGTGGACCAGAACTTCGACAGCTACTCGTGCGAATACACCTTTGAGGACGGCACGAAACTCTACATGGACGGACGCACCATGATTGGCGCGTATTCGCACTACTCGAGCTACGTGCATGGCACGAAGGGAATCGCGGTTTGCGCGAAGAGCGGCGATACGGGCCAGCCGTCGAGCATCCACAAAGGCCAGAACCCCGACCGCAAGAGCCAGGTTTGGGCAGCCGAGGAAGGCCCGACCGAGAAGTCGTCGCACTTCAACGAGTGGACCGATCTCGTGGACGCGATCCGCAACGACAAGCCGTTCAACGAAGTGAAGCGCGGCGTCGAGGCGAGCGTGGTGACGAACATGGGCCGCTTCGCCGCGCACACCGCTCAGGAGGTGACCTTCGAGCAGATGCTCAATCACACTCACGAATACTGCCCGGACGCCGACAAGCTCACGATGGACAGCCCGCCGCCGATCGTTGCCGACAAGGACGGCAAGTATCCCGTGCCGGAGCCGGGCCTGAAGAAGGACCGCGAGTATTGAGCAAAGCCCGGCGATGGAGCGCTGGCGTCCCCGCCGGCCACGATCCTGCCGTGGCGAAGCCGACTGCATTTGAGGCGCTGCGCGTGCGTGTTGATGGCCGGCGAGACGCCAGCGCTCCATGAACGCGCTCATCTCCGCACGCGATCTCACGCGCACCTACGCAAACGGCGTCCGCGCGCTCGCCGGCGTGTCGTTTGAAATCGACGTCGGCGATTTCGTCGCGATCACCGGCCCGAGCGGCTGCGGCAAGAGCACGCTGCTGCACCTGCTCGGCGGGCTCGACACGCCGACGAGCGGCAAGCTTTCGATCGATGGGCTCGCGTTGCACGCCGCGAAGGAAGCGGAGCTGACCCGCTTCCGCCGCCGCACAGTCGGCATCGTCTTCCAGTTCTTTCACCTACTGCCGACGATGAGCGCGGTGGAGAATGTGATGCTCCCGCGCCTGCTCCACGGCGAAGCGTCGCGCATCGTCCGTCCGCGCGCCGAGGCGCTGCTCGCGCAGGTCGGCCTCGCGGATCGTGCCACGCATTTTCCGCATCAGCTCAGCGGCGGCGAGATGCAGCGCGTCGCCATCGCCCGCGCGCTCGTCGGCGAACCACGCCTGCTCCTCGCCGATGAACCGACCGGCAATCTCGACACCATCGCCGCCGCGCAAGTGCTGGCCTTGCTCAAAGAGATCGCTTCCCAAGGCTTCGTCACCTTGGTAGTCGTCACCCACAGCACCGAGGTCGCGCGACTTGCACGGAGACAACTCCGGATGCGCGACGGCGGTCTGCTACCCGACCCATGAGCCAAGACGAACTGCGCACCAAACTTCGCAACGCCCCCATCTTCCGCGAATTCACCGACCGTGATGTCTCGGAACTGCTCAACCTCCTCGAGTTGGCAAATGTTCCCGCCGGCACGGCCATCGTCCGCCAGGATGATCTCGGCGACGCGATGTATGTCGTCATCGCGGGGCAATGCCGCGTCGTCCACCACAAGGGCGGGCGCGACATCGAACTCGGGATCATCAAGGAGGGCGACTTCTTCGGCGAGATCGCGCTGGTCGATCATGGTCCGCGCAGCGCCGATGTCATCGCGCTCACCGACACGACCTTCGTGACGATCTCGCAGGCCGTGATCTCTGCGCTGGCCGGGGTGCATCCCGGCGCCGCCTTCAAGCTGGTCGTGGCGATCGGCCGCATCGTCGTCGAGCGCTTGCGCCACGCAAACGAGCGCTACGTGGACAGCCTGCTCTTCCCGCTTCAGGGGAAGGATTGAGCGCCGCCGTGCGCTTCCGCGTCGTCATCACCGACCTCATCACCGATGCGCTCGAACGTGAGCGCGCCATACTCGACGATATCGCGGATGTGACCGCCCTCGGCGCGCGCCACGAAGACGAACTCGCCGGGCGCATCGAGGAAGCCGACGCGCTCATCGTCTTCCACGACATCGCGGTGACGCGCAAAACCATCGCCCGACTCACGCGCTGCCGGCTCATCGTCCGCGCCGGTGTCGGCTTCGACAACGTGGACCACTCCTTTGCCCGCGAGCGCGGTATCCCGGTCGCGAACGTGCCTGACTACGGGGCGGAGGAAGTCGCCGACTCGGCGATCGGCATGATGCTCGCGCTCACACGCGGCATCTCGTTTTTCAACACGCGCATGCACGACGGTCGCGGCGCGTGGGACTACCGCGAAGGCGTGCCGCTGCGGCGTTTGCGCGGGCGCGTCTTCGGCATCGTCGGACTGGGGCGCATCGGGAGCGCAGCGGCTCTGCGCGCGAAAGCGATCGGTCTCGACGTGATCTTCCACGACCCTTACGTGCGCGACGGCTGCGACAAGGCGCTCGGCATCCGCCGCGTCGAGACGCTCGACGAACTGCTCGCGCAAAGCCACGTCGTCAGCCTGCACTGCCCGCTCACGCCGGAGACGCGCGGTTTGATCGGCGCGACTGCGCTCGCGAAAATGCAGCGCGGCGCCTTCCTCGTGAACACCGCGCGCGGCGCCATCGTGGACACCTCCGCCATCGCTCCCGCAATCGCGAGCGGCCAGCTCGCAGGCGCGGCGCTCGACGTCCTGCCCATCGAGCCGCCGCCCGCCGATGATCCGCTGACGCTCGCGTGGCGCGATCCGCAGCACCCCGCGCACGACCGGGTCATCATCAATCCGCACGCGGCGTTCTGCTGCGAGGAAGGCATGATCGAGATGCGCACGAAGTCCTGCGCAAACGTCCGCCGCTGCCTGCTCGGCGAGCGGGTGCGAAATGTCGTGAACTAGACGACGCCTCATGCGCGCTCGCTTCACACTCCTCGCCGTGCTCATGTCCTTTGCGCGGGCCGATGACTGGCCGCAATGGCGCGGTCCACAGCGCGATGGAGTGTGGCGCGAGTCGTTCCCGGTGGAGGGTGTGAAGATCGTGTGGCGCGCTCCGGTGGGCGCGGGCTGGGCGAGTCCGAGCGTCGCGGATGGGCGGGTGTTCGTCGCGGACGCGGAATTGGTGAAGCCGACCGCGCGTGAGCGAGTGCAGGGCTTCGATGCGACGAGCGGGAAGGTGCTGTGGACTTACGCTTACGACGTGTCGTATCCCGAGTGGGCGTTCTCGCCCGATCAAGCCAACGGCCCTGCCGCGACGCCCGTGGTTGTGGACGGGAAGGTTTATGCGCTCGGCGGAAGCGGCGAGGTCCTGTGCCTCGCGGCGGCGACAGGCGAACTGCTCTGGCGCAAGGATCTCGGCAAGGAATACAAAGTGCCGACGCTACAGTGCCGCCCGTCGCCGCTGATCGATGGCGATCTGCTCATCATGCATCCCGGTGCAAAACCCGGCGCGTGCGTGCTGGCGCTGGACCGTCACACCGGGCGCGAAGTGTGGAAGGCGCTGAACGAATCCGTCTCGAACAGCTCGCCGATCATCATCACCTCGGGCGGGGAGCGGCAGTTGATCGTGTGGACCGGGGAGTCGGTCGCGTCGCTCGATCCCGCGAACGGCACGACGTTCTGGCGCGAGCCGATGACGACGAGCAGCAACGACGACATCGCCACGCCCGTCTGGTCGGGCGACCGGCTGCTCATCAGCGGGCTCATGTTCAAACTTGATGCGCGGAAGCCCGCGGCGTCCATCGTCTGGCCGGAGAATCGCGGCGTGAGCAAACGCGTGCTCAGCAACACCTCGACGCCGATGCTCGCGGGCGACTTGGTCTTCTCCGCGACGAACCGCGGCGACCTCGTATGCCTCGACGCGACGACCGGCGCGGAGTTGTGGAAGACGGACAAGGCGACCGACCACAAGAGCGGCCCTAGCATTCACCTCACGCAGCATGGCGACGCCTTCTTCCTCTACAACAATCTCGGCGAACTGATCCGCGCGCGACTCACGCGCACGGGCTACGAGGAGATCAGCCGCTCGCGCGTGATCGAACCGGTGATGCCCTTCGGCGGGCGCAAGCTCACGTGGTCGCCGCCTGCGTATGCGAACCGCCACATCTTCGTGCGTAACGAGCGCGAGCTTGTCTGCGCATCGCTCGCAGCCGGGGCGAAGTGAGCGCTCCGCGCTACGGCCGCTTCACGCTCACGTGGTCGAAGATCGCGGTCGTCGCCTCGTCGGGATCGGCGGCGCCGGCGATGAGCGCGACGTAACACGCGGCGCCCATCGGCACCGCACGCACGCCGAGCGAACTCCACGCGACGCCGTCCACGGAGATGTAAGAGGTAAAGTTTGTGCCACGGCGCACGAGCTTGACCCACTGCGGCGCGGCGACACCGGGACGTGCGGACGTCGCGGTGCTCGCGGCGGGCTCAGCGCGCGACTTTCGCAACGCACCTTGCTCGCACGTGATCACAACGGCGGCGTGACGCGCGCTTGCGGAGAGCGATTCGCGAAACATCACGCCCGCGTGCGCCGCCGGCGCGGTTTCGGCGAGCGAGGCGAGGCGGGCGATGATCGTGCCATCGCCGCTCCACGGGCGAAAGACGACGCGGCCCTGGTCCGATGGCGCACCGAGTCCCGGCCCGACGGTTGTGAGCGTGAAAACACCGACACTCTCCGAAGCGGTGCCGCCTTGTGCAGTCGGGCCGATGTCGCGGCTGACCCAGGGCGCGGGCAGCGCGCCCGGCACGGTGCTCACGGTGACTGCGATCGGCGTGGAGGTCGTCTGGAGGCCGGAGAAATCGAAGGCCCGCGCGGTGAGCGAGTAGCTGCCCGCCGCGACGCCGGGCCACGAAAAGCGGAACGGTGCGCGCGCATCGATCGCAAGCTTCTTTGCGCCGTTGAAGAGCTCGACCCGCGCAATGCCGCCGTCGGGATCGCTCGCTCGCGCGTCGATCGCGATGACGACGGGCGTCGAGAATGTCGCGCCTTCGGCGGGGCTGCTGACCGCGACCGTGGGAGCGGAAGGCGAGGGGAGTGCGCGCACGACGACGTTGTCGAAAACGGCGCTCGCGGCCTGGCCGTCGGCGCCTGAGGACGCGACGAGGCCGACGAAAAGCGACCTCGCCATCGGGAGCGACGCGGTGCCGAGTTGCTGCCACTGCGCGCCATCGGTGGAGGTGTAAGCCGTGCAGCGCAAGCCGTGTCGCACAAGCCGCAGCCAGCGCGGCGCGGCGATCATGGTGTTGACCTGCTGCGCGAAGGTCTGGCCGGGCTGCGTGCGCCAGCGGAAGAGCGCGCCCTGGCCCACGGTCAGCTCGAGCAGCGCGAAGCGAGATGTGCCGCCCGGCTTCTCGCGAAACATCACGCCGCCGAATGATTTCGCGACCGGCCCGCTGAGCGTCGGGAGGCGCGCGATGATTTCGCCGTCGCCGATCCACGGCTGTGAGAGGAAGTGAAACTCGTCCTTGAGCGCGCTCACGCCCGCGCCGGACGCGTCGAGAGTGTAGGTGCCGTCGCTGTAGCTGGCCTGCCCGGCGATGTTGACGACGCCGATGTCGGCGGCGTGCCAGACCGGCGGCAGGGTGGTGTCGCTGTTCATCGTCACGTGGACTGGAGCGGAGTCGCGCGTGGCGCCGCGGTCATCGGTCGCGCGGGCGAAAAGGGTGTGGCTGCCTGCGGGTGCGCTCGGCCATTGGATGGCGAACGGCGCGCTCGTGTCGGTGCCGAGCAAACTGGCGCCGGCGAAGAACTCGACGCGCGCCACGCCGCCGTCGGTGTCGCTGGCACTCGCGGTGAGCGAGACGGTCGCCGGGAGGGTGAAGGTCGCATCTTCCGCAGGGCTCGTGAGCGTGACGTTCGGAGGCTGGTTTGGCGTTCCGGTGACGTTGATCACGAGCCCCGACGATTGGGTCACGCCGCCATCGCCGTCGTTGATCGTCGCCGTGAGCGTGCGCGTTCCATTGCCCTGAAAAGCCGCGCCGACGCGCCGCAGGATCGCCCTCGCGGCCGCGGGCGTGGCGACCGAGTTGAAGGTGATTACGAGCGGCTGTCCCGCAGTGCCGCCCGCGAGCGTGCCGACGACGTAACCTTCATAGCGCACATCCGCACCGCTCAGATTGACCTGCGCCGCGCCGTCGCCCTGCGGCAGAATCCCGAGCGTGTCGCCGCTGAGCGCGCCGGCGGACTGCACGGTGAGTCCGCCGAAGTCGAACTGCAGGCTGTCCGCGTCCGAGATCGTGGCGGCGGCATCGACGACGAGCAGGCCCGTGCCCGCGATGCGGCTGAGCGGCGAGGCGGCCCACGCGATCTGCGGCGCGATGTTGGTCGTGTTCGGATGGAGCCGCACTTCCCGTGTCACCGATGCGCCGAGGTCGTCGGTCACCGTCGCGGTGATGCGGTAGTAAAACGTCGAGCCGGCGGTGTGGTTCGGCGAGATCACGGCGGTGGTGGATGCCGCATCGATCGGCGGCTCCGGGTGCTCGTGCGCGTCGTGGTGGAGAAAGACCTGCCAGCGCGTGGTGGTGGGATGCCCCGGCGATTCCACGACCCGCCTCAGCAGAGCGTAGGAGTTCGTCGCGTTGAGCGCATACTTTCCGCCATCGACCGGGCTCACGATCTCGAGCTGCGGCAGCGTGTGATTCACAAAGACCGCGAGTGTCGCCTGTGTGGTTGCGTCGAAGGGATCCTTCACGGTCAGTGTCACGTCGAAGCGCGCCGCGCCGCCGATTGCGAATGTCTTCGTGGGATTCGCCAGCGTGCTCGTGGTGCCGTCGCCGAAGGACCAGAGATACGTGAGCGGGTCGCCGTCGGGATCTGCTGCGTTGCTCGTGAAATGAATCGTGAGCGGGGACGGGCCGATCGTCGCGTCGGCGCTCGCGCTGGCTGTCGGCGGGCGATTGTCCGAAGCGGTGTAAACGACCTGCCGCACGATGTTCGCCGCAAGGCCGACGTAGTAGAGCGAGCCGCGCGTCGGGTGAGTCGTGATGAAGACCGGGCCGCTCGCGGCGGGCAGGAAGTTGCGCACGAGCGTCGGCTTGTTGTTCGCATCGAGCGTCAGGTTGCGGATCCAATTTGCCGCGTAGTCGGCGAAGAAATACGTGCCCGCATACGAGGCGGGAAAATCCGTGCCGGTGTAAAAGACCCCGCCTGTCGCGCACTCGCCGATAAACTGCGGACCGGCGACGGGCGAGCCCGGTGCGCCGACGGGGATCGTCGTGGCGGTGTTGCCGCTGAAGATGCCCGTGCGCACGGGGCCGGGCAGCGCTTCGTCGCGGCCGATGTCGAGCACGGGGCGATGGTGCATGAAGCGCGGAATGCTCGAAGGCACCTGGAGTGCCGGGTTGAGCGGATTCGGCCACGACGGCGTGCCGAGTGTCGCGCGGATGAGCAGATCCCGGAACCGGAAGAAGCCGCCGAGCGGATTCGGCGCGTCGCGATTCACGGCGTCCGAGGCTTGATAGAGCAGCTCGTTGCTGAAGCCTTCGTAGAGCGGCCAGCCGCAGTTTTTCCCCGGCCCGTCGATGATGTGGTGGCTCTCCCGCGCTTCCCAGCCCACGTCGCCCAGCGCGATCGTGCCAGGGTTTGCGTCCGTGGGGTTCGTGCTGCCGGTGCCGGGCTTGAGGCAGATGCGATACGGATTTCGCAGCCCGAGGGTCCACACGCGCGAGCGTGCCGAGCGCGGATTCGCCGCGGTGTAGAAGGGATTGCTCGCGATGCCGTCGCCGGTGGCCGGATCGATGCGCACGATTTTTCCGCAGAGCGAATCGACGAGCTGCGAGCGGAAGGAGCCGACGTTTTCCTTCGAGCGGATGATGCCGTCGGCGAGCCCCTGCGCCGCGTAGCTGCCGACTTCGCCGCCGTCATCGAGCACTTCGTAGCTCGCGCCGTCGCCGCACGAGGCGAGCAGCGTGCCATCGCGACCGAAGACGAGCTGACCCGGTCCGTGTGATTGAAAGAGGACGGGGAAGCCGGTGGCGATGCTCTCGCCCACGAGCACGCGGCGGCTTGCCGGATCGACGCTGCGAAACCCGTCGCTCGCGCGCGCGGTGTAGCGGGTGATGCGGCCGATCGTAGCGGAGAAATAATTGTTCGCCTGCGGATCGTAAGCCGGTGTGCCTGCGTGGATCAGGTGGTGCCGGTCCACGCAGTAGTAGAGATAGATGAATCCGTTTTGGGCGAAGTTCGGGTCCAGCGCGAAACCGATCAGCCCGAAGTCGCGCCACCCACCGACTTCATCGCTGAGATCGACGACGGGCAGCGGATGTTTCACGCCGTTCTCGACGATCCACACGCGGCCTTGTCGCTCCCAGACGAACGCCCGGTCGGGCACCGACGGGTCGAAGACGAGGCCGAGCGGCTCGCTCCAACTGCTCCCAAAGTCGCGCTCGATGAATCCGGGCGGCAGCGCGCGCGCGCCCGCCGTGCAGAGCGCCAGCGCGGTGAACAGGCATCGAAGGCGGGCGATCGGTAGGAAACTCACGGCGGACCGCTTGCCGGTAGCAGTCTTTGCGGCTCGCAGCAAGCCATCAGGACGCTTGACGCCGGGGGCAAGACCGTGGCCCTTACTCGTTCGCAATCCTGTCGCACGGCGGCGGGAATCAAAAAACTTCGGAGGATGCGAAATGAATGACGAACAATTGCCGCCCAAACTTGGCGACCCGCTGCCCACCATCATCCGGGGCTTGAACCCGGAGGAGCTCTTTGCCCGTGGGATGCAGACCGTAAAGATGAGCAGCGCGGGCAGCCCCGGCGGATGGAAGCCGCCCCGCCTCGATGAGATGGCGCGCCTATTTCCCGAATACGAAGTGCTCGCACTTCTCGGCCATGGCGGCATGGGCGCGGTCTATAAGGCGCGCCAGCTTTCGCTCGATCGCGTCGTGGCGATCAAGCTCCTGCCGCTGCAAGTCTCGCGCGATCGGGAGTTCGTCGAGCGGTTCAAGCGCGAGGCACAGACGATGGCGCGGCTGCACCACCCGAACCTCGTCGGGCTCTATGGTTTCGGCGAGACGCCGGAGGGGCATCTCTTCCTCGTCATGGAGTATGTCGAGGGCGCGACGCTGCACGATCTCGCTCACACGGCCGGCGCGCTCACGCCGGCGCGGGTGGTGCGCATCGTCGGGCAGGTGTGCGAAGGGCTCGCGTGCGCGCATCGCGAAGGCGTGGTGCATCGCGACATCAAGCCGGCAAACATCCTCGTGGATATCAACGGCGCGGTGAAGATCGCCGACTTCGGCCTCGCGCGCTCGACCAAGGTAAATTCCGGCCAGACCATCACGATCAAGGGCATGACCGTCGGCACGCCCGACTACATGTCGCCCGAGCAGCGGCGCGGCCATCACGTCGATCAACACACCGACATCTATGCGCTCGGCGTCGTGCTCTACGAGGCGCTCACGGGAGAAATCCCGCGCGGCGTTTTCCAGCCCGCGTCGCAGCGCAAGGGACTCGACAGGCGCATCGACGCGGTGATCGAGCGCGCGATGCATCAGGACCCGGCGAAGCGTTTCCAGAGCACGAAGGAAATGAAAGTCGCGCTCGAAACGGTGCCGCTCGATGGCGCCGCGCCCACGCAGGCCCGCCCGGTTCTCGAACCGGCGCACGCGTCGTCGCCCGCGAGTCCTTCCACGGGGAAGAAGAGCCGCGCTGTGATATGGGCCGCTGTCGGCGGATCGGCAGTGGTCGTCGCACTGCTCGGCTACGCGCTCTCTCAGCCCGCGAAATCGGTGCGTCCCGTTGCGCCGCACTACGAACCGACGCCGATGGCGATGCCGGTCGTGAAGGCGGCGACGCCCGTCGCGCTTGCGGCAGCGAAGCCTTCGCCGAAGCCGGCCGCGAGCGCGGCGCCGAAAAAGGAGGACGCGGCGGTGGCGTTCGGTGGCTCGCGCTACCAGCTCATCCGCTCGCAAGCCTCATGGATGCAGGCGAAGACGGAAGCGGAGTTCAAGGGCGGGCATCTCGCGGCGATCACTACGAAGGAGGAAGCCGCGTGGGTGCGCGAGACCTTCGGGCCTGAACTGCCGCGAAAATGGGCGCGCATCTGGATCGGCGCGTATCAGGCAGATCGCGACGACACGTGGCATTGGGTCACCGACGAACCATTCGAGTTCGCCGACTGGTGCCCCGGGCAGCCCGATGCCGCGAAGAGCTCCAGCACGCCTCCTTTCTTTGCGGCACTTTCGACGTCGCTCGGCGATGGCGGATCGAATGGATGGGACGACAGCGCTTCGACCGGCGGGGTGTCCGTGATCGGCTATCTCGTCGAGTGGGATGAACCGAAGGCTGCACCGCCGGCCGCGCCGGTCGCGATGGCCACGCTGCCGCCCGCTCCGACGCCGGCGCCCACCACACCCGCGCCTGCCGCGAGCGAAGGCGAGCAGCGACTCGCCGCGCTCAAGGCACAATACGATGCCGCCTATGCGCGGGAGATCGGCACGACCTTCGACGCCGCACGCGACGAGTTGCGTGCGGGTTATCAGTCCGCGATCGACCGCGAGATCGCGAAGGCTGTGCAGGGTGGAAAGTTCGCCGACGCCTCGGTGCTGCGCGACGAGCGAGTTCGGGCCGGCACGGGCAGGGGACTCGATTCCGACGACGCGGCGCTGCCCGCCGTGCTCAAGCCTCTGCGAGTCAGCTATCGCGCGAGCCTTGCGAAGCTCGACACCGAGCGCGCGGTGAAGCTCAAGCCCGTGCGCGATGGTTACCTGAGGCTGCTCGACACGGCGCACGCCGAGTTCACCAAGGCGCAGAAGCCCGGGTTCGCGCTCCTGGTCAAACAGCGCCGCGACGCGCTCACAAGCGAGTGGAATGCGGAGTTGAAAGCCGCCGCTCCCGTAGTCGCGGAGACGAGAGCGCCGCTGATCGACCCGTCCGCCGGCAGCAGTTGGCGCAAGGCTGCGCTGCTCGCGCTGCGCTTCGGTGGCAGGCTCGACATCCGCGTCGATAACAAGCGCGAGGCGATCACGATCGAGGCGGAGCTTCCCTCGAAACGGTTCGACGTGATGAAGATCGAGCTGGCCGACGTGAAGAAGAACGAGAAGCTCACCGACGCCGACCTCGAGGTGCTGGCGACGTGCAGGGAACTCGAGAGCTTGCGGATCGAGCGCGCGCCGATCACGAGCAACGGCCTCGAAGCTCTGCGCGGACTGCCTGCGCTGAAGTCGTTGCGAATCGCGTCCTGCGAGGGCGTGAATGATCAGTTCATGACGGTCGTCGCCACGCTTACCGCGCTCATGGTTGCGGAGTTTCAGGACATCCCGATCACGAGGGAAGGCATCAAGCAGCTCACGCGTTGCACGAAGCTGCACCGCGTCAGCCTGCAAGGTCGTGGCGTCTCCGCTGGCGCCATCGCGCAGCTTGCGCAGCTCCCGATCGAAGATCTTGCGCTGAATGGCCTCGCCGAGGCGTCAGCCCTCGACCTCAGCGGATTCAAGCGGCTCAGGAACCTTTCGGTCAACTCGATGAAGGACGGGAAGGCGCGGCTAATCGACGAGGTGATCAAGCTCAAGGGGCTTGAGTTTCTGCGATTGAGCGGCTGCGCCATCGACGACGCCGATCTCGGCCGGCTCGGCGGCCTTGGCGGAGTGAAGACGATCGAGTTTGAAGGCAATGCGATCAAGGGTCCGGGCCTCGCAAGTCTGCGCGCTTGCCGGTCGCTCACGAAGCTGCGGCTGCACAATTGCGGCGTCACCGATGGCGCGCTCGACGTGATCGGTCGCGATCTTGCCAGCCTCCAGATCTTGTCCGTTTCCGGCGCGGCTACGGTGCAGCCCGCCGCCTTCCGAAGCCTCATCAAGCTGCGCGGGCTCAAGGAAATCTCCGTCTCCGATGGCGTCGGCAACGATGATATCGCGAGCCAACTCGCGGCGATGCCCGCGCTCGAGTCGATCAACTTCAACCAGTGCCCGCTGCTGAGCGACGCGGGCCTCGACGCGTTCATGCGGCTCAAGACGTTGAAGAAACTGACGGTGAAGAATTGCACCAAGCTCACGGACGCGGCGATGGAGGCATTTCGAAAAGCGCGCCCCGGCGTGACGCTGGAGCACTAATCACCGGGAGAGGCGAAGATTTTCCCTTGGCCGAAGCGCCCTGCTTCTGCCACATCACCACTCCCATGCACCTCCGCACACTTCTCCCGCTTGCCCTCGCCATCATGAGCACCACTGCTTTCTCGCAGGAAAAAAAGAAGCCCGCGCCTTCGCTCGGTTACAAGGACACGCCGCTCATCCCCGGCACGAAGTGGCACGTCCACGACAGCGACCGCCCGCAGCCGGAGATCATCACGCCTGGGAAAAAAGTCGGCGACGCGCCGAGCGATGCGGTCGTGCTCTTCGACGGAAAGGATCTCTCGAAGTGGACGAGCAGCAAGCGCGACGGATCGAGCCCCGAGGCCGCGAAGTGGGTCGTGAAGGAAGGCTTTTTCGAGTGTGCGCCGAAGACGGGTTATTTGTTCACGAAGGACAGCTTCGGTCCGGACATGCAGCTTCACATCGAGTTCGCGACGCCGACGCCGCCGGAGGGCGAGAGTCAGGGCCGCGGCAATAGCGGCGTGTTTTTCCACGGCGGCACCTACGAGATCCAGGTGCTCGATTCCTACAACAACAAGACCTACCCCGATGGCCAGGCCTCCGGGCTCTACGGCCAGTGGCCGCCGCTCGTGAACGCTAGTCGCCCGGCCGGCGAGTGGCAGACCTACGACATCATCTTCGAGAGTCCGCGGTGGAAGGACGGCAAGCTCGTCTCGCCCGCCTACGTCACGGTCTTCCACAATGGCGTGCTCACTCAGCCGCACCGCGCGCTCTACGGCGGAACCACGCACAAGAAGATCAACGAATACAAAGAGCATCCCGAGAAAGGCCCGCTCGCGCTGCAGGACCACGGCAACCCGGTGCGCTATCGCAACGTCTGGATCCGCGAGATCAAGCCGCTCGCCGAGTAGCGGCGGATTGCGTGGATTCTTGGCCACGGATTACACGGATGGGAACATGACGCATCCGCCGCGCTCGTCTTCATCCGTGGTTTTCGTTCCGTGAAATCCGAAGTGCCGGAGCCTGGTGCGATCGGCGGTCTGTCCGAGCTGCTGACTTTTGTCCGCCCGTATCGCGGCCGGTTCATCGCGGCTATGTGCGCTTCGTTCATCTCGATGTCGTTCGGCCTCGCCTTCCCGTGGCTCGTCGGCCGCCTGCTCGACGCGTCGATTCCCTCGCTCAAATCCGTCCCGGGCAACGTCTGGCTTCCATCCGTGAATGAAGTCGCCGCTGTCCTGCTGGTCACGCTCGCGATCCAGGCCGCGCTCACCTTTTTCTCGTCCTACTCGTTCAATCGCGTCGGCGAGAGCAGCGTCGTCGCGCTGCGAAAGGCCGTGTATGCGCGGCTCGTCTCGTTGCCGATGAAGTTCTTCGGCGAGCACCGCGTCGGCGAACTCACGAGCCGGCTCTCGAACGACCTCGCGCAGATCCAGGACGTGCTCACCTTCGTCGTCGCCTCGGCCATCCGGCAGACGATGCTGTGTGGAGGCGGGCTCGTGATGATCGCCGTCACTTCGTGGCGGCTCGCACTCGTGATGGTGTCGTCATTTCCGGTGCTCATCATCGTGGCCGTGGTCGTCGGGCGCCGCGTCCGCAAGCTCTCGCGCGCCGCGCAGGACCGGCTCGCCGATAGCGCCGTGGTCGTCGAGGAGTCGCTGCAAAACATCGCAACCGTCAAATCGTTCACGAACGAGCACTACGAGTCCCGCCGCTACGGCGCGACGCTCGATGCCTTTCTCACGATCATCCTTCGCAGCGCGCGTGCTCGTGCCGCCCTCATTGCGTTCATCATCCTCGGTGTCTTCGGCTCGATCGTGCTCGTGCTCTGGCAAGGGGCGCGGCAGATGCAGGCCGGGCTGATGAGCCACGGCGATCTCACGAAGTTCATGCTCTACACCGCATTCGTCGGCGGCGCGGTCGGCTCATTCGCCGAGATCATCAGTCAGGTGCAGAAAGCCGTCGGCGCCACGCAACGCGTGCGCGAGCTGCTCGGCGAGACGCCTGAGGATTCCGGGATTTCGGGAATCCGGGATTCCAGGATTCGCGGTGCCGTCGCCTTCGATCGCGTCAGCTTCCGTTACCCCTCGCGTCCCGATCTACCCGTCCTTCGCGAGCTCTCACTCGCCGCGCAGCCCGGCGAAAAGATCGCGCTCGTCGGTTCGAGTGGTGCGGGCAAATCCACCGTCGTCTCGCTGCTCCTGCGCTTCTACGAACCCGACGAAGGCAGCCTCTGCCTCGACGGACGACCCGCGACGGAGTTTCCGCTCGATCACGTCCGCGCGAACCTCGCCGTCGTCGCGCAGGAGGTGTTGCTCTTCGGCGGCACCATCCGCGAGAACATCGCCTACGGACGGCCCGGCGCGAGCGACGCTGAAGTGCGCGATGCCGCCGCTCGCGCGCACTGCGAGGAATTCATCGCCCGCTTCCCCGAGGGCTACGACACGCTCGTGGGCGAACGCGGCGTGCAGCTCAGCGGCGGCCAGCGCCAGCGCGTCGCCCTCGCGCGCGCCTTCCTGCGCGATCCCGCGATCCTCGTGCTCGATGAAGCGACCAGTTCGCTCGATGCCGAGAGCGAGCAGCTCATCCAGCGCGCGCTCGACACGCTGCTCGCCGGCCGCACCGCGATCGTGATCGCGCATCGCCTGGCGACCGTGCGCCGCTGCGACCGCATCTACGTGATCGAATCCGGCACCGTGGTCGAGAGCGGCACGCACGACGAACTGATCGCGCGGGAAGGCGGCCGCTACCGCCAGCTCGCGGAGATGCAGTTTACGGCGTGATCCCGCGCTAAGGCATCACTGCGGCGCGGATTGCCACGGAACCCTATGACCTCCCGCCGCACCTTCCTCCGCAGCAGCCTCGTCACCGCAGCCTTCGCAAGTGTCGCCCGCGCCGATGCGCCCGGGATCAAGATCCTCGACACACGCGTGATCAGCCAGCAACCGGACCTCTACTGCGGCTGGCCCACGGTCGCGCGGCGCGCGAATGGCGAGCTGTGGGTGACGTGGAGCGGCGGGCGCGAGGCGCACGTCTGTCCATTCGGTCAAGTCGTGTCCATGACATCGCGCGATGACGGCGCGACGTGGACGTATCCACGCGTGCTGCTCGATGGAGCGATTGATGATCGGGACTCCGGCGTGATCGAAACCGCGAAAGGCACGCTGCTCGTGACGACGTTCACTTCGCTGGCGTATGAGCCGCTGCTGGCTAAGCAGGAAGGCATGACGGAACTTTCCGCCGACGGCTGGAAGAAGGGGCAGATGAAGCCCGAGCAACTCGCCCGCTGGAAAGCCGCCCACACGCGGCTGGACGACGCCGAACGCAAGGCCGAGCTCGGACAATGGCTCATCCGCTCGACCGACGGCGGCAAGACTTGGTCCACGCGGATCGCCACGATCGCGAACAGCCCGCACGGCCCGATGCAGCTCCGCGACGGACGCCTGCTCTACGCGGGCAAAAAGCTCTGGACCGACGACAAGAAGATCGGCGTCAGCGAATCGACCGACGACGGGAAGACGTGGCGCTGGCTGGCGGAGATTCCGACGCGGAGCGGCGATCAGGTGCCGACGGGCTATCACGAGCTTCACGCTGTGGAAGCGGCGGACGGCACGCTCATCGCGCAGATTCGCAATCACAACGACGCGAACAAAGGCGAGACCCTGCAGAGCGAGTCGCGCGACGGCGGCAAGACGTGGAGCGAGCCGCACTCGATCGGCGTGTGGGGCCTGCCTTCGCATCTGCTGAAGCTGCGCGATGGCCGCTTGCTGATGACCTACGGCCACCGGCGCAAGCCCTTCGGCAATCAAGCCCGCCTC
The DNA here is from genome assembly GCA_040081625.1 of Chthoniobacteraceae bacterium. Taxonomy (GTDB): domain Bacteria; phylum Verrucomicrobiota; class Verrucomicrobiia; order Chthoniobacterales; family Chthoniobacteraceae; genus VFJQ01. The sequence goes on from JBEBGD010000001.1 coordinate 99,335, forward strand.
AGCATCGACAACGGGAAGACGTGGGGCGAGGCGATGATCATCTCCGGCGACGGCATCGGCGGCGATCTCGGCTACCCGAGCACGGTCGAACTCGCCGACGGCACGCTGCTGAGCGTCTGGTATGAGAAGATGGCGGAGCGCCCGTTGGCCGTGCTGCGTCAGGCGCGCTGGCGGCTGGCCTGACTCAGGGCTGGAACTGCCAGACCTCGTTCGTGCGAACGCGAGGACGAACCTCGCCGTTTGGGATCACGAAGCGCCCGCGCCATTCGGCGACGGGCGCTGTCACGCGTGAGAACGGCAGGCCGTCGAGAGTGCTCCAACTATTCGCGGCGGTGTCGTAGGAGAGCGTGTTGCGCGGGAAGCCTGGATGCCTTTCGACCGGCTCGAACGTCACGTTCGCTCCGTCGTCGCCGCTGAAGATGAGCACGCGCCCGTCCTTTGCCGGCGCGGGAGACGGCGCGGCGACGGCAGAGCGGGGGAGGTCGGCGAGCCGTTCCCAGCCATGGCCCGGCGTGAAGCGGTAGGCGTCGCGCAGGAAAGTGCGGACTGGCTTTCCTTCGGAGCTCGCGTGGAGGGCGGCGCCGCTGAAAAGGTAAAAGATACCGTCGAAGGCTGCGGCAACAGCGAGCATCCGTCCGGCTCCGGGCCACGGATCGAGCGCCTGCCAGCTTAGCTCCTTCGCGTCGAGGTCGAGCGCCCAGAACGTGCGCAGCGCGCTCGTCGAGGTGGGTGTCTGGATTCCGCCGGCGATGTAGATCGTGCGACCGAGCAGGGCACCGCACGCATTTGCGCAGGGGAGCGGGAGGTCGGGAAGCGGCGTGCGGACTAGCGTGCCGGCGTTCCAGCGCAGCCGAAAGCCGCTGGAGTAGAGCTGCGCGGCATCGCTGCCGCCGAAGCAGAGCAGGCTGTCGTCGGCGCTGATCGAGATCCCGTAGCCGAGCGGCCGCTCCAACTTTCCCGCGGTCGTCCATGCACCATCCGGCTTGGCGAGCACGAAGGCGGAGGCATACCACTTTTTGACAAACGGCTCCTTCCACTTGTCGCCCGCGATATTCGCACCGCCCGCGACGATCAGCGCGCCACCACTCACGCCTGCGAAAGTGCCGGCGAAGCCTTCCGCATCGGGAATCGGTGGGAGCTGCGACCAGTCGGCTGCGGTGGCGAAGGTGGACATGGCCACGAGGACGAGCGCGCGCATCACCATTCGCCCGCGCGACCGAACTTTCCGCGCGCCGCGAGCCGGAACTGCCCGACCGTATCGTCGATCGCCGCGCAGATTTCGTCGGTGGATTTCCCCGCCACGTCGCGGGCTGCGGGGATGACGGTGTTGCACTCGTTGGCATCCATGAACTTCGCCGCGTCGAGCAGTCGGGCTTCGTCTTCGGGCGGCACGGCGAGGAAGCCGTGCTTGTCGGCGTGGATGAGCTGACCGGGCTGCACTTTGCGGCCGAAGACTTCGACTTCGCAGCCCCATCGCGCGGGCGCGGCGAATGCGTGACCAACGCAGAGGCGCCGAGCGAGTGCCTTGAAGCCCGCGTTGCACATCTCGTCGAGATCGCGGATCGCGCCGTCGGTGATCGTGCCGACGCAGCCAAGCGAGCGATGGATGTTCGCGTTCACTTCGCCCCAGAACGACCCGATCACGCGCGGCTTGTCGAGGTCCTGCACGACGATGATCTTCGGTCCCGGCGCGCTCGCGATGTAGCGGCGGTATTCGCTCATCGAGCCCGCGACTTTCGAGTGTGCGGCATTGCTCGGTTCGATCACGACGGTGACGGCATATCCGACCATCGGCCCCATCTGCGGCATGAAGTCGCGGGTCTCCTCGATGTTGAAGCCGTCGGCAGCGGCGTTGTGTTTGGTGATCTGCTCCCAGCCATTGTAGATCGTGGGAGTGTTCCAGCGCTTGAGTTGAAGAAGGTCGGCGTGCGGGAGGCGTTCGGACATGACGCGGCGATGTTATCGCTCGCACCGCATCCGCCAACACGCAAAACTCGGCGAAACACATACCCCATGCGCATCGTATTCGTTGTCATCGCCGCAGTGTTCACGCCCTTCGCGCGCGCGGAGTCGCCCCGGGCCAAGGCAATGGCTGCGACCGTCGCGGTCTCGCCGCTCGCGGCGAAGACCGCACCGACGATCGCGTCGAAGGAGAACCACGGACCGGTTCAGCTCGCAAAAGATGCCGCGCCGGGTGCCGTGAATGGAAAGCACTACGATCTCATCGTCGTCGGCGGCACGGCGGGCGGCGTCGTGTGCGCGGTGCGCGCCGCGCGCGAGGGTTGTTCGGTCCTGCTTGTGCAGCACAATCGCCACCTCGGTGGAATGCTCGCGAACGGGCTGATGCAATGGGACGCGCTCTATGGCGGGCCGCGCGCGCCGCTGTTCACCGAGCTGCTGGCGAACATCGAGAAGCACTACGTCGCGACATTCGGCGAGAACTCGCACGATCATCAAACGATGCGCTTCACGCATGAGCATTACCCGGTGGGCTGGGTGGAACCGCACGTGATGGAGCGGGAGTGCAACCGGCTCGTCGCGGGCGAGCGGAACATCACGCTGCTGCTCTCGCATTATCCGGGCGCTGTCGAACGCGACGGTGCGATGCTCAAGTCGGTGACGCTGCGCGAGTATGGAACGACCAGGGACGTCCAGGCGACTGCGACGATGTTTGCTGACGCCACGTATGAAGGCGATCTCTTCGCGCTTGCGAAGGTGCCGTATCGCGTCGGGCGCGAAGCGCGCGACGAGTTCAACGAGCCGCACGCGGGAAAAATCTTCTGCAATGTCGGTGGCGGCGCCGCGCCGCGCGATGCGGTCGATGGCCGGCTGAACATCCGCGCCTACGGGCAGAGTCAGGGTGAAATCGATCCGACGAGTCCGTTTACCGCCGACGGTGCGGTGCAGGCTTTCAACTACCGTTTCTGCGTTTCCAAGGATCCCGCTAACCGTGTGCTGCCGGCCAGGCCTGCAAACTACAACCGCGACGAATATGTGAACTACAACCGCAAAGGAATCGCGACGAATGCGGGGCCGAATCTCAAGTCGCACATGAACTCGCCGATCCTGCCGGGCGAGAATTACGCGTATCCCGACGCGTCGTGGCCGGAGCGCGAGAAGATCATCGCGCGGCATCGCGACTTCGCACTCGGACTGATATGGTTCCTGCAGAACGACGAATCAGTGAGCGAGGCGAAGCGCGCGGGGTTTCGCGAGTGGGGGCTCGCGAAGGATGAATTCACCGACAACGAACACATCCCCTACGAAATGTATGTGCGCGAGGCGCGGCGCATCGTGGGCCGGCACGTCTTCACCGAGCACGACAACTCGCTCGCTCCGGGCCTCGCGCGCACACCGATCATGCCCGACAGCGTCGCGGTTACCGATTGGTATATGGACTCGCACGCCTGCACCACCGAGTCGCGCCCCGGCTTCCACTACGACGGCAAGCTGATCCTCACCGAGGAGTCGCGTCCCGCGCAGATCCCGTATCGCGCGTTGCTGCCGCAAGGGGTGGACAATCTGCTCGTGCCCGTGTGCCTCTCGGCGACGCACGTCGCGTGGGGCGCGGTGCGCCTCGAACCCGTTTGGATGCAGACGGGTGAAGCGGCGGGGTTGGCCGCGGCGCTGGCGAGGAAGAACGGAACTACTCCCGCGCAGATCGACGTGCGTGCGCTGGTGCGCGAGTTGTGCCGACGACGGCACCTCGTCAGTTTTTTCAACGACGTCAAAGTGGACGAGGCTGCCGAATGGATTCCCGCCGCGGAGTATTTCGGGACGCTCGGCCTCTTTGCGGGCTACGACGTGCGCGCCGCCGAGCCGTTGAAGCGCGAGACGGCACGTGTGTGGGTGGAGGCGCATGCGGGGAAACGCGATCCGCTCGTGACGGCGAGGCAGGTGGCCACGGCCGAGCGGAGCGCGCCAGGCATTTCCAACTCCGAGTTTGCCCGGTTGATCGGCGCCACGCCGGCCGCTGCCGGCGACGCGACAATCACTCGTGGTGAAGCACTCTCGGCTTTGTGGGCCACGGTAAACGCGAACACGAAATGAGGCCCGCACTTCTCTCCCTGCTGGCCGCGTCTGTCGCCATCGCTGCCGACGACTCCCTCGCCCCGTGGCGCGGCGGCGTCGCGATTCGCGAGGTTTCGCCAGGCGCGAACGCGCACACAATTCACTCCTACTTCAACACGTGCCCCGAAAGTCCCGACGGCACGCGAGTGCTCCTCTACAAGTCCACGACGCCGGATGCGCATCACGGCGAAGTGAGCATCCGCGATCGTGCGAGCGGCGACGAGCACGTGATCGCGCGCGACATCCATGTCGAGGACGCGCATCGCGTCGCGTGTCAGCAGTGGGCGTCGAATGGGCGGCGCGTTGTCTTTCACGGGCAGCGCGACGAGCGGTGGTTCGTGGCGGTTGTCGATCTCGACACCGGCGCAGAGCGCATCCTCGCCCGCGACCGTCTCGCGGCGTGGGGACAGCCGAACGCGGACTTCGTGCCGATCTACGGTCTGCACTGGAATCCGGGCGCGCATCGCGATCTGGAACTCGTGAATCTCGAGACGGGCGAGATCAGGACGGCGCTCACCGCGAACGCGGTGAAGGCCGCGTATCCCGCGTGGTTCGTGAAGGCTTTCGGCGACAAGCCGGTGTCGATTTTCTTTCCGGTGCTCTCGCCGGATTCGTCGCGCGTGTTTTTCAAGATGGCGTCGGCGAGCGGTGGCGATGCGCGGAGCAAGGCGGCGAGCCAGCGGGAGGGCCTCGTCTGCTACAGCCTCGCTGAGCAACGCTTTCTCTACTTGCGCGAGAAATGGGGGCATCCGTCGTGGCACCCCGACGGGCGCACGATCGTCGAAGTCGGCTTCACGCACTTCGACAGCAACGACGGCGCTTACAAACGCTTGCCGGGTTTGCCCGCGGTGCGCGGCGATCATCCGTCGGCGAGCCCGGATGGAAAATTGATCGTCACCGACACGACGCTTGAGAAATTTGGCGGCACCGAGAAGGAGTGGGGCGTGGTCGTCGCCGATGCGCGTGGGAATGACTACGTGATCATCCATCGCTTCGACAATTCGCACGGCGCGAAATCGTGGCGCGTATCGCATCCGCACCCGGTCTTCAGCGCGGACGGGAAGCGGATCTATTTCAACGTGAGCAGCGGGCGGTGGACGACGCTGCACATCGCCGAGGCCGCGCGTTAATCCACGTGCTTCGGCGCGCGGATGGTGCCGGCGGCGAGGTCGCTCGCGCGGCGCTGCACGATGCGGTCGGCGACTTCGTGGACCATCTGCTCGAGCAGGCAGCGCAGGTGCGAGCCGGCGCGGAAATCCGCGGGCGCGATGTGCTTCACGCGATCGGCGTGCGTGCTGAGTTGGTAGCACTTCTTGAAGGACGAGCGCGACGGGTCGTCGGGGTTATAGACCGCGATCGCCTGGCCGCCGTGCTGGCGCACGACCGTGAAGCACGGCACGTCCGTCGGGCCGTCGCCGACGTAGATCATGTGCTCGAACGGCACGGGTCGCAGTTCAACGGGCATGTGGTCGTTCACGTCCTGCGAGTAGTCGAGCATGCCCTTGTTGATGCGGAAAAGGAACTGCGTCTTCTGCGTGTGCGAGATCACGCGGCGCGGGAAAGTGATCCGTCCGTCGCGGTCCTCGGCGAATTCGCAGCCGAAGATCGCCTTCACATGCGGCGCGATGCGTGAGCCGTCGATCAACGCCTTGAGCCCGCTCGATACGATGTAGTGCTCGACCTTGATGCCGTGGACCTGGTGTTCGGTGGAGAGCAGGCCTTCGCGGAACTCATCGAACATCCCGGGCAATCCCGGAAAGAATTTCAGCCCCGCGCCGAGCGCCTGCAGCTCGGAGTTCTTCGGGCGATCCATGTCGAGGTAATCGAGCAGCGCCTTCATGTAGGCGAGTTCGTTGTCGTAGCCGTCGTCCTTCACGAGCGCGTGGCACCTGCTCCAAAACTTCTTCGCGTCGATGCCGAACTTCGGGAAGAGCACCTCGTCCTGCATGTAGTTGGGCGAGAGGGTCTGGTCGTAGTCGAAGACGATCGCGACGGTGGTTTGCGGGACGGACATGGCGTGCAGCGTGGCGGACAGGAACTCGCGCGCAAGCGCGAAGCGGTGGGTGTGTCTTCGTTGACCGGCGGCGGACTCCGTGATGCGATCGCTGCAATGTCACCGTCACTCCGCATCGTCGCCTTTCTCGCGCTCGCCGCCGCTGTGCACGCGGAGTCGCTGCTCGTGCCGCGCGTCGTCGGCGATTGGCAGCCGCGCGATCCTGCGCTCGCTGTCCAGGAGGTCGCGGAGGTCGAGCCGGGGCACTTCTATTTGTTCCGCGCGCAGACCGATCCAAAGCAGCCGGGCACGCGCGTGTATCATTCGACCGACGCGAAGGACTTCGGCTTCGCGGGCAAATTCGCGGACGCGCTGCACTTCATCACCGCTTTGCCGCTCGATGGTGCAAAGGTCGCGCAGCGGGATGGACAGTGGTTCGTCGTGCAAGGCGAGCGCGCGGCCCGGCTGGAGTGGACGCCCGTCCCGAATCCAGTTACCGCGACCTCGCGGAAGCCCGGCATCGCCATCCGCGTCGCGCTCTTCGACGACAGCGGCAGCTTCGGCAAAGGAGTGCCCACGGTTATCGACCAACTCTCGAAGGCGAAGGACATCGAGGTGGCCAAGCTCGACGGCGACGGCATCCGCGCAGGGTTGAGCGGCTACGATGTGGTGATCTTCACCGGCGGCAGCGGCGGGAAGCAGGCGAACACCATCGGCCTGCTCGGGCGCGAGCAGGTGCGGCGATTTGTCGAGGCGGGCGGCGGTTACATCGGGATCTGCGCGGGTGCGTATCTCGCGTGCGATGGCTTCTCGTGGGGCGTGAAGGTGCTCGACGCGAAAACGCCATCATCGAAGTGGGCGCGCGGGACCGCGGATCTGGAGATCGAGGCGAACGATGCGGGGCAGAAAGCGCTCGGTCTTCAGCGGACGAGCACGATCCGCTACGTGAACGGTCCGGTGCTTACGCCCGCAAACAACCCGGCGATCCCGGACTACGAGCCGCTCGTCTTTTTCCGCACCGAGACGGCGAAGAACGGCAGCCTCGTGGGCGCGCAGATCGACACGCCCGCGATGGCACGCGGTGCCTGCGGAAAGGGACGCGTGATCGTGAGCAGCCCGCACCCCGAGCAGACTGCCGGGATGGAGCGCTGGACCGAGCACGCGGTGCGGGCCGTGGCACCGCGCTGACGCTCACCGTGCCTTCGCGGTGCTGCGGTAATCCGAGGGCCGGCAGCCGGTGAAGCGTTTGAAGTTGTGCGAAAAGGTGAAGAGGCTCGCGTAGCCGACGGCGCGCGCGATGGCCTCCACCTTGTCCTGAGTGGTGGTGAGCAGCGTGGCGGCGCATTGCAGGCGCAGCCAGGCGACGTGCTGCACGGGAGTCCGCCCGAGAGATTGCTGGCAGAGACGGCGGAAATGTTTCGCGCTCATGCCGGACTGCGCGGCGAGCTTGGCCAGCGACCAGTCGGCGGCGAGATTCTGCATCACCGCCTGCCACACCTCGCGCAGGCGGTCATCCGTGCGCCACGGCGCGGCGAAAGTTCGCGCGTAGTGCTGGATGAGATCGGTCCACATTTGAATCGCGGCGGGCGAAGCGGTCCCGCTGGCTTCCGCGTGCAGGCCTTCGATCGCGGCGGTCAGCGGGGCGCCGTCGAAGGCCGCCAGCACGGGCGCGCGCGCGTTCACGATGGGCAGCGTCCCGTCCGGTTCCTGGTAGCGCACCCACGCGATGCGCCACGCCTTGCGCGGCACCGCGCGATAAGCGTGAAACGCGTGCGGCGGCGCGAGGCACGCCATGCCCGCGCGCATCGGACGCCATTCGCTTTCCAGCCACACGCGGCCCTCGCCGTGCGTGCAGGCCATCACGAATGTGCCGCTCAGATCGGGCCGCTTCACGCTGTAAGGATGCGTCACCACCGCCACGCCGACGTGAACGATCCCATGCCGTGCGAGCGACGCGCAGACCGGCGCGTCCGCCAGCCAGTCGCGCGCATCCGCCTCGCTCGCGCGCACCACGCGCTCGGTCGATTCGGATAAATGGATGTCCCTTTTCATGGCTCGGTGTTTGTTCGTGGCGGTGCGGCTGCGGGGTAACATCACAACCATCCGCAATGCAACCCACCGACACACCATCGCTCCGTGCTACGATCCTCCAACGCCTGCGCGACAAAGTCGAACGCGGCCAGCCCATCATCGGCGCGGGCGCGGGCACCGGCCTCTCCGCGAAGTGCGAGGAGGCGGGCGGCGTGGATCTCATCGTGATCTATAATTCCGGCCGCTTCCGCATGGCCGGTCGCGGATCCCTCGCGGGCCTGCTCGCGTATGGCAACGCGAACGAAATCGTGAAGGACATGGCGCGCGAAGTCCTCACCGCCGTGAAGCACACGCCAGTGCTCGCCGGCGTGAACGGCACCGACCCGTTCCTGCTGCGCGACCATTTTCTGCGCGAGTTGAAGGCGCTCGGCTTCGCGGGCATCCAGAATTTTCCGACCGTCGGCCTCATCGACGGCAGCTTCCGCGCGAACCTCGAAGAGACCGGCATGAGTTATCAGCTCGAAGTGGAAACGATCGCCGCCGCGCGCGCGATGGACCTGCTCACGACGCCTTACGTTTTCAACACGGACGAGGCGCGGCGAATGACCGAAGCCGGCGCCGACATCATCGTCGCGCACATGGGCCTCACCACCGGCGGGAACATCGGGGCAGAGACCGCGAAGACGCTCGAAGATTGCGCGCACGAAGTGCAGGCGATCGCCGACGCCGCGAAGTCGCTGCGCCCCGAGGCGCTCGTCCTCTGCCACGGCGGCCCCATCGCCACGCCGAAGGACGCGCAGTTCATCCTCGATCGCTGCCGCGGTGTGGATGGCTTCTACGGCGCGAGTTCGATGGAGCGCCTGCCGACGGAAATGGCGCTGACCGCCGAGGTGCGGCAGTTCGCTGCGCTGCGCCTGCAAAACCACTAACCGCCATGACTTCGCGAATCGCATTTCTTCTCAGCCTGTTTGCAGCCACTCAGCTTGCTCGTGCGGTCGAGCCTTGGGCGGATGCCGCGCTCCCGGTCAAAGGCGGCATCGCGTTGTGGCTCGATACAGCGGCGCAGAAGGCGGGACGCGCCACGCTCGGCCTGCCCGCGGCGGATTCGCGGCAGACCGATGTGTGGCTCGACGGCTCCGGCCACGCGCGCCATGCGCGTCAGCCGGTCGCGGAGCGTCGCCCGGTGATGGAAAGCGGCGCGCTGCGTTTCGATGGAGTGGACGACTTTCTTTTCGCGGATGGTTTGACGAAGGCGGACGCGGCGACGGTCTTCATCGTCGCCGCGGCCCGCACGAACGCGGGCCAATTTCGCGCGCTAGCTTCGTTTCATCCACTTGGCCGCAACGACTACTCGCGCGGCTTGAACATCGATCTCGGCGCCGCACCGACGAGCACGCTGGACTGCGTGAACATCGAAGGCGCCGGTGCGCGCGGTCAGCGGAACCTGCTCGGCACACGCTTCGACTTCGGCACGTGGCATGTCTTCGCGATCCGCGCGGATGCCGCGGACGTGCAGCTCTCCGTGGATGGGAAACGCGAAGGCACGCGCGCACGGCAACCCGGCGCGATGCAGTTCGACGAGGTGCTCATCGGTGCGCGCTGCTACTCGAACGAAGGGCTGCCACCACGCGCGCAGGGATTCTTCGACGGCCACATCGCGGAAGTCATCGCGTTCGACCGCGCGGTCAGCGGCGACGAGCAGGCGAAAGTCGAGCGCTATCTCATCGCGAAGCACGCGCAGCACGCCACGAAACCCATCGGGGGCACGAAACCGCTGCAACCGGTCGCGAATCCGCCGCCCGTGCAGATGCTCGTGCCGGGCTTCGAGGTGAAGGAAGCGCCTCTCAAGCTGCCGAACATCAACAACCTCCGCTACCGCCCCGACGGCAAACTCGTCGCGCTCGGCTACGACGGCCGCATCCATCTGCTCAGCGACACGGACGGCGATGGAATCGAGGACAAGGCTGCGCTGTTTTGGGAGAAGGACACGCTGCGCGGGCCGATCGGGATGGCGCTGACGCCTCCGGGCTACACACGCGGCCAGGGCGTCTTCGTCGCGTCGAACGGCAAGCTCGCGCTCATCGTGGACACGAACGGCGACGACCGCGCCGACGAGGAGATCGTGGTCGCGAGTGGGTGGACGGAACTCTCGCACCGCGTCGATGCGCTCGGCGTGGCGGTGGCGGCGGACGGCAGCATCTATTTCGGCCTCGGTGCGGCCAACTTCACCAACGCCTACCTGCTCGATCCGCAGGGCAAGGCGAACTACGACGTGCGTTCCGAGCGTGGCACGATCCTCAAGGTGTCGCCCGACTTCTCGAAGCGCGATGTCGTCTGCACCGGCATTCGTTTTCCCGTCGGCCTCGTGTTCAACTCGCGCGGCGATTTGTTCTGCACCGACCAGGAAGGCGCGACGTGGCTGCCGAATGGGAACCCGTTCGACGAGTTGCTGCACATCGAGCCGGCGAGGCACTACGGCTTCCCGCCGCGACATCCGCAACACCTGACGGGTGTGATCGACGAGCCGAGCGTTTTCGACTTCGCGCCGCAGCACCAAAGTGCGTGCGGATTTTTCTTCAACGAAGGCGCGCGCACGTTCGGCCCCGAGTGGTGGAAGGGCGATGCATTGGTCTGCGGCGAGTCGCGCGGGAAGCTCTGGCGCGTGAAGCTCGCGAAGACGCGCGCGGGCTACGTCGCGCAGTCGCAACTCGTGGCGTGTCTCGCGTCGCTGCCGGTCGATGCGGCGCTGTCACCGCGCGGCGATCTCGTGGTGGCATCGCACAGCGGCGCGCCGGATTGGGGCAGCGGGCCGCGCGGCGAAGGGCGGCTCTTTCACGTCCGCCGCGCGGACGCGGAAGCGCCGCTACCGGTGCTCGCGTGGGCCGCATCGCCGTCGGAGATTCGCGTCGCGTTCGATCGTCCGCTGAAGCCGGAGCAGCTCCGCGATTTCAGCGCGCGCGCCGATGCGACCGATGGGCGCCATGTGTTCGCCGCGGATCGTTACGAGTCGCTGCGTCCGGGTTATCAAGTGGTGAGGGATCAACTTGCCGCGCCGCGCTTCGGCGTGCCGATCCTCGGAACCAGCCTTTCGCAAGACGGACGCACGCTCACGATCCGCACCGCGCCGCGCACGTCTGCGCTCAACTGCGCGCTGACGCTGCCGGCTGGCGGCGAAGTGGACATCGCGAGCGATCTCTCCGGGCTCGCTGCGGAGTGGAGCGGACGTGACGGCGCGAAATGGAACGGCTGGCTGCCGCACATCGACACGGATGCTGCGCGCGAGTTCACCACAGCGAGCGCGGAGCACGATGCGCTGTGGCGAATGATGGCGGGCGAAGGCCGGCTCACGTTGCGCGGTCAGTTCGATCTCGCGCAAATGCTGCGGCCCGCCGTGCAGTCCGGCGCGCAACTCGGATACAACTACGCGCCGGAGACGGTGAGCGTGGTCTTCAGCGCCCGCGCGTCGTTTCACGCGACGCTCGCGGGCAAACGCATCGAGTCCGTGCCGAAGGATGGACGACATGAGGCGCGCATCGAGGCTCCGAAGGAAAGCGCGTGGGTGCCGTTCGAGATCGAATCCAACGCCGCTGCGCCGGAAGTCAGCGCGCACTGGTTCACCGCGGAAGACAGCCGGCCTCGCGCGTTCGCGCTGCGGCGAATCCTCGTGCCGTGGGCGTGTCCCGCAGACTCGCCCGCGGTGAGCGTGACCGAAGTCGAGCGCGACATCCCGGAAATCCGCGGCGGCAACTGGCTGCGCGGGAAGGCGCTATTTTCCGGCAAGGCGCTGTGCGCATCGTGCCACGTCATGCACGGCGCCGGCGGCAAGGCCGGGCCGGATCTCTCGAACCTCGCGCACCGCGATTACGCGAGTGTGCTCAAGGACATCGTCGAGCCGAGTGCGGCGTTGAATCCCGATCATCCGGGCTACAGCGTCGAGTTAAACGACGGCACCGCGTTCGCCGGTGTGATGCACGGCGAGAAAGACGGCGTGCTGCGCTTCGCTGACATCACCGGCCCGCGCGAAGTCCCGCGCGCGAAGCTCAAGCACATGGAGGCGCTGCCGGTTTCGCTAATGCCGCCAGGATTGCTCGCGGCCTTGAGCGCCGACGAACAGCGCGACTTGCTGACGTTTCTGCTCCAGCCGCCCTTCGAGCCTGCGCCGATTGAGCGCGCGGACCCGCCGCCTCCGCGCAAGCGCGCGGAGATCGAGCCGCTGCTCGCGCCGTCGCCGGACGCTTTACCCTTTCACATCGTGCTCTGCGCAGGGCCGAAGGATCACGGCCCCGGCGAACACGACTATCCGCTTTGGCAGAGACGATGGGCGCGCCTGCTCGCGATGGCCGATGGCGTGACCGTGAGCACTGCATGGAAGTGGCCCAGCGACGAGCAGTGGCAGAAGGCGAACGCGATCGTCTTCTACTCGAACAACCCCTCGTGGAACGCGCAGACTGCGCCGCAACTCGACGCCTTCCTCGCGCGCGGCGGCGGCGTGGCGTTCTTTCATTACGCGGTCGATGGACACAAGGACGTGGGGTTGCTCGCTGGGCGCATCGGTCTCGCGTGGCGCGGGGGCGGATCGAAGTTCCGGCACGGCGCGCTCGACCTCGCGCTGCACCCGCACGCGCTCAGCGCGGGCCTGCCGGGCGTTAAGTTGATCGACGAAAGTTACTGGCAGCTCGTTGGCGACGCGGGCGCGATTCAATTGATCGCGAGCGGCACGGAAGAAGGACGCCCGCAGCCGTTGCTCTGGACGAAGGAACAAGGCGGCGGTCGCATCTTCGTCAGCATCCCCGGCCACTACTCGTGGACGTTCGACGATCCGCTGTTTCGCCTGCTCGCGTTTCGCGGCATTTGCTGGGCAGCCGGTCAGCCGATGGATCGGCTGGCTCCGCTCGTGATGGTCGGCGCGCGAGTGGACTAAATCAGCTCGTAAAGCCCCGGCACCGCGACGGGCGCGACCGGCAGCTTCATGTCCCACGTGAGATCTTTCGGGAAGAGATCCTCCTTCGAGGTCATGGCCTGCTCCCATGTCACTTCCTTGCCGGAGTAAGCGGCCATGCGCGCCATGATCGCCATGAGCGTCGTCTTGGTGAAACGATCGCTCGTGTTGATCGGCTGGCCCGAGCGGATGGACGCATACATCTCGTCGTGCTCGGTTTGGTAGCCATTGTCCGGGAAGCCCTCGGGCGCCTTGTAACGCCACGGGGTGTCGCTCTTGACGATGACGTGTTTCTTGCTGCCGCTCTCGCCTTGATACACGCCCTTGGAGCCGACGATCTCGTCGGTGTTCGCGTTGTAGCAGCGGCCGATCTGGCGGGTGAAGTGGTAGCCTTTCACGCCGTTCTCCCACGTGAACTCCGCGCCGAAGTGGTCGTAGATGTTGCCGTATTCACCGCCCGGTTCGCCGGGCCGCGCCTGCCGTCCGCCGACGCACACGCACGAGACCGGCGGCTCGTCTTTCATCGCCCAGAGCATCTTGTCGATGCTGTGCACGGCTTGCTCGACGATGTGATCGCCGCCGAGCCAGGTGAAGTAATACCAGCGCCGGATCTGCCACTCGAGATCGGTCTTCGTGTTCGTGCGATTCCACTTCGGATATCGATCGACCGAGCCCGTGTAGTAGCTCGAGTAGATCGTGCGGATGTCGCCGATCGCGCCGTTGTGAATCTTCTCGTAAGCCTCGCGATTTGCCTTCGTCCAGCGCCACACGAAGCCATCGACCAGCGCGAGGTTCTTCGCCTTCGCCATCTTCGCGCTCTCGATCACCGAGCGCACGCCGGCGGCATCGACCGCCATCGGCTTCTCGGCAAAGACATGCTTGCCCGCCTCGACCGCGGCGCGGATGTGCTGCGGGCGGAAGCCGGGCGACGTGGTGAGAATAACGACGTCTACGCCGCTATCGATGACCTTCTTGTAAGCATCGATGCCGGTGAACTTGCGTTTGTCGTTCACATTCAGTTTGTCCGGCTTGTCCTTGAACGTGGCATTCAAGCCTTCGAGAGCGGTGTCGATTTTGTCGCCGAAGACATCGCCCATCGCCCACAGTTCGATGTTGCTGTCGCCTTGCAGCGCCTGCGCCGCCGCGCCCGTGCCGCGCCCGCCGCAGCCGATGAAGCCGACCTTGATCTTGTCCTTCGTGAGGTCAGCGGCGGGCGTGAGCGTCGGCAAGCCGACGGCTGCTGCTGCTGCGGTGGTTTTGAGGAAGTCGCGACGGGATGGAGTGGGAGTCATGATGGGTGAGAGGTTGCCGTGGCTGACAGTAAGCCGCGGGTCCCGAGATTCTTTGAACGCGGGCCTGTCCGGCGAGAGAAAAATCGTCCCCAGCGTCAGCCGCACGCGGCATCAAAGCTTCCGGCCCGCCGCCGATTGCAGTAAGCACACCAACGCCATGCCCCTACGCCGCACATGGATCGTGGGAATTCTCAGCTTCGTCCTGCACGCGCGGGGCGAAGATGCGGTCGATTACCTGCGCGACGTGAAGCCGATCTTCGCTGCGCGCTGCTACGCGTGCCACGGCGCGCTCAAACAAAAAGCCGGCCTGCGGCTCGACACCGGCGAGTTCATCCGACGTGGCGCGAAGGACGGACCGATCATCGAGAGCGAGCTGATGCGCCGCATCACCTCGAGCGACACGGACGAGCGCATGCCGGTCGAAGGCGAGCCGCTCAAGCCGGAGCAGATTCGCATGATCGAAGCGTGGCTGCGAACGGGCGCGCAATCGCCGGCGGGTGAAAAGCCCGAGCCCGACCCGCGCGAGCATTGGGCGTTCAAGCCGCCGGTGAGGGCGGAGATTTCGGGCTTCGGGTCTCGAGTCTCGGGATCGACCAACCCGAAACCCAACCCCATCGACTCGTTAATCGATGGCGACCTCACGCCGCAACCGCTCGCGGACAAGCCCGCGCTGCTGCGCCGCGTGTCTCTCGACCTCATCGGCCTGCCACCGACACGCGATGAGTTGCGCGCGTTTCTCGCCGACGATGCGCCCGACGCCTACGACCGCGCAGTGGACCGCCTCCTGCACGACCCTCGCCACGGCGAGCGCTGGGCGCGGCATTGGATGGATGTGTGGCGCTACAGCGACTGGTATGGCCGCCGGCTCGTGCCCGATGTCTGGAACTCCGCGCCTCAAGTCTGGCGCTGGCGCGACTGGATCGTGCGTTCGCTCAACGCCGGCAAAGGCTACGATCGCATGGTCACGGAGATGCTCGCCGCGGACGAGATCGCGCCCGGCGACGACGAGTCGCGCGTGGCGACCGGCTACCTCGTTCGCAATTGGTATGCGCTGAATCCGAACCAGTGGATGCGCGACAATGTCGAGCACACCGCGAAGGCATTCCTCGGCCTCACCTTCAACTGCGCGCACTGCCACGATCACAAATACGATCCGATCACGCAGCAGGATTACTTTCACCTCCGCGCGTTCTTCGAGCCCATCTACGTGCGGCAGGATCGCGTGCCCGGCGAAGCGGACCCCGGCGCATATCAGGACTACGACTACAGCAAGTTGCGGAAGATCGTGCGCACCGGAATGGTGAGCGTCTTCGACAAGGACGCCGCGGCGAAGACGTGGTTCTACACCGGCGGCGACGAGCGCAACCGCCAGACCGATCGTCCGCCCGCGCAACCGGCGCCGCCGGCGTTTCTCGGCGGCGAAGTGCGCGTCGAGCCGGTCAAGCTGCCGCTCAGCGTTTCATTCCCCGGCGCGAAACCGTTCGCGCGCGAAGACGAGACTCGCGCCGCGGAAAAGGCGATCGCCAATGCGCGCGCGCAGTTGAAGACGGCGGAGGTCGCGCTTGCGGCGGCAAATGAGAAGTTCTCAGTGACGCTCGATGAATCCGCCGCGCAGGACGCGGAGCTGGCGATGCGTCTCGCGCAAGCGGCGCTCGTCGCGGCGCGGGCGAAGCGCGACTCGCTCAAGGCGCGCGTCGCCGCGGACGACGTGAAGTTTCTCGGCAAGCCGGGTGATCTCGCGGCGGTGGCGAAGACCGCGGGCGAGTCGGAGCGCGCGCTCGCGCTGGCCGTCGCGAAGGTTGCGGCGATCGAGGCGGAGCGGGCGGTCCGCGCCGCGAAGCCCGATGAGAAGAAAAAGGCGGACGCAGAGCTCGCCAACGCGACGAAGGCGCTCGCAAAGGCGGAGGACGACGCAAAGAAACCTGCCACGGATTACACCCCGCTCAGCCCGACGTATCCGCACGAGAGCACAGGCCGCCGGCTCGCGCTGGCGCGGTGGATTGCGAGTCGCAAAAACCCGCTCACCGCGCGCGTGGCGGTGAATCACATCTGGATGCGCCACTTCCACACGCCGCTGGTCGCGAGCGTGTATGACTTCGGCCGCAACGGCTCGCCGCCGACACACCCGGAACTGCTCGACTGGCTCGCCGTCGAGTTCATGGAGAACGGCTGGAGCATGAAGCATCTGCACCGCTTGATCGTGACGAGCGCCGCGTATCAGCGCGCATCGATGAGCCCCGGCCGGATGGAGGCCGAAGTCGTGCGCGACAGCATGCTGCACCTCGCTGGCAAACTCGATGCGCGCATGGGCGGGCAGGAACTCGAAACCGCAGCCATGCCCGGTTCGAATCGCCGCAGTCTTTACTTCGCGTGCTACCCCGAGGGCGGCGGATCTGGCGAGTTCACCGGGGTGTTCGACGCGCCCGATCCGAACGACTGCTACCGCCGCACGCAAAGCATCGTGCCGCAGCAGGCGCTCGCGCTCACCAACAGCAAGTTCGTCCACGATTGCAGCGAAGCGATCGCACGACGGCTCACGGGTGAAGGCGCGGAGTTCATCACCGTGGCGTTTGAGCACCTCCTCACGCGTCCGCCGAAACGCGAGGAGACCGACGCGTGCCTGGCCTTCCTCACCAAACAACCCGACCCCGGCCGCGCCCGCGAGTCGCTGATCCGCGCGCTGTTCAACCACCACGAGTTCGTAACCGTCCGATGAAACCACGCCGACAATTCCTCGCCGATCTCGGCATGGGCTTCACCGGGCTTTCGCTCGGCTCGATGCTCTTCCGCGACGGCGTCGCGCGCGCGGCTGCGCCCGACGGTCAACCGCAATTCGCGCCGCGGGCGAAGTCGGTCATCTGGATATTTCTCTCCGGCGGTTACAGCCACATCGAGACGTTCGACCCAAAGCCGGCGCTGACGAAATACGGCGGCATGACGTTCGACAAAACGCCATTCGAGAACCCGCTTAACTCGCCCAAGCATCACGCGCGGTTCCGCTCCGTGGCGGCGGAGGAAGTCAACGTGCGCAACGTGTATCCAACCATCTACCCGATGCAGGTCGGCTTCGCGAAGCGCGGGCAGTGCGGCGTCGAGATCACCGACTGGTGGCCGCACCTCGCGGGGTGCGTGGATGACATCGCATTCGTCCGCAACATGTGGACGACCGACAACGATCACTTCGCCGAGAACCAGATCCACACGGGCCGCCACCGACTCGACGAGCAGCAGCCGAGCCTCGGCGCGTGGGTCCACTACGGCCTCGGCACGATGAACGAGAACCTGCCGAAGTTCGTCGTGCTCGGCGGGCCGACGCGCTCCGATACGCGGCTCTCGCTCGACTCGCTCTACCTCGGCCCGCAGCACGCGGGTGTGCCGCTGGCGATCGATCCGAAAAGCCCGCTGCCTTTCGGTGTGCGCGACGCGCGGCAATCGGAGGCCGGGCAGCGCGACGAATACGAACTCATCGGCCGGCTCAATCAACTCGCCGCGGTAGAGTATCCCGCCGATGCCGACTTGCGGGCGCGCATTCGCAGCTACGAACTCGCGTTTCGGATGCAGGCGTCCGTGCCTGAGGCACTCGACTTCAAGCCGGAGAGCGAAGATGTGCAGAAGCTCTACGGCCTCGACAACGACGCGACGCGCGTGGCTGGCCAGCGGCTGCTCGCGTCGCGCCGACTGATCGAGCGTGGCGTGAGATTCGTGCAGGTTTATCCAAGCGCTTACGGCACGTGGGACTCGCACCAGAAATTGCAGGAGAAGCACGCGCAGATGTGCGCCGGCGTGGACAAACCGGTCGCCGGACTTCTGCACGATCTCAAGCAACGCGGCCTGCTCGAGGAAACGGTCGTGGTCTTCTGCACCGAGTTCGGCCGCACGCCCGGACTCGAGCTGCGCAACGGCGGCAAGGACGGACGCGATCATCATCCGCACGGCTTCACGGTTTGGTTTGCGGGCGCGGGGATCAAGCCGGGCATCGTCCACGGCGAGACCGATGAACTCGGCTACCACGCGCTCGGCGACGGTCACTACGTCACCGATATGCACGCGACCGTGCTGCGCCTGCTCGGCCTCGACGGACGCCGGCTCGAAATCCCGGGTCGCAAGCGGCTCGATGTCGATCACGGCCGGTCGATCGACGCGATTCTCGCGTAGGCTTACAGGCCGTTGTTGGCTTTCTGCGTCTGCTCGCGCATCCGGCAGACCGGGCAATTGTCGCCGGGCTGCGTGTGAAGGAGTTGGTTGATGCCCGCAGGCACACCGTCGGGAACGTCGAGTCCGAAGACACGCATCGCTTGCGCGCGCACTTCCGAGGTCCGCAGCGTGCGCTGCCGGAACTCACCGTCCTGCGCGAGCTTCAGCATCCGGTCCGGCGCCTGCGCGTGCGCTTCGGTGAGCGCATCGAGCAAAGCCCCGAGGTCCGCCGCTGCCGGCTCCCGCCCGAGCGTGGCGCGCCATTCGGCGAAGGTGAAGTCCTCGCGCAGCAGCCGCGCGGCGAGCGTCTCGGGAACTGGTGGACGGCACGCGGCGAGCAGGAGCGCGATGAAGAACAAGCGCTTCATGCGCGCCGCCGTTCGAGCCACGCCAGCCACACGACCGCGGCGAGCATTGCGCCGTTGAGCGCGAGGTGACGCGGAAAATCCGTCTGGTTCACCGCGCGGCCAAAACAGCCACACGTGAGATCGATCCCGCGCCACCACGCGCTCGCGATGGCGCCGATAAAGACGACCGTCATCACGCCGCTGAGCGCGACCGCGCCGCGATAGAACGTGCGCGCGATCAGGGCGAAGCCGGTCACGATTTCCAGCCACGGGAGGAAGACGGCGAGGATCATGGAAACATCCCACCGCGTGAGATTGAACGCATGCACGTCGCGAAAGAACTGCTCGATGTCCGCGACTTTCACGATGCCCGCGTAGGCCAGAAGTCCGCCGAGGAGGAGCCGCAATGTCAGCTCGAAGATGCGCGCCGGGTTCATCGTCCCTCCCACGCGTCGAGGCCATCGTGCAGGACCCATACCTCGGGGATCTTCAGTTCCTCGCGCAGTCGCAGCGCGACTGTCGGTGCCGCGTCGTCGCCGCGCTCGCCATAAACAATCACGCGCATCTCGGGATCCCACGCGTCGAGAAAACGCGCGACCTGCGCGTCCCACGTCTCCGCGTTGAGCGACAGCGCGCCGGGGATGTGCTTGCGCTCGAATTTCGGTGCAGGGCGCGCATCGACCCAGATCGCCTTGTCGCCCCACGCTTGCGCATCGCCGAGCATCACCTCGCCGCTCGCGAGCGGGGTCTGCGGGCGTAGCTTCAGCTCGCGATACCCGGTGATGGCCGCCGGCGCTGCGGCCAGCGCGCAGAGCAGCAGGACTTCGCGAACGATGCGCCCGATCACTTGATCCGCGCGAAGATGCGGTAGCTGCGCGGCGCGTCGGCGGGAAAATCCGTCGTGACTGTCAGCTCCGCGGCAAGCTTCGCCGACGTGCTCGCCGGCTTGATCTGCACGAGGTATTCCCCGCCCGCCTTCACCGTCTGCACGGTCGCCGTCACGCGCGGGTCGGAGGAAGTCACGCTTTTAACGCCGACCTTCGTCCCATCCGCGGGCGTCGTGAGCTTCACCATTTTCGCGTCAGCCGCGTCACCGACCCGCCAATAGACCAGCGCGGGCGCCAGCGTGAGCGGTTCATGGATGAACACGCGCAAGTCGAGCACCCACTCGCGCTTGTCGTCGCTCGTGACACTGATCCCCTTGCGCTGAGGGCCGCGGCGGAAGCCGAACGTGAACTTCACCTCGATTTCACCGCTTTCGCCCGGCGCGAAAGAATTCTTTGCGAGCTTGGCGCTCGTGCAACCGCATGACGAGGTCACCCGCTTGATCTTGATCGTCCCGGGCCCGGTGTTTTTGAAGGCGAACTTCGTCGCGAGATGTCCGTCGTCGGGCACGCGATGGAATTCCTGCACGGGCTTCTCCCAAACGAGATCGGCGCGGGCGCAGGTGGCAGCAGCGAGGAAGGCAAGCAACGATCGGATGATCATGCGGCACCCGTAGCGGATGGAATGTGCCTTGCCAAGCGATGCGCTGTCGCGGTCCCGCGACGATGAGGCGCCACGACCGGCCTACGGGGCAAAGTCGCGATGCTTTGGTTCGCCGCCGCTCTCGATGTAGGCAAGCAGATCGAGGATCTGATTTTGTGTGAGCACGTTGAGCAGCCCGCCAGGCATCGGTGAGATGGGCGAAGGCTCGCGACTTCGCACGTCGGCCTTGTCGAGCTTCGTCACCTCCGGCGCGAGCGGGCTCAGGCGCACGACGATCGCATTTTCGTTCTCGTGCTCGATCGTGCCGACGACCGTCGCGCCGCTCTTGAGCGTGAAGGCGACGCTGCGGAATTTGTCGTCGATGACTCGCGATGGATTGAGGATCGAGTCGAGAAGGTCGCGGCGGTTGAAGCGGCTGCTCACCGCGGTGAGATCGGGACCGACGAGGCTGCCGGTCAGGCCGATACGATGGCAGAGCACGCACTGCGCGCCGGCGAACGCCTGCTTGCCTGCGTCGAAGGAGCGTCCACGGCCGACGCGATCGAGTGCGGGCGCCAGGTCTTCGAGCTTCCAGTCGCGCACGAGCACCTGCGGGCCGCTCGAGATCGGCGCGGGGACTTGAGCAGCGGCGGCGAGGAGCGGCGCGACCGCCTCGTGCTCGGCGGGCGTGAGCCGTTCGAGCACCTCGGCGCGGATCATTTTCATCGAGCGCTGATAATCGCGCGCGCCTTCGAGCGTCTCGGCATGGTTGAGCGCGGCGAAGAACGCGCGGCGTTGATCGAGCGTCCAGCCATCGGGCACGAGGCGGAGGAAGAAGAGGTAGTGCAGCAGGTCCTCGCTGCGGGTGCTTTGCGTGAGAAGGGCGACGGTCTTGTCGCGGAAATTCGGCACCTTGAGATGGGCGAGCAGTTCGCAGAGCAGGTGCGTCACGCGCCAGCTCTTCGCGGGGTAGAGCGCATCGAGTCGCTGCGCGAGCGCGCTTGTGTCCGGCGGGGTGCCGAGCCGGACGAGGGCAAGCTGGTAGTCGCGCAGCGCGATGAGCTGCTGGTCTTCATCCAGCGAGGCGAAGTCGAGCGCGTTGAGTTTTGCAATCAGTGCTTCCCGCACATCGTCCGCGCCGGACCGGGCGAGCGCCATGAGCGCCGTGAGGGCGGTATGTGTATCCGGCTCCGCGAGCGCGCGGCCTTGCCACCCCCTAACGTCCTGCCACTCGAGTGCGACGCGCGCGGCGTGTCGGATCGCCGCGTCGGTGCTGCCGAGATGCTGCCAGATCTTCTCCACGGCACCGGGCGCGGCGTGGCCGTGCAGGGCTTCGAGCTGCCGCCGCAGCGCGCGAGCTTCGCGGTCGCTTCCCTCGGCGTCGAGCGCGCGATGCTTTTCAGCAGGGCGAGTGTAGCTCACGCGATACAGGCCCGATTGCGTGCGCCTGCCGCCGGTGATGAAATACATCGCGCCATCCGTCCCGAAGGCGAGGTCGGTGACATTGAGCGGCTTGCCGACGACGAAGTTTTCCGCCGTCCCGGTGTAGCTCGCGCCGCGTGGTTGGAGACGCACCGCGACGATCCTGCCGTAGGACCAATCGCAGATGAACAGCGCGCGCTTCCACTCCGTCGGGAAGTTGCTCCGCGTTCCGAATTCGATGCCCGTCGGCGAACCCAGGCCGATATTGACCGTCGTCGGTCCGCAGTCGGGGAAATACTCCGGCCACTTGCTCGTGCCGCGCCGCCAGCCGTAGTCGGCGCCGCTGAGCACGTGATTGACGCGGCAAGGCCGATACCACGGCGTGCCGGTATCCCACTCCATGTCCGCGTCGAAGGTGAACATCTCGCCGTCGTCGTTGAACGCCACGTCGAGCGGATTGCGGAAGCCGCCGGCAACGAGCGTCCACGATTTCCCGTCGCGATCACCGCGCAGGATGTGACCAGCGGGCAGCTTCACGTCGCCGTCGAACATCTGCGGATCCCACGGGCAGGGGATGATCCGGTCGTCCTGAAAATTGCGAAGCGGCGAATCGGTCGCGGAGTTCGGTGGCGCGACGACGTTGTTGCCGTGGACGAGATAGAGCATCCCGTCGGGGCCGAGCTTCACGTGATTGCGCCCGTGCCCGACGCCGCCCCCGGTGCGCAGCAGTTCCGTCGTCTCGTCGAAGCGATCGTCGCCATCGGTGTCTCGCAGCCGCACGAGGACCTTGCTGTTGTTCGCGTTCACGTAGAGCGCGTCGTGCGCATAGAGCAGGCCGCGACATTCGAGCAGCGTGTCGTCGATCACTTCCACGCGCTCGACGCCCGCGCCGGGGCTGACCGTCATCCGGAGCAGCCCCTTCTTCTCCCGCGCGATTGTCAGCCGCCCTTTCGGATCGAACGCCATCGAGATCCACGAATCTTCATCCGGCGCCGCCGAGCGGATCAGTTCGACCTTGAATCCGGGCGGAGAGCTAATCGTCGCGGCATCGGTCGCGATGCCGGGAGTGAGCGCGAGCTTCCACGTGTTGTAGGCATCGGGCTTGCGCGTGACTTCGGTGAGCTGCGGTTGCGCGAGCGCCGTCGTCGCGAAGAGCAAAGAAGCGAGCGCGGCAGCGTTCACGGCGGGCGCTCAGCGTTTCCTCTTGCGAGGCGCGGTCTTGTCGCGCGGCGTGCGTGAGCGCAGGCGGAAGAAGATCGGCAGCCCGGTGAACGGCTCGATGGTTCGCACGCTGGCTTCCAGATACCGCCGGTAGCTCTCCTCGAGCAGCCGTCCGTCGTTGCAGAAGATCACGATCTCGGGCGCGGGCACCGCGATTCTCTCCGGCGGCTTCGCGTGCGTGGCGTAGAGGATCTTGAACCGGCGCCCGCGCTGTGAGGCCGGGGGATGCGAGTCCGTTGCCTGTTGCAGGGCGCGGTTGAGCGGGCCGGTGTCGAGATGCCGCCGCGAGGCGGCCCGGACCTTTTCGAACGTCCGAAAGAGGCGCGTGATCTCGACGCTATCCTTCGCGCAGCACAGAATCACCGGCGCGAATTTCAGCGCGAAGAGGTTCGCGTCGAGGTCGGAGAGGAACTCCTTGAGCTTGTCCTTCCCGCGGGTTTTCTCCTCGACGAGATCCCACTTGTTCGCCGCGACGACGCATGGCTTGCCGGCTTTCTGGATCATCCCGGCGATCGTCTTGTCCATCGAGGTGATGCCGGCTTCCGAGTCGATGACCAGGCAGCACAGGTCTGCGCGCTCGATGCTGTCCTGCGCGCGCATGACGCTGAAGACTTCGACCGAGGAGGAGACCTTCGAGCGATGGCGGATGCCGGCGGTGTCGATGAGGACGTAGCTCTTGCCTTCGCGCTCGTAAGGGATGTCCACAGCGTCGCGCGTGGTGCCGGCGATGGAGGAAACGAGCGTGCGTTCATCGCGCAGGATCGCGTTGGTGAGTGTGCTCTTGCCCACGTTGGGGCGGCCGACGATGACGATCTTGACCGGTGCGGCGACTTCCCCCTCCGCTGCCTCCGGCGGCGCGGGAAGGCGGGCCTCGATCGAGCGGACGAGTTCACCCGTTCCGCGGTCGTGCTCGGCGCTGATCGGGATCGAGGTTTCGAAATTGAGCTTCGCGAACTCGGCGGTGTTATCCAGGTGCCTGGATTCATCGATCTTGTTGATGACGAGCAGCAGCGGCTTTCCGCCCTTCCGCAGCTTGCGCGCGAGTTCCTCGTCCACCGGCGTGACTCCGTCCTGTCCATCGACGACGAAGAGCAGCACGTCGGCCGCCTCGATGGCGATATCGACTTCGGCGTGGACCTGCGCCGTGAAATCGAGATCCACATTCCCCCCGATGCCGCCGGTATCGATGATCGTGAACGGCGCATTGCCGAGTTTACACACACCGTTGATGCGGTCGCGGGTGACGCCCGGCTGATCGTGGACGATCGCAATTTTCCGGCGGGCGAGCCGGTTGAAGAGCGCGCTCTTTCCGACGTTGGGGCGGCCGACGATGGCGACGGTGCGTTCAGGCATTTGCGATTAGGAAGGGTTCGGTGGTTTGGGTTCGCCGTGGCCGCTCGCGTGGAGCTGCCGGATGCCGTCGAGGACGTAGCCGACCGCCGAGATCACGGTGAAAAGGCCCGCCAGATACACCGGCACGTCGAGGAACTCCAATGAACGATGCCAGTTTCCGATCCGCGCCTCGAACAACTCGGCGTTCCATTGCAGCATCACCAGCGAGAGCGCGACCATCGTCAGCGCTGTTGCGGTCTTCCCCGGCCAGCTCGGCCGCACCCGGATTTCGCCGGTGAGAATGTGCAGCACGAGCGCGCCGGCGATCACGAGCACGTCGCGCGCGATCACGACCACCGGGAACCACAGCGGCAGCTCGTAGTTCCAGTTGCTCACGCTCAGCGTGATGATCGCGGCGAGCATGAGCCCCTTGTCGGCGATCGGGTCCAGGATCGCGCCGAGTTGCGTGCGCTGCCCGCGATGGCGCGCGAGCCAGCCGTCCACGCCGTCGCTGATCGCGGCCACGATGAAGATTGCGATGGTCACATAGCGCTGCCACTCCTGTGGGTCGCCTTTGCTCACCCCGCGGCCATAATACACCGCCGTCATCACGAAGAATGGGATGAGGAAGATGCGACCGAAGGTGATCTTGTTGGCGGTGGTCATCGTTTGGAGCGCGTCTTCCTACGGGCAATTGTGGCTGGAAAGCAACCCGCCGCCGCCGCATCAATGCGCGCCCATGCCGCCGCCCACTTCACCGCTTCGCTCTCCTGCTGCCTCGATCGAATGGCGCAAGAACGACTTCACGGCCTACGCGGTCGGCCACGACGAGCAAGGCGTGATGCTGCGCGGCGAAGCCCCGCACCTGCTGCCGGGCTTCATCGTCGATTTCGTGAACTCGTGCGATGACTTCGCGCCCATCGAGCGCCACATCGCGCGGTATGCGGAGCGGCACGCGTGGGGGTCGCTCGAAGCCGACGCGCTCCGCTCGTGGCTGCCGCGTGTGACCGACTCGCGCCTGATGGTCTCCGCCACAGATGTGCTCGCCGCGTGCGCGCGTCACACCGCGCCGCCGCCGCCGCCGATCGCGACGATCGGCTTTCCGACGGGTGGCGATCGTGTCGATCTGGTCGGCCGCGCGCTCGCGAGCTTCGCGGGCAATGCGCGGACCTACGACCGGCGCGTCGAGTTTCTCGTCGCCGACAGCTCCGCGGCACCGGCGCAGCGCGCGGCGTTTCGCGAGGCGGGGAGCGGTTGGGCGAAGATGCACGACGTGCGCGTGCGCTACGCCGGCGACGAGGAGAAGCGCCGGCTCTCCGCGGAGTTGGTGCTCCGTGGCATCGCGCCGGACGCGGTCGAATTCGCGCTCTTCGATCCGCTTGCCATCGGCTTCGCGTGCGGCGCGAATCGCAACGCGCTACTGCTCCACGAGGCGGGCCGGATGTTTTGCAGCATCGACGATGACGTGGTTTGCGAACTCGCCGCCGCGCCGCCGGTCGATGCGCGGCTGAAACTGTTTTCCTCGTGCGATCCGTTCACCCGCTGGCTCTTCGGCGACCGCGCCGCCGCGCTCGCGCACGCCGGCACGGTCGAGGCGGATTTTCTCGGCTCGCACGAGGCGCTGCTCGGGCGCGGACTCGCGGAACTGGGCGCAGGCGTGGAAGTCGGGAGTCTGGACGTGTCGCAAGTGGGCGACGATTTCCTGCGGCGCCTGTGGGTCGCGCAAGGTCGCGTGCGCGCGAGCTTCAGCGGACACGCCGGCGATCCGGGCGTGCCGACCTCGATCTACTACCTCTACTACGAGGGCGAAAACCGCCGGCGCTTCACGGAGAGCGAGGCAGCGTATCGCGCCGCGCTCGCCAGCAGGAGTGTCTTCGCGCTCGCGCCGTGCGCCGCAGTCGGCGACTCGAGCACAAGTCCCGGCATGGCGATGGGGCTCGATCACCGCGAACTGCTCCCGCCGTTTTTCCCGGTGCTGCACGCCGAGGACTTCACCTACGGTGCGACGCTCTGGCAGACGGTGGGCGATGCCTTCCTCGCGCACGCGCCGCTCGCCGTGCGGCACGATCCGCGACCGGGCAAGACCATCCTCCAGCCGCGCGACCTCGGGCCGGAGCGGCGCGCGGTGGTCTTCGAGTTCTCGCATCTCATCCGGCGGATCATCCTGCGCTTCCAGCGCCACGAGAGCGCCGCGCCTGCGGAGCGCATGCGCCAACTCGGGCGCCATCTCGCCTCACTCGCCGCACAGCCGCCGGCAGACTTCGTCGAATGCATCCGCGGACAATTGCTCGAGCACGAGAGCGCGAAGCTCGACCGCCTCGAGGAGGAACTGCGCGAGGACACCACGACCCGCGACTGGTGGCGGGACGATCTCGAAGTCCACCTCGCGCACGTGCGCGACGCGCTCACGCACGACGATTTCGACATCCCCTTCGACATGAAGTGTGATCGCTCCGACGCGGAGAATCGCGTGCTCATGCAGGAGCTTTTTGCGCGTTTCGGCCTGCTGCTCGAAGCGTGGCCGGACTTGGTCAGCGCCGCGCGGGAGATCAACGCGACGCTCGACTGGATGCCGGCGCTTTAGCCGCCAAACAATCGCTCGAAATTCTCCGCGACGATTCTCTCGAGCTGCTCAGCCGGGAGTCCGCGCAGGTCTCCGAGCGTCGCGTAAGCTAGGTCGATATTTCCCGGGTGATTCAGCCCACCCGGTAGTGATCGCGGGTTTCGATCCTCGGGCGGAGAGAGGTCGGGCGCGTCGGTTTCGATGAGCACGCGATCGATCGGCAGATGCCGGAAGACATCGCGCTGCGCTGCCTTTCGGTCGTGCAGGAAGTGGGTGCTGAAACTGAAATACGCGCCGCGTTCGACGAAGCCGGCGACCATCTCCGCCGGGCCGCCATACGCGTGGAGCAGGAAACCGGCGGGCAGGTCGCGCTCGCGCAGCACTTCCCACAGCGCGCCCCACGCGCGGATGCAGTGGATGGTCGCGGGGCGGCGCAGCTCGGCGGCAAGATCGAGCTGCGCGATGAAGATGGGCGTCTGCACGGCGAGGTCGTGGCCTTCGACCCAGCGGTCGAGGCCGATCTCGCCGATGGCGGCGCGCGGGTCGGCTACGAGGATCTCGCGCAGGGTGTCGGGCCAGCGGTCGGTGCGGTCGCGCACATGCCACGGATGCAGGCCGTAGCTTGGCTTGCCGAAGCCGAGCGCCGTGACCGCGTCCCAGTCGCTCTCGCGCGTTCCGTTGACCACCGCCGACGAAACACCGATGCGCTTCAGCTCCGCGAAGATCTCTGCGCGATGCGGCGCGAGCCGCGCGTCGTGGAGGTGATTGTGCGCGTCGAGGTAGTTCACGCGTGAGCCTCGGCGAAGCTGCGGATGCTCGCGCGGATGCTCGCCATGCCGTGGAGCCGGGTGGGGGAGAGCATCCGATCGAGCCCGAGCACAGCGATTAACTCCGGTTCGACGGCGATGGCGTCGGCGGGCGTCGCGCCGTCGTAGAGTTCGCAGAGCAGCGCTGCGAGGCCCTTCACGAGATGCGAGTCGGCATCCATGCGAAAGCGGCACGCGCCATCGATCAGCTCGCCGGCGAGCCACACGCGCGAGCTGCAGCCCGGAACGAGCGCCGCGTCGGTGCGCTCGGAGTCAGCCGGCGCGGGCCACTTCTTTCCGCGCGCGGTGATCGCCGCGAGGCGCTCGTGCGCATCCTCGATCAAGAGAAGGCGCGCGATCAGCGCGGCCTGCTTTTCGAGGAGCGACATCGCTACCGGCGGACGAGTTCGAGAGCGCGCGCGGCGATGCCCTCGACGTTCCAAAGCCTGCCGAGTCCCTCGTAGCCGCAAGCGAGCAAACCGTCCTCCGGCCCGATGAACTCCGCGCCGCGCACCCTGAGGGTCGCGACGTTCTGCTGTGTCGCGGCGTGCTGCCACATCTTGCCGTTCATCGCCGGCGCGATCAGCACGGGCGCGAGCGTGGCGAGCGCGATCTCGCTGACGGCATTGCCGGCGAGGCCGCACGCCAGCTCGGCGATGACGTGCGCCGTCGCAGGTGCGACGAGCAGCAGGTTCGCGCGATCCGCGAGGTCGATGTGGCCGGGCTTCCAGCCGCGCTCGCTGTCGAAGACCTCGGTCGTGACGGGATTGCGCGAGAGGGTTTGAAGCGTGAGCGGCGTGATGAATTGCTGCGCGCCATGCGTCATGACGACGTGAACTTCCGCGCCGCCCTTCACGAGCTTGCTGACCAGATCGGCGGCCTTGTAAGCGGCGATCGAACCCGTGACGCCGACGATGATCACCGGCGCGCTCATTCGGACGAGAAGCTCATGCGATGGCTGCGCATCCGCTCGGCGAGCATAATCGCGCGGAAGTTCACGAGATCCTCCTCCGGTTTGCCGCTGAGGATCGTGTAGCGATAGGACTGCCACTCGGCCATTTCGGCGACGGCGTTGCGAAGGCGAAGCTCGACCTGGTCGGGCGTCTCGGTCCCGCGCTTGAGCAGTCGGCGTCGAAGTTCCTGCAGGCTCGCGGGCATGAGGAAGACCTCGACGAGCGATGCGCGTATTTCCGCGTCGGCGTTGTGCCGGATGGCGGCGGCGCCTTGCACGTCCACGTCGATGAGCATGTCGTCGCCCTTGAGCAGATTTTGCATCACCGTCTCGCGCAGCGTGCCGTAGCGGTGATTGTGAACGCGGGCGTGCTCGAGGAAATCGCCGACTTGCACGCGCTGCTCGAATTCCTCGGGCGAGATGAAGAAATAGTCGCGTCCGTGTTCTTCGCCCGGACGCGGTGGACGCGTGGTGCATGAGACGGAATAGACGAAGTCGCGCGTCGGGTTGAGCAGGTTGAGCAGTGTGCTTTTGCCGCCGCCCGACGGCGCTGAAATGACGAAGAGGATGCCGCGGCGCGAGAGCGTCATTCGATGTTCGAGAGTTGCTCGCGGATCTTCTCGAGCTCCGCTTTGCAGGTGACGACGAGCTGGGAAATCTCCACATCGTTGGCCTTGGCGCCGATGGTGTTGAACTCGCGCGCGATCTCCTGGCTCATGAACTCGAGCGTGCGTCCGACCGGTTCATTCTTGCGCAGGTGATGCGCGAACTGCGCGAAGTGGCTGTCGAGTCGCGTGAGTTCCTCGGTGATGTCGCACTTGTCGGCGAAGAAGATGACTTCCCGGAGCAGGCGGTCCTCGTCGATCGGCAGCTCGATGCCGGCCTTCTGAATCCGGTCGTGCAGGTTCTGGCGGTAACGCTTCACCACGGCCGGCTGGATTGCGCGAATCTTGCGCACGGCTTCGCGCAGGGTCTTGAGGCGATGGATGAGATCCTTTGCGAGATGCTTGCCCTCGACTTCGCGCATTTTCACGAGTTCGCGCAGCGCGACCTTGAGCGCGGACTCGACGTGCGGCCACGCCGCATCGGCATCGACCTGCTCCTCGGGCGCGCGCAGCACGCCGGGCGCGCGGAGCACCGTCTCGATGCTGACCTGCCCGGCGGCGCCCAGCTCTTTTTGCAGCGCGATCATCGAGTCGTAGTAGGTCTTCGCGAGCGGCCGATCCAGTGCGACCTGCGCCGTGCCGCTGCTTGCGTGATGGGCGACGGCGACGGTGAGGCGGCCGCGCGAGATGTCGGCATTGACCACATCGCGCACGCGCGACTCGAGGTCGGCGAGTTCGCGCGGCAGCGAGACGAGCACGTCGTTCTGCTTCCGGTTCACGGAGTTGAGCTCGACGTTGAATTTGTTGCCATTGCTGGTCGCTTCGCCGCGTCCGTAGCCGGTCATGCTGCGCATAGAGGTGGCGACGCTAGAGCGCGTGTCCGGCTGCTGCCGAGGAAATTCCTGCCTCGGGATCATCGAGCAAAAACTTCGCGGCCTGGCCGACGTCTTTGTCGCCCCGTCCGCTGAGGTTCACGATGATGAGCTGGTCGGCGCGCATCTTCGGCGCGGTCTTGATGACGCCGGCGATCGCGTGGGCGCTCTCGAGTGCGGGGATGATGCCTTCCCAGCGGCAGAGCTTGGAGAAGGCGTCGAGCGCCTCGTCGTCGGTCGCGTAGTCGTAGTCGATGCGGCCTTGCTCGCGCAGGTGCGCGTGCTCGGGGCCGACAGCCGCGTAATCGAGCCCCGCACTGACGCTGTGCGTGAGCTGGATCTGGCCGTCGTCGTCGGCGAGCAGCCACGTCTTGGTGCCTTGCAGGACGCCGAGCTTGCCGCCCTGGAAACGCGCGGCGTGTTCGCCGGGCTTGATGCCGTGGCCGCCGGCTTCGATGCCGAGCATCTTCACCGACTCGTCGCGCAGGAAGGGCCAGAACAGCCCGATCGCATTGCTGCCGCCGCCGACGCACGCGATGAGCAGATCGGGCAGGCGGGTTTCCTTTTCGAGAATCTGCTCGCGCGCCTCCTCGCCGATGACGCGGTGAAAATCGCGCACGATCATCGGGAAGGGATGAGCGCCGAGCGCGCTGCCGAGGATGTAATGCGTGGTGCGCGGGTTCGTCACCCAATCGCGCAGGGCTTCGTTCACTGCTTCCTTGAGCGTGCGCTGGCCGGCGGTGACGGCGACGACTTTCGCGCCGAGAAATTTCATGCGCGCGACGTTGAGCGCCTGTCGCTCCATATCGACTTCGCCCATGTAGATCACGCATTCGAAGCCGAAGCGCGCGCACACGGTCGCGGTGGCGACGCCGTGCTGGCCGGCGCCGGTCTCGGCGATGATGCGCTTTTTCCCGAGCCGCCGGGCGAGGAGGATCTGGCCGAGCGCGTTGTTGATCTTGTGCGCGCCGGTATGGAGGAGGTCTTCGCGCTTGAGGTAGATCTTCGCGCCGCCGAGTTCCTCGGTGAGCCGCTCGGCGAAGTAGAGCGGCGTGGGCCGGCCGACGTAATCGCGGAGGTAATAGTCGAGCTCGGCCTTGAACGCGGGATCGACCTTGGCCTTCTCATACTCGGCGGTCAGCTCGATGAAGTTGGGCATCAACGTCTCTGGCACGAACATGCCGCCGTAGCGGCCGAAGTGTCCGGTGGCGTCGGGAAGCGAAGCGGTGTCGATCATGGAAGCGGCGAGGCTACCGGGAAGCTGCGCGCGCGCAAACGGGCAAGTGCGTCCGGGTCGGGCGGGTCGGCTTCAGCGCCGGGATGGAAGTAGATCTCGCTCGTGCCTTCGCCGGCTTGCGCGAATGCGCGCTCGAACGCGGCGAGCGTCATGCGGCCCGTGTCTCGCAGGCCGAAGACGCGATCTGCGAATCCGATGCCGGTGCGCAGGTGAGGAATCGCGGCGCGGCTGAGTCGCTCGAAAATCCACGGGAGCAGCGCGGGCGGGCCGGGTTCGCGGACGAGTCGGGTGAAGGTGAAGCCATGCTCGCGAGCGATGGGCAGCGTGAGCCGGAGCACGACCGGGTGCAGGTGCAGGTGCAGGTGCCCGTCCCAATACGCCGGCGCGAAACCAAGCGCGCGAAACTTCCCGAACTGCGCGGCGATCTCGCTGCGCAGCGGGATGCGGGCGCGCGGATCGAAGGCGAAGCGGAGGCCGTGCAGCGCGGGCGAGCGCTCGCAAAGCGCAAGGTGCAGGCCGACGCGCAACGCGGGATTCCGCCGCGCGATGGCGACGGCCTCCTCGACGTGCGGCGCGGCGACCATGAGGCTGGCACGGTCGAGCGCGCCGGCGCGGTGGTAGCGCTCGATCTGCGCGTTCACTTCCGGGCTCAGGCCGAAGTCGTCGCCGGTGATGAGGATTTCGCGCGCTGGCATCGGCGGACATCGAACCGAACGCCGCGCCGCGCGCAAGCTTGCGACGAATTGCTTTCGTCCGCGCGAGTCCCGGGCTTAGCTGCGCCGACATGGTCGAAATCGGTCGTCGCCACAAATTGCGCGCAGTTCGCGCCGCCCCGCCGGGGCTTTTCCTCGACGGGGAAGACCTCGGCGAAATCCTGCTGCCGGGCAGCCTCATCCCGCCGGGCGTCGGCATCGGCGGCGACGTCGATGTCTTCATCTATTGCGACTCGGAAGATCGGCTCGTGGCGACCACGACGATGCCGCGCGTGATGGCGGGTGAAGTCGAGTGCCTGGAAGTCGTCGGTGGCAACCGGCAACTCGGCGCCTTCCTCGACTGGGGTCTGCCCAAGGATTTGCTGCTCCCGATGCGCGACCAGACCGGCCGCATTCGTGACGGCGATCGGGTGGTCGTCTTCGTTTACGTCGATGAAGTCTCCGGTCGCATCGTGGCGAGCATGCGGCTGGACAAGTTTTTGGATCGCGAGCCACCGCGCTACGAACCGGGGCAGCGCGTGGCCTTGCTCATCGCCGAGGAGACCGATCTCGGTTACAAGGCGGTCATCGAAAACGCGCACTGGGGTCTGCTCTACCACAGCGATCTCGGCGCCGGGCTCGCTGTCGGCGCGCGGTTGGATGGCTACGTCCGTGAGATCCGGCCCGATGGAAAAATCGACCTCACGCTCAGCCGGGCCGGCCGCAGCACCGTGCCGCCGCTCGCGCTACGCATCGTCGAGGCGTTGCGTGCAAACGGCGGCCAGCTCGACCTCGACGACAGCAGCCCGCCCGAGCTGATCCGTGCGAGATTTTCGGTGAGCAAGAAGGCATTCAAGCAAGCCATCGGCGCGCTCTATCGCGAACGGCGCATCCGGCTTGATGGCGGAGCGATTCGGCTGGTCGAGTGATTCGATGTTCGCCGCCGTAATTCTCCCGGCCATTTTCATGCGACTTTTTGGCAAGGACACGCAGCGGGTTTTCAGCGAGGAAGGCGCGCACTCTCGATGATCTCTCCGCGTATCACCTCCCGGTTTCTCCTGCTGTTTGCGCTGATTTCCGCGCGGCTGGCCGCGCAGGTGCCGGCGCCATGGAACCAGCACGGGGGCGATCCGCAGCACTCGGCGATCGCGGCGATGCCGTCGCAGTCGCTGGCGAGCATCCGCTGGAGCACGACGGTGGACGAGAACAACCCGGCGGCGCCGATCCTGATTCACTACGGTTCGCCGCTGGCGACGGCGGCGAATACGATCATCGTTCCGGTGCGTGCGACGGGTGGTGCGTATCGCGTCGAGGCGCGGCGGGGCAGCGATGGCTCGATGCTTTGGGGCAGGACGACCGACTTCATCAATGCGCCGTCGCGCGGTGGCTGGGTGCCGAATTTCTCGCCCGCGTTGTCGTCGTCCGGCTCGCTCTTCTATCAAGGCATCGGCGGCACCGTGTATCGTGTGGACAATCCGAATGCACAGTCCGTCGCGCCGGTGCAGCTCAGTTTTCTAGCCGACTACGCGGCGAACAAGGCGGCTTACGACGGCACGGTTTTCGTCAGCACGCCGATCACCTCGGATACGGCGGGGAATGTCTATTTCGGCTACGAAGTGAGCGGCTCGGCACCGGGCGGGCTGACGAGCGGGATCGCGCGGATCGAGCCGAATGGGAACGCGGTTTATACCTCGGCGGACATCGCGGCGGGGCTCTCGGGCGCGACTGGTTTTCGCATGGGCACAAACAGCGCGCCGGCTCTCTCGCACGATGGTTCCAAGCTTTACGTCGCGCTCAAGGGCGATAGCGGATCCTATCTCGCGGCGATCGATAGCGCGACGCTCGCGCCGCAGCAGCGTGTCGCGCTCACTGGTTTCATTCACGACGCCGGCACCTCATCGCCGACGGTCGGGCCGGACGGGCATGTGTATTTCGGGGCGCTGCCCGGTTACCATTCCCGCGGGACGCTCCAGCATTTTTCCGGGGATCTTTCGCAGACGTTCACGCCGGGCTCGTTCGGGTGGGATCAGACCGTCTCGATCGTGCCGGCGTCGATGGTGCCGGGTTACACGGGTCCGTCGAGCTACCTGATCTTTTCCAAATACAACGACTACAAGCAGGCGGGCGGGACCGGGCTCAACCAGCTCGCGATTCTCGATCCGAACGACACGCAGATCGACCCGGTCACGGGTCAGCCTGTGATGAAGGAAGTGCTGACGATCGCGGGCGTGACGCCCGACGGCGCGGCGCCCGCGGTGCGCGAGTGGTGCATCAATACGTCGGTGGTCGATCCGTTCACGGGCTCGATCCTGGCGAACAGCGAGGACGGGCGCCTTTACCGCTGGGACCTGGCGACGAACAGCTTCACGGAGACGATCGAACTGGTCGCGGTGGGGGCGCGCGAAGCTTACACGCCGACGATGATGGGACCGGACGGGACGGTGTATGCGATCAACCGCGCGAGGCTTTTCGCCGTCGGCGTGCCCGAACCGGGTGTGGCGGCGCTGCTGGCGGTTGGCGCGCTCGTGCTCTGCCGGCGTCAGCGGCGGCGGTAGAATGCGCGGTGCAGCGTGAGGAGGCGCGCGAGTTCGACGATCGGAGTGGTGTGATCGTCCACGCGCAGGTCGATGTAACGATCGTTGTCGCCGCCGGGGCCGGCGTTCGCGCGGACCACGAGCAGCGCGGCGCTCTGCTGCCCGCGCCGGTCGCCGCCGGCGGCTTGCGCTGCTTCGAGCGCGGCGACGAGCCACTCGGCGAGTTCGCCTTCGCCGGTGGCGCGCGCTTTCTCGAAGGCAGTGGCCATGGCGGGAATGACGGCGTCGCCGGCGAGGAGGTTGCCCTGCACGGAGAAGTGCTCGCCGGTGTGATGCGCCGCGGTGGCGATGCACTCGGTGCCGGTGTGCGCGGCGACGCGGCCGGTGGCGTCGATCATCGCGACCTGTCGCACGGCGCGGCGCTCGTCTCTGGAAAGGAGGCTGGCGAGGGCTTCGTTTGGCGCTTTGCCGACTGCCATGAGCGCGAGGCCGTCGGGGCCGTAGCCGACTTTCGCGAGGGCCTGCGTGGCGACGGCGCCGACGCCCGCCTTCGCCCACGGCACGACGCTGCCGACGCCGAAATACTTGCTCTGCACGGCGATGCCGAGGTCGCCGGTTTTCGGGTCGAAGGCGACGATGGAGAAGGTGTGGACGGCGGGATCTGCAGCGCGCGCGGTGGCGATGACGAAGAGGAAGGCGAGGAGGTAGAGGCTGCGCATCGGTGCGGTGTAGCAGAGCGCGGGAGCGCGTGCTATCCCTCAGCCATGCTCAAGTTCACCAAGATGAATGGCGCCGGGAATGACTTCGTGATGGTCGATAACCGCGACCTCAAGATTTCGCTTTCGCGGGACGAGGTCGCGCTGCTTTGCGACCGGCACCGCGGCGTCGGCGCGGATGGGCTGATCGCGGTCGAGCCGGCCGAGAACGGCGCGGATTTCAAGATGCGCTACTACAACGCCGACGGCGGTGAGGCGGAGATGTGCGGCAATGGCGCGCGCTGCTTCGCGCGATTCGCCTGCCGGCTCGCGGGGCGAACAGATGCGCTCACTTTCGAGACGATGGCGGGCGTGGTCGGCGCGGAGCTGCTCGACGAGAACGTGCGTCTGCGCATGAGCCAGCCGAAGGATCTCGCGCTCGGCGCGAAGCTCGATGTGCATGGCGCGGAGCTCACGGTGCATTTCGTGAACACCGGCGTGCCGCACGCGATCGTGGTCGTGGAGGACATCGGCAAGGCGGACGTGCTGCGCGACGGCGCGGCGCTGCGTTACCACGATCACTTCGCGCCGAAGGGCACGAACGCGAACTTCATCGAGGTGCAGGGGCCGCGCCTCCTGACAATCCGCACCTACGAGCGCGGCGTGGAAGGCGAGACGCTCGCGTGCGGCACCGGCGTGTGCGCGGCGGCGCTCATCCACAGCGCGCTCACCGGCGCGGAGTCGCCGGTAGAGGTGCGTGTGAAAGGCGGCGATACGCTCAGCGTCGGCTTCGCGAAAAGCGGCGAGACGTTCAGCGATGTGACGCTGACCGGGCCGGCGGATTTCGTCTTCGACGGCGAAATCGCGGTGTAGGGCGTTCTTACCGCTCTCTGCTCCCGAGCAGCTTCAAGATATGCCGTGCGAGGTGTTCCTTGATCTCGCGGTGCCGCGGCACCGGTTGCGCGATCTTCGTTGTCGGATTCTGATACCAGTCGTGCTTCCCGCCGTGGCGGATGAAGACACAGCCGAGGTCTTCGATCTTCTTGATGAGGTCGCGATGCTTCACGCCACTTCCAATTCGGCGCGGTGGCGCACGCACGGAATCTCGCCTGAAGTGAGATCGCGATACACGTCGAGCAGGTGCGCCTTCAAATCCTCCAGCGACTCACCCTGCGTGAGATAATCCGGAAACTGATCGAGATACCCGAGCCACGCGTCGCCGTCCTGCCAGTAGGTGAAAGCGAGAGTTTTCATGGCCGCCACGCTATCGCCCGAGCGACGGAACGCAAGCCGGGCGCATCCTCCCACTTGCCGCGCCCGCCCGCGTCGCTTAGAACCGCCGCCCTATGTTTTCCGGCACTTATACGGCGCTCGTTACGCCGTTTCGCAATGACCAGGTCGATGACGCGGCTTTCGAGGCGCTGATCGAGGCGCAGATCGCGGCGGGCATCGACGGGATCGTGCCGGTGGGCACGACTGGCGAATCGCCGACGCTCGACCACGCGGAGCACTTGCGCGTGATCCAGCGCGCGGTCGAGATCGCGAAGGGGCGTTGCAAGGTGATGGGCGGCACGGGCTCGAATTCGACGGTCGAGGCGGTCGCGATGACGGTCGAGGCGGAGAAGGTCGGCGCGGATGCGGCGTTGCTCGTCGCGCCTTATTACAACAAGCCTTCGCAGGAGGGACTCTTCCGCCACTTCTCGGCGATCGCCGCAGCGTCGAAGCTGCCGCTGATGCTTTACTCGATCCCCGGCCGGTGCGGGATCGAGATCGCGGTCGAGACGGTCGCACGGCTCGCGAAGGCGTGCCCGACGATCGTCGCGATCAAGGAAGCGGGCGGCGCGGTGGATCGCGTGGGCGCGCTGCGACAGGTGCTGCCGGATTCCTTCGACATCCTTTCGGGCGACGACTCGCTCACGCTGCCCTTCATCGCGACGGGTGCGCGCGGCGTGGTGAGCGTGGCGTCGAACATCGTGCCGAAGGAAGTCGGCGACATGGTGCGCGCGGCGCTCGCGGGGCGGCTGGGCGAGGCGACGGCGCTGCACGAGAAATACTTTTCGCTCTACAAGGATCTCTTCATCGAGCCGAACCCGGTGCCGACCAAATACGCGCTCTCGCTGCAAGGTCGCATGACGCCGGACGTGCGGCTGCCGCTTTGCGAAATGAGCGACGCGAACAAGGCGAAGCTCACGACGACGCTGCGCAGCCTCCAACTCGTTCCCTGACATGGCTGCGCTGCTCCGACTGCTCATCAACGGCTCGAAAGGGCGCATGGGCCAGACGCTGGTCGCTTGCGCGAAGGAAGACGCGGCGCTCGAGGTCGTCGCGCAGGTCGATGTCGGCGACGACTTCGTCGCGGCACTGTCGAAGTGCGATGCGGTCATCGACTTCTCGCATCACACGACGATCGGGTCGGTGCTCGCGCGCTGCGTGGAGCACGGAAAGACGCTCGTCATCGGCACGACGGGGCACACGGACGTGCAGGTCGCATCGATCCGGCACGCGGCGGGGCAGGTCCCGATCGTGTTTGCGCCGAACTACAGCGTCGGGGTGAACACT
Organism: Chthoniobacteraceae bacterium; assembly: GCA_040081625.1. Lineage (GTDB taxonomy): Bacteria > Verrucomicrobiota > Verrucomicrobiia > Chthoniobacterales > Chthoniobacteraceae > VFJQ01. The sequence goes on from JBEBGD010000001.1 coordinate 137,159, forward strand.
CTTTTCTGGCTCACGCGGAAAGCGGCGGAAATCCTCGGGCCGGGCTTCGATCTCGAGGTTGTCGAGATGCATCACCGGCTGAAAAAGGATTCGCCGAGCGGCACGGCGAAGCGGCTCGCGGAGATCCTCGCGGAGGTGCGCGGGTTGCAATACAACGACGACGTGAAGCATGGACGACACGGCATCGTCGGCGAGCGCACGGGCGCGGAGATCGGCATGCACGCTGTGCGCGGCGGCGACGTGGTGGGCGACCACACGGTCATCTACGCCACCAACGGCGAGCGGGTGGAACTCACGCACAAGGCGTCGAGCCGGGAGACGTTCGCGCGCGGGGCGCTGCGGGCGGCGCTGTGGGCGCACGGACGCGCGTCGGGGCTTTACGACATGCAGGACGTGCTCGGGTTGAAGTGAAACGTGAAAGAGATCGTCTTTCCGAAAGCGGACCTGGAGCGGAGTCGGAGGATGGTCGCGGAGCTCCAGTCGCTGATTAACCGCGAAACGGATCCGGAAAGGATCAGCGATTTACGCGAGGAAATCGGCAGCATCGGAATGGGGCATGTCATCAGTTGGGAGGATACGTTCGAGATGGGAGACCGGCGGCGGGCCGGCATCGCGCTCGGCTCGAATGTCGGCGATCGGATCGAGCATCTGCGCTCGGCGCGAGAGGCGGTGCTCGCCATCGCCGGGGTGGACGATCCGATCTTGTGCTCTCCAATCTACGAGACCGAGCCGGTCGGGACTGAGCCGCACGCGGGCAGTTTTTTCAACGCGGTGATCGATGTCGGGTTTGTCGGCGAGCCGCTCACGCTGCTCGACGCGCTCCAGCAGATCGAAGCGGCGCACGGGCGGCCTTCGAAACGTCCGCGCAACGCGCCGCGCACGCTCGATCTCGACATTCTCTACCTCGGAAATCTCGTGCTCTCGAACGAGGAAGTCGTCATCCCTCACCCGCGGCTGCACCAGCGGCGTTTCGTGCTCGCGCCGCTGGCGGACATCCGGCCGGAGCTGGTGCTGCCGGGGCAGCAGCGGTCGATCGGGCAGTTGCTTGCGGGCTTGAGTGACCCGGCGTCGGTCACGATGGTCGCGGAAACTTGGTGATGCACTCCGGCCTCGAACAGCTCAACTCGATGAAAGCGCGCGGCGACAAGATCGCCGTGCTGACGGCCTACGATTACCCGACGGCGCGGCTGCTCGACGAAGGCGGGATCGACCTGATCCTCGTCGGCGATTCGCTCGGCATGGTCGTGCTCGGCTACCCCGACACGACGCTCGTGACGCTCGATGAAATGCTCCACCACACGCGGGCCGTGGCGCGCGGGGTGAAGCGCGCGCCGATTCTCGCCGATCTGCCGATCGCGACCTACGACACGCTGGAGCAGGCGGTCGCGAGTTCGCGGAGGCTGATCGAGGCCGGCGCGCACGCGGTGAAGCTCGAAGGCGGCGCGTCGCACGCGGCGCAGATCGCGGCGCTCGCGGCGGCGGATATTCCGGTGATGGCGCACATCGGCATGCAGCCGCAGCGGGTGCGGATCGAGGGCGGCTATCGGATGAAGGGCAAGACGCCGGCGGAAGCGGACGCGCTGCTCGCTGATGCGCGCGTCGTCGAGGAGGCGGGCGCGTTCGCGCTGCTGCTCGAGCTGGTGCAGGCGGAGACGGCGCGCAGGATCACCGGGACGAGCGGGGTGCCGACGATCGGTATCGGTGCGGGCGGGTTTTGCGACGGGCAGGTGCTCGTGACGCATGATCTGATCGGGCTGTTTCCGTGGTTCCAGCCGAAGTTCGTCGAGCAGGCGGGGAATGTGGCGGAGGAGATTCGCGGCGCGGTCGCGGAGTTCATCCGGCGGGTGAGGGGTGCGGACGGCGCGGCGTAAAGGATTTCTTTGCGTCAACCATACAGTTTTCTCTCATTTTTTTCTCGCGTGCCGCGATCGCGGGCGGATTCTTGGCGCCTCCCACGCCCGGAACATTTTCCCACCCTTCCCGCCACTCCTATGCGCAAGCCCACACGCGTCCCCCGAAAGCTGTCCCGTAAACTCGCCCGTTCGCGGAGAAAGTTTCGAGCTCCCCGTTTCATCCTGGCGACTGCGTTCGCTCTCTTTTTGCCGCAGGCGGTGAAGGCGGCGACGCTCGTCTGGGACCCGGCGGGCGATCAGTCCAACAGTGGCGGCGCGGGCGCCTGGAACACGACGAGCCCGTTCTGGAACGACGACAACACGGCGCCGAATGTCGTGTGGAACAACGCCATGAACGACACGGCGAGCTTCGGTGGAACCGGCGGGCTGGTGACGCTCGGCGAGCCGATCACGGCGGGTGGGCTGATCTTCAGCACGACTGGCTACGGGCTCCAGGGCAACACGCTCACGCTCGCCCTGGGTTCGGCGCTGCAGGTGACCAATGGCGCGGACAGCGCGACGATCAGCTCGGTGATCGACGGCACGTCGGGCTTCGAGAAGACGGGCGCGGGACTGCTCGTGCTCGGTGGCGCGAATACTTTCACCGGCCCGGCGACGCTGACGGGCGGCACGCTGCGCGCGGCCAGCATGGCAGCGCTCGGCAGCGCGACGAACTCGCTGGTGCTCAATGGCGGGTTGTTCGAGGTCGCGGTTGATTCGGGTTTCACCGCCTACGACACGGTCGTCGCCGGCGACGCGTTCCTGCTGGCGGGCCGCGCCACGATGGGTGCGGGCGTCACACACACGCTTGGCTCGCTGGGGATCGGGGCGAACGCCTTGCTCGTCGCGGCGGGGGTGAATCTGGATGCCGACAGCAGCTACGGGGTGAGCTTCGGGAACACGGCGCTGAGCGGGAATGCGGAGTTCAGCGTGTTCAACAACGGTCTGGGCATCGGCACGCTCACGCTCGGCTCAGTCTCCGAGACGGGCGGCGCGCGCAAGCTGACCAAGAGCGGCACGGGCACGCTCGTGCTTGGCGGCGCGAATAGTTCGTGGAGCGGCGGACTCGCCATCAATGGCGGCACGGTGCGGATCGCCGCAGCGAACGCGGCGGGCACCGGCAACGCGCTGAGCTTCGGCGCGGCGTCGGCCGGTGTGCTGCAACTCGGCGGGAACAACACGACCGTCGCCGGGCTCGATGGCGACGCGACGGCGATCGTGGAGAATGCGAGCGGCACGCCCGCGACGCTCACGGTCAGCAAGGCGCCGGGCGGCACGAGTGTTTTCGACGGACTGCTGCGCGATGGCGCGGGTGGCGGCGCGCTCGGCTTGACGAAGACCGGCAACGGCGGGCTCACGCTCGGCAACGCGGCGAACGCTTACAGCGGGCTGACGACGATCAATGGCGGCACGGTGACGATCTCGAGCCTCGGCGCGCTCGGCACCGGGACCTCGACGATCGCGGTGAACGGCATCGCCGGCTTTGGTCTGCCGGGTGGGCATTTGGTGATCAATGGCGCGGTCACGCCGATCGATGTCTCGCGCAACGTGAGCGTCGCGGGTCGCGGCGGGAACAATGTGGGCTCGGCGCTGACGCTGCTCGGCAGCAACACGATCAGCGGCACGGTGACGACGGGAACGAACACCGAGACGCGCATGGTGAACACCGGAGGCACGCTGACCTTGTCGGGCGTGCTCAGCATCGGCGCGGGTCAGAACACGATCATCCTCGGCAACGGCAACATCAACTTCACGGGCCTGCTGACGGGTGGAACGAATGCGGTGACCGGCTTCAGCAAGAGCAACTCGAGCATCGGGACGACGCTCACGCTTTCCAACCCGAACAACAATTTCGCGGGCGACATCCGCTTCGACGGCGGCACGCTGCGCGTCGCGACGGTGAGCGTGCTCGGCACGAGCACCGGTGCGAATGCGCTGCGCTTCAATGCGGGCACACTGGAACTGCGGACCGACGACCCGGCGGGTTTCATCACGCGCAACGTGAGCACGGCGGACAACACCGGGAACATCTTCGTCGATCACGCGATCGGCAGTTCGCTGCAAAACCAGACGGTGACGTTCGGGAACCTCGCGATGACGGCGGCGCGGACGATCAACTTCACCGGCCGCAACGGCTATGGCGTGAGCTTCACCGGCGCGGGCGGGACCGTGGGCGGTGCGGGCGCCGGCAGTAATACCTTCAACAACAACTCGAACGGCCTCGTCTTCATCAACGCCTCGCTCGGCATCGGCGACGCCACGGCGCGCACGCTGACGCTCGGCGGGAACTCCGACACGATCGTGACTGGAAGCGTGATCAGCGCTGGCGCGGGCGATCACAACCTGACCAAGGCCGGCACGGGGTTGGTCACGTTCCAAGGCACGGCTTCGACGTTTGTGGGGAGCACCTTCATCACCGCGGGCACGCTGGCAGTGGACTCAATCGCGGGCGGTCTCAATGGCGTGACGGGCGGCGCTCTCGTGCTCGGAAATACGACGACGACCGCGGGTGCCTTCAGCTACACGGGATCGGGCGAGACGACCGAGAAGGTGCTCAATCTCCAGGGCACGAGCGGCAACGGCATCCTGCTGGCCAATCACGCGGGCGCGACGCCACTGGTCTTCACGAGCAATGTGGGTGCGGGCGGCGCCGGGACGAAGTCGCTCTTCCTCGGCGGCACGAGCACGCTCGACAACGCGATCCTCGGCGTCATCCAGGACAACCTCTTCCTGACCAATCAGACGTCGCTGACCAAGATCGGTTCGGGCACGTGGCTCTATTCGCCTGCTGTGTCGGGTTACAATCCGGGCGGCAGCGATGTGACGACTGTCGCGAGCGGCGCGAATACGAACGTGCTCACCGTCGCGAGCACGGCGGGCCTCGTCGTCGGCCAGTCCGTCGCGGGCACGAACGTGCCGGGGCCGTCGGTGATCACCTCGATCACCGGCCCGACCACCTTCACCATCAGCAACAACATCGCGGCTTCCGTAACCGCCGGCACCGGGCTGACCTTCGGTGTGGTGAGCGGATTCTCCGGCAACGTGGCGGTGGCGGGCGGCACGCTGAAATTCCTGCCGACAGCGGCGGCGGGCGATGGCTCGAATCTCATCGACGATTCGGCCCTGCTCACTTTCTCGGCCGATCCGACCACCGGTCGCGGCGTGGCGGGTGGCACTTTTGAATACCAGGGTTTCGCAACGGGCAGCACCGAGAACATCGGCGCGATCACCGTGTCTGCGGGCGCGGCGACGGTGCGGGTGACGCCGGGCGCGAGCGGCATGACGACGCTGAACTTCGGCACGATCGGCGTGGTGCCGGCGGGGACGGGGCTGAACTTCGTGTCGCCCGCGAACACGAGCATCTCGATCGCTTTCCAAGGCACGGCGTTCGTGAATTCGCACGCGTATTTCAACGGCGCGGACTTCGCCTACACGATCAACGACGTGCTGACCGCGCCGGTCTATGGCGTCGATCCCGGCTTCGTCACGAGCTCGACGGCGTTCGTCGATTTCGCGAACAACGAAATCACCGGCAGCTTTGTTGCCGACTCGGCGATCGCGGCCAGCTTGAAGATCAGCGGCAGCCAGACGCTGACGCTCAATCCGGGCGCGACGCTCACGATCAACACCGGCGGCCTGCTCGTCGATGGCGGCGCAGCGACGATCGCCGGCGGCGCGGGCGTGACGACGGACGGCGCGATCGATCTCGCGGTGCGCGTGAATGGAGCGGGCGATTCGCTGACGCTCGACACGCTGATCGACGCCACGACGACGGGTGGCCTGACGAAGAACGGCGCCGGACTGCTCGTGCTCAATGGCGCGCACGCCTACACGGGCACGACGACGATCAATGAAGGCGCGATCTTCCTCGGAACCGGTGCGCAGCTCGGCGGGCCGACGGCGATCAACTCGAACAACCTGACGATCCGGCAGGACGGCGTGCTCGACCTGAATGGAAATACGATCGGCGTCGGCGCGTTTGCGGGCTCGGGCGCGGTGATCAATTCCGGCCTGCCGGGCGCGGCGCTCGCCGTCGGGAATGGCACTGGCAGCGGCGTCTTCAGCGGCACGATCAGCGGCAGCATCAGCGTCGCAAAGACCGGCACGGGCACGGCGCTCTCGCTGGTCGGCGTGAATACTTATACCGGCGCGACGGTGCTCAACCAGGGCACGCTCGTGATCAACAGCATCGCCGACATCGGACAGGCGAGCAGCATCGGCGTGGGCGACGCGACCTCCGGCGCGACCAATGCGGCCAGCCTCATTTTCGATGGCGGCGCGCTGCAATACACGGGGTCGAATGCGAACTTCCAGCAGACCACGCAGACGCCGACCGTCTCGACCGACCGCCGCTTTTCTCTCGCAAACAACGGCACGATCGATTCGTCCGGCCAGTTCGGAAACGCCGTCCTCGCCGGCGGCGCTGCGAACAACGCAGCGCTCGTCTTCCGCAACACGGCCGCGGTGAGTTTCATCGGCTCGGGCGACCGCACGCTCACGCTCCAGGGCAACTCGACCGGCGACAATACGATCCGGCTCAACCTGATCGACAACACGAACGGCGGCATCCTGTCGGTGACGAAAGCCGGCGCGGGCTTGTGGATCCTCGATCCCGCACTCGCGAACACCTATAATGGCGCGACGACAATCACCGCGGGTGCGCTCGCAGTGACCGACGGCTTCAGCCTGCCAGCCGCGAGCAATCTCGTGCTCAACGGCGGCGTGATCCAGACTGCGGGCACGTTTGATCGCGCGCTCGGCACGACCGGCGCCAGCACCGTGCAATGGACGGCGGGCGGCGGCTTCGCGGCCTCGACCGGCAAGCTCACCGTGGCCGTCGGCGGCATCGCGACGCCGACGCCGCTCGTTTTCGGCACGGCGCCCTTCACCAGCGGCACGCTCATCCTCAGCTCGACGACGGCGCTGGCCGACGTGGAACTGGTCAACGCGCTCGATCTCGGCGCTGCGGCGCGGACGATCCAGGTCGATGACAACGGCACGACGAACACGGACTTCGCGACGATCTCCGGGCTCATCACCGGCGGCATCGGCGGAAACTTCATCAAGACCGGCGGCGGCCCACTCTACCTCACGGCGCAGAACAGCTACTCGGGCGACACGCTCATCAACGCCGGCTCGATCATCGTCACCTCGATCGGCAGCGGCGGCGCGACCAGCCATCTCGGCGACGCGACCGGCACGTTGAGCATCGGCAGCGGCGGCACGGCGGGCACGCTCGTTTATTACGGCGCGGGGGAGAATGTGACGCGCACGATCAATCTCGCCGGCACGACGGGCGGCGCGACGATCGACGCGAGCGGCAGCGGGCCGCTGATCATCAACACGATCAACACGACCGGTGCCGGCGCGAAGACGCTGACGCTGCGTGGCTATAATAATGACGTGAACGAGTTGAAGGGCGCGCTCGCCGACAACGGCGGCATCCTCACCGTGACCAAGACCGATGGCGGCACGTGGCTGCTCACCGGCTCGAACAGCCACTCCGGCACGACCAACGTCAACAGCGGCTTCGTCGGCATCGCCGGCAGCGCGACGGGATTCGCCGGCAGCGCGCTGAGCACGGGCACGCTCTCGATTTCCAACGGCGGCATCTTCGCGCTCGATGCCGGCGGGCTCACGATCGGCAACCCGCTCAACATTGCCTCGAACACGACCGCGGCGTTCCTCGGAGCAAACTCGATCAACCTCACCAACACGATCGGCGGCGCGACCGGCAATCCGTGGACGATCAACAACACGATCGCCGCGCCTGCGACGCTGGAGATCAGCGGCAACCTGCGCAGCAACGAAACGGCGACGGCGCGCAACTTCAGCATCACGGGCACGGGCAACACCATCCTCAGCGGCGGCTTCGACAGCCTCGGAGCGCCGGTGGGTCTGACCGTCAACACCAGCGGCACTGTCACCTTCACCGGCAGTGGTGCATTTAATAACTACACGAACGGCGTCGTGCTCTCGCAGGGCAACGTGATCGTGAACCGCACGGCACCCTTCGGCCCGTCGAACAACACGCTGCAGATCAACGGCGCGACGCTGCAGAGCCTGATCCCGCTGAACGGCTTCGATGCGCTGCCGAACAACGTGCTCTTCAACGGCAACCCCGGTGTGCTGACAGGGACGAACCCAATCGAGATCGCCGGCATCGCGACCAACAACGGCGGCAACCGGCTGCTCGTGAACAATCTCTCGGGCGGTGCGGCGCTCACGCTCTCGGGCGGCGTGAATCTTTCCAACGACACGACGAATCGCACGCTGACGATCCTCGGCAGCGGCATGACGGTCATCAGCGCCACGATCGCCAACGGCAGCACGTCGAACTCGAGCCTGACCTTCTCCGGCAATGGCACGCTGACCCTGGCCGGATCGAATACCTTCACCAACACGCTCACGCTCAACAGCGGCGCCACGACCTTGAGCGGCCCCGGCCTTCTGGCCTCGGCGATTGCGGTCAATTCAGGCGCGTCCTTCACCATCGACCAGACCGGCGGCACGACCGCGCGCACCGCGCCGGGCAAGACGCTGACGCTCTCCGGCGGCACGTTCAATTTCATCGGCGACGCCGGCGGCTCGACCGTGGTGGAGCCCGCCGGGCTCGTGCTGAGCAGCGGCGCTTCGACGATCGCGATGAGCGGCACCGGGTCGAATTCGCTGACCTTCGCGACGCTCGCGCAAAACGTCGGCGCGACGGCGAACCTCGGCATCACCGGCCTCGGCACGACGAACCAGCTTCTCTTCACCACCGCGCCGACGCTCGTGCCGGCGACCACGGGCATCCTCCCGCGCATCACAATCGGCGGCATCGACTTCGCCACCTACGACGCCGGCGGCATCGTCGCCTTCACGGCCTACACGCCGGCGCTGAACACGGTCGGCGCGACCAATACCGTGAAGCTCACGGCGAGCGAAAATCTCACCGCGGCGGCTGCCACGCGAAATGCGCTGGCGCTGAGCGGCACCGGCATCACCGCTGGCCTGGCGAATGGAGCAGTGCTCACGCTCACGAGCGGCGGCGTGCTCGTCGAAGGCGGCAGCAACACCTTGAGCGGCGGCTCGGTGGCGTTCGGCGCGGCTGAGGGCGTCTTTCATGTGAATGTCGGCGCGTCGCTGAATGTGACGAGTTCAATCTCCGGCACGGGCGGCTTCACGAAGGCGCTCGGCGGTTCGCTGACGCTCGGCGCGCCGCAGTATTTCTCCGGCACGACGACCGTGAACGGCGGCACGCTGACGCTCGATCCGGGCGCGAACACGATCTTCCAGAACAGCGCGCTGGCGGTGAATGCGGGCGGCACGATCGATCTCAATGGCAGCCTCCAATGGGTCAACACGCTCAGCAGCGGCAGCGGCGGCGTGCCCGGCGCGGGCGGCATCATCACCACGAGCACCGGCACCGGGACGCTGATCGTGAACATGGGCGCGAGCGCGACCTATGCGGGGCAGATCACGGGCGCCGTGAATCTCGTCCGTTCCGGCGGCAACACGCTCACCGTCGAGAGCCCGCTCGCCCACACCGGCGCGACCCTGCTGACCGGCGGCACGACCACGCTGCGCGACAACGCCACGCTGCTCGCCACGTCGTCGATCGACCTCACGTTCGCGACGCTTCTCCTCGACAACAACGCCGGCCTCCAGACCGATCTAAATGACCGCGTCGGCGATGCGATCCCGATCAACCTGCGCGGCGGCACGCTCACATTTACGGGCCGCGTCGTCACCGCATCGAGCGAAGTGCTCGGCGCCATCAGCGCGCTCCAGGGTGCGAACACGATCACGATCAACTCGGGCAACTCCGGCATCTACTTTTCGTCGGACGTGACGGTCGCGAGTGTCGCGCGCAGCGCCGGCACGACGGTCAACTTCACGACCAACAACACGCTGGGCAGCGTCGGCAACAACACGCGCCTTTTCCTCACCGCGAATCCGGCGCTCACGGCGAACTCCATCATCGGCGCGTGGGCCATCGCGAACACGGGTGACTACGCGACCTACTCCGTGCAGCAGGGCCTCGGCGCGGTCGGCACGCAGGGCTTCCGGGGCTACGACGTGACCTTCGGCAGCGGGAATCTCACGCAGGTCTTCGCCGGCAGCGTCGCGACCACGACGACGCTTTCGGCGCCGCAGACGCTGGCTTCGGTGGTGAAGCTGGGCGGCGGCGCGTTCGCGAACGACATCGCCTTCAGCGCCGCCGCGAATGTGCTCAACCTCGAGCTCGGCGGCCTGCTGCGAAACATCAACGCGACCTCGGCCATCGGCACGGCGGCGGTCCCCGGCGTGCTCACCGCCGGCGGCGCGGCGAGCAGCGGTGCGAACGAACTCATCGTCTTCAACAACCAGAGCACGCTGACGATCAACTCGGTGATCAAGGACGCGGCGCAGACCGGCAGCGGCACGGGCACGCTCACGCTCGTGAAAGCAGGCGGCGGCACCGTCGCGCTCACCGCGGGCACGACGGCGTTGAATATCGGGACGAATACGACCAGCGCGAGCGCGGAAGTCACCGTCGCGAGCGCGGCGGGGCTGTTCGTGGGTCAGTCCGTCAGCGGGCCGGGCATCGATCCGGGCACGACGATCAATGCGATTAGCGGCACCACGGTCACGCTTTCCAGCCCTGCGACGGCAAGTGCGCACACCGCGCTTACGTTCGGCTCGACCGGGCCTTCGACGCTGACCGGCGCGACCATCGCAAGCGGCGATACGACCTTCACCGTGAATCCGGCGCAGGCGGCGACCCTCTACGCGGGGCAGCCGATCTTTGGCGCGGGCCTCGCGGCAGGCACGACCATCACCAGCGTGGAGGCCACGACGGTCACCCTCTCTGCGGCGACGACCGCGGATGTGACCGACCCGTCCATCGGCGCGGCGGGTAATATATATACCGGCGGCACGATCGTGAACCAGGGCACGCTCAGCCTCGCCGGCGCGGCAGTCGGTTCGGTGGTGATCCCCGCAGGTGGACTCACGCTCAACTCCGCGACTGTCACGATGGTGGTCAACGGCGGGCAGATCGATCCGGCCAACGGCGTCACCTTGAGCGGCACTTCGACGTTGACGCTCGTGGGCAACAACACGCTGAGCGCGCTGACTTATAATAACATCGGCAACAGCGGCGCGCTGACCGTCGCGAGTGGCGGCATCCTCGCGCTCACCGATGCGACGCCGATCACCGTTACCTCGGGGAACGTCGCGGTGACGCCGACGCTCTCCGGCACGGTCGATCTCGGCACCGGGGCGAAGACGCTGAGCATCGGCGACATCAACGTGCTCGGGCAGACGGCGTCGATTCTCTCTCCGTCGCTGAACATCACCGCGGCGATCACCGGCACGGGCGCGAGCCTTGTGAAGGTGGGCAATGGCGTGCTGCAACTGAGCGGCGCGAGCACCTTCACCGGTGGCGTGGACCTCACCGCTGGCGGCCTGCTGCTCGGTGCGAGCACGGCGCCAAACCCGATCGCGAGCGGCATCGCCACCGGCCCGCTCGGCACCGGCGCGCTGAACGTCGCCAGCGGCGCCTACCTCGTCGCCACCGGGACGCAGACCGTCTCGAACGCGACGACTTTCGGCGGCACGCCGACCTTCTTCAATCTGACCAACGCCGTTGCGAACCTCTCGCTGAGCGGCGCGATCACCGTGCCGAACGGCGCGCTGGGCGTGAACGTGCAACACCCGCTTCTGACCGTGGCGCTCGGCGGTTCGATCACGAACTTTGCAGCGATCACCTCGATCACCAAGGACGGTCCCGGCAACCTTTCGCTCGGCCTGAACGCCTATGCCGGTCCGATTGTCGTCAACGGTGGCGGTGCGCTTGGCTTGCTGATGGATGGCGACGGTTCCGGCGTGACGCAGGCGATCAGCTTCACCGGTCCGATCACGGTCAACGGCTTCCCGGCGTTGATCGTGGGTCGCGCGGGTGCGACTTCGCCATTCACGCAGGCGGCCAACAAGACGATCCAGCCGACGGCGCTGACCGCGGCGCTCGGCGATGGCATTTCGGTTACGAATAACAATGGCTACGGCCTGCTCTTGTCGAATTCCATCGCGCTCAGCAGCAGCGCGATCTTCACGGTTTCGACGGCGTCGGCATCGGACGGGACGCAGGGCTTGACGCTCGGTGGAGTGATCAGCGGCACGGGCTTCTCGAAGAGCGGCCTCGGCACCCTCGTGCTGGCGAATGCGGCGAACACCTTCGCCGGCAACATCGTCATCAACCAGGGCGTCGTGGCGGCTGGCAGCGAAGGAGCGCTCGGCGATCCGGGCAATGCGATCAATCTCAGCGCGGCGCTCGGGGCGACCGCGGGATTCTCGGGAAATGCGACGTTCTCGTCGGCGCGCACGCTGAACTTCAACAACGCGGTCCAGAACGGAACGGTCGTCAACGGAAGCGCGACGGTGACCGTGGCGAACACGGCGGGGATGCAGCTCGGGCAGACGATCAGCGGCGCGGGGATCGCGCCGGGGACGACGGTCGCGACCATCGTGAATGCGACCTCCTTCACGCTCTCCGCGCCGGCGACCGCCGACGGCACGATCAGCGTGTCGGTGCCGAACGACCTCGTCCTCGTCTCCTCCGGCCAGACGCTCACGCTCACGGGCGTGAACGCGCTCACAGGCGGTGCGTTTGTGAAGTCCGACCCGGGTGTGCTGGCGTTGGGCGCCGGCAATGCGGGGTGGTCGGGCCAGGTCTTTGTCGGCGGCGGCGTGCTCCTGCTCCAGGATAGCAACGCGCTCGGCAGCGGCTCCGCTGTGATCTCGCCGAATGCCGCGGTGGTCGGTTCGGCGCTGCGGCTGACGAACAACGTGACGATCGCCAACTCGATCTCGCTGCAAGGCACGGGCAACGTGGCTTTCGGTGGCATCAATTTCGGTGGCCAGCTCCAGAGCGTCTCGGGCACGAATGCCACCACCGGCGTGCTGACGATGAACTTCGACGCCGCGATCGGCGCGGATGCGGGCTCGACGCTGAACATCAATGGCGGGATCAACAACCCGACCGTGACGGGCCGCGCGCTCATCTTCACCGGCGCGGGCACGATCAACGTCAACAGCGACATCACCTCGGCGACGACGCCGACCGCGAACCAGTATTTCAGCATCAACAAATACGGCGCCGGCACGGTGAACTTCACGACGCCGAGCTCGATCGCGGTGACGGGCAACCTGACCATCCACGGCGGCACGCTCAGCCTCAGCGGAGGCGGCACGTTCGCCGCCGGCAACACGATCGCCGCGACGGTGAACCCCGGCACGACGCTCAACCTCGACAACAGCGGCACGAACACGAACAACCGCCTCGGCGGAAGGCCGGTCACGCTATCCGGCGGCTCGCTTACGATGACGCCGAGCGCGACCGCGGCGGTCAGCGAATCGCTCGGCGTGTTCACGGTCGGGCGCGGGTTCGACCAGTTCACCGTCACCGCCGACCCGGCGCAGCAGTCCAACGTGGTGCTCGCGAGCCTCGCGCGGAATACGGGCAGCGCGATCGTCTTCAGCGGGACCGGACTCGGCAGCGCGGCGGGCGCGGGCGTGAGCACGATCAGCATCACGACGGCGCCGACTTTCGTCGGCCAGACCGGCGCGGCCAACACGACGAACAAGGGCATCCTGCCTTACGCGCTCGTCGTGGACACGCTCGGCGGCACGCCGGGCTTTGCGACGACCGACGGCACGGCCTCGGCGCGCATCCGGCAGTTGGTGACGACCGGGCTGACGCCGGAAATCAGCACCACGCTGCTCCTGGGCCTCACGCAGGCCGGCGTGAATCCGGGCAACATCGTGATGACGACCAACCCGGGTGCGGTCACCTCGGCGCTGACGGTCAACTCGCTCGACTTGAACAGCGGCGGCGGCGTGACGGTCAGCCCGCAGGTCGTGCTCACGCTCGCGAGCGGCGGCATCATCGCGCGCACGGGGAATACAGGCATCACCGGCGGCAACCTCGCGGTGGCGGGCAATGAATTGGTCGTCCACGCGCTCGATAACCTGACCATCGGCAGCATCATCACCGGCACGGCGGGCATGACCAAGAGCGGGCCGGGCATCCTGACGATTTCCACCAAGAGCACCTACACCGGCAACACGAGCGTCGCGCAGGGCACGCTGCGGCTGGGCGGCGGACTGAACACGCTTTTCCCCGGTCAGTTCATGATCATCAACGGCGGCACGCTGGACCTCAACGGCACGCAGCAGCAGATCAGCGGCCTGCTCAGCGACGGCACGGCGGCGGGCACGGGAGTGGTGACCGGCAATGCCGCGAGCACGCTCGTGGTCAACCAGGACAACACGGCGCGGACCTTCGCCGGATCGATCCAGGGCGCGATGCGGTTTGTGCGCGCGGGCCAGAATACGCTCACGTTCACCAACGCGAACACGATGACCGGGCCGCTGCTCATCCTCGGGACGACGACGCTGCAGGATTCCGGCGCGTTCACGACCGCCAGTTCGGTGGAGATCGGCTACTCGACGTTGAACATGAGCAACGCGAGTCAGATCGACATCGCGAACCGGCTCAGCAACACGGCGGCGATCACGATGCGCGGCGGCACGCTCACGCTGACCGGTCGCGCGCAAACTGCGTCGAGCGAAACGGTCGGCGCGGTGAGCGTGCAGCAGAGCGCGGCGACGATCACCTCGACGCTCGGTGGCGGCGGAATCTCGTCCACGGATCTCACGCTCGGCGGCTTGACGCGCGCCGCGGGCACGACGGTGAACCTGAACGCCGCCGGCCAGGTCGGATCGAGCAATCGCATCTTCATCACGGGCGGCGCGGGGCTGCTCAATGCGAGCACCGTCTTCGGCCCGTGGGCCATCGCGAACAGCAGCGACTACGCGACCTATAACACCACGCTCGGCGTGGGCGCGGTCGGCGGCGTGGGCTTCCGTGCGTATGACGGAGCGTTCGGACCGGGGAGCGTGACGCAGCTCGGCGTGACGACGAATCTCAACCAGGCCGTGAACCGCACGGGCCTGCTGCGACTTTCCGCGGGCGCGACGCTCGACGTGACCTTCTCACTGCCGGGCAACGTGCTCCAGCTCGAGCAGGGCGGCCTCCTGCGCAGCAATAACAACAACGCCTCGGCCATCGGCACCGTGCTGGTGCCCGGCGTGCTGACCGCGGGCACGAGCACCTCGACGCTGAACACCGAGCTGATCGCCTACAACAACCAGAACACGATCACGATCAACTCGGTGATCGTGGACACGAAGAACGCGGGCATCGGCAACGCGAACGCGGGTGCGACGGTGTCGCTGCTCAAGAGCGGCGCGGGCGCGGTCACGCTGACCGCGGCGAACCTGCACAGCGGCGGGACGACGGTCGCGCAGGGAACGCTCAACCTTAGCGCGACGACCAATGGCACCATCGTGTTGCCGGCTGGTCCGATCACGGTGGGCAGCGGCACGTTGACGATGAACAACGTCGCGGGCCAGATCGCGCCGACCAACACAATCACGCTGCTGAGCGCCGGGACGGTGAACCTGTTCGGCAACAACACGCTCGCGGGCCTCACCTTCAACAACACGGGCAGCGCGACGACGCCGACCTTCAACACCGGCGGCATCCTGACGCTCGCTGGCAACGTCACCGCGGGTGGACAGAACGTCGGCTCGGTGAGCACGATCGCGGGCGGACTCGATCTCGGCGCGGTCACGCGGACTTTCACGGTGAACTCGATCCTCATCAATGCTGTGGACGTGGCGCCGCAGATCGCGAACCTCTCGATCAGCGCGGGCATCCGCGGTGCGGGCGTGGGCGTGACGAAGGCGGGCACCGGCGCGCTGCAGTTCAGCGGGGTGAATGCCTATACGGGGGCGACGACGATCAACGCGGGCACCCTGCAGATCGGTGCGGCGGGCGCCGGCGCGCCGCTCTCGCCGCTCGTAGTCAATGCAACGACGCGTGTGAACCTGAACGCGCTTTCGGGCACGTTCGGCAGCCTCACCGGCGCGGGTGACGTGACGAATGACACCGCCACGGTGGCCACGCTCACGGCGGGATGGGACAACACGAGCACGACCTTCAGCGGCAAATTCCTGCGCTTCAACGACGGCGTCCCGGCGAGCACGAACTTCAGCAAGGTCGGCACCGGCACGCTCACGCTCACGGGCGTGAGCACGAGCCAGGGCACGATGACGGTCAACCAGGGCGCGCTGGTGTATGGCCCGTTGGCGACCACCGCCTTCCTCACGAACATCGTCAACACGGGCGGTTCGCTCCTGTTCGACAACCGGGTGACCAACCAGAGCCAGCGGTTCGGCGGCAGCGCGGGATCGAGCACCACGCTCACGCTTGGCGGCGGCGCGTTCAATATCACCGGCAACAATGCCGCGGTGACGGCGGAGTCGCTCGGGCGGGTCGTGCCGATGGCGGCCGGAGTGACGACCAATGCGAGCACGACGGTGACCGTCACGAGCACGGCGGGGCTGCTGCCCGGCATGGTCGTCAGCGGTGCGGGCATCCCGTCGGGCACGACGGTCGCGTCGATCACCAATGCGACGAGCTTTGTCCTGAGCGCAGCGGCCACGGCGAGCGCGACCGGGCTCACCATCACGGGCGCGCTCGGCGGTGCGACCACGCTGACCACCGGCGGCAGCACGATGACGCTTTCGTCGGATGCGCAAACCATCGTCTTCAACACCGGCACGCTCTCGGCGGTGACGGGCGGCGCTTCGCTGCTGCTGCGCGGCACGAATCTCGGTGCGCCGATCGGCGCGGGAGTCGCGCAATTCGTCGCGCTGACGGCGAACGTGGCGGGCACGGCCGGGACCGGCGCGGCTGGCTCGGTGACGATGTCCACCCGGCCCGACATCATCGTGGACACCACGGCCACGGGCAGCGGCATTTCCTTTGGCGCCTACGTCGGTGCGACCGGCGTGAATACGACGGGCGGCAACGGCTTCCGCCCGCTCGCGACGGCGGAATACTCGAACCTGCTGACGGCAGGCGCGACGAACAACGTGCTCCTCGGGGCGCCCGGCTCGATCATCGCGGCGACGACCGTCGGGAGCCTTACGCTGAACGCGGGTGGCGGATTCGGATCGGCGGGCGTGCTGGCCGCGGCGAATACGCTCACGCTCGGCGGCGCGGCGAACACCGCCGGCGGCATCCTCGCCCTCGCGGGGAATTCGGGGTTGAACGGCGGCGTGATCACCACGGGCACGGCGCCGATGTTCATCCACACGGTCGGCGACCTCGAAGTGTCGAGCACGCTCGCGCAGACCGGCGGCCTGACCAAGTCGAGCAACGGCACGCTCAGCTTCAACGTGCGCCAGCTCTATACCGGCACGACGCACGTCAACGGCGGCACGCTGCGGCTCAATGGCGGCGACCACACGCTCTTCGTCACCGGAATCGGCGGAGTGCAGGCGATCAACGTCAACAGCGGCACGCTCGACCTCAACGGCAACAACCAGGCGGTGGGCACGCTGGCCAGCGGCAATACGATCGCCAACGGCGTGGCCGGCATCGTCACGAACTCGGCGGGCGGAGTGCCGGTCAACTTCACGTCCGCCTCGGGCGCGGCGACCTTTGCCGGGACGATCACAGGCAACTTGAACTACGTCCGCTCGGGCAACGCGACGACGACGCTCTTCGGAAACAACACTTACACCGGCGCGACCGTCCTGCGCGGCGGCAACCTCACGCTGCGCCAGGCCGGCGCGATCCCGAACACGTCCAGCGTCACGAATATTTTCGGCACCCTCGTGCTCGACGGCGCGAACGACGCGGTGGTCGATGCCGGTTCGAGGCTGAACCCGGTTGCACCGATCACGCTGCAAGGCGGCACTCTCACTTTCAACGGCTTCGTCAGCTCCGACTCGGTCCAGAACCTCGGGGTCGTGACCGTGGCGCCGGGCGCCTCGACGATCACCTCGACGCGCGGCAATGCAGGCGGTTCCGCGGTGCTCACGCTTGCCGACTTGCAGCGCGCGGACGGATCGACGGTGAACTTCACCGCCGGCTCGGGCACGCTCGGGTTGACCGGGCTCAACAGCCAGATCTTCATCACCAACGCGCCGGCGCTGACCAACGGCCTCATCGGCGGCTGGGCGGTCGTGGGCGGCTCGAACTTCGCCAGCTATCTCGCGCCGACGGCGGCTCGAGGCGGTGTGGGCGCGCTCGGCACGGCGGGTTACCCGGCCTACTCGGCCAACGCGATCACCGCCGGCACGGCGGTCGATAACGTAAACACGACCGGCAACACGACGACGGGCCTGACGACGCGCACGGTCAATTCGTGGCGCATGGTCCCGACCGCTGCGGCGACGGTGAACATGAACGGGCTGAATGATCTTCTGACGATCGGAAGCGGCGGCCTGATCCAGCAGGCGAACTTCACGATGGAAATCAGCGGCGGGCGGATCAGCGCGGGCGCGACTCCGAACACGCCAGCCTCGCTTTACGCCTACATCAACCAGAACACGACGACCCTCGACGTCGCGGTCGTCGATAACGGCACGGGCTCGGCGACGCTGGTGAAGTCTGGTGCGGGCACGCTCGCGCTTGCGCCGAAGCTCATCTTCAACGCGACCACCACGACGACCGCGCCGACGACGGTGACGGTCCCGAATACCTTCGGCCTGATCGTCGGCCAGCCGCTCGTCGGCAACGCGAACATCCCCGCCGGCGCGGTGATCACGAGCATCACGAATGCGACGACCTTCGAGATCTCGATCCCGGCGACCGCTGCGGGAGCTGCGCTCACGACGTTCAACCCGGTCCCGTTGGTCGCGGCGACCACCGGCGGGTCGGCGCTCGTCAGCGTCCCGAGCACGAATGGTCTCGTCGTCGGCTCGGCCGTCAGCGGCACCGCGATCCCGAATGGCACGACCATCGCGAGCATCATCGACGGCACGACGGTGGCGCTGTCGGCACCGGCCACGACGACGGTGACCGAGGGGGTCACCTTCGCGCCGCTGGCCATCAATGCCTCGGCCTTCCTCGGCCCGGTCGTGCGTGTCTCCAATCCGGCGAACATCATCGTCGGCCAGTTCGTCTTCGGGCCGGGCATCCCGGCGGGTGCGCGCGTGAACGCCATCAATGGGAACGACATCACGCTTTCCGCCGCCTCGACGGTCAGCGGCACGAACACGCTGACCTTCTCCTCAACGCTCTCGAACTCCCACACCGGTGGCACGATCGTCAATCAAGGCACGCTCACGCTCGCGGGCGTGGCGGGCGCGATGGCCATCCCCGGAGACCTCACGCTGAACAACGCGACGGTGACGATGAGCAATGCCGCGGGCCAGATCTCGAGCGCGGCGAACCTCACGCTCAACGGCGGCAGCGTGCTGAACTTCACGGGTAACAACACGATCAACGGCTCGCTCACCTTCAACAGCTTCGGCGGCAACGCGACGCCGACCCTCGCCGTCGGCACGGGCGTGCTGACGTTGAACACCGACATCGCCTCGACCAACGACAACCTGAGCTTCATCCCGACGATCTCCGCGGCGGCGCCTGGGCGGATCAACATCGACGCTGCGCGCACGATCACGACGCAGGGGCAGCATCGGCTTGGCCTCAGCATCACCGCGCCGGTGCAGGGAACGGGCGGGATCGTCAAGGAGGGTCCGGGCGGCTTGCGGTTTGGCGCGGCGGGCAATGGCTACTCGGGCGCCACGACAATCAACAGCGGCACGCTCTTCCTCAACGCGTCGAACTCGATCCCGGATTTCTCCGAGTTCAGCGTGGCTGCGGGCGCGACGTTCGATCTCAACGGATTCTCCGACGCCATCAGCCAGCTCACGGGCGCGGGCACGATCACCAACAACAGCGGCACGACCGGCACGCTGACGGTCGGCCTCAACAACCAGAACACGACCTTCAACGGGCACTTCTCGGCGTTCAGCGCGACGACGTTTGGGACGGTGAACCTGACCAAGGTCGGCAATGGCAGCCTCACGCTCACGACCGCGGGCAACACCACGACCGGCACGCTCACCGTGAATCGTGGTGCGGTCCTTTACGGCGGCGATGCGCAGACGGCCTTCAGCACGAATGCGATCAACACGATGGGAAGCATCGTCCTCGATAACTCGGGAACGGCGGTCGAGAACCGGCTCGGCGGAGTGATTAAGACGCTGACGCTCGCGGGTGGCCAACTCACGATCATCGGAGCCAGCACGGGCACGAGCTTCGAGTCCGTCGGCACGTTCAATAACAATGCCGGCGCGAGCTTCCTCACGCTGACGCCGGGCACGGGCTCGACGGTGCTGAATATCAACGCCGTCACCGCCATCGCGGCGAATGGCGCGGGCCTCGTCATCCGCGGGGCGAACCTCGGCTCCACGCCGGGCGCGGGCGTGGCGAATGTCTTCGCGACGACGCCGAACCTGCAGGCCGGCGGCGGTAATCTTCCAGGCTTCGTGAACATGAACGTGCGCGGCGACATCCTGGTGGACACGTCGGAGACAGGCACCGGCACGAGCTTCGCGACCTACGTGGCCGGCACCGGTTTCCGGGCGCTGGCGGCGAACGAATTCCTCGGCAGCATCGCGGGGCTCAACGTGACCAACGCGAACCTCGGCCTGAATGGCAGCCAGCAATTCACGACGAACTCGGTGAACACCGTGACGCTCAACGCAGGCGGCGGGCTGAGCGCCTTCAACCGCGGGAGCGTGCTCACGCTCGGCAGCCTCGCGCTGCTCGCGCAGCCCGGCAATGCGGGCATCAACGGCGGCCAGGTCAGCACCGCGGGCTCGACGATGTATGTCCAGACCCTGGGCGACCTCGTGGTGAATGGCACGCTCATCAACACGGCGAACGGCTTCAGCAAGGGCGGCCCCGGCATGCTCACGCTCAATCAGCCGCTCTTCACGATCGGCACGCACTTCATCAGCGCCGGCACGATGGTGCTCAATGGCGCGGCGGATAACACCTTCGTCGCGAACCCGACGGCGACCGCGGTCGGCACGCAGGCGCTCACCGTCAACGGCGGCACCGTCGATCTCAACGGGCGCAATCAGGTCGTCGGCGCGATCGCCAGCGGCAACATCCTCACCAATGGCGGCGGCACGATCACGAGCAGCACGCCGGCGACGCTGACTTCGACCGGCGGCGGCAACTTCGGTGGTGTGATCGGCGGCAACATCGCCTTCACGCGGTCGGGGAATAACACGACGCTCTTCACGACGGGGCAGACCTACACCGGTGCGACGATCATCCGCGGCGGCACGCTGCAATTGCGCGAGCTTGGCTCGCTCAGCAGCACGCCCAGCATCAGCGCGTTCTTTGGCGCGGTGACCATCGACAACGGCAACTTCACCACCTTCAACCTCGCGGACACGATCGCCGACACGATCCCGATCACGCTGCAGGGCGGCACGATCACGTTGACCGGCGCGGCGGGTCTCTCTTCGAGCGAGACGGTCGGCACTGTGACGGTCCTACCGGGCGCGAACACGATCGCGTCCACGGTCGGGAACACCGGCATGGTGGCGCTGACGATCAACAACCTCGTCCGCAATCCGAACACGACGGTGAACTTCACCGGTGCGAACCTCGGCCTCGGGCTGCTCGGTGCGGCCAGCTCGCGGACCGTGCTGGGCCAGCTCGACGGCGGCGCGATCACGCTGACGAATAACTTGCTCGGGCCTTGGGCGATTGCGGGCGGCACGGAGTTCGCCAGCTACTCGGCGCTCGGCGGCGTGGGCGCGCTGAGCCAGGCGGGCATGGCGGGCTACGACGGCACGACCCTTCCGCTCACCAGCGCACCGACGCAGAACATCCGCGTGGTCGCGAACACGGCCGTGCCGGTCGAGGCCGACTACACGATCAACAGCCTCAACATCGTCGGCAATTTCAACGTCACCTTCGCCGGCGCGACGGATGTGCTGAACCTCGCCAGCGGCGGCCTGCTCAAGAGCGCCGCGAATGACAACAGCATCGGCACCGCCTTGCTGCCGGGCGTGCTCACCGCGGGCGGCACGAACAACGGGGTGAACGATCTTTACCTCATCAACAACGCGAACACGCTGACCGTGAACTCGGTCATCGCGAACAACATCTCCGGCGGCACGACGCACGTCATCGTCTCCGGCACCGGCGGCACGATCTCGCTCGCGGGCGCGAACACTTACACGGGCGGCACGGTCGCGAACACCGCGCTGACGCTCACCGGCGCGCTCGGCACGACAGTGATCCCCGGCGACCTCACGATCAACAACGCCGCGGTGACGATGACCGCCAGCCCGGCGCAGATCGCGAGCGGCGCGAACCTCACGATCAATGGCGGCGGCACGCTCGCCTTCATCGGCGCAAACACGATCAGCGGCGCGATCAGCTTCAACAACCCCGGCAGCACCGCCGCGCCGACGATCTCCGCGGCGAATTACACGCTGAGCCTCGACACGACGACCGGCGTCGCGCTCTTCCCGGTGACGAATACGACGGGCCTCGCCGTCGGTCAGCCGGTCAGCGGCGCCGGCATCCCGACGGGAACGACGATCGCGAGCATCACGCCAAACACGGACATCACGCTTTCCGCTCCGGCGACGGCGACCGCGACGGGCGTGACGCTCACCTTTAACGGGGAACTGCTGCTCGGCACGGACATCACGTCGAGCAACGACAACTTCGGCTTCACTCCGACGATCAGCGCCGCGCTCCAGATCAATGGCGGCACGCGCACGGTCACGACCTCGGGCCTCTCGCCGCTCGGCCTCGTGATCAGCGGCGCGATCCGCAGCAACGGCGGCGGCGGCGCTCTGATCAAGGAAGGCGCGAACGCGCTTTCGCTCAGCGGCCAGGGCACCTTCGACGGCGGCGTGACGCTCAACACTGGCTCGCTCATCGCAGGCGCGAGTTCGGCGATCACCGGCGGCGTGTTCGCCAGCGGTCCCTTCGGCATCGGCACGGTGAACATCACCAGCGACAGCGCGAAGCTCATCGGCGTCGCAACGACGATCTACAATCCGATCACCGTTTCCAACGCGAGCAACACGCTCACGATCGACGGCATCTCGTCGAACAACCTGAACCTCAACGGCCTCGTCACGTTTGGCGCGGGCACGCGGACGATCGTGGTCGATACGCCGGCCATCATCGGCACGCTCGGCGCGGCATACTCGGGCTCGTTCGCCGTCACGAAGGAAGGCCCGGGCATCCTCGGCTTCTCGAATCCGGCGAACACGTTCAGCGGAATCACGACCGTCAACAACGGCACGCTGCGCGGCGTGACCAACGCGAACTCGCTCTCGCAGAACTCGCGCATCGTCCTCGGCAGCGGCGGCACGCTCGACCTCAACGGCGTGAGCACCGCGAGCGGATCGATCGCCGGCACGGGCCTCGTCACGAACAACTCCGGCACCGGCGCGACGCTGCGCACGGGCTTCGACAACTCGAACTTCACCTTCTCCGGTCGAATCGGCTCGAACACGCAGTCGGGCACCTCGTTCAGCCTCGACAAGATCGGCACCGGCACGCTGACCATCGACGCGCAGGTCGGCATCGGCACCTTCTCCATCGGCACGCTGACAGTCTCGCAAGGCGCGGTGCTGCTTGCTGCGGACGGCAGCACGAAGTTCGGCACCTACACGATCGGCAAGGGCGCGACGCTCACGCTCGACAACAGCACGACCAACTTCAACGACCGGCTCGGCGGCGTGGACGCGGCGATCGGCCTGGTCAACCGCACGCTCAACATCGGCGGCGGCGCGCTGAACATCATCGGCAACGCGACGGCGCCGACTTCCGAGACGATCGCCAGCAGCACGATCGGCACGATGAACATCACCAGCGGCGCGGGAGTGATCACGCTGACGGCCAACGCCGCGCAGCCGCTCTCGCTGAACATCGGCACGTTCGGCAATCTCTCCGCCGGTGGCACGCTGCTGCTGCGCGGCAGCAATCTGGGCATGGCGCCGGGTGCGGGCGTGGCGAACCTGTTTGTCCCGCCGACGGCGCTCGGCAACGGCTTCATCGGCGGCGCGTCGGGCGACGGATCGAACACGATCAGCGTGCGCGTCGATACGATCGTGGACACGAACCTCGCCGGCACGGGCACGAGCTTCGCGACCTACTCGGTCGCCGGCGGTCTGCGGCCGCTCGCGGCGACGGAACTCGCGCCGAACCTCGTCGGCGTGAGCGCGACGACTTCAAACGTCGCGATCGGCGCATCGCAGCTCTTCGGCACGCAGACGGTCAACACGCTCACGATCAATGGAGCGTCCACGCTCACCGCGGCCGGCTTCGGCACGGTGCTCACGGTTTCGAGCGGCGGCGTGCTCGTCCTCGACGCGAGCGGCGGCGACTTCGCCGGCGGCACCGTGCAATCGGGCGGCAACCAGTTCATCGTCCATCAGCTCGACGGCGCGAACACGCTCGACTTCGGCAGCCTGCTGCAGACCTCGAACGGCCTGATCAAGTCCGGCGCGGGCACGATGACGATCACGAAGCAGCAGTTCTTCACCACCGGTTCGCCGGTGACGGTGAACAGCGGCACGCTCAATCTCGCCAGCGGCGTGGACAACACGCTGGTCGTGCTGCCGACGAACACGACGCCGACGCTCGCGAACCTCACGGTCAACGCCGGCCTCGTGGAACTGAACGGCAACAACATCGCCATCGGCACGCTGACCAACAACAACGTGCTCGCCGGTTCCGGCGGCACGGTGATGAACTCGAGCCTCACGCCGATCACGCTGACTTCCGCGTCGGCGACGACGACCTTCAGCGGCGTGATCGCGGGCAACCTCGCCTACACGCGCTCGGGCAACACGACGACGACGCTCGTCAGCGACAACACTTATAACGGCGCGACGATCATCCGCGGTGGCACGCTGAGCCTGCGCGACCAGGGCCGGATCGCGGGCTCGCCGAGCGTGAGCGCTTTCTACGGCGGCTTCACGATCGACGACACGGGGCTCTACTCCTCGGGCGATCTCGTCGGCGGGACGCGGCTCGGGGCGGCGGTGCCGATCTCGCTGCAAGGCGGCACGCTCACGTTCGCCGGGCTGCAAAACAGCATCGCGGTCGGAGACGTGACCGTGAGCGGCGGCGCGAATGTGATCGCGGTGACGACCGCGGGCGGCACGACGGGCACTTCGATGCTCACGATCGCGAGCCTCACGCGCAATCCGGACACGACGGTGAACTTCACCGGCGCGAACCTCGGCGTGAATGGCGTGGCATCGACGCAGACCTTCATCACGGCGAATCCGGTGCTGACGAACAACCTGATCGGGCCGTGGGCTGTCGCTGGCGGCAACGAGTTCGCGAGCTACTCGCCGACCGCGGGCGTGGGCGCGCTGAGCCAGACGGGTTTTGCGGGTTACGACGGCACGACGCTGCCGGTGGCCAGCGCTCCGGGGCAGAATATCCGCGTCGTCGCGAACACGGCGGTGCCGGTGGTGGCGGACTACACGGTCAACAGCCTCAACGTCGTCGGAAATTTCAACGTCACGTTCACGAACGCGAACGACACGCTGAACCTGGCAAGCGGCGGCCTGCTCAAGAGCGCGAACAACGCGAACAGCATCGGCACCACGGCGCTGCGCGGCGTGCTCACCGCGGGCGGGACGAACGTCGGGCCGAACGATCTTTACCTCATCAACAACCAGAACACGCTGACCGTGAACTCGGTCATCGCGAACAACGTGTCGGGCGGCGTGACGCGCCTCATCGTGTCGGGCACGGGCGGCACCGTCTCGCTCGCGGCCGTGAACACCCACACCGGCGGCACGGTCGCCAACAGCGCGCTGACGCTGACGGGTGCGGCGGGGACGACGGTGATTCCCGGCGATCTCACCATCAACAACGCGGCGGTCACGATGAGTGCCGTGCAAGGGCAGATCGCGAGTGCGGCGAACATCGCGATCAATGGTGGTGGCTCGATCAATTTCTTCGGCGTGAACACGGTCAACGGGACGATCGCCTTCAACAACCCCGGTGGCGCGGCGACGCCGACGATCTCGAAGACCGATACGACCGGCACGGGCAACACGACCAACAACAACGCGACGATCTCGGGTCTCACGAGCACGACCGATCTCGTAGTCGGACAGGCGGTGACCGGGACGGGCATCGCGGCCGGGGCGACGATCATCTCGAAGACGGCGAATTCGATCACGCTGTCGGCGAACTCGACGGCGACGGCGAGCGGCGTGGCGCTGACTTTCGTCGGCGAGTTGCTGCTCGGGAACAACATCACTGCGATCAACGACAGCTTCAGCACGACGCCGACGATCAGCGCACCGATCGACCTGACGAATGCGATCCGAACGATCACGACCTCCGGTTTGTCGCCGGTGAGCTTGAGCATGACGGGCGTGATCCAGAGCCTCTTCAGCGGCACAGGCGGCGGGCTCATCAAGGCCGGCTCCGGTTCGCTCGTGCTCGGCGCCGCGAATACCTTCGCGGGCGGCGTGAACTTGACCGCCGGCTCGCTCATCATCGCGGGCGCGGACAGCGTGCCGAGCACGACGGGCGCGGTGATCACGAGCGGTCCGCTCGGCACCGGCACGCTCACGATCGCCGACGGCACGAAGCTGCTCGCCGGCGGCGCGACACGCACGGTCGCGAACCCGATCACAGCGGACACGCAGCTCACGTTCGGCGCGACGGCGCAAAACCTCGTGCTCAATGGCGCGATCACCTTCACCTCGACGACGCCGACGATCACGGTCGAGAATCCGTTCCAGGGCAACACGGCGCTCAGTGGCACGATCGGCGGGCCGTTCCTCGGCGGCGTCACGACCTTCACCAAGACCGGGCCGGGCGTGCTCGTGATGAGCGCCGCGTCGAACCCGACGCTGAGCGCGCCGATCAATGTGACCGACGGCACGCTCCAGGCATCGGCGCTGTATGCGCTCGGCGGCACGCTCTACAATGCCGGGCCGGCGATCGTGATCGCGGGCGGCGCGTATCAGGTGAATGGCAACAACCAGTTCTTCCAGAACGCGGTGACGTATAACACGAACGGCGTGCTGATCGGATCGCAGGCGAACACGGGCATCGGCGCGCTCACGCTCAACGCGGGCAGCAACGTCCTCGGCGTGCAGGGCGGACAGACGAGCAATGTGTTCGGCGCGTTTGCGGCGAACGACGTGGCGGCGACGCGGATCGTGACGGCGGTCGCCAGCGACCTGCGGGTGCATGGCGGGTTCAGCGGCACGACTCCGGCGATCACGAAGACCGGCGCCGGCACGTTGATGCTCGGCGGTCTCTCGACATACACGGGTGGCGTGACGGTGGAGCAGGGGACGATCGAAGTGCGCACCGGAAACAGCCCGCTGACCGATGGCGGAATCGTGGTCGTGAATGCGGGCGCTGCGCTGCGCGTGATCAGCCCGAGCAACCTTTGGAAGAGCGGCGCATCTGCGGCGTCGGTGACGATCAACACCGACAACGCGGGCCTTGGCGTCCTCGGCCTGGCCTTCAACGGCGCGGCGGGACCAGTCACCTTTAACACGACCAACGCGAACTACGACGGTGTGCTCGCGATCGACGTGGCCGGCTACGACACGCCGCTGAGCCAGGCAGGCACGAAGATGCTCCTCGGTTCGAGCGTGAGCGGCAGCTACACGGCGCCGACGCTGACGGCCGGCACGGGCAGCGTGTATCGACTCGGCGCCGGCGGCGGCACTTTGAACATCAACACGCGGGTGCTGACCGGCACGAACTCGGTGAGCATCGGCGCGGTGTCGGGCACGCCCGGACTGAACCTGACCGGCAACGGCGGCACGGTCGTCTTGAACACGCCGAACGACTACTCGGGCGGCACGACGATCCACGGCAACGCGGTGCTGCAAGTCGGCGACGCGGGCGCGATGGGCTCGGGCACGGTCACCTTCAACGGCGGCACGCTTCAGTCGAACCAGACCGGCCTCGGCGTCACCGGCAACGTGATCCTCGCGAAGCCGTTCACGCTCACGAACAACATCAACTTCAGCCCCGGCGGCGTGCTCACGTCGCTCGTTGGGCCGGGAAATACCGTCGGCGTCTTCGCGGCGGACGCGATCATCGGTGCGGGGCCGCTGGGCCAGACCGACCTGACGCTGAGCGGCGGCGTGGATCTGAGTGGTGCGAACTTCCGCGCGCTGAGCATCCTCGGCACGGATCGCATCGTGACGCTCTCGGGCGTGGTCAGCGGCAACTCGACGCTCGTGAAGACGGGCGTGGGCATCCTGCGGCTGGGCAATGTGGCGAATACCTTCAGCGGCGTCGCGGTCAGCCAGGGCACGCTGGTGCTCGGAGGCACGGGGAGCATCCCGGCAGGCACGACGATCACGCTGAACACCGGCACGCTCGCGAACTGGGACGAGTCGCAGACGTTGAACAATCCGATCAACCTGGTCCAGACGAGCACGATCGACGTCGGCGCCGGAAAGAGCCTGACGCTGGCGGGCACGGTGAGCGGCACCTTCAATGTGAGCGCCACGCCGACCGGCCTGACCAAGACCGGCCTCGGCACCCTCGTGCTCGACAGCAGCAACAGCTACCTCGGCGCGACGAGCATCAATGCAGGCGTGTTGAGCATCAGCAACGACGCTAATCTCGGCGCAGCCGGCAGTGGTGCGGTGCTGCCGGGCGGCATCACTTTCAACGGTGGCATCCTGCGCGTGACCGAGGACGTGAACACGATCCGCGTGCTCACGATGACCGGGGCGGGCAGCATCAGCGTGCGCGGTGGAAAGACGCTCACGATCAATGGCATCACGGGCAACAGCACGGGCTTGCTGACCTTCAACGGCGGCGGCACGGCGATCCTCAACGGTGGCATCGTCGGCGCGAACCTGCACGACAACACGGCGATCAGTAACGGCGCGACCGTGATGACGCAGGCGACGGCGGGCACGCCGTTCGGCGACACGGCGGTGACGATCAACGGCGGCACCCTGTGGGTGAACACGGGTGGACCGGGCGCGGCGATCAGCATCCCGACGCTCAACTTCACCGGCGCGGCGTATCTGCGGCTCGATGCGCAGGCCGGCAACGACATCCAGATCACGTCGGCGACGATCGCGCGGTCCGGCAGCGGCACGCTCGTGCTGATGCCGGCGGCGGGTGCAAATATCGGCAACACGCCGGGCTCCGCCGCGCGACTGCTCGGCACGACGACCGTCCTCGGGCAGGCCGTGAACACGCTCGCCGGCCAGCAGGCGATCAACAATTCCGCCGCGGGCGGAAGGTCCGGCATCGTCTCCGCGGCCATCCTGCGCGTCGCGTCGCCGACGGATCGCACGGCGGACTTCGTCTCGTTCGACCCGGCAGCGGGCTTCGTGACGGCGGCGCCGAGCGCGCCGTTGATCAATACCTTCGCCGGCGCGACGAGCGCGAGCGTTGTGAGTCTTACCGCGCCGGCGACGGTGTCGGGAATCGTCGATGTCTTCGCGGTGAAGACCACGTCGGACGTGAGCGGCGGGACGCTGCGCATCCGCGCGGTGAGCCAGGCCGACGCCGGCGGCCTGCTCATCAACGGTGTCGGCAGCCTCGCGCCGACGATCAGCTCGAATCTGTTCTTCAGCCCGTTTGAGCCGAATGGCGGCGCGACCGGCGGCGAAGGATTCGTTTACGTCAGCGGCGGCTACAGCAACGGCAACGCCGCGACGATCAGCGGCAACATCACGGCGCGGAACCTGACCACTTACGGCGCAGGCGACCTGATTCTTTCCGGCGTGAACAACATCGTCGGCACGATCAACGTCAACGAAGGCACGCTCACGATCGCCAATCCGGAATCGCTCCCGCGCTTCACGGGCGGTCTCGTGCTCAACGATCTCGGTAACCTCGACGTCAACGGCGACGTGGTGACCGCGGCGAGTATCGCGGGTTCGGGCGGCTTCGTGGGCAACCAGTCCACGACTTCCGACGGCACGCTGCGGATCGAGAACGTGACGACGACGACCTTCAGCGGCAACATCGTCGATGCGCTCGGCGGCGGCACGATGAAGACCGCGCTGGTCAAGAGCGGCACGGGGACGCTGATCCTCGGCAGTGTCACGGCGGGCAATACCTTCGCCGGGCAGAACAGCTTCACGGGCGGCGTGCGGATTAACCGCGGCCAGCTCACCGTGCAGGACCAGCTCGGCCTCGGCGGCGCGGACCCGGTCGTCAATGGCGGCACCAATTACAGCACGCCGGGCTTGGTGCAGATCAATGGCGGTGTCCTCGCGCTGAACTCGAACGGTAGCGGACCGAATGGTCGGATTGTCTTCGGCAACCCGAACAGCAACGGCATCAACGTCGCGGCGACCGGCTACGCGACGATCAACGTCGATCGCGTGAATGCCAGCACGGGCAACCAGATCCAGATCGGCAACCTCGACATCACGTCCAACAGCCTGAGCCTCACCGGCGGCAACAGCTACTCGCTGCGCGTGGCGGGCACGACGACGATCGGCGGCGCCTACGCGAACTTCATCACCACCACGGGCACGACGCATTTCCTCGAGCTCGCGGGGACAGTGACGGGCACCGGAGCGCTGAACAAGTTCGGCGGCGCGACGACGACCTACGGCACGGTGCGCATCTCGGGCACGGCGAATGATTACGCCGGCGGCACGAACATCCAGGTCGGCGCGGTGCAGGTGACGGCGACCAGCGGCACGCCGCTCGGTAGCGGCGCGGTGCGGGTGTATCCCGGCGCGGCGCTGCGCATCGCGGGCAATGGAAGCATCGGCGGTGTGAGCGCGGTGAACCTGAACAGCAACGTCAACAGCCTGCCGGCTGTCGTGCTCGACACCGACTACAATCCGGGCACGGGGCTGAACTCCGCAATCGTCTTCAACGGCGGCTTCGGCGGCTCGCTGCAACTGGCGGTGCCGACCTTCAGCACGCCGCTGAACATGGCGCAGATCGCAGACGGGCGGCTCTTCCTCGGCGCGTATCTCAACAACACCGTCGTCGAATACCAGGCCCCGACGCTCGGCGTCGGCGCGGACAACACCTACCGGCTTGGCGGCAGCGTCGGCGGCACGCTCTCGATCTCCAGCGCGAACAACGTGCTCACCGGCACCGCGCGCCTGTTGGTCGGCTCGCCGCAAAACAACCTCAACAACGGCGCGATTGCGAACAGCACGGGCACCGTCTCGATCCGCAACTCGAACGACTTCACCGGCGGCACGAGCGTGGCGAAGGGGATGACGCTGAGCCTCGAGGCCGGCGCGCTCGGGCGCACGCCGCTCGGCACGGGCGAAGTGGAAGTCTTCGGCACCATCCAGGTCACGACGCCGGTGGTCGGCATCAGCGGCGCTTCGTCGTTCTTCAACCCGGGCACGGGGACGAACAACAACGTGATCGTGCTGCGTCCCGGCGGACAGATCCGCATCTTCGACCAGATCGGCCGTGAGCCGGAAGGCCAGGGTCGCTGGGCGGATGCCGTGGGTCAGGATCTTAACGGCGGCACGTTCCGCTTCGATGGCGTCGCAAATGCGCCGTCGGCGGAAACGATCGGCATGCTCACCGTGCGCAAGGGCGGCACCGTGACCGTGACTCGCGCTGCGGGCGCTGGCTCGGCGGCGCTCACCGTCGCGGGTCTCGATCGGCAGGATCGCGGCACGCTCGCGATCACGGTTGCGTCCGCGGCGACGGGCTCGGGCACGGTCACGGGTTTTGCGGCGACGGGCGGGCTCGGTGCGATCAGCATGGGGACGACACTCGTCTCGACGACCGTCGATCGGCTCATCGTCAATGGCGGCATCACCAATGCCGGCACGACGAACCTGGGCACGGGCACGACGGTGACCGGCATCGCGCCGGTGTGGATCGTCGATGCGACGAGCAACAGCTACGTGAGCTACAACCCGGCGGCCGGCGCGCTTGGTGGCGACACGGGTTTCCAGACGGTGATCGGCGCGACCTCGCTCGCGACGGGCATGGTCGCCTACAGCAACGTGAACCTGACCAACACTCCGATCGGCGCGCTCGCGATCGGCACGACGATGGACTCGACCACGTTTTCGCTGACGGCGGGTGTCACGACGGCTTCCAGCCCGATCGTGACGGTGGCCAGCACGGCCGGATTGGTCGTGGGAATGCCGATCACCGGCACAGGCATCGCGGCCAACTCGACGATCGCGAGCATCACGAACGCGACGACGTTGGTCATGAACCAGAACGCCGCATCCGCGCAGACGGCGCAGACTTTCACCGCAAACGGCGGCGGCAGCACGCTCGGCGCGAACCCGACGCTCTACGCGCTGCGCACGAACCAGAACCTCATCCCGACCGCGGCGTTCAACAGCGTCACCTTCGACAGTGGAGCGGGGGACATCGGCGGCGGCATCCTCTTCAACAACACGACGGGCACCGCGGCCATCAACCCGCAGCCCAGCACCGTGGCCAACAACGTCACGACGCGGCTGACGCCGACGTTGCCGATGACCCTGTCCTTCGGCGCGAATGAACCGACGATCTTCACCGCCGCCGGCGGCATCGGCCTGATCAGCGCGCAGATCAACACGACGGCGGGGCTGACGAAGTTCGGCACGGGCGTGCTGAACCTCGCGGGCAGCAACACGATCGGCGACTCAATCGTGGTCAACCAGGGCTCGCTGCGACTGCTCAATCCCGTCTCCACGAGCGGCACGCCGATCAACAGCGTGACCAACGGGCGCGACATCATCCTCAGCGGCAACGTGACCGTCGGCTTCGACGGCCTCGTGAGCAACGCCGACGGGCGCGATTCGCAAATCGCCAGTGGGTATCGCGTGACGAGCAGCCTCGGGAGCAGCCTGTTCGTGCGAGGCGACGCGACGATCGGCTCGCAGGACTCCGCCGGCGCAACGCAGGGCATCATGCAGCGGGTGGGCGACGTGACCTTCACCGATCTCGGCGCGAACACGCCGGTCATGCTCACCGTCACGGGCGGCATCACCGTGAGCGGTGCGACGACGCTGGGCGCGACGAGCGTGATCAGCGCGGGCTTCGGAAATTCCGGGCACACGATCCTCGAGGGCGTGGTCAGCGGCGGGAAGCTGATCAAGGCGGGCACGGGCATCCTGCTGTTTGGAAATGCGGGCAACAACTTCACGAGCCTCGACGTGTGGCCGACGACGCAGAACACGGCGACGAGCCTCGTCGCGACGACCGTGCGCGGCGCCGGGACGCCGTTCGGCGCGGGCGATGTGAACCTGCTGCCCGGCACGATGATCCGGCTGGCCGATCCGCTGAACATCGCGGGACAGAACGTGAGCGCGAAGAGCGACGGGATGGGAATCTCCGGCGTGTCCTTCGCCTACAATGTGACGCAGGCCGACATCCTCGGGATGCTCAGCACCACGGCGACTCCGGGCAAGGTGCAGCTGAGCACGACGGGCGAGTTCCTCGGCGTCGTCGCGCTCGACAACGGCGTGCAGTATGGCGCGCTCAATCTCGCGACGATGGAGAGCGCGCTCGGCGGGAAACTGCTGCTGGGCAGCACGACGGGCACGCAGACCTACTTCGCGCCGACGCTCGGCGCGACGGCGGACAACGTCTATCGCTTCGGCGGCGGCGGCAACCAGGGCAACCTCGTCATTGGCGCGAACGTGTTCGACAACGTGCTCACGGGCGCGAACTCCGTCGTGCTCGGTGTCACGACGGCCGGCAGCTCCTACAGCGGGCCGGCGTATCTCAACGGTCAACTCGGCCAGCTCGTGCTGCGGAACCAGAATGACTTCAGCGGCAGCCTGACGGCGAATCGCGACTCGGGGCTGCGCATCGAAAACACCTACGCGCTCGGCACGGGGACGCTCATCGTCAATCACCTCGGCGACCAGGCGGCGGCAGTCATCGGCACGCAGCTCGGGAATGCGGGCGGCGTCATCGAGACCTTCGGCGGAGCGGTGAGCCCGGCGAACAATGTGTCGCTGGTGGGCGACCTGCGCTGGCAGGGCAACGGCGACTTCGTCCTGCGCGGCACGGTCGATCTCGGCGGCAGCGTGTCGAACCTCCAGGTCGGCACCGGCACGCAGACGGCGGCGGCGATGGCGATCAATGGCATCATCACCGGCGGCGCGGGCAGCAACCTGATCAAGAGCGGCACCCAGAACCTCGTGTTGATGGGGCTGAACACGTATCAGGGAACCACGACCGTCGCAGGCGCGGGGCAGGCGAATGCGAACACCGGCGCGTTGCTGATCGGCACGGACGTGCTGCCGGGTGAGGCGGGCGCGCTCGGCATCAGCCAGAGCGAACTGCTCATCGCCGGCTCCGGCACGACGTTCAATGCCTATGGCCTCGGCCTGAGCGGTCAGGTCGTCTTCGGGCGCGAGATCTCGATTCAGAACCCGACGGATACGTCGTTCATCTCGATCTTCAGCAACTCGCTCTACACCTCGCGTGTGACGGGCGGCATCGGCATCGTCTCGGCGGGCACGAATCGCGACCTGAACTTCCAGGCCGTGAACACGGGCCGCCTCGAGCTGCTCGGGCCGATCGCCAGCAGCGGCACGGCGCACCGCGTGCGCTTCGGCGACACGGCGACGACGCCGATCCGTGCCGGTGTGGTCTTCATCGGCGCGGGGCCGAACGGCTTCTCGCAGAATACGTATGCGGGCCAGACGATCCTCGACAATGCGCGCATCGTCGTGGGCGCGAATGCGCTCTACGCGGGCAATGGCTCGACCTTCTCGGCGTTCACCGGGCCGTTCGGCACGGGCTCGCTGCTCTTTGGCGGTGGCAACGCGAACGCGGGCACGTTCATCGGCGCGGACGGCATCGATCGCGTGATCCCGAACGTGCTCTCGACGATCGGCACGGCGGCGACGCTCACGTTCACGTTCGAGGGACGCGGCGGTCTTCAGTTCAACAACAACTCCGCGGGCTGGAACATCAACAGCGAGGGCACGGCGCGGAGCCGCAACTTCACGGTCAACACCACGCAGGGCGCGGTCCGCTTCGACATGGACCTGACGGCGGGCGGCACGAATGGAGCGAACCTCGTCAAGCTCGGGCCGGGCATCCTCACCCTCACCGGCAACAACGCGGCCTTCAACAAGAACGCCGGCGATGCGAACTACGCGCGCTCGCTCTTCATCGATGCCGGCGTGGTCCGCGTGGCGACCGACAACAGCCTCGGCGATCTCACTCCGATCACCACGGTGGGCACGGCCGGGGCGCATCTGGTCGCGGGTCTGCCGACGGACGTGGCGCTGCGCGGCGGCACGCTCTCGATCGGCGGCACGTTCACGACGGCGCATCAGTTCATCCAGACGGTGGCCAGTTCGATCGAAGTGTCGGGTGGCCAGACCTTCACGCAGCCGCTGCCGATCACCGGCGCATTCGGCCTGACGAAGCTCGGAAGCGGCACGCTGGTGCTCAACTCCACGGGCAACGCGTTCAACGCGCTGACCATCGGCGGCATCAATGGCGGCGGCGGCATCGTGCGCACGCAGATGCCCAGCGGCGCTCCGTTCGGCTCGAATGTCGTCACCATCAACGGCGGCGCACTCGCGATCCAGGCTAACGCCAACGCGGCGCCGACCGGCATCACCGCGGGAGCGGCGCAGGCCGCGGTCGGCTACATCCTCACCGTCAGCAATCCCGGCGGCGTCCAGCCGGGCATGGGCATCAGCGGCACCGGCATCCCGGGCGGCTCGTTCGTCACTGCGGTGAATGGCAACCTGGTCACACTTAGTGCGCCCACGACTACGGCGGTGGCCAATGGTGCGGCGCTCACCTTCTCGTCGCCGAACCAGACGCTCACGGTCGCATCGATGGCCTACAGCGGCGCGGCGACCGTGCAGATGACCAAGGGATTCACCGCGCTCTCCGTGCTCACGGTCAGCGGCACGCTGACGCGCAGCAGTTCCGGCATGATGACCGTCGTGTCGTCGAACCTCGCGACCGACCTGGGCGCGGGCGCGAACGAGCGCTTCATCGTCACCACGACGCCCCCGGCGGTCGCCAACAACATGCTCTCTGTGCCGTCGATCGTCGGCCTCGGGTTGAACGACGGAAACCTGAACTTCCTGCGTTATGTCGCGGGCACGGGATTCGCGCAAAACACCACCGCGACGGTCGCGACGCTCGGCGCCACGGCGGCGACTTCGCTGGCCGACATCGCGGCGCCGCAGACCGTCGGCGTGAATAACGTCGATGTCTTCGCCCTGCGGGCCGCGGCGAACATCATGCCTACTGACGCGACCAGCCTGCTGCGCATCGGCAGCGGCGGCGTGATCTTCAACGGCACGACCGCGCCGGTGATCAGCTCGAACGTGCGTTTCGGCACCGGAGCGACGCCAATCGAGGGATTCGTCTTCGTGCGCGGCGGGCAGACGGGCGACTCGACCTTCGCCGGAAATATCGCGGCCAGCACGCTGACCAAGGCGGGCGCGGGCACGCTGACGCTTGCGGGCACGGGCAGCACGCTCAACTTCACGACGACGGTGGTCGGAGGCATTACCGTCCAGGAAGGCTCACTGAAGTTTGCGAACGCGGCGGCGGTGCCGCTGGGCGGGCTGGTCACGGTCACGGTCAACAACGCGGCGAGCCTCGATCTCGGTGGGCAGAACATCAGCCTCGTCGGGCTTGCCGGCACCGGCAGTGTGATCAATACCGGCGCGTCGGCGGCGCTCACGATCAACCCCGGCGTGGGCCTGACGACGACCTTCACCGGCGCGCTCAACGGCGACCTGAGCCTGATCAAGAGCGGCGACGGCACGCTCGTGCTCAACCCGCCGCTCAACAAGGACGGCGCCGCGTTTGCGAGCACCTACTCGGGCGGCACGACGATCAGCGTCGGCCGCGTGACCTCGGCGAATCCGGTCGCGCCGGTCGGCACCGGCATCCTGCAAGTGCGCAACACACTCGCGCTCGGCACCGGTCCGGTCACGCTCGCGGGTGGCATCCTTGATCTCGCGACGGTCGCGCCATACGTTGCCGGCGAGTTGCTCGAAGGTTTCGCGGTGATGCAGTTCGGTTCGGGCAACGGGACGAACGTGATCGTGCCGGCCTTGAATGGATTCGGCCAGCCGAACACGACCTCGGCGCTCTCCACGAGCACCGCGCCGATCGCGTGGAGCAAGATCGGCGACGTGACGCTCAATGCGCCGGCGCTGACGTGGACGGGCGGACAAAACACCAACGTGCTGATCGGTGGCACGCTCGACTTGAGCGCGAACGCGAACGCGAACGTGATGCTCAACACGGCAAACAGCGGCGTGATCAGCGGCCAGATCCTGGCGGCTGGAAAGACGCTCACGAAGGTCGGCGCGCAGACACTCTTCATCACGAACGGTCGCACGACCCTGCTGCCGGATGGCAGCGTCGATCCGCTCGGCCAGGGCGCGAATCAAGCAGCGGCATGGGTGCTCGCGCAGGGCACGACCGAGCTGCGCCTCTCCGGCAATGCAGCCGATCCGTTCGGCCTGAATGCCGCGGTGAACCTGCTCGGTGGCACGCTCAACATCCGCAACGACGGCAACAACACCTCGACGATGGAAGTGCTGACCACCTTCGCGAGCAACAGCGTGAACTTCGGCTCGCTCGCGGGCGTCGGCAGTGCCGGCTACACGCAGGGTGCGGGGGTGACGCTCAGCCTCGACCGCCTCGGCGTCGGGGCGAGCAACAAGACGATCAAGTTCGGCGACCTGAACTTCGGCGGGCCGCTCGGCTCGTCGATCCTCACGCTCAACACCGGCAACAATTACACCGCCGAGTTCGACGCGCTGACGATGCTCAAGGACGCGCAGCTCGCGTCGAACGCGACGACCACGATCCTCGGCACGATCAGCGGCAGCGGCACGCTGCTCAAGTCGGCGGGCACGCTGTGGGTGAACAGCGACAACACCGCGACCTTCAAGGGCGGCGTGGTCCAGAGCGGCGGCACGATCCAGTTCGGCACCTTCGAGGGGAATGTGACGACGCTCAGCAACACCGCGAACCTCGGCACCGGCAACGTGATCATCCAGCCGGGCACCGCGATCCAGTTCAACAGCACCGGCAACCTCGCCGCGGGCTCCGGCACCATCGATCTGCGCGGAAATGTGATGGGCAACTACGGCATCCTGCGCCTCGCCACCGACACGCCGCTCGACGCCTTCAAGCTGCGCATCGGCAATCTCGGCGGGCCGCAGAACACGAGTCTCTTCGGCCTGTCCGGCGGCGTCGGGATTGACGGCGTCGGCAAGAACGGCGGCGCGGCGATCGTCGCGCTGAACACGGTCTATACGCAGTCGATCGACCTCGCGAAGATCGGCGACGGCACGGCCTACCTCGGCTCGACGCAGAACGGGCTGGGCCAGAACGGCAGCTACAATGCGGGCACGCTCGGCATCGGCGCGGGCAACACCTACCGACTCGGCGCCGGCGGACAGACGCTCTACTTCGGCAGCGACCGTGTGAACAGCAACGTGCTCACTGGCACGGGCGCGAACGTCGTCGTGGGTCTGCCGAACAGCGGCCTCGTCGTCGATACCATCACCGGCGGCAACGGCCGCGGCACGGTCACGCTGGTGACGAGCCAGGACTACACCGGCACCACGACCGTCAACCGCGGCAGCGTGTTTGAATTCCGCGGCACGCTCGCGACGAGCGCGTTCGACACGTGGGGCACGATCACCGCGGGCGGACTCGCCGGCACATTCCTCGATGCGGGGCAGACGGCAAACTTCGCGCCGGTCACGACGCGCAACTCGTCCGAGCTGCGGTTCGACTACGGCACCGGGCTGCTCGGCGACGCGCAGCTTGAGAACTTCGGCGGCCAGGGTCGCTGGCTCGACACGCAGGCGATCACGCTCGACAACTCGATGCTCCGCTTGGTCGGCAACCGCGCACTCGAAGTCGTCGAGACTGTCGGCGACGTGTCGCTCAACGGCTTGAGCGTGCTCGCAGTCCAGCGCGACTACTTCAACCGCACGACGACGCTGGTCGTCGGCGGCGGCGCGGGTGTCGATGCGCTGCGCACGACGAATCGCAGCGTCAGCGGTCTCGCGATCGCCGGCAACAACGCCACGCTGCAGATCAACGAAGCCAGCGGCAGCCAGCTCGGCAGCGATGAGCGCGTGAAGCTCTTCAGCGGCGTCGGCGCCAACGGCCTCGGGGCGTTGGGCGGCATCACGAGCGGCATGCTCGCGCCGTGGATGATCAACGCGACCGATCTCCAGTTCCTGACTTACACCGCCGACAACGGCTTCGTGAACGCGGGCTTCGAGAGCCTGCGCAACGGCGCGCTCGGCACGGGCATCGTCGTTCCGACCGAGCGCACGCTCATCAACCTCGCAGCGACGATCGCCGGAGGCGCTAATCTCGCGCTCGACGCCAACGCGATTCGTTTCGACAACGATCTCACAATCACCGGCACGCCTGCAACGGCCGACCGCATCCGGGTGCAAAGCGGTGGCATCATCGCCAATGGCACGCGCATCGTGACTCCAGGCATCGAGTTTGGCGCCGGTGCGCCGATCGAAGCGAACATCTTCAACAGCGGCACGTTCACGATCGGTCTCCTCGCCACTGCGGGCAACACGACCGGCCAGCTCACCAACGCGACACACATCATCAAGCAGGGCGCCGGTCAGCTCACGATCGACGCCATCCAGACCGGCTTCACCGGGAACTGGATCGTCAATCAGGGCAATCTGTTCCTGCGTTCTGCGACTGTGCAGGGGAACATCGGCGGCGCGGCGAGCCTGGCGCAGATGAATGCCGGCACCAACGGCGTGGTCGTGCTGAACGGATACAACAGCATCCTGAGCCTGCGCTCCGACGTGACCGGCACGACCTTCAACGTCGCGCTCGCGATCGGCGACGGGAATCCGCAGGCGCAACTGACCGCGGATCGCGCCGCCTCGACCACGACGACGAACCTGCTGAACCTGCTCAGTGGCGGCATCCGGTTCGGTGGATCGCCCGGCGAGCAGGGCCAGACGTTGTTCATTACCGCGGGCAACGGCTACAGCCTGCAAATCAACGGCCCGCTCGACCTCGGCCCGGGCACGCTCGAAGGCGCGCAGACGTTCGATTTCATCCGCACCGACGCGGTTGCCACGATCCTCGGCCGGGTCTCCGGCGGCGCGACGCTCGTGCATACCGGCGGCTCGACCCTCGACCTCGCCAACGTGAGCAACGGGATCAACGACATCCCCGGCGGTCTGCAAAACGTCCAGGGCACGCTGACGGTCCGCGGCACTACGAGCGGCGCGCCCGCGGCGTTCCCGGCGGTCAACAGCCTCATCAACAACGGCGGCATCGGCAACAACACCGTCACGATCTGGGGCGGCACGCTCAGTCTCCTCATCGACGCGGACAACACGACCGCGCGCGAGAAATACTGGGCCGGCGACAACGCGACGGGCAACAGCCTCATCGTCAACGGCAGCGGCGCGATCAACGTCGCCCGTAACGTGGCGGCCACCGCTGCGAACAAGCATCTCGTCTTCAAGGATCTCGTCATCGGCGGCCAGACGCTGTCGGTGACGGGGACCGTTCCCACGAGCGCTTACGCGCTGGAAATCGAAGGCGGCACGAGCTTGCTCGGCAGTCCGCTGCTCAACACCAGCACCGCGCAGTTGCTCCTCAATGGCGCGATCAGCGACGGCGGCACAAGGCAGGCGATCATCAAGGGCGGTGCGAGCGAGCTGTGGCTCAACAGCAACGCGAGCGTCTTCGGCGGGCTGTATGCGGGCGTCTCCGCGAGTGCGCCGAACGGCTACGGCATCTTCGTCACCGGCGGCACGCTGCGCTTTGGCGACATCAACTCGACCAACCCGACGCTCGACATGAACGCGATCCTGCGCGGAAGCACCGTGCGGCTCAATGCCGCCGGCGACATGGCGATGGACGGCACCGGAGTCACCTTCGCGCCGGGCCAGGTCGAGCAGCTCAGCGTCGCGCCTCAGCTTTCGCGTCTGCTCATCAACAGCGGCGCCATCGCCGCCGCCGACATCCAGGGCTGGCTGACGTCGAACTCGAGCGGCGTCATCGCGCTCGGCGTGACCAACAACAACGACCTGAACCTCGCGCTGATCGGCAATGGCCGCTCCTTCCTCGGTGCAAGCGCCACGGCGACCTATGGCGGCGCCACGCTCGGCGTCGGTGCGGGCAACCTCTACCGCATCGGCGGCGGAGGAGGAGTTCTCACGATCTCCAACGGCGTGCTCACCGGCGCGAACTCCGTGCTCGTCGGCTCGCAGGCGGGCAATGGCGCCGCCTCGGTGCTGCTCAGCGCGGTCAACAACTACACCGGCACGACACTCGTCAGCCGCAGCAATGGTCTCGCGGTTTCGGCCGCTGCGGTCGGCGCGGATTCGGGGCTCGGCACCGGCGGGCAGGTCGATGTCTTCGGCACGCTCGCGGCGCTCGATGCGAACGGCAGCTTCATCAACTCCGGCGCCACGGCCAACCAGAACCCGATCGTGCTGCACCCCGGCGCGGTGCTGCGGTTTGAAAACAACGTCAACGCGCAGAACTTCGATCGCTGGCACGACGCGACGCCGATCAATCTCGACGGCGCTCAATTGCAGATCAATTCGCTCGGCAGCGCACCGGCCCTGACCAACGTCGAGAACGTCGGCGCGATCACCTTCGGGCGCAGCACGGTCATCCAGGTCGCGCACACGACCGGCGGTTCGGTCGGCTTGCAGACACCGTCGCTCACCCGCGTGAACAACGGCACCGTGCAGGTGCAATCGGTCGCCGCCCTGCTCGGCGTCGGCGCGCTCTCCTCGCAGAACAACAGCAGCCTGCTCGTCTCCGGCGGCGCGACGGCCATCACGCCGAGCGGCGTGGTCAACGGCATGTTGCCCGCCTACTTCATCAACGGGACCGACAACCGCTTCCTGACCTATGACGTGAACGGGTTCATGAACTCGACGTTCACGCAGACGGGTTTCGCGACCAATTCGACGCCGACCAGCCAGGTGGACCTCACCGCGGCGGTGGTGCTCGCGCAGGATCAGACGCTCTACGCGATGCGCA
The DNA here is from genome assembly GCA_040081625.1 of Chthoniobacteraceae bacterium. Classification (GTDB taxonomy): domain Bacteria; phylum Verrucomicrobiota; class Verrucomicrobiia; order Chthoniobacterales; family Chthoniobacteraceae; genus VFJQ01. Next base: position 178,901 of record JBEBGD010000001.1, read on the forward strand.
CGTCGGTGAACATCACCAACGGCACCGGCCGATACAACACGATCACCTTCGCCGACGGCCCGACCGATGCGGATCGCGGCGGCTTGCTAACGACCGGCACGCCGACCATCGCGACGAGCCTGCGATTCGGCGATGCGGGCGACAAGGAAGCCATCATCTACACCGCCGGCAACACGACGCTGAGCGGCGATCTCTTCGCGGGCAGCGTGACGAAGTTCGGCGGCAGCAGCCTGATCATCGGCAAGGATCTCACCGTCGCCGCAAACGGAACGGGCTTCACCGGCGATTGGGTCGTCAACCAGGGCACGCTGCAGTTCAACACGCTCGGCGGCCCGGGCACTGGCGGCACCATCACGCTCAACCCGAGCAGCGCGACCAGCGCCGCCGGCACGACGCTGCAACTGAGCGCCAACAGCGGCAACTCGCTGCTCGCCCGCTACACGATGGGCAGGATCGTCTCGGTGGATAACTCGATCGTCAGCGTCACCGCGGCGACCGACTCGACGATCGGCCTCGGTGACCTCGAGAGCTTCTCGACCGACACGACCGGCCACTCGCCCGCGCGCCTCCGCGTCAACTTGAACAACCTGCGTATGATGGTGAATGCGGGCACGCTCTCGCTCACCGGCGCGGGCAGCTCGATTATCGACATCAACCAGACCGGCACGCTGAGCGGCGCGATCACCGCGGGCGTCACGAGCACTGGCGTGAGCGTGACCGGCTTGAGCGGCAGCCGCGACCTAATCAAATGGGGCAACGGCGCGCTCTACGTGAGCGGCAACAACGCCGCGAGCTTCACCGGCAACACGATCATCGAGCAGGGTGCGATCGGCGTCACCGACGCGAACGCGCTCGGGAACGGCGCGATCACCGTGCGTCGCTACGGCGTGCTCGATCTGCTCGACAGGAGCTTCAACAAGCTGCCGACCTACGAGTCCGGTTCGATCGAGCGCTGGAGCGTCTCCGGCGCGCGCGACAGCCAGGTGCTCAACCTCGGCGGCGGCACGCTCCAGGTGAATGCCGACCAGTTCAGCACGACCGCGACGATCACGCTCAATGGCGGTGCGATCGAGGGCTTCCTGCGCACCGATGACCCGGCCAGCGTGAACACCGGCGCGGTCTTCCGCACCCTCGGCAGCGGCGTGAGCATCGTGCTCGCGGGCAATTCCTTCATCGGCCAGAACGCCTTCACCGATGGCGCGAACGGCCTCGACAACGGCGGCAGCGCGAACAACTCGACCGGCGTCGGCGCCGACACGAACAACAACAGCGCGCTGACCAACACCGCGCGCGGCGCGATCCTCGAGATCAAGGGCAACATCACCGGCACCGGCGGGCTGACCAAGCAGAGCGCCGACACGGTGATCCTCTCCGGCACGAACACCTACGCCGGCGCGACGAACATCGCCGACGGCGTGCTGCGGGTCGGATCGAACGGCGGCCTCTCGCCGAACTCCGCGCTCTCGATGACCGGGCGCAGCGTGCTCGACTTGAACGGCTCGAACCCGACCATCGATTCGCTCTCCTCGGCGAATGTCGGAACCAGCGGCGCTTTCGTGAATGCCGCGGGCTTCATCACGAACTCCGCGCTCACGACAGCGACGCTCACCGTCGGCACCGGGGCGACCACGCTCGACACGATCTTCGGCGGCGTGATCCAGAACAACGTGCGTCTCGTGAAAGCGGGCGTCCACGTGCTCAAGCTCAGCAACGCGAACACGTATGTCGGCGGCACCGGCATCACCGGCGGCTTCCTCGAGCCGCTCAACAGCGCGGCGCTCAGCACCGGCGCGATCACCATCTCCGGCGGCACGCTCGCGGGCAACCTCACGCTCACAAACCTCGTGAGCCTGAGCGGTCTCGGTCGCATCGCTCCCGGCTCCGTCACTCCGGGGATCTCTCCGGTGAGCACGGCAGGCACGCTCATCCTCCCGAGCGTCGCGGCCAGCGGCGGCGACTTCACCTTCCAGCCGGGCGACCTGCTCACGCTCAACGGCACGGGCACCGTCTTGAACATCACCGGCGCGACCGGCATCGATGCGGACGGCTTCGGCGACGGTTCGTTCGTCGTGCTGACCTATCCGACCGGCACCGCCACCGGCACCGGCTTGCTGTTTCCGATCACGTCGAACCCGGCGAAGACCGTCACGCTCGACCTCACCGTCGCGAACCAGATTAGCGTCGTCGTCGCGCCGTCGGGCGAGACCGCGCTGCGCTGGACCGGCAGCTCGGATCAAGTCTGGGACACGGTCTCGCATGCTTCGCCGAAGAACTGGGTGCAGGCGACCGTGGGCGGCATGACCGACTACGCGGATGGATTCGCGCTCACCTTCGACGACACGGCGACCGGCATCGCGCCGACGCTGAACGGCAGCGTCTCGCCGACTTCGGTGAGCTTCAACAACGTCGCGAAGAACTTCACGCTCGGCGGCATGGGCGGCATCGCGGGAGCGATCACGCTGCAAAAGACCGCGGCAGGTGGGCTCACCATCAGCACGCCCGGCAACACCTACAGCGGCGGCACGAACATCGCCGCCGGCACGCTCACCATCGGCGCGAGCAGCACGGTGGTCGCGGGCGCGATCACGATGGGCCCGCTCGGCACCGGCACGCTCAGCATCGCCGCGGGCCTCACCGTCCGCGACGACGGCTCGGCGCGCAGCGTCGCGAATGCGCTCAGCCTCGCTGGCGACACGACCTTCGCCTCCACCGGCGCGGGCAGCCTCACCTTCACCGGCGAAGTCGCCGCGAACACCGTCTCGCTCGCCGCAGCCAGCACGACGCTCACGGTCAACAACACGACCGCCATCCGGCAGCCGATCCCCGGCGCGGGCAAGAGCATCATCAAGACCGGCACCGGCACGCTCGTCCTCGCCGCGGCGAGCACCTTCGACGGTGGCATCGCCGTGAACTCGGGCGCGCTCGTGCTCGGCTCGAACAGCACCGGCTCCATCACCGACGGCCCCGCCGGCACCGGCACGATCTCGCTCGCGGGCGGCGTCTCGCTCGGCGGCGCGGCGACCAGCGTTGCGAACCCGGTCACCGCCGCGGGCGACGTGACCTTCGTCGGCACCACGGCGGCGGATAACCTCACGCTCACCGGCACCGTCTCGCTCTCCGCGGGCGCGCACGTGCTCACGGTCAGTGGCGCGGCGGTCACGACCACGATCAACGGCACGCTGACCGGCGGCACCGATCTGACCAAGGCTGGCGCGGGCACGCTCGTGCTCGGCGGTGCGAACACCTACGGCGGCGCGACGACCGTCTCCGGCGGCACGTTGCGCGTCGGAAATGCCGCCGCGATCCCGGCGGCGACAGCGCTCACGGTCGGCACCGGCGTCCCAAGCGCCACGTTCGATCTCTTCGGCAACCCTGTGTCGGTCGCCTCGCTCACCGGCAACGGCTCCGGCATCGTCACCAACACCGGTGCCGCGGCGACGCTCACGACTTCCTCCGGCAGCTTCCTCGGCGCGATCACGGGCCCGCTCGGTCTCGCAAAGACCGGCGGCGGCACGCTGACCCTTGGCGGCAGCAGCGTGAGCAACTTCACCGGCGCGGTGACCATCAGCGGCATCCTGAGCATCGCGAAGGACTCGGCGCTGGGTAGCATCGCGGCGGGCACGACGGTCAACGCCGACGGTTCCCTCGAACTTCAAAACGACATCACCGTCACCGGAGAATCCGTCGCCATCGGCGGCAGCGGCAGTTCCTCGAATGGCGCGCTGCGCAATCTCAGCGGCGACAACACGCTCGACGGTCCGGTCACGATGGGCGCCGATTCCACGATCCAATCCGACGCGGGCAGCCTCGCGATCTCCGGCATCATCGACGAGACCGGCGGCGCACGCGTGCTGACGAAGACCGGCGCGGGCACGGTGGTCCTCGGCGGCACCAACACCTTCACCGGTGGCGTCGTCATCAACGCCGGCCGGCTCTCGATCAGCGCCGATGTGAACCTCGGCGCGGGTGGCGCGGGAGTGACCTTCGGCGGCGCCGGCACGCTCGCCGTCACCGGCGATGTGACGACCGTGCGCGCGGTCGCCGCGAACGCAGCCTCGACCATAGAAGTCGCGGCGACGCGGACCGCGACGCTCGACGGCATCGTCTCCGGCACCGGCGGCAGCCTCATCAAGGCGGGCAGCGGCACGCTCGTGCTCGGCAATATCGGCAACTCATATCAGGGCGGCACCTTCATCGCCGCGGGCACGCTCCAGATTTCCTCGAATCTGCAGCTCGGCGACCTCGCGGGTGGCGTCACCTTCAGCGGCCCCGGCACTCTCGCGGTCACCGACGACGTCACGTCCGGCCGCACCGTCAGCGTGAATGGCGCGGGCACGATCCAGGTCAGCGGCGGGAAGATCGTGACCTTGAACGGCGCGGTCGGCGGCAGCGGCGGCAGCCTCACCAAGGACGGCACCGGCACGCTGGTGCTCGGCAATGCGGCCAACAACTACCAGGGCGGCACGACCATCAACTCGGGCACCGTCTCCGTCGGCTCGAACAGCAACCTCGGCGACACCTCCGGCGGCGTGACCTTCGCCGGCATCGGCACGCTCGCGCTCACCGACGACTTCTCGTCCGCGCGCGCCGTCACGATCAATGCCGACGGCACCATCGAAGTGGCCACCGGCAAGGGCGCGACCTTCGACGGCGCAGTCGCGGGCACGAGTCGCCTCATCAAGACCGGCGGCGGCACGATCGTGCTCACCAATGCGGGCAACAGCTACCAGGGCGGCACGACCGTCGCCGCAGGCACAATCGTGATCACAGCGGACACCAGCCTCGGCAGCACGACCAGCGACATCACCTTCAGTGGCGACAGCACGCTGATGATCGCGGGGTCCTTCACCGCGTCGCGTCCGGTCGTGATCAATGCCGCGACGACCGTCGATGTCACCCCGGCCAATGTCGCGACGTTGAATGGCGACGTCACCGGCACCGGCGGCACGCTCATCAAGAGCGGCACCGGCACGCTCGTGCTCGGCAGCGCGGACAACTCCTACGAGGGCGGCACGACGATCAACGCCGGCACGCTCGGCGTGACCAGCAACGGCAGCCTCGGCGCACTCGCCAGTGGCGTGACCTTTGGCGGCACGGGCACGCTAGCGGTCCTCGAAAACCTCACGACCTCGCGCAGCGTCGCTGCCAATGCCGCCGCGACCGTGGAAGTCGCCGCAACGAAGACCGCGACCTTCAGCGGCGCGATCAGCGGCACGGGTGGCAGCTTTACGAAGACCGGCGCCGGCACGCTCGCGCTCACGAACTTTGGAAACACCTACGAGGGCGGCACAACGATCAACGCCGGCACGCTCCAGGTCACCAACGACACAAACCTCGGCGATCTCGCGGGCGACGTGAGCTTCAGCGGCCCGGGCACGCTCGCCGTCACCGGCGACTTCACCAGCGGACGCAACGTCGCCGTCAACGGCCCTGCGACAATCAGCGTCCCGGCCCCGCGGACTGCGACCTTGAACGGCACGATCAGCGGCACTGGCGGCAGCTTCACCAAGGCGGGCGGCGGCACGCTCGCACTCACCGGCACGAACACCTACCAGGGCGGCACGACCCTCAGCGGCGGCGCGCTCGTCGTTTCGACGAACGAGAATCTTGGCGACGCCGCGGGCGGCATCGCCTTCTCCGGCCCCGCCACGCTCAGGGTTACCGAGAGCTTCACTGCCGCGCGTCCGTTGAGCATCGGCGGAGCAGCCACGGTCGATGTCGCCTCGGCGAAGACCTTCGTCTCCACCGGTCCGGTGGGCGGCACGGCGAGCTTCAACAAGACCGGCGCGGGCACGCTGGCGATCACGAGTGACAACAGCGCGACCTTCAGCGGCCCCAGCACGATCAGCGAGGGCACCTTCCTCGCGAACAACACGGCAGGCTCCGCGACCGGCACCGGCGACGTCACCGTCGAATCCGGCGCCACACTCGGCGGCACCGGCGGCGCGACGGGAAATGTCTTCGTCAACACAGGCGGCATCTTCTCACCCGGCGAAAGCATCGGCACGCTGCGCACCGGCGCGCTTTCGCTGGCGAACAACTCGACCTTTGTGCTCGAGCTGCAAACCTCCGGCGTGCTGGCGGGAGACCTCGCAGTCGTCACCGGCAACCTCACGCTCAACGGCGTCGTCAACCTCTCGATCACGGATGTGAATCCCGGCGGCCTGCTCAGCGTGACGGGCGACCATCTGACGTTCGCCACCTACAGCGGCACGCAGAGCGGCATCTTCCAGGTCGTCGGGTTCGACGAGCCGATCGTCGATTTCGACGTATCGCAGATGAACCCGTCGCACTTCTACTTCAACGGCGTGCCGCTCGGCATCGACTACAACTACGACTCCGGAAGCGGGCCGCGCGATGTCGCGCTGGTCGTCGTGCCCGAGCCGACCGCGATCACCTCGCTCGCCAGCGCCGCCATGTTGCTGCTCGGCCTCCGCCGCTTCCGCCGCCGCCGGTAAATCGCGCGCTACCTCAGCAGCGGCATCAGCAGGTCCAGCGCGCTCTTTGCGGCGTCCTTGCCGCGCTTGATCACATCCTGCGCGGCGCCTTCGACTCTCTCCACGACGACTTCCGCCGCGGCGGTGACGAGCCGCGCGGAGAGATCCTCCGTCGGCGCATCCACCGGGCCGCCCAGCCGCATCGGCGCCCACACGTAGCCGTCGCGCGTGGCGGTGAAGACCCGCTCCTGTGCGCCCGGCAGCCACGCGATCATCGAGGGCAGCACGCCGACCTCGAACATCCCGTCGAGTTGCCGATCCACCACGAAGAAGCCGCCCTCGACTCGCAACCGGCCCGCGCTCTCGGCGACGAGTTTCGTGACCTCGAGCCGCCCCGGCTCGCTGCGGAAATCGCACGTCGCCCGCGAGAGGGTGAGCTGCCTCAGCGATTGCGTGCGTGTGAACACGGCGATCTGGTCGAGCACCGGAAGCGTGTCGATCCGCGCGTCATCGAACCGCAGCGACCCGCTCACCGTCGGCTGCGCGACCATCGGCAGCGCGGCCTGCACGCGGAAGTCCCCGCTCATTTTTCCGTGAAGCCGCAGTCGCCAGTCGCCGGCGAGGAAGGGCGCGAGATCGATGCCCTCGACCTGGCCGCGCAAATCGAGCGCCCGCGCAAAATCGATCTCACCCGTCGCCGACGCACTCCCGCCCGCGCGACCGGAGAACTTCGCCTCGTTCACGAAGAGCTGCGTGCCGCGCTGGCGCAGTCGCAGCGCGGACACATCGAGCGGAGGCATTCCAGCCGCGATCAGTTCGCCGCCGCGCCCCTCGAAGATCCACCCGCCCTCCGCCGGCGTCGCCTGCACCGCCACGCCGCGCAGCGCTCCCGCGGTGGACGGCAGGTCGCCCCAGGTGATCACCAGCTCACGCACGTTCGCCGCGCCGGGCTCGAGCCGGTTTGGCAGCCAGCCGGACCCGGGTTCGGAGTTTCGGGTTTGGAGTTTCGGGACCATCGGGGCGGCCAGCCTTGTGCCGTCGAGATTCAGCTCCAGCCGCACTGCGTCGAGGTGCTCGATCTCCCATGCGCGGGAGAAAACGCGGCGCAGGCTGAAGCGGGCGCGCACCTTGTCCAGCCGCGCCTCGGCGAAGGGCGAGCCCTCGTAGCCGCGCGCCGTCACGCCCTCGCACATCACGCTGAAGCCATCGAACCGCAGCGCCGCGCACTCCACCTCCGCTCGCAGCGTCTCGCTCAGTCGCGCGCTCACGAACCGCTGAAACTCCGGCCCGTGCAGATACGCGCGCGCGGCGAACCACAGCGACACGAGCAGCACGAACACGACGCCGAAAAGAATCAGCGCGAGCTTCGTCCAGCGACCGATGGATGCGCGTTGGGTTGGTTCATTCACAGCGGCGCAGCGTCGCGCGCGCGGCCCGCAAATCAAGCCGCCTGCCCGAACTGCCGAACCGCCGGGGTTGCATTCTGTCACCGGCTTCCCAACCGTCCGCCTCGAATGAAACCCGTCCTCTTCCTCCTCTTCGCATCGCATCTCGCCATCGGCGCCGACTTCCCGCAGTGGCGCGGGCCGCAGCGCAACGGCGTGCTCGCCGATTCGCCCAAGCTGCTCGACGCGATGCCCAAGGACGGGCTCAAGCAATTGTGGGAGAGCGAGAAGATTCCCGCGCAGGACGATGGTGGGCTTTCGAGCCCGATCGCGGCCGACGGCAAGGTCTATGTCGCCCTCGTATGGCATCGCAACGAGCCGAGCACGACGCGGCAGATCAATGACATCGTCGTCCGCCAGCTCGGCTGGCAAAACCCCGCGCCACTCGGCAAGGAACTGATCGAGAAGATGGAGAAGACCCGCGAGGGCCTCGACTCGAAACTGCGCGGCGGGAAACTCGAGGAGTTCACGCAGAAGTTCATCGACGAGAACCTCGACAAGAAACAGCAGCAGCTCTACGCCGGCATGATCAAGGCGCGCTTCGCGAAGGGCAAACTCGCCATCCCCTTCGACGTGCTCGCCGCGCTCGACAAGCAGACCGAGAAGGTCTTCGCGAGCGAAGCGGAGATGAAGGCGTGGCTCGACGCGCAGGGCTGGAGCGAGGCGATCAAGGCGCAGATCGTCGCCGCCGTGCCGCCGACCATTCGAATGGCGAACGACGCCGTCGTCTGCCTCGACCTCGCGAGCGGCAAGCAGCTTTGGAAGACCGAACTGCCCGGCGCGGCGGTGGGGCGTGGCGGTTCCTCCACGCCCGTTCTCGGCGATGGCAAAATCTTCGCCGTCGCCAGCACCCGCGTGTGGGCGCTCGACGCCGCCACCGGCAAGCTCGCGTGGGAGACGCCGCTCGACAAAAAGCGCGGCATCGGCTCATCGCCGATGCTCGTCGATGGCGTGCTCGTCGCGAACATCGACAAGCTCATCGCCTTCGATGCGAAGACCGGGACGGAACTCTGGAAGCAGGACAAGGCTGGCGGCGGGAACGCATCACCTGTCGCGTGGAAGGCGGGCGACAAGACGTTCGTCATCGCCAATGGCCGCGCCGCGCTCGACGCCGTTGAACTGAAGACCGGCGCCGTCGCGTGGAGCGCGCCCGGCGGCGGCGACAGCACGCCCGCGATCTCCGGCGACACGCTTGTCGTCCAGACGCGCAAGCCCGACCTCGGCGTCGTCTGCTACGCGCTCGCCACCGTTGGCGCGACCAAGCGCTGGAACTTTCCGATCGACGCCCGCCGCACGCAGAGCAGCCCCATCATCAGCGGCGGTGCCGCCTACTTCATCGAGGACGACAATGCCTATTGCTTCGACCTCGCCACCGGCAGCCAGCGCTGGACGCAGCCCTACCCGGCGCAGATTTCCTCGCCGCTGCTCGCCGACGGCAAGATCTTCGTCCTCGCGAACAACGGCAACAACGTCGCCGCGATCAAGGCCGACCCCGCCGCCTTCACCGACCTCGGTCGCGCCAATGTCCGCGCGCAGTGGGTCCCGTCGCCATGCATCGCCGACGGCAAGCTCATTCTGCGCATGAAGGAGAGCGTGAAGGCGTGGGCGCTCACGCCGTAGCGACCCCTCGTCCTACGGCTTGGCCGCTGGAGTCGCGGGCTTCGGCGCGGCTGGGGGGGCGGAGACCGGCGGTGTCGTTGCCTCGATCGGCGGCGCTTTCACCGGGGGACTCGTCACGCCAGGTGCGGGCGCGGCGGGCTCGGCGGGTTTCTCGGCGAGTAATCCCGCGCGCTCCTTGAGCAGCGGATCGACCACGTGTTTCGCGACGAGATACGTGCGGCCTTCCATCTTCTTTTCCTTCGCGAGTTTGTCGGCGAGTTCCTTCTGCTTGATCACGAACTCCCCATCGAGCCGCGTCTTGTCCTCCGGCTTCTCGTCCTTCCCCGGCGTGCGCTCCTTCGGGAAGTTGCCGGTGGCTTTGACGAGCACGGGATAATTCTCGCCGGTCGGTTTGCCGACCTTCACCTCGTAGCGGAAGCCGTCGAACGTCTCGATCGTCGCGCTGGTCACGGGTTCCTCGAGCTTCGCGTCGGGCGCGAGCACGTCGGCGATGGTGGCCGTGGCGAGGATGGTGCCGAGCGATGAGGTCTTGCTCGTGTCGATCTTCTCGTCGGGCTTCGCGTCGGCGAGCTTCCACTCGGCGGTGTTGTTGTCGCGCGTCACGGTCCACATCTGCGGGCCGGTGATCGCGATGGACTTCGGTCCTTCGACGCGCACGAACTCCTTCACCAGCCAGTTCTCCGGCTTCGGCTGGACTTCCTCGAGCGTCTCGGACACGAGCGACACCTTCGCGCCGGCGACCGGTTTGAGGTAGCGGCCGGCGGGGACGCCTTCGTCGCCGCCGCCGAAGTCCATCCCGCCTTCGCCTTTGCGGAGGTGCTTCTTGCCGAGCAGCAGCGCGGCGAGCGGCTTGCCGTCCTTGTCCTTGAACTCGAGGAGCGTGCCCGTCTTTTCGTCAAGCTCGAGCCGCGGGAGCTGCGAGGCACCGACTTTCACTTCCTGCACGGTCTTGAGTTCCCAGAGCTTGCGAAGCAGCGAGCCCACGGCCTCGAAGTTGGCCGGATAGTCGGCGCGTTCCTTCACGGTCCACGCGTCGGCCTTCTTCACGAGATTCAACTCCGCCGACGTGTCCTTGATGAGGACGTGCGCGACGTCATTGATCGGGAACTCCACGACCTTTCCGGCGCCGGCGGTCGTGTCGGACCACGCCGACTGTTTGCGCTTGGAGACGAGGAGCCACGCACCGCCGATCGCGGCGACGAGGAGGAGGAGGGCGAGTTGTTTGCCTTTCATAGAGGTCAGCGCGCGGCGCGGCGTTTGTGGCGGAGCACAGCGAGGCCGACGCCGGCTGCGGCGACGAGCACGGGCATGAGCGCGATGTTCAGCCACTTGATGCGGTTCTCGAGCGAATCGATGTCGGCGCGCAGCTTCTTGCGCTCCTCCTTGAGCTGCACCTTCACCTCGCGCTCCTTCGCGCGGAAGTTGGCGATCTCCTGCTGCTGCTCGGTAGAGAGGATGAACTTCTGCCCGCCCTTGTCGGCCTTGGTGCGCTGGAGATCGTTCAGCTTCGCCTGCGCCTCCGCGAGGCTGCTCTCGAGGCTCTTGATCTTGCTTTGATAGGCAGACTCCGCCTTCGCCTGCATCTCCTTCACCACGGTGAACTGCCGCTCGCGCGACGCGCGGCTGCGGACCGCGATCAGGTTGCTGTCGCCGGAGAGTTGCTCGATCGCGCCCTGCACGAAGGCGAGGTTCCCGTTTGCCGGCATCACCATCCGCTGCCCGCCGCCAAAGGGATTCTGCATCTCCTGCACGGCGATCTGGTCCTGGATCATGTCCGAGTCGGCGATCAGCAGCACCGCGCCGTCCTGCTTGGATTCCTTCAGGCTATCACCCGCGGGCGGCTCGGGCTTCTTCTCGCCCTCCGCCGGCGGCGTCGCGGGCTTCGGCTTGCCGTCGGGGAAGGCCGTCTTGAATTTGCCAGTCAGTCGCACGGCCAGTGCGTGCTCGGTGTTCGTCGCGGAGAAATCCTGCACGATCTTCTCCCCGCCAAACTGCGCGCTCATCGGATCGACGAACTGCGAGTTCTTCGAGGTCTTCAGCAGCACGGTCCGCGTGAGCCCCTCGGACGGCGTCCCGGAGATCGCGCCCGCGAAGACCATGAACAGATTGTTCGCGTCGGCGGTGAGGATGTCCTCGGAATTGACGGCCTTCTCCGTGAGCGCGAGCACGGCGGGCTGCCGGCCTTCGCGCGTGCGGCCCACGTAGTCGAGATCGGCCACGACCTTCGCGCTCTCAAACTTCATCCCCCATGCGGCGAGCAGCTTTTCCATCGACGACGAACTGCCCGTGTTCATCCCCATCGGGTTGCCAGCCGCGCTGCGGTCGAGCACGGCGAGCGGATCGAGGAAGGCCATGAGCTTCCCGCCGCGCAGGAGGAATTGATCGATCGCGTAGAGCGCCGCGTCGCTGATGTCCTTCGGATGAACGACGATGAGCACCTTCACCGCATCGGGGATCGTCTCCGCGGTCATCTCGATCTGCTGCACGCTGAAGTCGCTCTTGAGTTCGCTGAAGAGCACCCACGGCTGCTGCCCGCGCTGGCCCATGCGGGCCATCATCGGGTTCATCGGCTGCCCGGCGATCTGCAGGGGACTCATCACTCCCACCACCGGCTTGTCGGCGGTCATCACCCGCGAGACCGCGCGGACGAGATCGTATTCGAGCAGACGCTCGCGGTTCGGGGCGAGGAAAGGCAGCGTCTCTTTTTGGTCGAGCATGCTCACGCTCACGCCGAGGTAGAAGGGCTCGCCCCCGAGCTGCACCTGCTGGCCTTCGATCCCATCCAGCCGCGCCGAATCCTCCGCGTCCGAATCCGGCACCGGGTCGAGCTTCTGGATTTCGATCTGCCCCTTCGAGGCCTGCCGCAGCTCGCCGAGCAGATCCTCGATCTGCTGCGCATACGTCTTGAGCATCACCGGCATCCGGTTGTCGCCGCGCGTGCAGTAAAAGCGCACCTGCACCGGCGTATCGAGCTTCGCAAGGATCGCCCGCGTGCCGGGCGAGAGCGTGTAGGCGCGCTCCGCGGTCAGGTCGATCCGCTGCTTCGCGCGGGAGCCGATCGCATTGACGACGAGCAGGATGACGAACATCGCCAGGACGCCGAGCGATGAGTAGAGCCAGGTTTCTATGCCTTTCTTCTTCATGGTGTGCGGGGAAGGGGAGTGCGATCAGCCCGCGCGATGCGCGCGGACGATGACGCTGGTGGTGAAAAGGGAGAAGACGATGACGGAGAGGAAATACAGCACGTCGCGCGAATCGAGCACGCCCTTCTGGATGCTCTCGAAGTGGGTCATCACGCTGAACGACGCGATTCCCTCGACCAGCCACGGATTCGCCCACTGCACGAGCAGATCGGTCACCGGCGGATAGCCCGCGAGGATCAGGAAAAGCGCGAGCACCACCGACACGATGAAGGCGACGACCTGGTTGCGCGTCATCGCCGAAGTCATCGCCGTGATCGCGAGATACGCGCCACCCATCAGCCAGCTCCCGAGATAGCCGGCGAAGATCACGCCGTTGTCCGGGTTGCCGAGATAGTTCACCGTGATCCACACCGGGAAGGTGAGCGCGAGCGCCAGCCCGACGACCGCCCACGCCGCGATGAATTTCCCGACGATCGCCTGCCACGGCGTGACCGGCATCGTCAGCAGCAGTTCGATCGTGCCGAGCCGCCGCTCCTCGCTCCACATCCGCATCCCGACCGCCGGCACGAGGAAAAGATAGAGCCACGGATGCCACGCGAAGAACGTCTCCAGCCCCGCCTGCCCGCGCTCGAAGAACCCCGCCACCATGAACGTGAAGAACCCCGAGAGGAGCAGGAAGATCACGATGAACACGAACGCGACCGGCGACGAGAAGTAGCCGCTCAGCTCCCGCTTTGCGATGGTGATGATCGGCTTCATTTCGCCTCCTCCTTCGCGCCCTTGGTGTCCGGCAGCGTGATGTTGCGGAAGACCTCATCGAGCCGCCCCTCCTCCGTGTGCAACTCCAGCAGCGCCCAGCGCTCCCGCACCGCCACGTCGCTGATCGCCCGCGCGAGATCGTCGCTCGCCACCTTCTTGCGCGGAAAGGCGCGCACCGTCGCCGGCGACTCGCCGATCACCACCGACTCCTCGACCATGTTCAGCCCGTCGAGCTTGCCCTTCACCGCCGCCGCGCTGCCTTCGCCGATCCGCACCGTCACCGCGCCCGCTTGCGTCGAGCGCTGCTTGAGCTCGGCCGGCGTGCCGTTCGCCACGATCGTCCCGCGATCGATGATGATCGCCCGCGAGCACACGGCCTCGACTTCCTCGAGGATGTGCGTGGAAAAAATGATCGCCTTCTTCTCACCCATCCGCCGGATCAGCGTCCGCACCTCGTGCTTCTGGTTCGGATCGAGGCCGTCGGTCGGCTCATCGAGGATGAGCACCTCCGGGTCGTGGATGATCGACTGCGCGAAACACGTCCGGTGCCGGTAACCCTTCGAGAGCGTCTCGACGCTCTGGTGCAGCACGTTCTCGAGGAAACACATTTCCACCACGCGATCGACGGCCTTCCTCTGCTCCACGCCCGCCATGCCGCGCAGCTCGGCCGTGAAGCTCAGAAAGCCGAGCACCGTCATGTCCGCATAGGACGGCGCATTCTCCGGCAGGTAACCGATGAGCCGCTTCGCCGCGATCGGGGCATCGACGATGTTGTGGCCGCCGATGGTCACCTCGCCCTCGGTCGGCGGGATGAAGCCGGTGATCATGCGCATGGTCGTGCTCTTCCCGGCGCCATTCGGCCCGAGGAAGCCGAGCACTTCGCCTTTCTCGACCGTGAAGGAAACGCCGTTCACTGCGACCTTCGGGCCGAATGTCTTCTTTAGGTTTCGGACTTTGATCATGTGTAGGGATGGAAAACCCGCGCCGTGTTTCCGGTGCGGGGACGAGAAAACAACCAAGACCGCCCCTCCATTAGAAGAAAAATCTTCCGGGTCATCTGCCGACCGTCAGCCGGAGCGGCGTGGCCTTCATTTAACCACAGAGGACACAGAGAAGGCAGGGGCATCGGAACTCCGCCGCCGTGTCCCTCCCTGTGCTCTCTGTGTCTCGGTGGTTAAACCCGCAGCCGCCCGCGCCTACACCGGAGCCCGGAAGAGCAGCGTCAGCAGCGCATTGTGAGCGACCCGCAACTCCTCCGACGCGGGATCGGCATACGGAGCGTCCAGCGTCGCCAGCCCCGTGGGATTGCGCGCCGTGCCGGCGATGGCGTCGTCGAGGTCTGCCCTCGACACCTCGCCCTGCGGCCCCTGAATCCCGGGCGCACCGTCACTCCCCGCCGGCCCCGGCTCCCCCGGGTCTCCCTTCTCGCCCTGCGGGCCGGGC
>JBEBGD010000118.1:0-16365 GCA_040081625.1 Chthoniobacteraceae bacterium
GCGCGGCATCCATGGGTGGCGGGCGGTGATCGGCGGGCGGCCGCTCACGACCGCCCGGCGGCGGGCGGCGATCGTCCGCGGCCGGCGGCGGACCGGAGTACTCGTTACGGGTCGTCGACGGCCGTCTCGTTTCGGTGTCGTGGCGTACCGGCGACGATGTGCGCGCGCTGCACGCCAAATACACGCTGCTCGTCGCCGAGGCAGAGAAGGCTGCCGACGACGCCCGCGCCGCGCACGCCGCGATCATCCTTCTCGCCGCCGAGGGCGAGAAGATCGGCGACGACACGCGCGCAACCATCGTCCTCGACACCGAGCTGCGTGCCGCCCTCGTCGCCAAGGGACTGATCAAGGGCGGCCCCTGATTCCTTTAGTCGCCACGGGTCTTGCGCCCCGCGGTTCTGGTTGAGCGCCTCGCCGGCCTGGGAACCGGCGAGGCGTTTTTTCATTCCGCGACCGAGGTTTTGACAGGTCGCGACTTCGCATGACCGATCTCGACATCAAGTCCCTCCTCGCGGAAGAGCAGCGGCTCGCCGATCGCATCAAGACGGTGCGCGGCGCCATCGCCAGCCTGCGCGCGCTCTGCGATCACGAGTTCGTTTCCGCCGGCAACGACAGCCACTACAACTACGTGCGCTGCACGCGGTGCGGGCACGAGGAGTCGCGATGATCTCGCAGACTCAGCTCGCCGCCGTCCGCGGAACTGCGCACCGCGCGCTCGCCGAAGTCTTCGCGACCACGATCGCGATCGGGCAGCACGTCGAGATTCCCGCGGCGCGATGGCAGGCGATCAAAGCCGGCCGCAATGAGCCCGATGGGCTGATCCTGCCGACAGCTGACATCGTCGTGCGCGTCGCACGCGACGAGCTGAGCCAGCGCAATATCACGCTCGTGCCGGATCAGACGAAGTTCGTCGAAGGCGGCGTCACCTACTTGCTCTCGCGCATCCGCGACGCGAAGGGCGACCCCGGCATCGTGCTCGAAGGCAGGACGGCATGAGCGCGCTCAACGACCGGCTGCTCATCGACGAACTCGCGGCGATTCTCCGGCTCGATTCGCGCGTCGCCGCGCTCATCCCGCACCTTCACGTGGCGGGGAGCGGTGAAGTCACCGCGCGCCCCTCGCTCGTGCTCGCCGGCTCGTTCAAGACCTACCGCGTTACGCACCGCATGGGCGTGGTCGTCTTCACGCTTCGCTCGCGCGTGTGCGACGAGGAAGCCGCGGCCGTCAACGTCGTCGGGCATCAGGCGCAGTTCGATGCGCTGCACGAAAAGCTGCTCGGCGGCAAAGGCGTCACGACCGCCGCGACGCTCGCCGCGCGCGAAGCCGCGAAGGCCGCGCTCAAGCTCGAACTGCTCAATCGCGGCAAGGTTTCGCTCATCGACTACGGTCTCGCGCCCGAGGGCGTGCGCCAGCTCGATGCCACCGAAGACCTACGCAGCACGCTCTCGCTCGCCGTCTGCTGGGCGTTCGTTTGACAGGCTCGCCCGCTCGTCATGACCATCACTCATCGATTCACTCGCGGCTGGACTCCGGGCAGCGGCCTCGGCTTTTCCCGCACGACGGAAAAGACTGCCGACGGCGAAAACAACCGCATCGTGCCGGTCGCCGCCGGCGTGCAAAACAAGGCGGTCGCACTCACCATCGATGTCTCGCAGCTCAAAGGCCTCGCGCTCCTGAGCGACAAGGCCGTGAAGATCGAGACGAACAGCTCCAGCGTGCCGGCCAACATCTTCAACCTCGCCGCCGGCGTGCCCGTCATCTGGTTCGATGGCGATCCCGCCCTGCTCGACACCGAAGGCGGAGCGGTCACCACCGACGTGACTCAAATCTTCATCACCAACGACGGCGATGAAGACGCCGAGGTCCAGATCGGCGTGCTCGTCGATGCCACCGTCTAATTTCCGACCAACCTCCAACCGCTCCAAATCATCATGGCCGCAGACGATCCTAAATTCGGTGTGAAGCGCTTCCCGGGCGTCTTCATCGACGAAGTGCAGACCAAGGAAAAGATCAAGGTCGCCGAGCGCGCGAACCGCGTCGGGGTGACCAAGCGCGTCTTTCCCTACGATCCGATGACCGATGTCTCGATCAAGGGTGGCGGCGAACCGCCCCTCGCCCTCGGCTACGTCGCGAGCCCGAATGTCACCGGTCTCACCGGCGGCGTCTTCATCGTGAAGGAACGCACGGCCACCGACAAGAACGAGGGCTTCGACGACTTCGAGATGAGCGCCACGCACTATCCCGACGGCGAAATCGGCACCGTCGCCGCGTAGGCGGTCATCGCGCCGTGAGCGACTCGTATCAGGCGGTGCCGGTCAGCGGTGAAGGCGATCCCGCCGTCGCGAAGCATCTGCCGCTCGTGCTCGCGCTCTTCACGCTCGGCGTCGAGGTGCTCGAGCGCGCGGGCTTCGTCGAGACGGTCGAAGTCATCGAGGGCGCGCCGGTGCGAAAGCATGCGTGGCTGCTCAAGGCGCGCAGCCGCGATGGCAGGCACGAGACCGCCAAGCTCATCGAGGCATGGCTCGACCCGGAGCGCAAATGGTTCAAGCGCAATCCGGAGCACCCCTTCACCTACCTCGAGGCGAATCACCGCCAGCGCGAGCACGCGCTCGCCGAACTCGCGAAGTCCGTCCCGCTCGGCGTCGTTCGCAAGGGCGATCGCGTGGTGATGATCCCGATGGATGCCACGCCCGATGAGGAAGCCGCGCTGCTCGCGAAACTCGACGCCGCATGAGCGCGCCCGACATGAATCCACAGCAGCGCCTCTTCGCCAGCCTCACCGCCTTCCTCAAGCCGGTCACCGAGTCCGCAGGCCTCACGCTTCGCCCGTTCAGCATCAACTTCTTTTCGATGACGCGCCTCGCCGGCCTCCACATCGGCAGCAAGGCATTCGCGGAGCTGAGCGACGAGCAGCGCGAGCAGGAGCTCGCCGCCGTCCTCGTCATGCTCACCACCCCGGACGATGCGGCGCTCGGCAAGGCCCTGCGCGAGGCAAAGGGCGACTTCGATACGTTCTATTGGGACTTCGTCTTCGCCCGCGCCCGCAACATCAGCGCCGAGGGCCTCGCCGCCGCCGACGAAGTGCTCTCCACCGAGCTGCCCGCCATCGAGGCCGCGCAGGTCGAGACGCGCACGCCTCCGGAGCTGAAGTCCGCCGGGAGCAAGCCGCCCCCAAACTCCTAGAGCCGGCGTGGGTGGCGAGCTTCGTCATCACGCTGGCGCGCGAGACCGGCTGGAGCGAGGACTTCATCCTCAACGTGCTGCCCATGTCGCGCGCGCTCCAATACCGCCACTGCATCCTCCGCGCCGCGGGCTATTGGACGGTGCCGCCGAGCGGCGCCCCCGATGAGCAGATGACCAGGCTGCGCGCCGCCCGTCTCCCAGTCTCCCAGTCCCTCAGTCTCCCGGTCATTCCACCGCCGCCGATCGTCGAGGCGTGGGCCGCGCGTTTGAAACGGATCGCTTCACGATGAGGATTCGCGTGAAGATCGATACCAGCAACTTCCTGCGCAAAAAGCGCCGCTTCGACCGCGCCCTCGCGCAGGAAGCCGGAGTCGCCTGCCGCCAGCTCGCCGAGGATGCGCTCGAACAGCGCTACACTTACAAGGGCCGCATCGACATCGAAGGCGGCGCATACTCCCGCATCCAAGGCCTCAACGCCGTCTTCGTCCCCGTCACCCTCAAGCATCAGCGCCGCGAGATGTGGCCCAACCTGCGCCCGATCTACGATGCCCGCGTCCGCCGCGGCCAGCGCACGTATCAGGGCCGGGAGTTCTTCTGGGTCGATGAAAACAAGCTCGCCGCGCTACGGCAGGAATTGCTCGCCCGCGGCGCGCGCAAGCTCTCCGCCGGCACGTGGACGATCGATGTCACCCAGTCCTACCACTCGCTCCGCGTGACCATCCGCAAGCGCGGCAAGTTCGCCCGCGGCGACCGCGAGACCGTCGAAGACATCAAGGCGCACATCCGCGCGCACTTCGCCGAGGTCGCCACCAGCGTCCTGCGCTACGCGCTGCGCGAAGCCGGCTGGGAATAGAGCGCGGCAACCTCCGCTTTGACAGCCGCGCCGTTCGTTCTGGGGGGAACTCGGCGGCGCGGGCTTGCGCGCCCGCGCCGCTTTCCTCCGGTCCTCGCCCATGCCCGACGCCGACGCCTCTGCCTCATTCGACCTCGACGACGACTCGCTCAGCGCGGGTCTGGATTCGATCGCGGAGAAATTCGGCGTCATCGCCGCGCAGATCAACGCGCAGTTCGCCGGCGCGAATGCGCAGCTCGCCTCCACGGCCACCTCCGCTGCCAGCGTCGGCGCGCAGGCTCCGCTCGTCGCCCGCCTCGGCAGCGGGCTCGCCCTCGCCGCGCAGGCCGCGCGCACCTTCACCACTGGCCTCAGCGGCATCGTCGTCGCCGCCGCGCGCATCGCGCCGTGGGTCAAATACATCCCCGACTCGCTCGGGAAATGGGTGCCCGCCATCAAGCCCGCCGCCTCCGCCTTCAATCACGTCGCCGCGCAGATCGGCACCGTGGTGAAGAGCGCGCAGGCGCTCAGCGGTCGCCTCACCGTGCTCAACGCCGGCTTCATGGCGCTCAACCTGCGCGAGATCGGCGCGAGCCGCAGCATGGCCGTCCTCGGCGCCGCCGGTGCGCTCGCCACCTCGAAGATCGTCGCCGGCGCGCGGGCTGCGGTCGGCGCAGTCGGCGCGCTCGGCATGGCCGCGGGCCGCGCCACCCGCAGCGCGCTCGGCGGCATCGGCGGGGCGATGGGCGGCATTGGCCGCTCGCTCGGCACCGCCTCCATGTTCCTCGCGCCGATGGCCGGCATGGCGCTCATGCTCGGCCCCGTCGGCGTCGCCGCCGCCTCCACCGCGGGCGCCTTCGCCGGGCTCGGCAAATCCATCTCCGCCGCCGCGCAGATGCAGACCTTCTCGACGACGATGAGCACGCTGCTCGGCAGCACCGCGGCTGCTCAAAAGCGCATGGCGGAGCTGAACACCTTCGCTGCCGAGACGCCGTTCGACCTGCCCGGCGTCGTGCAGGCCAGCAAGGTGTTGCAGAGCCTCACTGCCGGCGCGCTCGCCACCGGCGAGGGTCTGCGGCTCGTCGGCGACATCGCCAGCGCCAGCGGTCAGCCTTTCGAGGACATCGCCGTCCACGTCGGCCGCATGTATGACGGCCTGATGAATGGCCGCCCCGTCGGCGAAGCCATGCAGCGGCTCCAGCAGCTCGGCATCGTCACCTCCGCCACGCGCAGCAAGCTCGAGGCGCTCCAGCAGTCCGGCGGCAAGGGCGCCGCCGTGTGGACCGTCGCCGCGCGCGACCTCACGCGCTTCTCCGGCGAGATGGCCCGGCAGAGCGGCACTTGGGGCGGCATCATGTCCAACTTCTCCGACGGCGTGGGCCGCGTCTTCCAGGCCATCGGCGCGCCGCTCATCACCGCGCTCACCCCCTTCATGCAGCGCATGAATGCGTGGCTCGGCACGCTCATCCCGTGGGCGGAGAAATTCGGCAGCATCGTCGCCGGCTGGGCCGCGCTCATCGCGCAGGTCTTCGCCGATGGGAAGATGGGCGAAGTCCTCGGCCTCTCGCTGAAGATCGGTTTCGCCGCCGCCGTCAACTTCCTCCTCAAGAGCCTCGTCGGCACGGGCGACGCGCTCATCGCCCTGCTCTCCTCAGCCTCCGCGTGGAAGGGCGTCGGCAACGCACTCAGCGCCGTCTTCGATGGCGTCATCGCCGCGCTCATGGAAGGCGCCGCCCGCGTGCTCGACAAGCTCTCCGACGTGCCGTGGATCGGCGGCAAGGCCACCGCCGGTGCCGCCGGACTGCGCGCCGGCGCGGAAGCCCTCGGACAGCGCGCGTCGGAGACCGGCGGTCGCGCGATGGATCAGCTCTCCGCCGCGCTCGGCGAATCCCGCGCCGCCTTCATCGAGGGTTTCGGCAGCATCGGCGACGTGATGGATTCGAGCGCCGACAAGTCGAAGCTCCTCGGCATCCTCGGCACCGAATGGGCCGCCGCGCAAAAGGGCATGGCCGACACCGCGAAGGCCGCGGAGAAAGGCGGGCTCCCCGCCGCCGCCGTCGCGTCGGCACTCGACGAGGACGGCAAGAAGAAAGGCAAGGAGGATGTCGCGAGCCTCCAGCGCATCGCGGGCGGCGGCGGCATCGTCTCCGGTCGCGACCCGCTGCTCGGCATCGCCAACAAGCAGCTCGACGCCGCCGGCCAGACCAACAGGAAGCTCGACGCCATCCACACCGCCCTCACCTCGCGCCGCATCGGCGGCGGCGTCCCCGTCTTCGGATGAGCACCACCGTCCCCATGCGCCTCAACGGCGGCCAGCACGGCGGCAGCTTCCGCAAGTCGAAGACCGGCGCCATCGTCCACACCGTCCCGTGGGAAGTCTATTCGCTGGAGGACTGTGAATCCTTCATCCCTTCGCCCCCCCCGCTCGGCTTGCCGATCACCGATCGCAATGCCAGCGAATCGGAGACCGGTTCGTGGATTCTGATGCTCACCTACGAAGGTCTCGTCGGCGAGGGCACCACCGATCCCGATGACGACGCCAACGCGCTCGATCTGGAGCTCGACGGCTCGATGTCTCAGGACACGCTAAAGAGCAATCCGAACTGGAAGAAGATCGCCGCCAAGTTCGGCTGGAACTCCACCGCGGAGGAATTCCCAGAGGACATGCCGAAGTCCGGCAGCGGCACGCCAGCGCGCAACCTTCTGCATGGCTCGGATAGCTATCTCGCCGTCGGCGCCATCTTCCGGTGTTCCTTTGTCTCCCGCACCGTCCCGGATTCCGTGCTCGCGAAGGTGGGGGAGATTTTCGCCATTCCTCCGCAGTTCAATCATCTCGGCATCCGCCAGATCGCGGGTCGCAACTGGCTCAAGCTCACCCCCAAGATCGATCGCCGCGGCAACGCCGCGCACGTCACGCTCGAATACATGATGAGCGGCCCGAATGGATGGGTGCGCGACGTGTATAACTTCTCACAGCTTCGCACCACCGGCAGCGGCGATGCTGCAGGCAGCGGTCTGCACAGCGGCAGCTTGAGCACGGGCGGATTGTGAACGGCCCCTCTTTTCCAGAGGCCCGCGCCGGCATGGAAGTCACGCGCGAACTGTGGGGCAAGGCCCGCGCCGCCGTCCGCGCCTGCCGGCTGCTCGCCGGCCGCGGCATCCGGCTTCGCTGGACGCCCGACGGCACCGTCATCGTCGCCGATGCTACACCGCCGGACTGGAACCATCCCTTCCGCGTCGGACTGCAAGGTGCCACCCGCGCGCAGATCGTGCCCGGCACCGTCAGCGGCCGGCCCGTCTTCATCGACAGCATCGCCCTCGACGACGATCCGCCGCCCGTGCTCGAATGGAGCAAGCTGTCGCTCGACGAGGAAGGCCGCGGCTTCATCGCCATCGAACTCGCCTGCGACGACCGCTGGCAGCTCGTGCCCGCGACGCTCACCCTCGTGCAGGTCGCCGATTGGGGCACCGAAGACGGGTCGCCCCGCCGCGCGGGCACGCCCTTCATCGAAGGCGCGCCCAGCCTCTCCGCGCGCCGCACCCGCTGGCCCATCGCCATGCTTCGCCAGCGCACGCGCACCAGCGTCGTCGTCGCGCACCAGATCGTCCACGCGCCGCTCACCCACTACGCGCAGCCCATCGCGGAGCTGAAGGACGCCGCCCGCCACTTCTTCTCGTGAGAGACGGCGACTATCTGATCAAGACCATCCCGGCCCGCGATTGGAATGCCGCTCGCAAGCTCGTGCGCGCGAACCGTCCGCTGCCCGGCCCTGGCCTGCGTATGGCATGGACGCCCGACGGCGTGTGGGTGAGCCTTCGCGGCGAGGATCGCACCGCGCACCCGTGGCAGCTCGCGCCCGCATGGGATGGCGCGGCATGGACGACCATCGTCCGCCCCGGCTTCGTCAATGGCGCCGACGTGACGATCGAATCCGCCGCGCACGCCGCGCTCACCGAAGACCCCGCGCCGCTGCTCCTGCTCGGACCGAACTTCCGCAACCCGGTCCTCGCCGGCCGTGTGCCCGCCGTCTTCGCCCCCATCCTCTCCGATGGCACCCGTCAGCTTCGCGCGTGCGACGTCGCGCTCTTCACTCCGCGACCGGGATCGAGCCAGCGCGCCGTCATCTACAATCCGCCAGCCGACGCGCAGACCGTCGAGATCACCACGACCTTCTCGAATGCGCGCGTCCTCTCCGCGCCGAGCCGCAACTGGCTCGCCGCCGTCCCGGAGCTTCGCGGTTTCCAGCCGCCCACGCCGCTCGATCGCCTTCGTGGCACCGCCGTCGAGAGCGAGCAGGATGAACTGCTCATCGCTACCGTCTGGTTCGTTTCCCCCGAAGACGAACCGGACGGCAATCCTTACTCCGCGCCTGCTCGCAACTGGACGCCCTTCGTCCAGAACTTCGTCTGGTGGAACCTGGCGCACGCCACCCGTGCGCGTGTCGGCGCGCCGGTGCCGCGCCCCATCCGCCTCGCCACCGGCCTGCTCGGCGGCTTCGCCGACAACATCTTCAACTCGCTCCTCTCGCCGAACAACGACCTGAGCGCGCAGATCTATGCCTACCTCCAGGCCTCGGATTTCTCCGGTCGATATTGGACACCCGGCCCCATCGGCGCCGACTCCCAGCCGCACGACAACCTCAACCCTCGCTTTCCTTTCGAGCGCACCGCCTTCGATCCGCAGTTCTTCGGGCTTTGACATGCACCGCCGCCAGTGAGCGAGATCGTCCTTCCACTCCACGCGTATCTTGCGGAGCAAAAGCTGATCGGCATCGAAGGTGGAGAACCATCGCTGCCGACGCTTCGCCTCGCCGACACGCTTCTTTGCGAACTGCGCACCTGGCGCCGTGAGACCGCGGATGGACTCGTCGAGTGCTGGCCCAACGTGCGCACCTTGCGCGTCTCGATCGGCAGGGTGCTCGCCGCTCCCGACTCCGGCAGCGTGGATCTCATCAAGCCTGCCGGCATCGCCTTCGGCCCCATCTCCATCGAGACCACCGACGATGAGCTGAAAGCCATCTTCAATGCTTCCGACATTGGCATCGAATGCGTAGAAGTCGAGACGCTCACCACCACCGCCGGAGCGATCGTCCCCGGCCTGTGGCTCGCGCGATTCGATTCCGACGATCCCGTCGATCTCGCCGCCGCCGTCAACCGGCTTCGCCCGCAATCCTTCGCCCGCTGGCGTTCCTACCTCGAAGGCGACGTGCGCTGGCACGAGCTGCGCTTCATCCGCGCGCCGCTCTCGTGGAACATCGAAGGCTGGGAGCGCATCCTGCCACCCGCTCCCGTCGTCGCAGAGTTTCGCGCCGGCTACATCACCACCGACGCGAGCGGCCTCGCCGAGATTCGCGTGAACGAGATCCAGTCGCTCACGCTCGCGAAAGGCTTCGACGGACACTTCGTCCTCGGCTTCGCGGGCCGCCAGACCTCGCTGCTCGGCAACGGCTCCGACGAGGACGCCATCGCCACTGCGCTCAACGCCATGTGGCCCGGCAGCACGAAACGATTCTCCGTCACCCGGCCAGCTTCCGGCGTCGCCCACATCGAATTCATCGGCCCGCTCAGCGGCACCGATCAGCCGCTCGTAACCGCCACGGTGAAGGATCACGCGCCCGGAGTTCTCACCTTCAAGCTCCCTCTCGGCCTCGCTCAAATGTGTGCCGCCCTCCGCGCAGAGGCATCCATCAAGGTTCCGCTCGAGATCGAGATGGAGATCGTCCCCGAGGACGAAGACCCTGAAGACCCCGAAGTCGCTGGACGCCTTATTAGCATTCAGCAGGAAGTCACCGTCGCCCGCGAACTCATCTGGTCTGAGCTGGCCATCGTCCCCGCCATCGAATGGCTCCGTCCGCCGACCCGGAAAAGCTACATCCCGTTCACCCCCGCACAGGTTATCACCGGCCAACAGCACTACGTCGTTGTCTTGGGCGACGGCCTGCTCGATACCTTCGTCCTCGATCACGGCCTCGCCACCGAGAACATCAGCGGCATCATCGTTCGCGAAAACACGAGCAACGGTCGCGTGCTCGGCCCGGGCGAAGTCGAATTCGTCATCGTCGATGAAGACAGCGTCGAGATCACCGTCGCCTTCACGCCCGCTGAAGCCAGCCTCGTAGCTATCATCACCGCCGCCGGCCCGAAATCCGCCTTCATCGACGACATCGAGATCACCATCGACCAGGTTCTCGGCTTGGAGTCCGCAGTCACTAACATCGTCAACAACATCCTCACCGAGACAGGCGACGGCGGGGGAGACACCACGACGACTACTTCCGCCGCTGGCAGCCCGCTCGATCAGCCCGTGCTGCTCCCCGATGTCGAGTTCAGCAACCCTCACGCGCACACGATCAAGGGGCCAGCCGGCACCGTGCTCGTGCCCGCGAACATCGTAAAGACGGATGCCGGCGCCGGCACGACCTCGACCTACACCGGCAGCGTCGCCGAGACCACGAACCGGCTGATCTACGACTACGCGCCGATCAGCCCGGCGGGGGAGTGGGCGCTCGATGAGCGGACGATCGACGGCACGAGGACGCTGCGCGCCGGGTCGCGCATCAAGCGCGCGACGCTTGGCAACGGCACCTACATCGCGACGGCGGCGAGCGACAAGGTGATCGTGAACTCGGATCACACGCTGGCGATCGGCGACGCGATCCGCATCCAGAACCCGACCGGCACGCTGCCTCCGGAACTGGATGAGGAGACGACCTACTACGTGATCGCGGACGGCTTCAGCACGACGGAGGCGAAGCTCGCGCTGACTGCCGGCGGAAGCGCGATCGACCTCTCGCTGAACGGCTCCGGCTACGCGGACGCTGAGGTGATCTTCCCCGCCGCGACGGTGATGGAGATCGGCGCAGATGCCGACGTGCAGCTCGCCGCCGAGGAAGGGCTCGACTCGCGTCGCGCGCTCCCGGGCGAGTTCGTCACCTTCCAGAATGGGCACTGGTTCATCGTGCGGCTCGTCGGCGACATCTGGTATCCGTCCGCCTACGACTGCACCATCTTCGAGGCCGTCGTCAGCGGCGATCTGCTCAGCTCGGGCAAGCGGCTCACGCTCGACTTCGCACCGGCCTTCCAGCTTGCCAGCTTCAATGGCGACGTGAACGCCCGCGCCCGGCTCGTGCTCGACATGGCTGTCATCCACGACGGCACGCCGCTGCTCGACCAGCTCGATTTCGTCGAGCGCCTGAGCGTCGATCTCTTCCCGTCTGCCGGGCAAGTGCAGCTCCGCGGCCAGATCATCGTCGATCGCACAGACGACGCGCCGCCAGCGATGGCAGCCTCCGCGACGCTCGGCGGCATCACGAGCACATGGAATCCCGCACAGGTCGGCACCTTCACCGCTGATGCGGGCACCGATGTGCTCGCCTTCACCGCTGCGCACCGCCTGCTCGCGGGCGATCAGGTCTATGTGTTGAGCACGGCGACGCTCCCCGACGGGCTCGACGCGGGCACGATCTATCACGTCATCGCCAGCGGCCTTACCGACACCGATCTCAAGCTCTCCGAGACCGCGGGCGGCGCTGCGGTGGACATCACCGACGCCGGCACCGGCACGCATCGCGCGTTCTTCGCTTCGGTCTCCCTCGCGATCCGTGCGCGCCTGCTCGACTTCGATGCCGGCCCCGCGCCGTCGTCGGAGTCGCGCGCCCTGGCCGGCAGCCTGCGACTGACCAGCAAGGCCGCCCAATACACCATCTCCGAGCTGTAGCCGATGGCCGAGATCACCGCCGAGATCGATCCGTTCGGGCTCCACGGCCTGGGCTTCGTGGCGAACCTGCACGTCACTCTCGCGCCGGCCTCGGGCGGGATGGATGGGCCATCCATCACATGGGAAGGGTTGAGCGAGTTCAGCGACCTCAACTCCCAACCGGGCGGCGAAGAAGACCCTGACCCGGATGCGCCCGCCCCTCTGCCCAATGGGTCGCTCGGCAACTGGCTGAGCCTGGAGGATCGCTTCTGGTTCCAGCACGCCCTCCCCGCGCAATACCAGGCGTTCGGCTTATTCAAGATGCACTTCGCCGCGACGGGCCTCGTCGATGAAGTCGCGACTCGCGTAACTTTCGAGCATTCGATCATCATCGAAGGCTACGGCTGGCTCGCTGGCTATCATCTCGACTGGTCGCTGTCGCCGCCGCAGCGGCGCAACGCCATCGACCTGCAATACGAGGTGCTCACCCGCACCGTGAGATCGCTGGCGATTGGCACGCGCGGCTCGCTGTGGGAGGACTTGTCGCCCGGTCTTCAGCTCTCGCCCGGCGAGACGCTGCGCATCCATGCGCTCATCGCGCGCGCGCGCCTCTACAGCGCGCCCACTGGAGAGATGAACCTCGCCGAAGTCTCCGATCTGCGCCTCGTCATCCGGCCCGTGCTGCAATTCGACGGCCCGCCCTACCTCGACATGCCAGCCACCGGCATCGAGACGATGGAAGTCCCCGCCGGCTTCGGCGTGCCGGGCGAAGGCTCGACCGACGTGCCCTACTTCGACCTCGTGCTCGACAGCCCACGCATCGCGCGGCTCTTCCTCCAGCTCAATGCCCCATCCGTGGCCGTCGCCGAAAGCGAGGCGATTCCCGCCGTGGCGATGGTCTCCTTCACTCTCGACGACACGCGCCACTTCATGCCGTCCATCCCCGTCTCCATCCGGCAGCGCATCGCGCGATGACCTACGAACTCATCTCCGCCATCGATTCGTGGGGCTTTCGCGGCGTGCCCGTCGGCAGCTTTTTCAAGGTCCGCCGCATCGACAATTCCGCGGCCTTCCCGACGCCGACCGGCGGCACGCCAGCGGTTACATGGTGCCACGACCACCGCTACCGGGGCTTCCCGCCGGTCGTTGGAGTCTTCGGCAACTTCCCGGATGAAGGCGGCGACCTGCTCCCGTCGAAGAACCGACTCAAGGGAGAGCCCCGCGTGGAGGATGGCGCGGGCGTCTTCGACCTGTCGCTATCCTTCGTCGGCTACGTCGGCGCGACGGAGACTCCGCATGTGCTTCACCATCGGCAGACGATCGTGATCGAAGGCGACGGCCGCCTCGCCTTCTACCATCTCGACTGGACGGACCCCGACGCGCCCGTCGCAAGGCAGGCGGTCGATCTCCAATACGACATGCTGCGGAGAGCCTTCACCTCGGTCGCGTGGCATGTGAACGTGACGCGCGGCACGTTCGGCGGGCTCGAACCGCATTCGCCTGCGCAGCGCGAGCTGACGATCGGCCAGCCCGTGCGCATCCATGCGCTCATCTCCCGCGATGGGTGCAACAGCTTCCTCGATCCCGACGATCCGCAGCTCGCCGCAGTGAGCGACCTCCAGCTCGTGATCCGCGCGCGCAACCAATTCGACGCACCGCCCTACGTCTCCATGCCGCCAACGGGCACCGAGTCGATGGGCCTGCCTGGCTACGACGCCGTGGAGGTGCCTTACTTCCAGTTCACGCCCGGCGGCCCGCGCATCGAGCGGCTCTTTGCGCAGCTCAATGCACCGTCCGCCGCGGTGCCGCAGAGCGCCGCGCTCGAAGCCGATCTCCAGCTCGCCTTCACCCTCGATGGCCGGCGCACCTTCACCCCGCTGTTGCCCGTGCGCCTCCGCCAACCTCTCGCCTGATGCCTACGATCGGTGTCACCATCCCCAAGTTCGGCTACCTCGGCGAGAGCTTCCTCATCGTGGCAGAAGGCTCCGGCTTCACGCCCTCGGACGTCACCACCGAGCTGCCCTACATCTACGCCAGCGGCCTGCCGACGGGACTGACCATCTACAGCCCCGAAGAAGCGGGTGGACTCGCGACGAGTCTCGGCACCGCCGATGAAGCCGGCATCTTCAACGTGCTCATCCGCGCCGCGAGCACCTATGGCTATGCAAACTTCGACTTCGAGAAGGCCGACTTCGCCCGCAAGATCATCATCGAAGGCGCCGGCTGGCTCGCCTTCTATCATCTCGACTGGACCATCCCGGACGCGCCGATCGCCCGCAACGCGCTCGACCTGCAATACAACCTCACGACGGGCGCCTTCAGCTCCGCGACGTTCGATCCCACCGAAGGCCTCGACCTGTGGCTCGGCAGCACCGTGCGCCTTCACCCGCTCATCGCCACCGGCCGCTGCCACAGCCGCGGCACCGCCGCGAACCTCGCCACCGTGAGCGACCTGCGCCTGGTCGCGCGCCCCGCCGGCCAGTTCGATGCCCCGCCGTTCCTGCTCATGGACACCATCACCGGCACCGAGCCGATGGCCGCGCCCGATCGCGACGCGGTGGACGTGCCCTACTTCGACCTCGCCCCCGGCGGCCCGCGTCTCGATCGGCTCTTCGCTCAGCTCAACGCGCCCGCCGCCGCCGATGCGGTCAGCGCATTCATCGCGTGCGAAGCGCAACTCGCCTTCACCTACCAGGGCCGCAGTCGCGTCACGCCGCCCTTCCCGCTGCGCATCCGCCAGCCTCTCACAAATTGACACCGCGCCTCCCGGTGAACCTCCGCTGATGCCTGCCACGCAATTTCCAGTCGAAGCCCTCGCCGCAGTCTCCGGAAAGACGAGCATCGCCGTGCTCGACGCGCTCGACTTCCATCCGTCCGCCGTCGCCGGCACACTGCTGAGCCTGGGCATTGGCGAGCCCGGTGCTGCCGTGTGGGGGCTGATCACCGGCACGCTCGCCGATCAAACCGATCTCCAGGATGCGCTCGATGCGAAGGCTGGCGCGAGCGCGGTGGCTGCGAGCTTCAGCGCCGTCGATGATGCGCTCGCGCTTAAGGCGCCGCTGGATTCGCCGGCGTTCACGAACAACCCGACCGCGACGACACAGAGCGCGGGCAACAGCTCGACGCGGCTGGCGACGACTGAGTTCGTGGCGACGGCCGTGGCGAACCTGATCGCGAGCGCGCCCGGTGCGCTCGACACGCTCGACGAGCTGGCCGCGGCGCTCGGCGACGACGCGAACTTCGCGAGCACCATCACGACCGCGGTCGGCGGCAAGCTCGCGAAGGCGAGCAACCTCTCCGATCTCACCGACGCATCGGCGGCGCGGACGAACCTCGGGCTCGGCACGGTGGCGACGCACGCGGCTTCCGAGTTCCAGACGGCGCTCGGCTCGATCAATGGCCTCGTGAAGGGCAACGGCGCGGGGGCTTACTCCGCGGCAACCGCCGGCACCGACTACGCCGGCATGAGCGTGCTGAACGCTTTCACGGCAAAGGCCACGTGGACGTTGAACTCCGGCACTGGCGCGGTGGTCGCGATCTCTGCTGGCGCGACTGGCCTGCGCGGCTTGCAAGTCAGTAAGACCTCCGCGGACGGCACCGTCCCGATTTTCGAGGCGATCAACAACACCGCCGGCACGGTGTTCAGCGTGTTCATCGATCACATCGAGGCTGGCGGCACGAACATCAAAAGCGTCGCCGATCCCGTGGACGCGCAGGACGCGGCGACGAAAGCCTACGTTGACGCGAGCGGTGGCGGCGGCGGCTCGATCAGCGATCCGCATGTCTATTACGTGCGCAGCGACGGCAACGACTCGACGGGCGACGGCTCGGCGGGCGCGCCGTGGCTCACCGGCGGCAAGGCTTATACCGAGGGCATCGCGGGTGCGGTGCCCTTCGCGATCGACTTCGGCATCGGGAGCTTCTCGATCACGCTCGCGGCGGATTGGAATGCGCTGTGCCGGATTGTGAGAGGCGCGGGCGCTGACGCCAGGGCGACTGGCCCGACCTTTAGTCACGTCCAGATCAACGCCGGCGGAGGCTTCGCCAGCAACACGAACGGCGAGGACGGCTACGATGTGGCAGTCACTTTGGACGCGATCCAGGTCACCATCTCAACGGTGGGCGGATTCGTGACGGCCGATGACGCGGGCAGCTACACCGGCGGCGCAGGCGGCGCGGTCGAGTTGAGGGGCCGCGGCGTCATCGCCGCGATCGATGCGCGCGGCGGCGGAGATAGCTCTTCGAGCGACGGCTCCGTGACCGGCGGGAATGGAGCCAGCGTCACGATTGCCGGCAGTTTCACGACATGGCCCACGGCCGGGATCTCCAATCGCGGCGGCATCGAATACAACGGCGGCGGAAACGGCGCGGATGGCACGCTGACCGCGGATGGTTGCGACTTCCGCGGTGCCACGGAAGTGGCGGTCGGCGACGCGACCTTTGGCCGCTGCTCCTACGACGTCGCTCTCTCGACGACCGGCACCTTCACCGACAAGGGCGGCAACGCGAACTGGACATGACCGCGCCGATGACCATCGCCCAGATCCCCACCGATGTCGGCAAGCTCATCGACGAAGCCGCGATGCACGATTTCAAGTGGTGGTTTGCCGCCGTCTCCATCCTGCTCATCTGCTCGGGCACGATCGTCTTCAAG
>JBEBGD010000028.1:0-54938 GCA_040081625.1 Chthoniobacteraceae bacterium
GGCCGAAGGAGCGCAAAGGCGAATCCGTCCTCCTGCGGAAAACCGGCACCCGGCCCGCGAGCGGCGCGCTTTTCACCCCGCCAAACACCACCCGCACGCTCGACGCCGGCGACATGAAAGAGCCGCTCTTCGGCAGCGAGCTGACCTACGAAGACGTCGTGGATAACTTCTTCGCATGGGACCAGCAAACCCTTGTCGGCACCGAGGAAGTGGACGGCGTGCCCTGCCAAATCCTCGAATCGAAACCCGGCAAGGGCGGCCGTTCGAGCTACGGCCGCGTGCGCAGTTGGATCGACCCCCGCCGCCTCGTCCCGCTCCGCGTCGAAAAATACTCCCCCGCCAACCAACCCCTCCGCCGCATCGACACCACCCGCGTCGTTAGCGTCGATGGCCGCCAGACCCCCGCGAATCTCACCATACGCCGGCCCGGCCAGACCTCGTCCACGACAATGGACGGCTCGAAACTCCAACGCGGCGTTACTTACACTGGCAGCGAGTTCACGCCCGACGGCATCAAGGAAGTTACAGGCGCGCGTTCCGCACCCGAGTAGTCATCCCAGTCAGGGCCGCTCGCCCACTCGGCGATATGACGGCTGCGCAGGCAAGGGTGGCAGGTTCTAAATCCCGAAGGCCCGTGGAGATTCATCTCCCAGAACGGTTCATAGGATTCATGGATCGGTCACGCAATCATCAGTCCCGGCGTGTCGATTCAGCAGTCCTCCTAATGCTACGAGGCTGAAGGTGTTGTCCTTGCAGGGCCGAAGGCGTCAATTCCCGTGTCAGATCACGCGGCCCTCGTGGTATCAATCGGTCAATGACCGTCGTGAACCATCCGTTTCTCGCTTCCATCTTCATCGTCGTGGTTGCCGCCAGCGCGGTGCGCTCGGCATTACCGGACGTTTCATCGCCAGGCTTCGTCCCGCTTTTCAACGGGAAAGATCTTGAGGGATGGACCACGCGCCAGCCCGACAACAAAGACTGGAGCGTCGTGGATGGCGTCATCGACTGCGATCCAAAAGGTGACTCGCCGGGCGATCGGAACCTGTGGACGACGAAGGAATACGGCGACTTCGAACTGTGGCTGGATTGGCGGATCAAGGAGAGTCCCCTCGCAAATCGGAAGGCACGGGTCATCCTGCCCGATGGCAGCTACGAGAAGGACGATTCGGGCAGCGTGATCGCCGTCACCGTGCCGAACACCGACTCGGGGGTATTCCTTCGCGGCCAGCACAAATCCCAGGTGAACATCTGGTGCTGGCCGGTCGGCTCGGGCGAGGTCTGGGGTTACCGGACCGACCTGGCCTTTCCCGCGACGGTGCATGCCGGGGCGACGCCGAAGGTGAAAGCCGACCGGCCGATTGGCGAGTGGAACACATTCCACATCCTGATGAAGGGCGACCGCCTGACGGTCACGCTCAACGACAAGCTGGTCATCGACGACGCGCAGTTGCCGGGAATTCCACGTCGGGGGCCGCTCGCTCTCCAGCTACATCCCGAAAGGAAGGACGGAGAATGGGGCGCCTCGCTGGTGCAATTCCGGAACATCAGGATCAAGGAGCTTACAGGCGCGAGGTAGGGCAGATGCTCCGTGCATGGCGGAGCTGCGTTGAAACGGTGCTGCCGCACGAACTGCCGGCGTGCTGGGGTCTGCTCGTGCGTGATGCGGGCAGCCTGCGATTGGTGGTGAAGCCCGTGCTGCACGAAGTCGGTGAGGCGGAACGGCTGTCGTTGCTTCACCGGATCTCGCTTGCGGCCACGCGCGCGGTGAACCGCGAGCACGGCGTGACCTTCGACGAAGTGGAGCAGGTGGGTGAGGGGAACTGAGTTTGCAGATGGATTGGGAGCCTGTCAGCGCACGATACGCCGCAAAGGCGCATTTGCATGTTTAGGAACCTCGTGTCACGAAACGGTCACGAAATTTCGGATCGGTCATTTTGTGAGGCGTGCTCGATCGCTCCGGAAGCAAGTATTGAAGCCACTCTCGGGCCATTTTAGAAATGGCGGAGCCTACGGGACTCGAACCCGCAACCTCTGCCGTGACAGGGCAGCGCTCTAACCGATTGAGCTAAGGCTCCGTTTAGGAGGGGCGCAGGGTAGGCGGAAGGGACGGGGCGGCAAACCGTTTTTTCCGAAATCTCCGGCGCACCTTTGCGGCGCGAGCCGGGACACGCTAGAGGCTGCGGCGATGCACGAAGAACAATGCGATGTCGCCATCGTTGGCGGCGCTTTTAGCGGTGCTGCGACGGCGATGCTGATCAAGCGGCGGCATCCGGCGGCGCGTGTCGTCATCATCGAGAAGGCGGACGCGTTTGATCGCAAGGTGGGGGAATCGACGACGGAGGTCAGTTCGTGCTTCCTCACGCGTGTGCTCGGGATCACGCAGCATCTGGGGCACGAACAGCTCGCCAAGCAAGGGCTGCGCTTTTGGTTTACGCCTTCCGTGGACGAGGCGTTCGATCGCTGCGTGGAGATGGGCGCTCGCTACAACTCGCGGCTGCCGGGTTTCCAGGTCGATCGCGCGACGCTCGATGAACACGTGCTCAAGCTCGCGTGCGACGCGGGCTGCGAGCTGTGGCGGCCGGCAAAGGTCGGCGCGGTCGATGTCGAGGCTCGGCGCGTGGAAGTGGGCGACCGCGTTTTGTGCGCGAAGTGGATCGTCGATGCGACCGGGCGCGCGGCGTTGCTCGCGCGGCAGCTCGGGCACTTCCGCGCGAACACGGATCACCCGATCAACTCGCTCTGGGCGCGCTTTCGCGGGGTGAAGGATTGGGACGGCTGCGACCTGCGCGAACGATTCCCCGCGTGGGCTGGGGCGACGCGCACGGCGCGCTCTTGGGCGACGAATCACCTCATGGGCTACGGCTGGTGGTGCTGGATCATCCCGCTCAAGGGGGGCGATACGAGCGTGGGCCTCGTATATGACTCGCGACTTTTTCAGCCGCCGGCGGGCGCGACGATCGGTGGGCGGCTCCAGGCGCACTTCTCCACGCACCCGGTCGGTCGCGAAATCCTCAGCTCGGCGGAGCCGATCGAAGGCGATCAACGCGCGTTTTCGTCGCTCGCATATTGGTCGGAAAAGATCGCGGATGATGGCTGGGTGTGCGTGGGCGACGCGGCGAGCTTTCTCGATCCGCTCTACAGCTCGGGCCTGGATTTCTGCGCGTTCACGGCGAGTGGCGCTGCGGCGCTGATCTGCCGGTCGCTCGATGGCGAGGATGTGCGCGGAGCGGCGGAGGAGTTCAATACGCGGTTCCAGTTCTGCCATCGCGCGTGGTTCGAGGGGATCTATCGGGACAAGTATTATTACGTCGGCGACGCGGAGCTTTGGGCTGCGGCGTTCCTGCTCGATATCGTGAGCTATCATCTCGGCCCGGTGCGGCAGGTGTATGCGGACCCGGCGCGGAGGTTCGAGCAGTTTCCCTTCGAGGGTGTTCCGGGGCGCGTCGCGCGCTGCGTGCTTTCCTTCTACAATCGCCGGCTGGTGCGCCTCGCGCAGCGGCGCATGGCTGCGGGTGTTTACGGCCGGCGCAATGCGGGCTGGCGGCTGCTCGTCGGCGGATTCCTGCCGGATGCGAGCGCGCTGCGACTGCTGCTGCGCGGCGTGTGCTGGTGGCTGCGCGCGGAGTGGTGCGATTTGTTCCTGCGAGTGCCGGTGCCGCCGGTCAGAGATAGACCAGCGCGATGACGATGAGTGCGAGGAGCACGACCGCGCCGGCGATGAGCAGAGCGAGCAAGATTCCCGGCCGCTCGTCGTCGTGCCGGATCGGGAGCAGCGCCGCGGTCTTGCTCGGGTCCGGTCCGGGCGGGGCGGGGCTCAGTGGCTTCCATCCCGCGGCGCGCTCCGGCGCCGGTTTCTGCCTGGCGGGTGGGAGGATGACGCTCGTGCCGAGATCGGAGCTTCCGAGTTTGCTGTGCTCGGGCTTGAGCCAGCGCACGACGTCGCGCACGGAGCTCGGGCGCAGTCGCTGATCCTTGGCGAGGCAGGCGGCGATCGCACTTTCCCAAGTCTCCGGCACGGGCGGCAGTTTGCCCTTGCCCATTTCGTAACGGCGCGCGCCCACGGTCGGCGCGCGTTTTTCGAGAGCGATCAGATCGAGTGTGCTCCCGTGAAAGGGCGTGGTGCCGGTGAGCAGGTGAAAGAGCGTCGCGCCGAGCGAATAGACGTCGTCCGCGATCTCGGGCCGCGAACCGTGGAGCTGCTGCGGGCTCATGTAGGCGAGCGTGCCGGGGCGCGCGCCGGTCTTGGTGTGATGCGCTGCCGCGCCGGCCAGCGTCATGGCGAGGCCGAAGTCGGCGACCTTCAACCGGCCGGTGGTCGTGATCATCAGGTTCGCGGGCTTGATGTCGCTGTGGATGATTCCTTCGCTGCGGTGCAGGTAGTCGAAGACCGACCCAAGCTGCGGCAGCCACACCTCGATATC
Source organism: Chthoniobacteraceae bacterium (assembly GCA_040081625.1). Lineage (GTDB taxonomy): Bacteria > Verrucomicrobiota > Verrucomicrobiia > Chthoniobacterales > Chthoniobacteraceae > VFJQ01. The sequence goes on from JBEBGD010000028.1 coordinate 4,422, forward strand.
CTCGGGTTGGAGGCAGCCTTTCGCGCTCTTCGCGACCAGTTCCGCGAGCGTCGCGCCATCGATGAACTCCATCACGATCGCCGTGTGCTGCGTGTCGAAGACGAGGTCGTGAACGCGGACGATGTTCGGGTGCGAGAGATGCCGCAGCGTGCGCACTTCCCGCTTGAGCTCGTCGAGCGAAGCAGCCTGGCCGGTGAATTGTTCGTTGAGGAATTTCAGCGCGACCGTCTCGCCGAGGAAAAGATCCTCCGCGCGCCACACCTCGCCGTAGCTGCCCACGCCGAGACTTCGCGTGAGCTGATAGCGGCCGAATGCCGGTGCCGCCACCTCGCCCACGGGCGGCACGGGTGTGTGGGAGTCGGCGGGGCTTGGCGCTGGCGGAAGCGGCGGGTCGTCGCTCATCGTGGAGTTGAAGATGATGGATGGATGGACGCGTGGCGGCTCATCGGGGGTGCAGACTATCGCGTCCGCCGCGTCGCGCAAAGCTCGCTGCGCAGGCGCGCGTCCGGCCTTAGCCTTGCACTTCCGTGATCTCGCGCCTCTTCGCCTACCTCTGCCGCTTCGCTCCGCTCAAACGCCTGCTCTGGCGGCGGTGGTATCAATTCCTCGCCGACCGTTACCAGCTCCCGGAATGGCAGATTATGAACTACGGCTACGCGCCGATGTCGCTCCCGCTCGATGCCGCGGATGAGCCGGAGCGATACGGCATCCATCTCTATCATCACGTCGCCAGCGCGGTGCCGATCGAGGGCTGCGACGTGCTGGAAGTCGGCTGCGGACGGGGCGGGGGAGCGGCTTACGTGCATCGCGCGTTGCGCCCGGCGACGATGACTGCGGTGGATTTCTCCGCAAACGCCATCGCGCTCTGCCAGCAACGCTACACGTGCGCCGGGCTCACGTTTCAAGTCGCCGACGCCGAGGCGCTGCCTTTCCCGGCGGAGAGTTTCGATGCGGTCGTGAACGTGGAATCCTCGCACTGCTACGGCTCGATGGAGGCCTTCGTGCGCGAAGTGCAGCGCGTGTTGAAGCCGGGCGGTTACTTCCTCCACGCGGACTTCCGCGACGGCGACAAGATCGGGCACTGGCGCGAGCAACTGCTCGGCTCGGGTCTGCGAATCGTGCAGGAGACCGACATCACGCCGAACGTCCTCGCTGCGCTCGACGCGGACCACGAGCGCAAGCTCGCGCTCATGCGCCGCATCCTGCCGCCGCGGCTATTCGGCCCGTTCCAGGACTTCGCGGCGCTAAAGGGCTCGCTCGTCTATGAGCACTTCCGCACCGGCGGGATGCGATATTTCCACTTCGTCCTGCGCAAGGACGAGCACTCGCTCACAGATCCATCGCCATGAAGGCGCTATTCGGGAGCCGCTCCGGAAAAGCCGGACGCACGACTTCATGGATTACTCTCGCGACCTTTTTTCCGCTCCCGATTCCTATGAAGCTGTCGGGAGTTTGATGCGTGCCCCATCGCCATTTCCTCCCGGCCCGAGGAGTCGCGGCAATGTTCGCCCGATTCGCCTGCGCAGTGGTGGGTGCATGTCCCTCGCATCGCTTGGATGGACCGCAGTCCACGGGGCGGTGCTGAGAGTGCGGGCCGACTGATCCGGCGGACGCGATCCTGGCACGCGCGATAAAGAGCTACTTTGTTTTTGACGCCGCCCCGGCTCGCCCGCACACGTTCCGCCTTCCATCTATGGCAAACTACGACCTCATCGTGATCGGAGCAGGACCGGCGGGCTATGTCGCCGCGATCAAAGCTGCGCAACTCGGAAAAAAAGTGGCGTGCATCGAGAAGGATCGCGGGGGCGGCACTTGCAACAACTGGGGCTGCATCCCGACCAAGGCGCTGCTCAAGAACGCGGAGATGTATCACACGATGGCGCACCGGGCGGCGGAGTTTGGGTTCGCGTTTGAGAAGCTTTCCTTTGACTGGCCGGCGATCGTGAAGCGCTCGCGCGTGGTGAGCGACAAGGGGGCGGCGGGCGTGGAGTATCTTTTCAAAAAGAACAAGATCGACTCGATCCGCGGCGAGGCGTCGATGGACAAAGCGGGCGAGGTGAAGGTGAAGCTCGCCGACGGGAAGACGGAGACGCACACGGCGGCGAAGGTGCTCATCGCGACGGGGTGCGTGTCGAAGCCGATGCCGGGGCTCGCTTTCAACGGGAAGACGGTGATCGGGTCGAAGGAGGCAATGATTTTGGAGAAGCTGCCGAAGTCGGTCGTCATCATCGGCGCGGGGGCGATCGGGGTGGAGTTCGCCTACATTTTCAACGCGTTCGGCGTGAAGGTGACGATCGTCGAGATGCTGCCGAATCTTCTGCCAGTCGAGGATACGGAGGTGTCGCAGGTGCTGGAGAAGTCGTTCGCGAAGGCCGGAATAGCGCTGCTGCTCGGGCACAAGACGACGAAGACCGAGGCGGGCGACAAGGGCGTGAAGATCACAGTCGCCGATGCGAAAGGCGCGGAGCAGACGCTCGATGCCGATGCGTGCCTCGTGGCGATCGGAGTGGCGCCGGTGCTGCCGGGCGGGGCGCTGAAGCTCGAGCTGGACCGCGGTTTTCTAAAGACGAGCGATCGCTACGAGACGAGCGCGCCTGGGGTGTTCGCGGCTGGGGATATCAGCGGGCCGCCGTGGCTGGCGCACGTCGGGAGTTTCGAGGCGGTGCAGGCGGTGCAGGGGATGTTCGATGCGAAGTTCAAGCCGAAGAAGGTGACGGTCTTCCCCGGATGCACCTACTGCCATCCGCAGGTCGCGAGCGTGGGCTTGACCGAGCGCGCAGCGAAGGAGGCGGGGAAGAAATTTAAGGTCGGGAAGTTTCCGTTCATGGCGAGTGGCAAGGCGCGTGCGATCGGCGAGAGCGAGGGCTTCGTGAAGCTGATCGTAGGCGAGCCGCACGGAGAGATCCTCGGCGCGCACATCATCGGGCCGGAGGCGACGGAGATGATCGCGGAGCTGGGGCTGGCGATCACGCTCGAGGCGACGTGGGAGGAGATCGAAGCGACCATCCACGCGCATCCGACGCTGAGCGAAGCGGTGCATGAGGCGGCGGAAGTCGCCGCGGGGCACGCGATTCATATTTAGTCGGTTGCCGCCCGCGCGGCGCTTCGTATTTTCCGCGCCCTTATGGAAATCATCCCGATCGAATTCTTCGGCGTGCATGTCGATGTGCCGTTCCCGGCGCCCGTCGGCATTCAGGGGGCGAAGCTCGAAAAGTTTGGCGCGAAGATCTGCGACACGAAGGAGGGACTCTCGATCCGGGCGGACCAGATCCGGCTCAAGAAGTGGGACGATCTTTTCGGCTACGAGCTGACGGCGCATTTCTTCGGCGACAACGGCCAGCTCACGCTCGCGTCGGATCGCGCGAAGCTTTTCGTGCGGAACGCACGGACGCAGGGCGACTGGAACGTGATCATGCAGACGTTCACGAAGTTTTATACGCTCATGGAGTTCGACCCGAAGACCACGACGGTCCTCTCGTGTCACGTTCACGCGAAGTTTCCGTCGGTCGAGGAGCGCGACGAGTGGCTCAATCAGTTTTCGCACAACGCGCTCTGCTCGAAGTCGGCGGCGCTCGGGTATGTGAAAATCTTCGACTGGGAGAAGGATATCCGGGTGCTGATCGAGCAGTCGAACGTGGTGCAGGACGGGATTTTCGTGTCGTGGGACACGCAGTTCGACAACAGCGAGGACGACTGGGACGCGTTCCTCGGCTCGCTGCTCCAGATGATGGAGAACGCGGCGAACATGTTCGAGCTCGGCTTCGATCCGCTGCGCGAGCGGGTGTAGCGGCTCAGGTCATCCGCACCGGGATCGCCTCGGCATCGAGATAGCGCTTCACGTCGGCGACGCTGTATTCGCCGAAGTGAAAGATGCTCGCGGCGAGCACGGCGTCCGCCTTGCCCTCGCGCAACACGGCGACGAGATGCTCGAGCTTGCCCGCGCCGCCGCTGGCGACGACCGGCACGCCGACGGACTCGCTGATGCGGCGCGTGATCGGGATGTCGTAACCGGCGCGCGTGCCGTCGGCGTCGATGGAATTGAGCACGATCTCGCCGGCGCCGAGCGCGACGGCGCGCGTGGCCCACTCGACGGCATCGAGGCCGGTGGGTTTGCGTCCGCCGTGGGTGAAGACTTCCCATTTATCCGGCGCGACGCGCTTGCAGTCGATCGAGACGACGATGCACTGGCTGCCGAATTTCTCCGCGCCGCCGGAGATGAGTGGCGGGTTGTCGATCGCGCTGGAGTTGATGCTCACCTTGTCCGCGCCGGCCTTGAGCATCGCGCCCATGTCTTCGACGGTGCGGATGCCGCCGCCGACGGTCAGCGGCATGAAGCATTTCTCGGCGGTGCGCTCAATCACGCCGACCATCGTGTCGCGACCGTGGGCGCTCGCGGTGATGTCGAAGAAAACCATCTCATCTGCGCCCTGCTCGTTGTAGCGCATCGCGAGTTCGACCGGGTCGCCGACATTGCGCAGGCCGCCATCTTCGGCGCGGCCGAACTGCACGCCGCGGGTGACTTTGCCTTCATGGCAGTCGAGGCAGGGGATGACACGTTTTGTGAGCATTCGTTGTATGAGTAAAGCCCCGGCGCATGGGAAAAGCGGTTGACCCACTGGACTCAGGCGCTAAAACGCGCCCCGGTTCTCCTCGGGCAGGCAGTTACAAAAAATCACATATGGCGAACACGAACGACGATCAACCGGCATCTTCCGCAGCAGAAGGCGCCGCACCGCAGACCGGCTTCACCCTGACTCAGGAGCCGATCATCGGCATTGAAATCGGGGTCGCGAAATACGAAGTCGCGCCCGAACCCGCCGTCGCGCCGGCGCCCGTCGATGAACAGGACGAACTGCCCGCGACCTACAACTACGACACGCTTTTCCTCACCGCGCGCGATCCGCGCTGGCTGTTCTGCTACTGGGATTTCGACTGGTCGAAGATCCCGTCCGGCGCCTTCCGCTACGGCGCGCCGATGTTCTTCCTGAAGATCACGCGCACCAGCGGCGCCGGGGAGGCGACGATTGAGATCAAGCCCGAAGCGCGCAATTGGTATGTGCCAGTAAGCTCGCCCGCGACGAGCTATTTCGCGGAGCTCGGCTTTTACAACAACGAAGGCAGCTTCGTGAGCTGCGTGCGCTCGGGCACGGCCACGACGCCGGCCGAGTCGCTCGCCGAGGGATCGGAGCCCGTCCAGTTCGCCACCGCGCCCGCGACGCTGAGCTTCGAGCAGATGCTCGACCTCGTGAGATCGCAGATGAGCGAAGGCGAAACGCTGCTCGGCGCCGTGGCCCGCATCACCGGCCAGGGCACGATCGCTTTTCGCAGCGGCCTCGCGCCGACGTGGAGCGATGAGCAGCGCCGCATCCTCGCCGCGCTGCTCGGCAGCTCGCTCGTCGATCGCGCGGGTCTCGGCTCCGCGGAGCTCGACGAATTGATCCGCAAGTCTCTCTCGGAACGTCTCCACAGCGAAAACGCCAGCGGCCTCGGCGCCGTGTGGCAGCGCGCGCTCGGCTACGGCGGCGAGAGCAGCCTCTTCAGCGGCTTCGGCGCGTGGAGCGGCGTCACGAGCTGGGGCGCAAGCTGGAGCGCGCAGCCCTTCGGCGCGCGCGTCGAGCGCGGCTTCTTCATGCACGTGAATGCCGAGATCATCTTCTACGGCGGCACGCATCCCGACGCGACCGTGTGGATCGACGGCAAGCAGGTGCGGCTCAATCCCGACGGCACCTTCCGCTACCACACGCGGCTGCCCGATGGCGACTGGCGCATTCCGGTCGTCGCGCAATCGCCCGACAAGATCGAGCAGCGCAGCGCGACGCTCAGCTTCAAGCGCGGCACACAGCGCACGGGCGAAGTCGGCGCGACCGCGCAGCCGCAGGAGCTGGCTTCCGAGCCGATGGGCCGGAAGTAAGCGGCGCATTGCCGGGACGCTCACGCGCTGATATTCTCGGCGCACCGTGAGCGACCGACTCGCCGACGCCTTCTTCCGTTACCTCGAAAACGAGCGCCACGTCTCGCCGCGCACGCTGCGGAACTACCGGCACTCGCTCGCCGAATTCCGAAAGCTCACGCCGGAGCCGGACTGGCCGGCGTTGAACGCGGATCACTTTCGCCGCTTCCTCTTCGAGCTGGGCAAGCGCGGCATCGCGAAGCCGACGCAGCGCCTGCACTTCGCCGCCCTGCGCACGTTCTACAAATTCCTCGTCGAGCGCCACGGCCTCGCCTCGAACCCGCTCAAGCTCGTGCAACTCCCGAAGCTCGATCGCAAGCTGCCGCTCGTGCTCACCGCGAAGCAGGTCGTCGAGCTCCTCGACGCGCCGCTGCGCATCGAGAAGCAAAGGCAGGCGCCCACATGGATGCCGTTTCGCGATGCGGCGATGCTCGAACTCTTCTACTCGAGCGGCCTTCGCCTAGCGGAACTCGTCGCGCTCGACGTGCCGGACATCGACGTCTTCACCGAGACCGTGCGCGTGCTCGGCAAGGGCCGCAAAGAACGCGTCGTGCCCGTCGGCAAGCCCGCGCTCGACGCGATCCAGCGCTACCGCCAGGCCGCGAAGGTCCACAGCGGCCCGCTCTTCATCAGCAAGCTGCGCAGCCGGCTCGATCGCATGAACGTGTGGCTCGCGATCCAGCGTTACCTCCCGCACACGAGCATCCCGGTGAAGGTGACGCCGCACAAATTACGGCACAGCTTCGCGACACACCTGCTCGATGCCGGCGCCGACCTGCGCGCCGTGCAGGCGCTGCTCGGCCACGCGAGCCTCTCGACCACGCAGATCTACACGCACGTGAGCGTCGAGCGGCTCAAGCGCGCCTACGACGACGCGCACCCGCGGGCCTAGGCGAGCAGTGCGTCGAGCTCGTCCACGCGCTTCGCGAAATGCCGCAGCGCGCTCTCGATCGGCGCGGGCGTGGACATATCGACGCCCGCTTTCTGCAACGTCGGGATGGGAAACTCGCTGCCGCCCGACTTGAGGAATCCGAGGTAATTGGTCGCGTCGCCGGTCGCCTGCACCTGCTCGGCGAGTGCGATCGCGGCGCTGATGCCGGTCGAGTATTTATAAACGTAGAAGGCGAAGTAGAAGTGCGGGATGCGCAGGCATTCGAGGTCGAGCTCCTCGTCGATCGTGAAGCCGGGGCCAAAGTAATCGGCGAGCAACCCACGATAGACCGTGCGGAAGACGTCGAGCGTGAGTGGCTCGCCGCGCTCCTCCATCTCGTGCGTGATTTTCTCGAACTCCGCGAACATCGTCTGCCGGAAGATCGTCCCGCGGATGTCGTCGATCTCGCGGCTGATGATGTAGGCGCGGAACTTCGGATCGTCGGTCGTCTTGAGCAGATGATCGGTGAGCAGGCACTCATTAAACGTGCTCGCGACCTCCGCGGTGAAGATCGGATAATCGTAGGTCTGAAAGGGCTGATGCCGCGCGGAGTGCCACGAGTGCATCGAGTGGCCGACCTCGTGCGCGAGCGTGTAGATGTCGCCGAGGACGTCGTCCTTGTAGTTCATCAGCAGGTAGGGTGGATTCGCGAAGGTGCCGCTCGAAAACGCGCCGCTGCGCTTGCCCTTGTTTTCGTAGCGATCGCACCAGCGGTGCTTGCGCAGGCCGTCGCCGAGCGCGCGCACGTATTCCTCGCCGAGTGGCGCGAGACTCGTGAGCACGAGGTCGGTCGCCTCGTCGAAGCTCGTCGTCTTTTGGAAATCGGGGACCAACGGGACGAAGAGGTCGTATTGGTGAAGCGTGTCGAGCTTCAGCACGCGCTTGCGCAGTTCGAGGTAGCGGAAGAGCGGCGCGAAGTTCGCGCGCACCGTGGAGATCAGGTTGTCATAGACGGCCACGGGCACGTCGTCGCGGAAGAGCGCCGCTTCGCGCGCGCTCGGGTAGTGCCGCGCGCGCGCCTGAAAGACGTCGCCCTTGATCGAGTGCGCGAGCGTCGAGGCGAGCGTGAATTTGTGCGCCTCGAACTCCGCGTAGAACTGCTTGAACGTGCGCTGCCGCACGTCCGCATCGGGTCGCATGAGCAGCGACATCCAGGAGTTCTGGCTCAGTGCGATCGTCTGCCCGCGGTCGTCTTCGATCGATCCGAAGCGCATATCCACATCCATGAGCTGCCCCGACGCGTCGTCGAAGCCGCTGAGGACGGCGCCCGCGAGAGCCATGATCCGCTCCTCCGCCGTGCCGAGCGTGTGCGGCTTGAGCCGGCGCAGTTTTTGCAAAGGGATCAGCCAGTCCGCGAGGCACGGGTCCGCGAGGAAGCGCGCGAAGGTCGCGTCGTCGATCGCCTGGATTTCCGGCCCGAGCCACGAGCACGCCTCGCTCACGCGCGTGAGCAGCGATGCGAGTTGCGCGCTGCGCGCGAGATTCTCGGCGTCCGACGCGTCCTCGGATTGCCGCAGCGAGGCATACACGCTGAGGTTCTCGATCGAGAGATCGAGCGCCTTTTCAAAATCGAGCACCTCGCGCAGCGTCGCCGCGGATTCCCCCGCGCGCCCCTTCCAATGCGCGATCTTCTCAAACTCCCCGGCGAGCATCGCGACCCCCGCCTGCCAGTCCGCCGGCACGGAGAAAATCGGGGTGAGATCCCATGTATCGTCGGGCTTCACCGCATCGCGCGTCTGGATCGTGGCGGGAGTGGAAGTGGCGTCGTCTTTGTCGCGGGCAGGCTGCATATAGGTGTTCACCTTAGCCCGCCGCGAACAGCCCGCGCAAGCGCGGCACGCACCGTGTGGCATCGGGAACTCCAGGCAGCGATGAGGTCGCCGCACGTGCATCGACGAGAGGCGCGATACGGCAGAATGAAAAAGCCACGGACAGGGATGGGTCGGCTTGTGGCGGGTCGGCTGATCCTCGTTTGTAGCTCAACGGGATGGGCCGGGACGGTGTCCGATCAGCGAATCGAATAAAGAGGGCGGTTGCCGGGCGGCGACGGAGCAACCGGAAGAGCGCCCTCGGCCTGACCGGCTGGCAGGCCACGCTGCATCGGAACTTCGTAACGCGGCAACGAATGAACGATCTGGCCTGTCAGCGGGCGAACAAGCTGGCCTGGCAGCGATCGAACCACTTCCCCCGGCAGCGACAGAACCAACTGCCTCAACTCCGCACCGCGCAAGTCAGGCGTGCCGACTTTATCTTCACCTCCTCGTGCGGTTGACCAGGTGAGGGTCAGAATCACGATGCAGGAATATTGGGAGAGCGTCATAAAAATGTAGCGGCTAGTGGTTTTGGAGAACGCGACTCAGGCAGCAAAAGTGAGCGGGTTTTTCTGATTACTGTCGAGCGGAAATTCGCCTGCGGAATGATCGAGTTAATCCTCTGTGGCGGGGAGCGCTGTTCGCCCGGGATGACAGAAGGGAGCTCGAGTGCGCACGATTGTGCAAAGGCGCACACTTTTCGATAGATGGCCTTTCTAATAGGGCGTGCGACGGAAGGGTTTCCCACAGCACTGCCTTTCATGCGAATCGCGTTTGCCCTCACCCTCATCACCAGCGCCAGCCTGCTCCGGGCGGGCGCAGTGGACTTCGCCCGCGATATCCAGCCGCTCTTTGCGGAGTATTGCTTCGAGTGTCACGGGCCGGACAAGGCCAAGGGCGGGCTCGTGCTGACCAGTCGCGACGCGGTGCTCAAGGAACTCGAGAGCGGGGATCACGCGGTGGTGCCGGGGAATCTCGAACAGAGCACGCTGATCACGCGGCTGTTTTCGACCGACGCGGATGAGATGATGCCGCCGAAGAAGAAGGAGAAGCGGCCGAAGCCGGCGGAGATCGAGTTGATCAAGAAGTGGATCGCGAGCGGCGCGGAGTGGAGCGTGCATTGGGCGTATCGGCCGATCGTGAAGCCGAAGACCACTTCGAGCATCGACGCCTTCGTGCGCGCGACGCTCGCGGAGAAGAAGATCGCACCTTCGCCGGAGGCGGATCGCCACACGCTCATCAAGCGCGTGTTTTACGACCTGCTCGGGCTGCCGCCGACGCCGGAGGAAGTGGATGCGTTCGTGAACGACAAGTCGCCCGATGCCTACGCGAAGCTCGTGGAGCGCGCGCTCGCTTCGCCGCACTTCGGCGAGCGCTGGGGGCGGCACTGGCTCGACCGCGCGCGCTATGCCGACAGCGACGGCTACGAGAAGGACAAGGCGCGCCCCGACGCGTGGCGGTATCGCGATTGGGTGATCGAGGCGGTGAATCGCGACATGCCGTTCGATCAATTCAGCATCGAGCAGCTTGCCGGCGATCTGCTGCCGAACCCGACGCCCGAGCAGATCCTCGCGACCGCTTTCCACCGCCAGACGCTCACGAACACCGAGGGCGGCGTGGACCAGGAGCAGTTCCGAAATGAAGCGGTCTTCGATCGGACCGAGACGACCGGTAGCGTGTGGCTCGCGCACACCGTCGGCTGCGCGCGCTGCCACAATCACAAATACGACCAGATCTCGCAGGCGGAGTATTACCGGATGTTCGCGTTCTTTAATAATGCTGCCGAGACCAACGCGAAGGTCGGCGTCTCGGCGGCGGAACTGGCTGCATTCGAGAAGAAGAATGCAGCGCACGCGGCGAAGCTTCGCGCATTGCAGGCGAAGCTCGCGAAGGCGCGCGCGCCGCTCTTCGACAAGTTGCTCGACTGGGAGAAGGAAACCAACGCGCGGCTCGTCGCCGTCGGCGCGAACAAGCCGGACCCCGAGCCGCTCGCGCTCGAATCGGTGACGAGCGACGGCGGCACAAAGTGGCTGGTGCGCGAGGATCATTCCGCGACGGCCAACAGCGCCGGGAAGGACAAGGAGAATTACACGGTCGTCGCCACGCTGCCTGCGGCGCAGATCAGCGCGCTGCGGCTCGACGTGCTCGCCGACACGCTACTGCCCGGCCAGGGGCCGGGGCGCAGCCCGAACGGAAACTTCGTGCTCTCCGAGATCGAAGTGCGCACCGATGCCGGGCCGGTCGAACTGCACTCGCCGGGCGCGGACTTCAGCCAGAAAGGCTTCCTCGTCGCCGCGGCGATCGATGGCAAACCCGAGACGGGCTGGGGTGTCGGCGGTGGAGTCGGGAAATCGCACGACGCGACGTTCCGCTTCGTGCGCCCGATCGATGGAGCAAAGACGCCGCGCATCACCGTGACGCTCTCGCATCAATACGGGAAGGAGCACGCGATCGGCCGGTTTCGGCTCGTGGGTCTCGAAGGCGAAACGAGCGAGAGCATCGTGCCCGCGGAATTGAAACGCCTGCTCGCCATCGGCTCGGAGAAATGGACCAATGAGAGCAAGGATCAGATCGTCGATTGGCTCGTGAAACTCGATCCCGCTGCGTCGGCTGCTGCGGATGCGCTCGAGGCTGCGGAGGAGAGCGGGCCGAAGCCGCCGCTCATGGACGTGCGCGTGCTCGCGCAGCGCCGCGTCCCGCGCAAGACGCACGTTTTTCATCGCGGCGAATTCCTCTCGCCCGCCGAACTCGTGCGACCGGGAACGCCTGCGATCCTGCCGCCGATCAAGGGACGCAATGGAGAACCCGACCGGCTCGACTTCGCGCACTGGCTTGTGAGCCGCGACAACCCGCTCACCGCGCGCGTGATCGTGAATCAATTCTGGATGCACCTTTTCGGCGAAGGGCTGGTCCGCACGCCGGCGGATTTCGGCGTGCGCGGCGACAGGCCCACGCACGCCGAACTGCTCGACTGGCTCGCGAGCGAGTTCGTGGCGAAGGGCTGGAGCCGCAAGCAGCTCATTCGGATCATCATGACTTCGGCGACGTATCGCCAGCGCTCCGACACGCGGGCCGACCTGAACGACCTCGACCCGCGCAACACACTCCTCGCGCGGCAGAACCGGCTGCGCGTCGAAGGCGAAGTCGTGCGCGACCTGCACCTCGCCGCGGGGGGACTGCTCTCGCGGAAGATCGGCGGCCCGAGCGTCTTTCCGCCGCAGCCGCCGGAGATCGCGGCGCTCAGCTACGCGGGCAATTTCAAATGGACCGACAGCAAAGGCGATGACCGCTACCGGCGCGGGATGTATACCTTCTTCAAGCGCACCGCGCCGTATCCGGACCTGATGACCTTCGACTGCCCGGACGCGAACACCGCGAACATCCGCCGCACCGTATCCAACACGCCGCTGCAAGCGCTCACGACGCTCAATGCCGACACGTTCAATGAAGCCGCCCGCGCGCTCGCGGCTCGCGCATTGAAGGCCGGAGGCGACGACAACGCGCGCCTCTCTTGCGCATTCCAGCTTTGCCTCGTGCGTGCGCCGCGCTCGGAGGAGTCCGCGGCGCTGCTCGGCCTGCTCAACGACGCCCGCGCCTACTACGCCACGCACGCCGACGACGCGAAGAAGATGGGCGGCGACATCGAGACGGCGGCATGGACCGGGGTGACGCGGATCATCCTGAACACCGACGAATTCATCACCCGCGAATGACGCCATGAATCCTCTCGAACAAACCATCCACCTCGCGCGCCGCGAATTCCTAACCACCACCGCGAACGGCATCGGCATGTTGGCGCTCGGCTCGATGCTCAATGACGACGGGCTGTTCGCATCGCTCGCACCCGCCGACCCGCTCGAAGCGAAGCCCACGCACTTCCCGCCGCGCGCGAAGAACTGCATCTTCATCTTCATGGAGGGCGCGCCGAGCCAGCTCGACCTCTACGATCCGAAGCCGAAGCTCAACGAGCTGAACGGCCAGCCGCTGCCGGAGTCGATGACGAAGAACGTGCGCTTCGCGTTCATCAAAAAGGAGTCGGCAGTGCTGATGGGCTCGAAGCGGCAGTTCGCGAAGCACGGGCAAAGCGGGATGGTTTTCAGCGACTTGCTGCCGCATCTCGCCACGTGCGCGGATGACCTCGTGCAGATCCGCTCGATGCACACGGATCAATTCAATCATCACCCCGCGCAGCTCGTGCTCGCCTGCGGGCGCGCGACCTTTGGCCTTCCGACGATGGGCTCGTGGCTGACCTACGGACTCGGCAGCGAATCGCGCAGCCTGCCCGGCTATGTCGTGCTCACTGCGGGCCGAGGCGGCAGTGCGGGTGCGTCGATGTGGCAGTCAGGCTTTTTGCCGAGCGTGTATGCGGGCGTGCTTTTCCGAAACCAGGGCGACCCCGTTTTGAACCTGCGCAATCCCGACGGCCTGCCCGCCGAACTGCAACGCAAGGGCCTCGACGTGCTCGCGCAGCTCAACCAGCAGCGCTTCGGCGAAGCGCGCGACCCGGAGATCGCATCGCGAATCGCGGCCTACGAACTCGCCTTCCGCATGCAGAGCGCGGCGCCGGAACTCATCGACCTTTCCGACGAGAAGCCCGGGACGCTCGCCGCGTATGGCGTCGCGCGTGAGGACGCGGATATCAAGGCCACGCGCGGCGGCGGCCCCGGCCAATACAAGAACTACGCGCTCAACTGCCTGCTCGCGCGCCGGCTCGTCGAGCGCGGCGTGCGCTTCGTGAACGTGATCCACGCGTCGTGGGATCATCACTCGAACCTCGACAACGAACTTGCCTACAACGCGGGCATGGCCGACCAGCCGATCGCCGCGCTCATCAAGGATCTCAAGCAGCGCGGTCTGCTCGACGAGACGCTCGTCGTCGTCGCGGGTGAATTCGGCCGCACGCCGCTCGGCGAGAACCGCGGCGGCAACAAGAACGCCACGGGCCGCGATCATCATCCGTCCGCGTTCACGATCCTCGCCGCGGGTGGTGGACTCAAAGGCGGGCTCACGTATGGCGAGACTGACGAACTCGGCTGGGGCGTCACGCGCGATCCGGTTCACATGAACGATTTCCACGCCACGATGCTGCACCTCTTCGGCATGGACCATCTGCGACTCACGCATCGTTTCCAGGGTCGCGACTTCCGACTCACGGACGTGGCAGGGAAAGTGATCAAGCCCTGGCTGGCGTGACGACCAAGTCGCGCGAGCGGATCGGACTCGTCGGTCTCGGGTTGATGGGCAGCGCGCTCGCGGAGCGATTTGTCGGCGGTGGATTTCGCGTCGTCGGTTGGGACATCGTTCCGGCGCGTCGCAAGGCGTTGAAGCGGATCGGCGGTGAGCCGGCGCGCGATGCGGGGGAAGTTTTAACCGCGTGCGAGCGCATCGTTTTCAGCCTGCCGGGCTACGACGATTCCGCGGCATTGCTCGGCGCTGCGGGCTGGCGCCGGGGGCGGATCGTGCTCGACACTTCGACCGGCGATCCGCGCAAGGCCGCGGCGATCGGCAAGCGTGTGCGCGGGTATCTCGACGCGACCATCTCCGGCAACAGCGACCAGGTGCGCAGCCGGGAAGTGAGCGTGCTGGCGGGCGGGACGAAGGCGGCGTTCGTGCGCTGCGCCGATTTGTTCGCGTGCTTCACGGACAAGACGATTCACACCGGCCCGTGCGGCAGCGGCGCGATGATGAAGCTCATCACGAATCTCGTGCTCGGCCTGAACCGCGCCGTGCTCGCGGAAGGGCTGGCGTTTGCTGAACATGTCGGAGTGGCGCCTCTGCGCGCGCTGGACGCGTTGAAAACGAGCCCTGCGTATTCGCGCGCCATGGACGTGAAGGGCGCGAAGATGGTCCGCCGCGATTTCACGCCGCAAGCGCGCCTTGCGCAGCATCTGCGCGACGTGCGGTTGATCGTGGAACTCGCTCGTCGCACGCACGCGAAGGTTCCGTTCAGTTCCGTTCACCGGCGCCTGCTCGCCGGGCTCGCTGCGGCTGGCTTCGGCGACGAGGACAACAGCGCGATCCTCCGCGCCTTCGGCGATGAATGCTGAGCTGCCGCGGCGCGCTCCCGGCGATTTCACGATCCCCGCCGTCGCGTTCGGGGCCGGGCCGGTTTCGGCGCTGATGACCGATGCGAGTGCGCGGACACGGCAGCTAGCCACGATCGAGCGCGCGATCGCCGCTGGCATCGACTGGTTCGACACTGCGGCGACCTACGGCGGTGGTGAATCGGAGCGGGGCCTCGGCGCGGTGCTGCGCGATCTGCGAGCGGATGTCCGCGTCGCGACGAAAGTGCGGCTGGAGAACGTCGGCGACATTCGCGAGTCGGTGAAGTCATCGGTCGCGGCGAGTCTGCGCCGACTGGGTCTGCCGCGCGTGGCGATGGTGCAGCTTCACAACTCGATCACAGCGCGGCGCGGCGATCTGCCGACTTCCGTCACGCCGCTCGACGCGCTCGCGGTGTTCGAGGCGTTTGAAGAGCTGCGGCGCGATGGACTCGTGCAATTATTTGGCATGACGGGCATCGGCGACGCGCAGGCGCTGATCGAAACGATGCGCGGCGGGCCGTGGACCACGGTGCAGGTCAATTTCAGCCTCGCCGAGCCGGATACGACTTTGCTCGAGGCCGCGCGCGAGCAGGGGATCGCGGCGCTTGCGATCCGCGTCTTCGCCGGTGGTGCGCTCTCGGGCCAGCCGCCGAGTGAGCACACACGAACGACGAAGTTCTTCCCGCTAACGATTTATGCGCGAGATGTGGAGCGCGCGGAGACGATGCAGGCGCGCCTCCCGGCCGGCCTGTCGCTCGCGGAAGCCGCGTTGCGTTTCGCGGTGCATCATTCGGGCGTCGCGTCGGCGCTGATCGGGTTTGGCAGCGCGGAGCAGGTCGATGATGCGGTGCGCTGGGCGCTGGCCGGGCCGCTCGATACGGACCTGATCGCGCAGCTTACGACATGACGACGCCCATCTCCTTCTACGGTCGCATCGCGGTCCTCGCCGCTGCATTCCTCGGCTGGCTGTGCGCGGGCGTGCAGCTCGGGTTGATGCCGCTCGCGTCGTTGTCGGTATCGCGCGGGCTGCTCGGTGTGGATTTCGGCGATGCGCTCGCGGGCGTCTGGTTCGCGCGCTACACGGCGGCGCTGATGTTCGGCGCGGCGCTCGGCGGGATGTGGCTCGGCGGACTCGGCGATCGAATCGGTCGCGTGCGGGCGATGGCGTGCAGCATTCTCTGCTACTCGGTTTTCGGTGGTGCGGGCTACTTCGTGACGAGCCAGGAGCAGTTGCTCGCGCTGCGTTTTCTCGCCGGACTCGGCATCGGCGGCATGTGGCCGAACGGCGTCGCGCTCGTCGCCGAGGTGTGGAGCGATGTGTCGCGGCCGATGCTCGCGGGGATCATCGGCATGGCGGCCAATCTGGGCGTGTTCGTCACTTCGCAGCTCGGCACGTTTTGGAAAATCACCCCCGAGTCGTGGCGCGGGCTGATGCTCGTGGGCGCGTCGCCGGTGTTGCTCGGCGTGGCCGTGTGGTGGCTGCTGCCGGAGTCGCCGCGCTGGCTGGCGACACGCGAAGGCGGGACGAAATCGGCCGAGGTGCCGCTGCGCGAATTGTTTCGTTCGCCGCTGCTGCGCCGGACGCTCATCGGCATCTGTCTCGGCGCGATCCCGCTGATCGGCGCGTGGGGCGCGAGCAAGTGGCTCATCCCGTGGGCGGACAAGGTCGGCGGCGCGGAGCTGCCGGGCTACAAGGCGACGACGCAGGCGTATTGGGCCGTGGGCGCCGCGCTCGGGAGCCTGGCCGGCGGGCAGATCGCGAACCTGCTCGGGCGGCGGCTCGCGTATTTCATCATCAGTCTCGCGTCGGCGGTGGTCACGTGCGGCATCTTCATGTTCATGCGTCCGCTCGCGCCCGGATTTCTGCCGCTCGTGTTCGTGCAGGGTTTCATCGCGACGATTTTCTTTGGCTGGCTGCCGCTGTATCTGCCGGAGCTTTTCCCGACGCGCGTGCGCGCGACGGGCGCGGGCGTGAGCTACAACTTCGGCCGCTTCGCGTCCGCCGCAGGTGTGCTCGGCGCGGGCGCGCTGATGCAGTTTTTCGACGGCGACTACGCGAAGGTCGGCACGATCACGAGCCTCGTATATGCGCTCGGGATGATCGTGATTTTCTTCGCGCCGGACACGACCGGCAAACCGCTGGACGACTGATGATCGATTGCCAGAGCCATCTCTTCGCGCCCGAGCTTGTCGCGCTGATGGAGAAGCGCACGAGCGATCCCGTCGTCTTTACGAAAGACGGCGTGCGTTATTTGAGAATGGGCGACTGGCTGCGGAAAATCCCGCCGCTCTATCTCGACGTGGACGCAAAGCTCGCCGCGATGGACGCCGCTGGCATCGCGCTCACCGCGCTGAGCATCAACGATCCCGGGCCGGAGTGGTTCGGCGCGGACGGCGCGACCGTGGCGCAGATCGCAAACGACTTCGTCGCTGGCGTGGTGAGCAGGCATCCCACGCGCTTCTTTGGCCTGTGCGTGCTGCCACTGCAGGACATGAAGGCCTCGCTCGCCGAACTCGACCGCTGCGTGCAGCGACTCGGCATGAAGGGTGTGCTGCTCTACACGAACCTCGCGGGGAAATTTCCCGACGAACCGGAGTTCCGTCCGCTCTTTGCGCGCGTCGTCGAACTCGACGTGCCCGTGCTGCTGCACCCCGCGAAGCCGATCACGATCGACTTCGTGAAGGGCTACGAACTCACGAGCACGCTCGGCAATATGTTCGACAACACGATCGCGTTCACGCGGCTGCTCATGTCGGGAATCCTCGACGAGTTTCCGAAGCTCAAGCTCGTGTGCCCGCATCTCGGCGGCACGCTGCCCTACATCGTCGGGCGGCTCGATCATCAGGTGAGCGTGCTCAAGCGCGGCCCGCGCAATCTCACGCGACTGCCGGGCGAATACGTAAAGCAGACGTGGCTCGACATCGTCTCGCCGCTGCCGCTGGCGATGAAGTTCGCGCACGAGTTCATGGGCGCGGACCGACTGCTCTACGCGAGCGATCATCCGTGGGTGAAGCCGCGACTCATCAGCGATGCGCTCCGCAGCCTGCAACTCACCGCGGACGACGAAGAGAAAATCTTCCACGCCAACGCGCAGAAACTTTTCCGTCTATGAAGCCACTCATCGTCCTCGCCATCGCAGCCACGTCGGTGTTCGCGGAGCCGCTGAGCGTGATCGAGAAAGCGGATCGTCTCGTCATCACGCACGGCGGGAAGCCGGTCGCGGACTTCGTCTTCGAGGACGACAGGGTGCTGCGGCCATTTTTTGCGAATGTCCATGCGCCGGGCGGGATGCAAGTCACGCGGCGGCATCCGCCCGTGGCCGGCGAAGATTCGATCGATCACGACACGATGCATCCCGGCATCTGGCTCGCGTTCGGCGATCTCGGCGGCGAGGATTTCTGGCGGAACAAGGCGACGATCCGGCATGAGCGATTCGTCGCGCCGCCGGCTGTGAAGGGCGACGTGTTGAGCTTTGCGACGGAGAGCACGATGGGGGATGCGATGGCGAAACTCGAAACGCACATCACTCTCTCGGCGCGCGCCGAGGGTTTCGTGCTCGTGTGGGACGCGACGCTCACGCCGACGCGCGACGGCGTGTATTTCGGCGATCAGGAGGAGATGGGCTTCGGCGTGCGTTTGGCGACTGCGCTCACGGAAAAGAGCGGTGGCACGATCACCAACAGCGCCGGCGCGAAGACTGCGAAAGCCACGTGGGGACAGTCCGCTGCGTGGTGCGACTACTCGGGCACGATCGACGGGCGGCACGCGGGAGTGACGATCATTCCGGATCCGAAAAATTTCCGCGCGAGCTGGTGGCACGCACGCGACTACGGGCTGCTCGTCGCGAATCCGTTCGGGCAAAAGGCGATGAAGCAAGGGGCGGCGAGCCGCATCGAAGTGAAGCGCGGCGAGTCGTTTCACCTTCGGTTTGCCGCGCTCATCCACAGCTCCGCGCAGCCGCCGAATCTCGCCGAGGCGTGTGCGCGATTGGCAGAGACGGATATGAACAGGAGGGAGCAGAGGTAGCAGAGGGGGAACAGGCAAAGAGACTTCATTCGAGCGCTTCGTAGCTCTCTGCTACCTCTGCTTCCTCCTGTTCAAATGCTCGCGTCCAACTCCACACCATGAAAACCGCCACCGGCACCACGCTCATCTGCAACGGTCAGATCATCGACGGGAACGGCACGGCACCGGTGCCCGACGCGGCGCTCGAACTTCTGCTCCAGCGCGACGTGTCGATGGTGCCGGGGCTCGGCTTCGAGCTGAAGAGCATCGAGCACGGGCCCGAGTGGAAACTCTCGCAGCGCGTGATCGACGGGCATCAGGAGACGCTCGAAGCCGGCGCGGAGTCGTGCCGCAAGGTGCTCAAGGCCGGCGGGCGGCTCGGGCTCGGCGGCGGCTACGGCTTCGCGTGGACGCCGCACGGCACCTACGCGCAGGAGCTGACCTTCTTCGTGAACAACGTCGGCTTTTCCGTGCTCGACACGATCCGATTCGCGACGCGCGGCGGCGCGGAAGTGATGGGTCGCGCGGACGAACTCGGCACGCTCGAAGCCGGCAAGCTCGCCGACGTGCTCATAGTCGATGGCGACGTGGCGCGCGACATCTCGATCCTCGAGGATCGCTCGCGCTTCATCGCCGTGATGCAGGGTGGCGTGGTAGGAGCGGGCCGCCTCACGCAGCCCGCGGCATGACTTTCCGACAACTATGAAAACATCCCTCTCATTCCTCTTCATCTCACTTTCAGCCCTGGCCGCATCGCGCGGCGCCGATGCGATCGGCGTCGGGAAGGGCGACCGCGTGTTGAACTTCACCGTCGGCGGGCAGCCGATGTTCACGTATCAAATGGAGGCCGGCCCGCTGCCCGAGGGTGTGCCGGCGAGCTATGCGCACGGGGCGTATTTGCACCCGGTGTTCAGCCCTGGCGGGAAATTGGTGACGGCCGATTTTCCGCCGGATCACCGGCACCAGCGCGGGATTTTCTTCGCGTGGACGAAGACGGAGTTCGAGGGGCGGCATCCGGATTTCTGGAACATGGGCAAGGGCGATCAGCCGGACGGGAAGCTGCAGTCGGAGGTGCGGTTTGCGTCGCTGGAGAAGTCGTGGGGTGGCGCGGAGAGCGGTGGGTTTGTGAGCAGGCATCGTTTCATCGACCACAGCGGCGAGGCGTCGAAGGACACGCTGAATGAGACGTGGGAAGTGACGGCGCGTCGTGTCGTCGCGGACGGACGAATGGCGAATGTAATCGACCTCGTCTCGACGCAGACCTGCGCGAGTTCGTCGCCGGTTGTGTTGCCGAAGTATCACTACGGCGGGCTCGGCGTGCGCGGGAGCGCGCAGTGGGATCCGGTGAACGCGGTGACGATGCTCACGTCGAATGGCGACGATCGCGCGAAGGGCGACGCGACCAAAGCGAAGTGGGTTCACATCGGCGGCGACGTGGACGGCGCGCCAGCGGGGATCGCGGTGCTGATTCATCCGTCGAACTTCCGCTTTCCGCAGCCGCTGCGGCTGAACCCGAAGAACCCGCAGCTTTGCGTGGCGCCGTCGGCGGATGGCGACTGGAGCATCGAGCCGGGGAAGCCTTACGTGTCGCGGTATCGCATCGTTGTGTTCGACGGCGCGGCGGATGCGGCGTGGATCGGGAAGCGTTTGCAGGACTACGCGAAGCCGGTGACGGCGGCTGTGGGCGGGAAGTGAAAATTAGCGCCGCGGGCGCGCGGTGCTGGATACCACAAGGCTGCGTCACGTCGCGCGACCGGGATTTTTCCGTGCGGTTTTGAATTTTTTTCTTCCCAAGCGCTTGGACACCGCCGACAAAGCGGACCACTTTTCCCCAAGTAAATCCCAACCCCGATCATGAAAGCGTTCTCACTCGCACTCTTTTCCCTCGTGGCCCTCGCCGGCGGCGCCCTCGCGCAGGTGCCGGTCGGGCCGACTTCGATCAAGCTCGGCAAGGCCGAGATCAGCGCGCCGAGCACGCCGGAGTATCAAGTCACCGGCGGCCAGAACAAACGCTACAAGCTCGGAAAGTGGCTCGAGTTTGAGATCAGCTACGACACGGTGCCGGAGGAGATCGACGAGTTGACGTTCAAGTTCACGGCGCTGATCGAGAACAAACTGCTCGATGGTGAAGTGACCTACATCAACATCGGCAAGGGCAAGGATCACTACGCGGTGATGTATATTTCGCCGAAGTCGCTCGATAAGCTTACCGGCGGCAAGACGCTGACGGCGGCGAGCATTCAGAATGTGTGGGTGGAGGTGAACCGGCAGGGGCAGCTTTTGGGGAGGGAGAGCTTCAAGCCCGGCCCGCAGCCGAACCTTCCTCGAGTGTCGGGACTGGTCTTGAACAAGACGCAGACGCCGTTTGCGCCGCTGTTTTACGATCGTTACGAGGAGATCAAGAGCACCCGCTAAGGGATTCGCTGTTCTCATTCGATGGCAGTTTCCAATCGCATCCTCGCGCTCGACCTAGGCACCCAGACCGTCGCGCTCGCGGAATTTCAAGCAGAGAAGGGCGGCGGGCTGGTCCTGACTAATTACAAGACCGGTGAGTTGCTCGGCGATCCTGCCGTCGATGCGACGCGCATGGCGCAGACGAAAATGACTGCCGGCGAACTCGTCGCCGGGCTGGGGTTCAAGGGCGCGAAGGTCAATTATGCGGTGTCCGCGCAGTCGGTCTTCACACGCTTCGTGAAGCTGCCGAGCGTCGGCGAGGAGCAGGTGGATCAAATCGTCGGGTTCGAGGCGCAGCAGAATGTGCCGTTCCCGATCGATGAAGTGGTCTGGGATTACCAGCTCGTCGATCAAGGCAACGCGTCCGAGGTCGAAGTCGTGCTCGTGGCGATCAAGAGCGACCTGCTCGATGAGATCAACGACGCGGTCGAGGGCGGCGGGCTCAAGACTGAGGTGGTCGATGTGTCGCCGATGGCGCTCTACAATGCGTTTCGTTACAACTACAGCGAGCTCGATGGCTGTTCGCTCATCGTCGATATCGGCGCGCGGACGACGAACCTGATCTTCGTCGAGCCGCGCAAGGTTTTCTCCCGCTCGATCCCGATCGGCGGCTCGAAGATCACCGAGGCGATCGCGAAGGACTTCAACGAATCCTTTGCCGAAGCCGAGGAGCGCAAGCGCAGCGGCGCGTTCGTGTCGCTCGGCGGCACCTACGAAGATCCCGACGACCCGGACCTCGCGCGGGTATCGAAGATCATCCGCAACACGATGACGCGGCTGCATGCGGAGATCTCTCGCTCGATCAGCTTTTACCGCGCGCAGCAAAAGGGGGCGGCGCCGTTGCGTGTGTTCCTGTGCGGCGGCACCGTCACGCTGCCCTACATGCGCGAGTTCTTTCACGAGAAGCTCCAGCTCCCGGTCGAGTTCTTCAATCCGCTGCGCAACGTGGCGGTCGGACCGAACCTGAATCCCGAAGAGATCGGCCACCGCGCGCATACGCTCGGCGAGATGGTCGGCCTTGCGCTGCGCGGGGCGATGGATTGCCCGATGGCGCTGAACCTTCGCCCGGCCAGCGTCGTGCGTCGGCAGCGCGCTGTGGCGCAGGTGCCGTATTTCGCGCTCGCAGGTTTGTGCCTGTGGCTGATCATCGCGGGCTTCTGGCTCTATTATGAAAAGGCGGCCGACGCGACCGCGAAGGTCGTCGCGGAAAATGTCGAGCCGCGTGTCGGCTCGCTCCAGTCGGCGCAGAGGAAGATCAAGGACGTCGAGGCGGCGATCAAGAATCAGGAACGGATGGCCGAGCCGTATCTGCTGGCCGTGCAGGATCGCGAGCTTTGGGTGAAGCTGGTGGACGACATCCACAGCCGGCTGCCGAATGAGTTTGTGTGGATCACCACCTACGAGCGGCAGAAGGAGACCGCGCCCGGACGGGGCGCGGCGACTCCGCCGCCGAAAGGCCCCGCGGCTGCGGGGACACCGCCTCCGAATCGGCCTTCGTTCCTCGTGCGGGGTCTTTACCTCGAGAACCCGATTGGCCCGGGCGTCGTCGATCAATTCGTGGACAAGCTCAACGAGTCCACGCTCTACTCGGTGGACAAGGAAAAGATGACGCGCGTGACGCCGACGGACACCGAGTGGGCCTACGAGTTCTCCTTCCCGCTCGTGCTCAAGGGGCCGGCCCAACCGGAGCCGGAGCCGGGCAAGCCGGGACGGAAGCCAACCGCGGGAACGCCTTGATCCGATGAAAGAAAACAAAGTTCTCACCGGCTTCCTGATCGTGACCGCGCTGGGCGCGCTCGTGCTCGGGTTCATGCTGTTCCGAGCGAAGAGCCGATTCACCGAGGCCTACGACGACTACACCGCGAAGGTCGGCGAGTTGCAGAGCCTGCAAGGCGCGAAGCCTTATCCGGACGCGGCGAATTTGAAGCAGATTGGCGAGCTTCAAATGACGCATCAAATGGCGATCGGCGAACTCCAGAAACAGCTCGCGGCGGCGGAACTGCCGGTCGAGCCGATTTCGCCGGAGAAGTTTCAGGACAACCTGCGCGCGGCCATCAAGCGGGTGCGGACACTCGCAGTGCAAAAGAACCCGGAGATCAAGATGCCGGAGAAGTTTTCGCTGGGCTTCGAGCTCTACGAATCGCAGCCGCCGAAAGCCGAAGCCGCCGCGCCGCTGGGCCGGATGCTCGCGGCGATCGAGGCTGCTGTCAGCGAACTGCTCAACACGGCGCCGACCGAACTGGTGGGGGACATCAAGCGCACGCCACTGCCCGAGGAAGGGATCGTGCAGAAGGGTGCCGCGCAGGCACCGCCGCCACAGAGCCGGCCTGCTGCGCCCGGAGGACGCAAACCCGCCGATGAGCAGCCACTGGTGCGGCGCTACCCGTTCGATATCGCCTTCGTCGCACGCGAGACGAAGGTGCGCAATTTCATCAACAAGCTTGTCGCGAACAAACAGCAGTTTTTCATACCCGCGACGGTCACGATCGCGAATGAGCTGCTGACCGGGCCGTCCAAAGGCGGACAGGCTGCGCCCGCCGAGCCTCCGCCCACACCGCCGCCTGGCGATACGCCGCCACCTCCTCCGGCCGACCCGAATGCGCCCGCGCCGGAGGTCCCCGTTCCCTCGGCTCCGCCGACCGAGGCGACGAAGTTCGTCGTCGGCGAAGAGAAGCTCCAGGTCACAATGCGGATCGAGGTCGTCGATTTTGCCGACCCGTCTGCGGCCAAACCCGATACCACGAGGAAACCCGCGAAGTAAGCCATGGATTGGATCAAGAAAAACTACGACCGATTCGCGCTGGCAGTGCTCGCCGCGGCCTTGATTGGAGTGGCTGCGCTGCTCTTCACGAACGTGAACACCTTTTCCGAGCAATTCGCCGAGGCGATGGCGCCGGTGATGAAGAACAACAAGATCGCCGAAGTCGATACGACCAAGATCGACGAAGCGAAGGAGCAGTTCGAAAAGCCGGCGCAGTGGACGCCGCGCCAGGAGGGGAAGGATCTGCTGCATAGCGGGCTGCTATTCACGGCCGAGCCGTATTACGTGAACAAATCCCGGATGCTGACCAAGCCGGGCTCCGATTCGCTCTACAACGACTCGCTCACGGGCAAGCCGATGCCGAACGCTTGGTTCATGAAAAACAACCTCGCGCTGCTCGATCCGGCTGTGCAGTTTCTCGATCCCGACAACGACGGCTTCCTCAACGAGGACGAGTGGCGCGCAAACACCGATCCGAACAAGCCCGACAGCCACCCATCCTACGAGTCGAAGCTCTTTCTCAAGGATTGGCTCAAGCAGCCGTTCCGGTTCAAATTCCAAGCCTACGACGGCGACCCGAAAAAGGACAAAGCGGAGGATATCACCTTCCAGATCAACCCTCTGGACGCCGGCGGCCGCACGAAGTTCCTAAAGATCGGCGAAATGATCGAGGGCACGAAGTTCAAGGTTTCGAAGTTTGAATTCAAAGAGGTTCCCAATCCCGGCACCGGCGACAGCAAGGAAGTTTCCGAACTGACGCTGACTCACGTCGAAACGAATGAAACCGTGCAGTTGATCTACAATCAGGTCACCGATTCACCCACGCAGTTCGCGCAGCTCGAATACTTCTGGAAAAAGAAGCAAGGCGAAGCCGGACAGGTATTCGTCGTGCCGAAGTTCAAGGATTTCGTGCTTCTTCAGCCGAACCTCGACCCGAAACAGCTCTACAAACTCCTTGACGTAAATAACGACGGCGCGCTAATCCAGCGCCCCGACGGCGAGAAATACCAGGTGCCGCGATTCCCAAAAAAGTAGCACCTGATCCCGTCGCGCTCTGAGTGCAGAAATGCTGCTCCGATGGCGATGTGAATAGCCGTCCAATTTCCAACCAACCAAGCCAGCCAAGAAATGATCAAATCCCCGCCAGCCCTTACCATTGCAGCCGTGCTCGGTCTCGCCTTGCAAGCGATGATACCCACTGCGGCACACGGCCAGAGCGCGCAGAGCGCTGCCGAGCGCGAGCAAGCCCGCCGCCGCGATTACGTGCGCCGTGGCGAGGACTCGCTCAAGACCGCCGGACAGGCGATGAAAGACAAGGACTACGAGAAGGCCGTGTCCTTTTACAAACTGGCCTGCGACCTCGTCCCAAATTCGCCGAATACGCACGGCCTCTACGCCGAGGCGATCAGTGGCTTTTGCAAGTCGAGCGTCCGCTATGCCGAGCAGCGCATCGCCGAGGGGCGTTACGGCGACGCCCAGACCCAGCTCCAACTCGTGCTCGACGAGCGCTACAATCCGCGCTGCAAGGACGCGGTCGTGATCCTCTCGCGGCTCGAGACGCCCGGCTATTACAACCAGACCATCGGCCCGAAATTCCGCGGCAAGGTCGAGGAAGTGAAGAAGTTTCTGCTCGAGGCACAGGGCTTTGAAGAGTCGGGCCGCTGGGACATGGCGACCAAGCGGTATGATCAGGTGCTCAACCTCGATAAATACAACATCGCCGCCCGTGAGGGACAGGAGCGCGCGGCGCTTCAAAAGAACCAATACGGCGAAGTCGCCTACAACCAGACCCGTGGCGAGATGCTCTGGCAGGTGCAGGGCGCCTGGCAAAGGCCGGTGCGCAAATTCGCCGCACCGAATGAGACCTTCATCTACTCGACCGACACCGACGCCGCCGGCACCGCTCGCATCAACGCGAAGCTCCAGAAAATCATCATCCCAAAACTCGAACTGCGCGACGCGACGATCGTCGAGGCGCTCGAATTCCTGAAAAAGAAAAGCACCGAACTCGATACCGATCCGGATATCGCGCGCCGCGGCGTCAGCTTTGTGCTCAAGCTCGAAGGCAGCGGTGGTGGCGGCGGTGCGGCAGCATTCCAGCCGGCACCCATGGCGCCGGCCGCGCCCGCGATCCCGGGTCTCGAGGCGATTCCAGGTGCAGCTCCGGTGGCTCCGGTGGCGGTCGCCCCGGCGGCGCCTGTCGGTGGTGGCGTCTCGCCAGCCGATGCGCGCATCAGTGTCGCGCTGACAAATATCCCGCTGCTCGAAGCGCTTAAATACGTCACTTCGCTCGCGAACCTCAAATATAAGGTCGAGCCGTATGCGGTCGCGGTCGTGCCGATGGGCGTGAGCACCGTCGAACTCATCCAGAAGGAATACAAAGTGCCGCCGGGATTTATCACGCGCATCAGCACCGGTGGTGGTGAAGCCGCCGGCGCGCTCGCGCCGCCGCCGCCGGGGGGCGGGGATGCCACCAGGGGTGGTGCCGCGATCACCGGCAAGATCGACGCGAATGAATTCCTCAAGACCAGTGGCGTGACCTTCCCCGAGGGCGCGACGGCCATTTACATCCCGATCAGCAGCCGCCTGATCGTGCGCAACACACAGGAGAATCTCGACCTCATCGACCAACTCGTGCAGGCCTTCAGCGTCGGCGGACCGACGCAGGTCGAGATCGAGGCGAAGTTCGTCGAGATCACGCAGCAGAACCTCAAGGAGTTGAGCTTCGACTGGCTGCTCGGCCAATCCAACGTGCCCGGGGGACAAAAGATATTCAGCGGCGGCGGCACATCCGGCAATACACCGCAATTGGCCCCGGCAGACTTTGGTTTCGTCGCGCCCGGCGGCACGCCCGTCGGGGCGAACCCCGTCACTGGCGGCAATCGCAGCGGCAATCTCGCGATCAGCGCCAACGCCATCGATTCACTGCTCTTCGGTCGTGCCGGAGCATCGGCGCTCGCGCCCGGTGTGCTCTCGCTCGCCGGAGTCTTCACCGATCCGGCATTCCAGGTCGTCGTGCGCGCGCTCAATCAGCAGAAAGGTGTGGACCTCCTCTCCGCGCCGCGGGTCACTACCAAGAGCGGCAACCGTGCGGTCATCGAGATCATCCGCGAGTTCCGTTACCCGACTGAATTCGATCCGCCGCAGATCCCGCAAAACTTTGGCAACACCGGAAACGGTGGTGGCGGCGGCGCCGGCGTAACCGTCAACCTGCCCGGATCCTTCCCCGTTACGCCCACGACACCGACCGCATTCGAGACGCGCAACACCGGTGTGACGCTCGAAGTCGAGCCGGTTGTCGGCCCGGATGGCTACACGATCGATCTCAATCTCGCGCCGCAGGTCGTCGAGTTCGAAGGCTTCATCAACTACGGCAGCCCGATCACTTCGTCCGGCGTGAATATTCTGACCGGCGCAACGACGCAGAACGTCATCACGCCGAACGTCATCAATCAGCCGATCTTCAGCACGCGCAAGGTCACCACCAGCGTGAGCATCTTCGACGGTCAGACCGTCGTGCTCGGCGGCCTCATGCGCGAAGACGTGCAGAAGGTCGAGGACAAGACTCCGTTTCTCGGCGACATCCCGCTCATCGGCCGACTTTTCCGTTCGAGTGTGGATCAGCACCTCAAGCGCAACCTCGTCATCTTCGTCTCCGCACGCCTGATGAATCCCGCCGGCGAACCCGTCCGCAGCGACGAGGAAGCCGAGGAGGAATTCGTGCCGCAGCCGCCGCCAGAGGCCGTGTCGCCGCTGCCGGACCTGCCGTTGATGCCGAAGCGATAAGGCGGTGCCAGCGATCGGCATCACGGGCGGAGTGGCGACCGGAAAGTCGTCCTTCGTCCGGGCTCTGCTGGAGCATCTGCCCGCCGGGAGCTTCGACGCTGATCGTTGCGTTCACGAACTGCTCGCGGGCGACTCCCAGTTGCACGCGGAAATTCGCGCTGCATTTGGCGAGGCGGTCATGTCTGCCGATGGCACCCTCGATCGCGTCGCGTTGAGGGAGATCGTCTTCCGCGATGAAGACGCGCGCCGCAGGCTTGAGCGATTGATCCACCCGCGCGTGCGCGCAATCTGGCAACCGCAGGCCGCTGCGAACAGGGGGCCGGGCCCCATTCACCTTTTCGACATTCCGCTGCTCTATGAAACCCACATCGAGTCCGAATTTGACCGCGTGCTCGTCGTCGCCTGCTCGCCGGAAATCCAACGCCGGCGCCTTCGAGAAAATCGCGGCCTTGCGCTGGAGCTGATTGAGCGCATGATAAGCGCCCAATCGGACCTTCTGGCGAAGGCTGCCCGTGCGGACCATGTCGTTTGGAACGACGGTTCGCCCACCGCGCTCGACGCGCAGGCCCGTCTTTTCGCCGCTTACCTTCGAGAAAATTATGGATGAACCCACAAACGTGACCGCCGCTGAAACCGGCCAAGCCGTCGCCACCGCACCGCCGCCCAGCGTGCCCAAGGAGCTTTGGATCGACGAACTCAACGCCGCGCCGTTCAACGAACTGCTCGAGCGGGCCGACGCGCTCAACGTCCGGGTCAATCCAGACAAGTCGCGGCATCACATCGTCTTCGACCTCCTGCGCGCGCACGCGCAACTCGGTTCGACGCTCTTCGCCGAGGGCGTCCTCGAGCTCAGCCAGAACGGCAGTTCCGGCTTCCTGCGCTGGCCGCGCTTCAACTTCAAGACGCTGCCGCAGGACGTTCAGGTGCCCGCGGAATTCGTCCGCCAGTTTGCGCTGCGCAATGGCAACTCATTCGCCTGCCGGCTGCGCCTTCCGCGCGATCACCGCGAGCGCAATCTCCTCGTCGATCAGATCCTCACCATCGAAGGCATCCCCTCCGGCGAGTGGCGCGAGACCATCGAGTTCGACAAGCTCACCGCGATGCACCCGGACCAGCGCATCGTGCTCGAGAACCTCAAGCTCAACTCGGTCACCGCGCGCGCCATCGACATGATCGCCCCGCTCGGCCACGGCCAGCGCGGACTCATCATCGCCCCGCCGCGCGTCGGCAAGACGGTGATGCTCAAGGAAATCGCAAAGGCCATCAGCGCGAACAGCCCGGAGACGAAGCTCATCCTGCTCCTCGTCGATGAGCGCCCGGAGGAAGTCACCGACTTCCGGCGCTCGCTCAGCAACGTGGAAATCTACGCGTCCACCTTCGACGAAAGTCCGCAGCGCCACACCCAGCTCTCCGAACTGGTGAGCGACCGCGCCAAGCGCTGCGTCGAGCTTGGAAAAAAAGTCGTCATCCTCCTCGACTCGATTACGCGCCTTTCGCGCGGCTACAACAACCTCGCGCCCGGCAAGGGCCGGCTCATGTCCGGTGGCGTGGATACAAAGGCGTTGATCAAGCCGAAGAAATTCTTCAGCGCCGCGCGCAACACCGAGGAAGGCGGCGCGCTCACCGTGCTCGCGACCTGCCTCGTCGAGACCAACAGCAAAGCCGACGACCTCATCTTCGAGGAATACAAAGGCACCGGGAACATGGAGATCCGGCTCGACCGCTCGCTCGGCGACAAGCGCATCTTCCCTGCAATCAGCATCCCGCTGTCCGCCACGCGCCGCGACGACCTGCTCTACCACGCAAAGGAATTCGACAAGGTGAACATCCTGCGCAAACAACTCGCCGCGCTGCCGCCCTTCGAGGCGACCGAAGTCCTCATCCACGCACTCAAGTCCACGCACTCGAACGCCGAGCTGCTGCTGACTGGCCTTCGCTGATTCGTGTCAGCCGCACCGCAGGCTCCCTTCATCGTCACTCCCGCGGGGCTCGAAAGAGTCCTGCCCGTGCTCGCGCCGCATACGCGGCTCGCGGTCGATACCGAAGCCGACAGCCTCCACTGCTATTTTGAAAAACTCTGCCTCGTGCAGCTCAGCGTGCCCGATGCCGATTGGCTCGTTGATCCGCTCGCCGGCTTTTCGCTCGATCCGTTGTTCGCCGCATTCACCGGCAAGGAGCTGATCTTTCACGGTGCCGATTACGACCTGCGCCTGCTCCGGCGCGTCGGCTACGCGGGCCCGACTCGCATCTTCGACACGATGATCGCCGCTCGGCTTTGCAGCGTCCCCGAGTTCAGCCTCGCTGCGCTGCTCAAGAAACACTTCGGCATCGACGTTCCCAAGTCCTCGCAGAAAGCAAATTGGGCGCGGCGCCCGCTGCCTCCGGCCATGCTCAGCTACGCCGTTACCGACACGTGCTACCTTCATCGCCTCGCTGAAATCTACGAGGCCGAGTTGCGCATGCTCGGACGCACGGCGTGGTTCGAGCAGTCATGCGAGCGCGCCATCCGTGCGACGGAATCGAGCAAGGAGCGCGATGGCGAGGAGGCGTGGCGCATCACGGGCAGCGGACAATTGCGCGGCCACACCGCGGCGATCCTGCGCGAGCTGTGGCGCTGGCGCGACGAGGAAGCGCGCCGCATCGACAAACCCAGCTTCCACATCCTGCACAATCACCAGCTCGTTCAGGCCGCGATCGATCTTCATGCGGGTCGTTCGGTGCAGTTCAGTCATCTTCGCTCGGGCAGGCTCCAGCGATTCGATGAGGCGGTCGTGCGGGCGCTTGCGATACCCGAGAGTGAGTGGCCGGTCGTCGTTCGCAATTCGCGCCAGCGCCCGAGCCGCGAGGACGAGGAGAAGATGCACGCCATCAAGGCGCGGCGCGACGTGCTCGCCGCTGACCTGCACCTCGATCCGTCCCTGATCGCACCGAAAGCCGCGATCGAGGGACTCGTGCTGCGGCCGGAAGAAGCAATCGAGCGCCTGATGCCCTGGCAACGCGAGTTGCTCGCTCTCGGCTGAATCCGGCCTTTGCGGGCGCGGTCTCGCACCGCTAGCCTGCTCCTCCGCGATGGATCGCCTCTTCCTCGTCGCTTCCACATTTTGTTTCCTGCTCGGCTTCGCTTGCTCGATGCACGCGCTCGGCGCGCGAGTGTATCGGCGCTCGCGCTTGAACCTGTTCGCGATCGCGGGCGGCTTCGGCTTCCAGACCGCATTTCTCTACCTGCGCGGCGAAGTGATCGGGCGTTGTCCGCTGACGAATCTCTTCGAAGTCTTCATCTTCCTCGCGTGGGCGATGGTGCTTTTCTATCTGCTCATCGGGCCGGCTTACCGGCTCTCGCTGCTCGGCGTGTTCACTTCGCCGCTCGTCTTCGTCCTCCAGAGCGCCGCGCTGCTCGTCCCGGGACTCGACAAATCCGTGCCCGCGAAAATAGTCGTCAACGCGTGGATGGAACTGCACGCCGCCGTCTCGATCCTCGCGTATGGAGCGTTCGCCTTGGCCGGCATCGCGGGCGTCATGTATCTGCTGCAGGAGCGCCAGCTCAAGACTCACCACCTGCGCTCGATCTTCTTTCACCTTCCGCCGATTCACGATCTCGCGGTCGCAAACCGTCGGCTGATCCTCACCGGCTTCCTGCTCCTCACGGTCGGCATTGCTGCGGGCTTTGCTGTGGGCGGGTTGGCGTCTCACCTCGTAAAGATCACGTGGTCCGTCGGCGTGTGGGCGCTCTACGGCTTCATCCTCGTCGCCGAAAACCTGCATCGGCTCAGTCCGCGGCGCGGCGCGTGGCTGTCGGTCGTCGCGCTCGCCGTCGTCCTCAGCACGCTGTGGGGCATCCGGTTCATCGATCAAGGAACCGTCTAGCGATGGAGATCGTCTGCCTCGGCCTCAGTCACCACACGGCACCGGTCGAAGTGCGCGAGAGATTCGCCGTGCCCGATCACGCCGTCGCCACATCCGCCGTGGAGCTCACGCGGCAGCCCGGCGTGGTCGAGGCGCTGATCGTCTCGACATGCAACCGCGTCGAGTATTACGCCGCCGCGGAGAAATCCGACGACGCCTACGACGCGCTCTCCCGCTTCATCGCCGCGCGCGCCGGCGATCCGACGGCCGACGCGTTCTTTTTCCACGCCTCGCCGCGAAGCGTGCAGCATCTCTTCCGCGTAGTCTCGGGGTTGGACTCGATGGTGCTCGGCGAGACGGAAATCCTCGGCCAGATGAAGAAGGCGTATCAGGCTGCGCACGCGGCGGGCGCGACCGGACGGCATTTAAACAAGCTCTTTCAGCGCGCCTTCAACGTCGCGAAGGAAGTCCGCACGAACACGAACATCACGCGCGGCTCGGTCAGCGTCGGCTCCGTCGCGGTCGAGCTCGCGGAGCGGATCTTCGGCCGCCTTGCCGAGTGCCACGTGATGATCCTCGGCGCGGGCGAGACGAGCGAACTGACCGCCGGCGCGCTCCAGGCGCGTGGCGTGAAGGCGATCTTCGTGGCGAACCGCACCTACGACCGCGCCGCCGAGCTCGCGGCGAAGATGGGCGGCAGGGCGATCCACTTTGACGAATGGGCCGCCGACTTTCACGAGGTGGACATCCTCATCGGCTCGACGGCATCTCCGCATCCGGTCGTTACGGTCGAGAAGCTCGCACCGCTCATGCGCTCGCGTCAGGATCGTCCGCTCTTCTGCATCGACCTCGCTGTGCCGCGCGACTTCGAAGCTGCGGTGAACGATCTCGAAGGCGTGTATCTTTACGACATCGACTCGCTCCAGCAGATCGCCGACAGGTCGATGGCGGTGCGCCAGCAGGAAGTGATCGTGTGCGAGCAGCTCATCGAGCGGCACGTCGTGGAGTTTGGCCAGTGGCTCGCCGCCGGCCCGCGCCCGCCGGGGACGTTTCGCCCGCAGACGGAAGGAGCGAAATGAGCGCGCTCATCCTTGGCACCCGCGGCTCGGCGCTCGCGCTTGCGCAGGCGGAACTCACGGAGGCCGCGCTCGTGGGTGTAAAAGTCGAGCGGCGCATTTTCACCACGCGCGGTGATGTGAAGCTCGACCTCAGCCTTCTCCAGCGGGGCGAGGCGGGAGCGAAGGGACTCTTCACCAAGGAGCTTGAGGACGCGCTACTCGCGGGTGCGATCGACGTGGCGGTTCACAGCCTCAAGGATTTGCCGGGCCATCAGCCGGACGGATTGCAGCTCACTGCCGTCCTCGAACGCGCGCCGACCGCGGACACGCTCGTCACGCGCGAGCCGCTCGTGCTCGCGACGCTTCCGCACGGCGCACGTGTCGGCACGAGCAGTGTGCGCCGCGCGCGGCAGGTGCGCTGGCTGCGGCCGGATCTCACGGTCGAAGACTGGCGCGGGAATGTGCCGAGCCGGCTTCGGAAATTTCGCGAACGCTACGAAATGGCGGCGATCATCCTCGCCGAGGCGGGCCTGCGGCGCCTCGGCTACGCGTTCGCCGATGGCCGCATGGCGAGCGCGGAAGGCGAGTTCTTCGCCACCTCCCTCGCGGACGATTTGCTTCCCGCGATCGGCCAGGGCGCTGTCGCCTTGCAGAGCCGCGTGGGCGACGAGCGGGTGAGTGCGCTGCTCGCCGCCATCAATCACGCGCCCACGTGGACCAGCATCCGCGCCGAGCGCGAACTCCAGCGCCTGCTTGCGGGAGATTGTTCGCTGCCGATTGGTGTGCGCTGCGTGCTCGATGGCGACCGCCTTGCGATGTCCGCCATCCTCTTCGGCGCCGGGAATCTGCCGCCGCTGCGTGCCGAAGCCAACGGCCCGGCGTCGGAGCCGGAGCGAATCGCGGCGGAAGTGTTTCGGCAGCTCTCGCGTTAAAAAACAAACCCGCGGCGCCAACGATTGTGACGCCGCGGGCCGTTCCGGAATTGTTCGCGGGTTACTTGAGCGCCGCCTGGTAATTCTCCTCGGCCTGCGCCCAGTTCAGCACGCTCCACCAGGCCTTCATGTAGTCGGGCCGGCGGTTCTGGTATTTGAGGTAGTAGGCGTGTTCCCACACGTCGAGGCCGATCACCGGCTTGCCGCCGCACCCGGCGACCGCGGCGCCCATGAGCGGGTTGTCCTGGTTGGCGGTCGAGCAGATTTCGAGTTTGCCGCCGTTCACGCAGAGCCACGCCCAGCCGGAGCCGAAGCGTCCCGCGCCTGCAGCTTCAAACTTCGCCTTGAAGTCATCGACGCTGCCGAAGCTCGCCTCGATCGCCTTCGCGAGGTCGCCGGCCGGCGCGCTGCCGCCCGGTTTCATCAGCTTCCAGAACATCGAGTGATTCACGTGGCCGCCGGCGTTGTTGCGCACGGGTCCGCGGATCGCGTCGGGCACGCCGGCGAGATTCTTGATGAGTTCCTCGGCGCTCTTGCCGGCGAGGTCGGGCGCGCTTTCGAGCGCCTTGTTGAGGTTGGTCACGTAAGCGTTGTGATGCTTGCCGTGGTGGATCTCCATGGTTTGCGCGTCGATGTGCGGTTCGAGGGCGTCCTTGGGATACGGGAGTGCGGGTAGTTCGTGGGCCATAATGGTCGGTGTTGAATAGAGTGAGCAGCGAGAATGGCAACGTCGCTCGCGGCGTGGGAAGCGGAAAGTTCCCGGCGGCTGCGGAGTTTTCACTTTCCACGCTTCGGCTTCGGCTTTCCAGTGCGCGCTCAATGCCAGCTACCATCGAGTCTCTAGGGCCGTGTTTGTTCGATTCGCCGCTCAAGCACCTCGGCGGCACGGACGGGGTTTTCAAGAGCGACGAGGACCGCATCCTGGTCGAGACGACAGTGGGCGTCGCGCCGCCGCCCGGGCAGCCGCGCCACTTCGAGAGCGCCGGGCCACGCGAGAAGGTCTTCTTTGATCCATCGAGGACCACTGCGGCGATCGTGACCTGCGGCGGCCTGTGCCCGGGCCTCAACGACATCATCAAGGGCATCGTCTCCCACCTTTTCTACCGTTACGGCGTCACGCGTGTGTTCGGGTTCCGCTACGGATACGAAGGGCTCATCCCGCGCTATGGCCACGTGCCGATGGTGCTCAAGCCCGAGTCGGTCGCGAACGTCCACAACTTTGGAGGCACCATCCTTGGTAGCTCACGCGGTCCGCAGTCGATCGGCGAAATGGTCGATCTCCTCGAGGAGATGAAGATCGACCTCTTCTTCGTGATCGGCGGCGACGGCACGCTGCGCGGCGCGGCGGAACTCTCGGCGGAGATCAAGCGGCGCGGCTTGCGCAAGGCCATCGTCGGCATCCCGAAGACGATCGATAACGACATCATGTGGCTCGACAAATCGTTCGGGTTCGAGACGGCCTTCGCCGAGGCTGTGCAGGCGGTGAAGTGCGCCTACGTCGAGGCCACGGGTGCGATGAACGGCATCGGCCTGCTGCGGCTTATGGGACGCGACTCTGGCTTCATCGCGTGCTACTCGGCGATCGCTGCGGGCAACGTGGACTTTGTGCTGATCCCCGAGGTGTCGTTCGCGCTCGATGGCGAGCGGGGGATGCTCGAGGCGCTCCGCTACCGGCTCGCCAAGCGCAAGAGCGCCGTCATTGTCGTCGCTGAGGGAGCCGGACAGGATCTCATGCACATCGACGCATCGAAGACCGATGCCTCCGGCAACAAGAAGCTCGGCGACATCGGCCTCTTCCTCCGCGACAAGATCACCACCTTCTTCAACGAGCGGCGCATTGACGTTTCGCTCAAATACATGGACCCGAGCTACCTCATCCGCTCGGTGCCGGCGAACGCGCAGGACAACGTCTATTGCAGCCAGCTTGCGCAGCACGCCGTCCACGCGGCGATGGCGGGCAAGACCAACATGCTCGTGGGTCGCTGGCATTGCAGCTTCGTGCATCTGCCGATCGCCATCGCCACGCACGGCCGGCGGAAGGTTTCGCCGCAGAGTGAGCTGTGGCAGTCCGTGCTCGAGAGCACGGGCCAGCCGGCGATGCTCCGCTAGGATCGCGGCTAAGGCCGGCACTTCGCCGGTGTCATTTCACATCATGCCCTCGCACGCCTGCCCCGATTTCCACTCGACCGCGATGAGCCGGCGCCTGGCGCTCAAGGTCGGCGGTGCGGGACTGCTCGGGCTCAACTTCTCCGACATGCTCCGCGCCGCGGAGACGCAGCCGAGGAAGATCAAGGCGCGCGCGAAGTCGGTGATCTTTCTTTTTCAATGGGGCGGGCCGTCGCAGCTCGACATGTTCGACATGAAGCCGGACGCGCCAGAGGGCATCCGCTCGCCGCACAAGACCGTCGCGAGCAAGGCCGACGGCATCACCATCAGCGAGAAGCTCCCGAAGTGTGGTGCGATCATGGACAAGGTCACGCTGGTCCGGTCCGTGTATCACACGATGAAGAATCACAACTCGGCCGGCTACTACGCGCTGACCGGGCACGCGCCGCCGAGCGACGATCAGCGGCTGCGCGACTCGCTCGAGCTTTTCCCCGGCTACGCGTCGGTGGTCGATCGGTTCGCGCCGGCTCGCGGAGAAATGCCGACCGCGGTGTCGTATCCCTACGTCATCAGCGACGGCTCGGTCACTCCCGGCCAGCACGCGAGCTTCCTCGGCAAGGCAAACGATCCGATGCTCGTGCTGCAGGATCCGAATTCTCCAGCCTTCGCGCTGCCCGAGCTGAGCCTGCCGAAGGACATCCCCTTCGAGCGGATGCAGGCGCGGCGCGAGTTGATGAAGCTGGTCGATGCGCAGACCAAACTCATGGAGCAGAACGCGACGGTGCGCGGCTTCGACCGCTACTACGACAAGGCTCTCGCGATGCTCCAGTCGCCGAAGTTGCGCGACGCCTTCAACCTCGCCGCCGAGCCGGACAAAGTGCGCGACGCCTACGGGCGCACGACCTACGGCCAGAGCTGCCTTCTCGCGCGCCGCCTCGTCGAGTCCGGCACGAAGTTCGTCACCGCCTACTTCTCCGACTCGATCGGCGGGCGGCGCACCGACGGCGGCGGCTGGGACACGCACGGCTTCGACAACACGCGGATGTATCCGATCATCGAGCAATACCACCTGCCGATGACCGAGCAGACGCTGCCGACGCTGCTGACCGATCTCGAGGAGCGCGGGCTGCTCGACACGACGCTCGTCGTGTGGATGGGCGAGTTCGGCCGCACTCCGAACATCAACAAGAACGCCAGCCGCGACCACTGGCCGCAGTGCTACACGGTGCTGCTCGCCGGCGGCGGCGTGAAGCGCGGCTTCGTCCATGGCGCGAGCGACAAGACTGCGTCGTATCCCGCGGAGAATCCCGTGCGGCCCGACGATATCGCCGCGACGATCTTCCACGCGCTCGGCATCGATCCGCACCGCGAGATGCGCACCGTGACGAACCGCCCGGTGTTCGCCTCGGAAGGCAACGTGATCAGCGAAGTCTTCGCGTAATCGACCCTCGTGTCATCCTGAGCGAGCGTAGCGAGTCGAAGGAGCTCTCGCATCTTTGGCCGGACGAAGGCGGTTGGCGGCGAAGTAAGAGGTTCTTCGGCTTCGCTCAGGATGACAGGGATAACCTAAGGCGCGGCCACGAACATCCGCAGCAGCTTCCCCTCGGGCAGCGCGAACACCGCCACGGTCCCATTTGCAGCGCCGCTCGCACACAGCTTCCCGTCACCGCT
Source organism: Chthoniobacteraceae bacterium (assembly GCA_040081625.1). Lineage (GTDB taxonomy): Bacteria > Verrucomicrobiota > Verrucomicrobiia > Chthoniobacterales > Chthoniobacteraceae > VFJQ01. The sequence goes on from JBEBGD010000028.1 coordinate 41,775, forward strand.
CATCGCCAGTGAAAGCACCGCGTCGCCGGGTGCGTCCCACGTGGCCTTCGGCGTTCGCTCGCTCCCGGGAAAGAAGCGCAATTTCCGATCGCCCGATGCTGCGACGAAGCCGGACGATCCGGCGCAAAAGACCGTCCACTCCGCGCCCTTGATCTCGCCGTCTCGTTTCGCCTTGGCCGAATCCCATCGGTGCATGGTGCTGCCGCGTGCGAGCGTCCACGCTGCTCCATCGGCGGCAAAGGCGCACGCGAGCAGCGGCGTGTCGTGGCCCGTGTAGCTCGTCGTCGCTTCGCCGGACTTGAGGTCGAGCACGCGTGCCGTGCGGTCGCGGCTCGCGGTGAGCAGGTGTGAGCCGTCCGGACTGAAGGCCACGTCCTGCACCCAGTCGGCGTGTGGCTTGAGCACGCGCAGCTTTCTGCCGCTGGCATCGAAGACGCGCACGGTGCGATCACCAGAGCCCGCGGCGATGTGCGAGCCGTCCGCGCTGAACGCGACGCTCAGCGCCGTCTCCGCAAGGTCGCAGAGAAACTTTGGCGGCGCTTTCCCTTCGGCATCCGCGAGCGCGACCGTGCCCCATTGCATCGGCGATCCGCCGGCGACCGCGAGTCGTTCGCCGTGCCAGGCGAGCGAGGTGATCCGCTCCGGCAGGCCATCGAGTCGCGCCGTGAGTGCTCCATCGCTCACGTTCCACATCGTGATTTCGTAGTAGCCGCTCGCGGCGAGCCTCGTGCCGTCGGGGCTGAAGGCGAGCGCGGTGATCGGGAGCGGGCGCGCATACTTCTGCGGCGCGGGACGGAGCATCGAGTCGCGCACCAACTCCACGAGCGGTTGATCCTTCGACTTCCCATCGAAGTGCGCCCCCTCCGCTATCCAGCGCTCGATCAGTGCGATCTCCGCTTCGGGCAGCGCGTCCGCTTTCTGCGGCATGCGATCCGTCGCGCTCATCTCGCGCAGCAGGGCCGCGATCTCCGACGCCGCCGGCTTGCCCGGCGTCACCGCGGGCAGATCGCTCTGCCCCGGCTTCATCAGCCGCGCGAAGGTATCGAGCTTGTAGCGGCCCTTCGGGTTCTCCGCGCTGTGGCAGGTCGCGCAGCGGCGCTGGAGCAGGGGAGCCACCTCCGCGCGGAAGCTCACCGGCGCCGCGGATGCGACGCACGCGGAGAGCAGGAGCAGGCGGAGGATCATGCGCACGCGTGTCAGGCGGCGGGGATCTTCCAACCCTTGCGGTAGTTCTTCGTCAGCAGGCGCTGCGCGTCCGCGTGGCCGCTGATCTTCAGCTTCGCGCTGTCCCATTTCAGCAAGGCGCCCGGGCACTGCGTGGCGACGTTGCCGAGCAGCGCGGCCTCGGTGAGCGGGCAGGCGTAGTCGAAGTTGTCCGTCGTCGGTTTGCCGTCGAGCGCGCTATCGACCCACGCGTGGTAGTGGCTCGAGCCGGCGACTTTCTCGATCGTGTAGCTCGCGAACTTCTCCACCGGGTAGAGCTGCGGCATCGCGACGTGCGGGATCAGGAGCACGCCGCCTTCGCCGATGAGCAGCGAGCCGGAGCCGGGTAGCTTTTTGTCCGCGGGCATCTGCGCGAGCGCGGCGTCGGGCATGCGACCGCCGTCATACCACGTGACGGGAAGCGTTTTGCCCGTCGTGTATTTCGTGCCGGGGAAGACATACTCGATCGTCTCGGCGGCGGGCCACGTGTATTTGTTCAGGCCGTCGTTTGCGCCGCGGATGGTGAGCGGCGACTTGATCTCCAGCGCGGTGAAGACGGGATCGAGGATGTGGCAGCCGAAGTCGCCCATCGTGCCGTTGCCGAAGTGCTGCCAGTCGCGCCATTTGAACGGGTGATACACGTCGGGCACGTAGTCGATCATCGGAGCCGCACCGACCCAGAGATCCCAGTTGAGAGTCTCCGGCACCGGCCCGGACGGCGGCGGTGCCGTCATGCGGGTGTGCTGGTTGCCGGCGTTCGGTTGGAAGGAGTGGACCGCCTTGATCTTCCCGATGACGCCGTCGCGGACGAGCTTCACCGCGGTGCGATAGGCTTCGTGCGAATGGATCTGGTTGCCCATCTGCGTGGCGACCTTCGACTTCGCCGCCCACAGCCGCATCTGGCGCGCCTCCCACACGGTGTGGCTGAGCGGCTTCTGGCAATAGACGTGTTTGCCGCGCCGCATCGCGTCGATCGACGGCGCGGCGTGCATGTGATCGGGCGTGGAGACGATCACGCCGTCGAAGGTGTCGCCGAGCTTCGCGAACATCTCGCGGTAGTCGGCGAAGTGCGGCACGCCGGGAAACTTCACGTCGGCCTGCTTGAAGCGCGTCGAGTCCACATCGCAGAAGCCGGTGTATTTCACCTTCGTGTGCGAGCCGACCTCGACGATGTCGGAGAGGCCCTTGCCCGCGCAGCCGATGGCGGCGAGCTGGAGATTGCCGTTCGGGTTTGCCGCGCGGAGCAGCGCGGGGAAGCCGAGCACGGCGGCGGATGTGGTCTTGAGGAAGCTGCGGCGGGAGGTGTGGGGAGTCATGGTGGTGAAGGTGCTCAATTCAACCCGGCGCTGCGCGAGGGGTTAGAGTTCGCGTCGCCGGGCGATGTTTCGGATTCACATGCGGCGCGCCGGCGGCTACTCACGCTGCATGAACCCCGTCCCGCCACCGCCGCCACCACCAGGGATGCCGCCACTGCCGGGCGCTCCAGCCAGGACCGACGGCCTCGCTGTAACCGCGCTGGTGCTCGGCATCGCGAGCATCTCCTGCCTCGGCTGCGTCGCGGGGGTGCCCGCGATCGTGTGCGGCCACATGGCGTGCAGCCGCATCGCCGAGTCGCGCAGTGGCGTCGAGGGCCGCGGCATGGCCATCGCCGGGCTGGTGATGGGATACGTCTCGATCCTGCTGACCATCGTCGCCGCGATCGGTTTCTACTTTTTCGCGAAGCAGGTGCCGACGATCCAGTCGAAGGCCGCGACGCCGCTCGTCCGCGCGCAGTCCGCGCAGCTCAGCGCCGCGCTCATGCGCTACCGCGCGGACTACGGCCAGCTCCCCGCGGTCGCGCCCGTGCAGGGCGAGGAGGTCGATGCGGGCGCGCTCGTGAAGATCCTCGCCGGCGCCAATCCGCGCGGCACCGTTTACTTCCAGGCGGGGCAGAACGGCATCCAGGTCAACGGCATCCCGATCGATACGTGGGCCCAGCCGCTGCGCATCGCCATCGACCTCGACGGCGACGGCCAGGTCCTCGTCGGCTCGCAAAAAGTCCGCGGCATCATCGCCGTCTGGTCGTGCGGTCCGAACAAGACCAGCGAGAGCGGCACCGGCGACGACGTGCCCGCGTGGTGAGGCCAGCCGCCGCTTGACCGCACGCGCGCGCCGCCGACACTGCGCGCCCGCATGCGCTTCCAGACGCTCTTCGAAGGCCGCCTCATCTTCCTCATCCTGTTCGCCGTGATCGCCATCGGCTGCTGGCAGCGCTGGTGGCTGCTCGTGCTCCCCGGCGCGCTCGGCGTTATTTTCTGCATCAATTTCTTCCGCGATCCCGAGCGTGTCATCCCGCCGGGCGAGGAAGTCGTCGTCGCGGCGGCCGATGGCACCATCGCGGACATCATCGAGATCGAGGAGTCCGAGGTGCTCAAGACCCGCTGCCGCCGCGTCGGCATCTTTCTCTCGGTCTTCGATGTCCACGTGAACAAGGCGCCGATCGCCGGGCGCATCACCTACACGAAGCACTACCCCGGCACGTATCCCGGTCCCTTCCTCGACGCGCGCAATCCCGAGTGCTCGAAGTTCAACGAAGCGCTCACGTGGGCCTTCGAGGGGAAGAAGGCGACGCTCGTCGTCCGCCAGATCACCGGCGCCATCGCGCGCCGCATCGTGCCGTGGTCGAAGGACGGCGATGAAGTCGCCAAGGGGCATCGCTTCGGCATGATCCGCTTTGGCTCGCGCACCGAGGTCTATCTCCCGCTCGATGCGGAGGTGACGGTGAAGATCGGCGACAAGGTGCGCGGAGCGGAGACGATCATCGCCCGGCTAAAATGAGCGAGCCGCGCGGCCCCAAGATTTATCTCCTGCCGAACCTGATGACGGCGGGGAATCTCTTCTGCGGGTTCGCCGCCTCGCTGAAAATCCTCGAGGGCGCGCTCGTTCAGTCGGTGAGTCCTGATATCGCCGCGGACAAATTTCACGCCGCGATCTGGCTCATCCTCGCCTCGTGCATCTTCGACATGCTCGATGGCCGGCTCGCCCGCCTCGGTGGCAGCGAGAGCCCGTTTGGGCGCGAGTTCGATTCGCTCGCCGACATCGTCTCCTTCGGCGTCGCGCCGGCGCTCATGGTCTATCGCATCGTGCTGATCGAGTTCCCGCGGACCGGCTGGATCATCGCCTCGCTCTACCTCATCTGCGGCGCGCTGCGGCTCGCCCGATTCAACTGTCTCGCCGCCGAGGACAGCGCCGGCGCCAGCAAGGAATTCCGAGGCTTCCCCATCCCTGCCGCCGCCGGGCTCATCGCCTCGCTCACGCTCTTCATGCTGTGGTTGAGCGAAAAGGGCCGCGTCATCGGCAACGGCAAATGGGTGCTCCCGCCGCTCATGGTTTTCCTCGCGTGGATGATGTTCAGCGGCTTCCGCTACCCGAGCTTCAAGGCCGTCAACTGGCGCACCACGCGCTCGCTGCCGAAGTTCATCCTCATCATCGCCGTGCTCATCTTCACCGCGATCTTCTACGAGTGGATGCCGTTCGTGCTCTTCCTTTCGTATCTGCTCTACGGCTTCCTGCGCCCCTTCCTCTCTCGGCGGATGAAGCAGGAGATCGAGGAGGAAATCGAGGACGAGGAGCCCGCGGAGTCCACGGAAAGTCCGTGAAGCGAAACCGGAAAGCGGAGAGCGGAGACCGGAAAGCGGCACGCACACAGACTGCGAATCTTTCCGCATTCCGCTCTCCGCATTCCGCTCTTCCATGAGCGACTTCGCGCAGAGCGGCCTCATCAGCACGTTCCAGCGGCTGAACGAGACGCACCTCGCGCAGATCGAGAGCGAACTCGTCGAGTTGGCGCGCGAGAAGCCGATCGCGATCGTGCTGCCCTGCCACGGCGCGGATCTCGAGCGTCCCGCGTTTGCGCACATCCTCGGCAAGCTGCGCGCCGCAGCCTGGGTGAGCGAGATCGTCCTCAGTGTGAATGCCGCCGGCGATGCCGACCTCGTCGGGATTCCGGAGGGCGTGCGAGTCTTGCGGAACGATAGGTCCTGTGAGTCTCATGCGGCCCATGTGCCCGCCGGCAAAGGCGCGAATCTCCACGCTGCCTTCCAGCGCCTCGCCTCGCCCGCCATCATCGCCACGCAGGACTGCGATGTCGCCAGCTTCCGCCGCGCCGATCTCGCCCGGCTTTGCTACGCCGTCGCGCATCCGGACCTCGGCTACCGCTTCGCGAAGATGTATTACTCGCGCGTCACCGACCGGCTCTACGGGCGCGTGTCGCGGCTCTTCCTCGCACCGCTGCTTCACGCCGTCGTGCGCGTCGCGGGGCATCATCCGCTCGTCGATTTCCTCCTCAGCTTCCGCTACCCGCTCGCCGGGGAGATCGCCCTCACGCGCGAGCTCGCCGCGCAGCTCCCGCTCGCCACCGGGTGGAACGTCGAGATCAGCCACCTCTGCGAAGTCTTCCGCCGCGTCGAGCCGCGCGATGTCTGCCAGGTCGATGGCGGCACGGGCTACGATCACAAGCATCAGCCAGCGACCCCCGCGCTCGCCGACATGGCTGCGGAAATTGCGCGCGAGCTTTTCGCGCAGCTCGCCACCGAGGGCCTCGCCGGCATCCGTGGCGCCGTCGCGCAAGCCTACCCGCGCGAGGCCGCGCACGCCCTCCGCCGCAGCGCCGCGCTCGCGCGGATCAACGCGCTGCCCTTCGATCCCGAAGCCGAGCGCGCCATCGTCGAGAGCTTCGCGGCGCGGCTGTAGCCACGGCGCTCCGCGCCGTGCGCGTCGCAGAGCGACGCGGCTACAAGGGCTTGCGCGCTGCGACGTTTCCACTCTACTCCGTGCCCACATGAGTGCCCAGTTCGATGTCCGCTACACCGCGCAACTCGCGCGACTGAACCTTTCCGAAGAGGAGATCGCCAAGTTCCAGGCGCAGCTCGGCCAGGTGCTCGAATACGTCGAGAAGCTCAGCGCCGTCGATGTAAGCGGCGTCGAGCCCACCGCGCACGCGTTCCCGGTCCACAATGTCTTCCGCGCCGACGAACCCCGCCCGGGCTTCACCGCGGAGGAGGCGCTCGCGAATGCGCCCCGCGCCGCGAGCGGCCTTTTCGTCGTCCCGAAGGTGATCGAATAAGCGAAGCGCCTCTTCCTCTCCTTCTTCATCTTCCTCTCCTTCGTCGTTTGTCCCTCACCTCCCTTTCCATCTCCGCACTGCGCGAAAAACTCGTCGCCCGCGAAATCTCGCCGCCCGAGATCCTCGACACGCTCGACGCCCGCATCGCCGCCATCGACGACCAGGTCCACGGCTACCTCAGCCGCGACCTCGCGCTCGCGAAGCAAGCCGCCGCAAACGCCGACCTCACCAAGCCGCTCGGCGGCGTGCCGATCGCGATCAAGGACGTGATCAACGTCCGCGGCGAGCCCTGCACGTGCGGCTCGAAGATGCTGCTGCCGTATCGCTCGAACTACGACGCGACCGTCACCACGCGGCTGCGCGCCGCCGGCGCGATCCCTTTTGGCCGGGCGAACATGGACGAGTTCGCGATGGGCAGCTCCACGGAAAACTCCGCCTTCGGTCCCTCGCACAATCCGTGGGACCTCACGCGCACGCCCGGCGGTTCCTCCGGCGGCAGCGCCGCGGTGGTCGCCGCGAATGAAGCGTTCGCCGCGCTCGGCTCCGACACCGGTGGCTCGATCCGCCAGCCTGCCGCGCTGTGCGGCATCGTGGGCATGAAGCCCACCTACGGCCGCGTCTCCCGCTTCGGTCTCGTCGCCTTCGCCTCCTCGCTCGACCAAATCGGCCCGTTCACGAAGACCGTGCGCGACGCCGCGCTCATCCTCGACGCGATCTGCGGCAAGGACCCGATGGATTCCACCAGCCTCGACGAGCCCGTGCCCGCGCACACCGCGCTGCTCGGGCGCGACATCCGCGGCATGAAGCTCGGCATGCCGCGCGAGTATTTCATCTCCGGCATCGACCCGCAGGTCGATGCCACCGTGCGCGCGGCCATCAAGCACTACGAGTCGCTCGGCGCGGAGATCGTCGAGGTCTCGCTGCCGAACACCGAGCACGCCGTCGGCGTCTATTACATCATCGCCACCGCCGAGTGCTCCGCGAACCTCGCGCGGTTCGACGGCGTCCGCTACGGCCACCGCGCCGAGGCCGCGAACCTCATCGAGCAATACGGCAGGAGCCGCGCGGAAGGCTTCGGCCCGGAGGTGAAGCGCCGCATCATCCTCGGCACCTACGTGCTTAGCAGCGGCTATTACGACGCCTACTACCTGCGCGCGCAGAAAGTCCGCACGCTCATCCGCGACGACTTCACGCGCGCCTTCGAGAAGTGCGACGCCATCGTCTGCCCCACCACGCCCGAGCCAGCCTTCAAGCTCGGCGACCGCGCCGACGACCCGCTCAAGATGTATCTCGCCGACATCTTCACCATCGCCACGAACCTCGCCGGCATCCCCGGCCTCTCGCTCCCGTGCGGCTTCGCCGAAGTCGATGGCCGCAAGCTGCCGATCGGCCTCCAGCTCCTCGGCAAGCCGCTCGACGAGCCGCGCCTTCTCCAAATCGCCGATGCCTATGAGCAGAGCACCGACTGGCACAAGGCGCGGCCCGCGCTGTAGCGGCTAGCGTTTGATCGCTACGAGGAGCGCGTTCAGCCAGTCCACGATCGCCTGCACCTCGGCTTGCGTGGGCGGATCGCTGATCGCGCCCGGCAGCGGCGCGATCGCGCTGGGATTGAGCGCCGTGCCGGCGATCGCTGTGTCCAGTTGCGCATTGGTCACCTCGCCGGGCGGGCCCTGCGGACCGGGCGCGCCGTCGGAGCCGGAAGGCCCCGGCGGGCCGATGGGTCCGGGGTCGCCCTGCGGCCCCGGCGGGCCGGGCACGATGAGATCGTGCAGGCCGTTGAGTTGATCGCGCATGACCTCGGATGAGAGGTCCGAGTCCGGCGCGGGAAGAGTGGGATCGAATGGCATGGCGCGGATGAGTTAAGGAGCCACGGTGACTTTCGCTATGTCCGTCCACTCGCCATTCGGCGTGCCCTTGTCCCAATAGCGAAGGCGGTATTCGCGCACCTCGGGCTGGCCGGCCACGAGCAGCGTGCGCTCATCCACATAGGGGCTCTCGGTCTGGATGGTCAGGAACTCCCACGGCGCACTCGCACCGCCGCGGCGGCTCTCGATCACCACGCCCATGTGCCCGTATTTGTAGAAGGTCAGCCGCACGCACTGGCAGGCCGGGCCTTGCTCGACCTTGAGCTTCACCTGCGGCACCGGGTGATCCGCCGCATCCTCGGAACCGACCACGCCGAGATCGGTGCCGATCTGCTCGGTGTAGCCGGCGGCTTCCTTGATGTCCTGCACGAAGTCGAAGATGCGCAGCAGCGCGCCCGCGGGCACGGCAGCCACGCCCGTCGGCGGGGTCGGCGCGGTGAAGACAGGCAGCACGGGATCGCCGTCGCCGGTCTGGATGTCCTTCACATAGTCAGTCGTCGAAGGCGCCCACGTGCGCACCGCTGAGAGCCACGCACCGAGCACGTAGATGAGCCAGTTTGCATCGGCGACGATGGCTGTGACCTGCCCGGAGGTGAATCCGAGCACCGTTGTATAGCCGGGCAGCTTGTCCCGGAAGTTCGTGAGCCACGCCACCTGGGCGGCGATGCGGCTCGGGTAATACTGCTGATGTTTCATGGTGGATTTATGTTTGGTTTTCTTGCGTTTGATGCCGGCGCTATCCCACCGGCCGAGATCCCACCGCCCGCTATCCCACGGCATGGGGACGGGCGGTGAAAGGGTGTGCCCGGCGCTGTAGCCGCGTCGCTCTGCGACGTGCACGGCGCAGAGCGCCGTGGCTACAGGCTGTCCATTGGGCGAAAGGCGACTGAACCCGCGCGGCGGGGGATCGATCCCGCGGGGCGGGGGATCGTCCCCGCGCGAGCCGGGATGGACCCCGCACGGCGCGGGATCGTCCCCCCGGCGAATGGGGGAGGCTCCCCCTGCCGCGCGGGATCAGTCCCGCGCCGCGCGGGGTCCATCCACAGCCGCGCGGGGTCGTTCCCGGGCGACGCGGTATCGTGACCCGACCGTAGGAGACTGAACCCGCGTCGCGCGGGTTCGATCCCGCACGCCGCGGGGTCGGTCCCATTTCGCCCGGGGAAGACTCTTTCCGGGCCGGTGCCAGGAGCGGGGAGGTGGATGACGATAGCTTTCTCACGACCGGCGATACCCAGCCCGGCGGCGGTCGTTACGCGGCGCGAAAAGTTTTTTTACTCCCGCCGGAAGACGCCCAGCAGATACGCGATCTCGTCCTCGACTTCCCCGGGCGAGCCGACGGTATTGGCCACCTCCGCCTCGAGCGTCGCGCGGTATTCGCGGCGCAGCCGCAGCAGCGCCACGCGCAGCGCGCCGTCGGTCATCCCGACCGAGGCGGCGAGCACCGCCGACTCTCCCGCGTCGAGCGTGCCGCCGGCGATGAGCACCGGACGCAGCGTGGCGAAGAGCGCGCCCTTGCCGCGACCAGCATAGCTATCTCCCAGCAGCCGCAGCACGCGGCCGAGCAGCTCGTGGATCCACTTCCGCTCGTAGAGCCGCTCGGGGGTCTCGTGATCGAGCATCGTCTCGTGGCGGTAGCGCTCCTCGTGGTCGGCAGGTCCGCCCGGCCTGTCTTCCTCGATGCTACATTCGCGGTCGCGGTGCGGCTGGTCGCGGCGCCAGTTGATGAGGAAGCGCTGGAGCGCCGTGGCGAGATAGGTGCGCAGCCGGCCCTTGCTCGCATCGGCCTGCGCGAGCGCGTCGAGCCGCAGCAGCTTCGCGAAGAAATCCTGGAGCGCATCCTGCGCATCGTGATGCTCCAGCCCGCGCCGGCGGATGTAACAGTAGAGCGGGTAGTGATAGACAGCGCACAGCTCCTCGAGCGCCGCGCGCTTCGCCGCCTCATCCCCGCTCTTGAGCCGGGCGATGAGCGTCCAGCGCGTGGGGGGGAACTGGCCGTCGGGCATGGCTCAGGGAGCCGCGGGGGCGAGGACGACGCGGAAGCCGTAGCCACCATTGCGCTTGGTCGGGACCCCATCCGTGCGCCGGGAGGCAAACAGATAACGGCGGTCCGAACTGCTCCAGCCCAGACCACGCAAAACGCGGCATTCCTTTTTCTCATCAAACCAATCTTCGCACCACTCCTGCGCATTGCCCCCGAGGTCGTAAAGCCCCAGAGGATTTGGTGCGAACGATCCGACTGGGGACGATTGCACAAACCCGTCGTGGTAGCCGGCGATGAGCGTCTGGCCTTTGTAGCCGGCCCGCCCCGCATCCACATCGGCCTGCATTTCCTGCCCACCGAAATTGCCTGCTCCCACGGGCGGCGGCCAGGCGCTGCCCCAGAAAAAGGCATCCACGATCATAAGATCCTTTTTCGCGGGGGTCTGCGCGGCGTCCTCCCGCGCGCCTATGCCCACGGCATCGCTCCACTCATGATCGCTCGGCAACCGGTAACATTCGCCCGCGCTGATCTTGCCAGCTTTGCGCTCGCGCTCCGTGAGCCAGGCACAGAAGGCCCGCGCGTCGTCCCACAACACATTCACCGCCGGGTGCGTGGGACCTTGCTCGAAGCTCGCTCTCGTCCACTCGCGCTGGGTGTGCTTGATGAAGGCTTCGTAGTCCTGCACCCGCGTCTCCCACACACTGAAGAGCACGCGCTGCCCGCCCGTCGGCCCGCCGGTGATCGGCACGGGGACGAACTTCATTCCGAGCGTGTTCACGAAGGGCGCGTCTTTCGTAGCGGTGGCGGCACCGTTCGGAGTGACAGCGCCGCTGGGCTTCGCCCTAACGTCGTCGTCCCACTCCACGAGGAAGCCGATTCGTCGGTCTGCGGTGCGCTGCGTATGTTCACGCCAACCCACGGTACTGCTTTGCGGTGCGCGCCACAGGACGAGCGCCTTGGGGAAGTCGTCGCTGCGCAGCGGGTCGCCAGGGCGGTTCTGCGGTAAAGCTGAATAGGAGAACGGCTCGCCCGTGACCCATTGCAAGGGTGCATCCGCCTTCTCGCGGGAAGCGCCAAGGTAGAGGTTCTTTGTCTCGGGCACTTGGTCACCAAACGCCTGCCGGACAAACTCGTCCTCCTCCTTGCTGTTGATCGTTACCAGGTGGCCGCCCATGGCTTCGGCCTTCGCCTTCGCGACGTCCCATTTCCAAGCTCCGGGGACCATCTGGTAGCGATGCCCGCCGAAGGTGCGCACTTCCCCGCCCGTCGCTGAAGCCGCCGTGGCGGTGGGCGCGCTGGAGCTGAGGTCGAGGTATTCGAGCGACACGATCCTGCGCTCCTTGCCCAGTGTTCGGAAGGAGATGCCAAACTTGCCCGTCGCGCGCTCGGGGTCGCGGGATTCGAGCACCACCTCGCCATTGAGCCGCACTGTGAATAGGTCGCCGACGGCGCGCAGCTCGATCTCGTATTCCTCGCCGGGCTGGATGGGCGCGGGCAGCTTGCGTTTGATATGCACCGGTCCCTTCTCATTCAGCGCACCAGTGAATATTCCACCCACCAGGTAGTTCAGGCCGGCCTCGTCACCGCTCGTGAGGACGTTGGCTTTGTAGAACGAGTGCGGAGTGCCGCCGCCGCGCGCGATGAGGCCGATGTTGTCCTTCGGGTCGAAGACGGCGCGCATCCGCACCGCGCCATCCCGGCCCGGCCCGGCGGCAAACATGGTCGAGCCTTGCGCAATCACCGTCCAGCCCGCGCTCTCAGGCCGCAGCATGAAGTTACCTTTGGCAAACTCTGCATCCTGCCGCGCATCCACCCACTTCTGGGTATTTCCAGCCGTGGGCGCTCCGACCTCCACCTCGTCCAGCGGCACATACTCGATGTCGCGGAAGAAGCAGTTGGCTGTCGCACCGAGAGTCATCATGCCGGGACCGGGAAGCGTCGCGTCGCGCACCGTTTCAAAGGGCTTTCCGTCCACCGAAATGGTGAGGGTGTCGCCGACGGTACGCAGTTCCACCCGCAGCCATTCGTTGGGCCGGTAGAGTTCGGGCATCTTCCAGACTTTCAGCTTCCGCGCCGCGCCGTCGGCCTGGACTTCGAGGTCGAAGTGCCCGCCGGGCGGATTGATCCGGAGCTGATAGGCGCGGGGAGTCTGGGCGGAGCCGGTGCTGCGGATGGCGACTGATCCCCAGCGCGCATCGGGGTTCATGCGCAGCGAGAAGCGGACGATGGAATCGCGAGACTTGATGGCGCTCGTGGGGCTCTGGGTGCGCAAGGCGTGCAGATTTGCCGAGTGGACGAAGAGCGCGTCGTCTCTCCATGCGACGCCCTCCTTGTTGGCGGGCACTTTTTCCGGCGTGTCCCACAGCCGGATCGCGCCAGGTTCGAGCGGCGTCGAGGTGGTGCTGCCGGCGGCGAACGGGGCGAGGACGACGCGGAAGCCGAAATAAATGTCGGGGGCGCGTTTTTGCAGCACCGATGTTCGGTGGGAGGACATGCAATGCTCCTTTCGCACGACTACCCAACTTCCACCTCGCAAGGTTCGCTCTGCCTGAGCGGGACTCCACCAGTCGTCGCACAGCTCGGATACATTGCCGCCGAGGTCGTGTATTCCGAAAGGATTCGCGCTATACGAACCCACTGGTGCGAGCCGCACATGGGAGTCGAGGTGTTGCGCCATTCCTTTCGCAAGGCCGGGAACCTGTCCGGTCTTCGCTTCCTCGTCGGCCTCTCGCCCGAAATAGTTCGCGGTGTTGGCAGGAGCCGGCCATGCAGTGCCCCACGGATAAACATCAGGAAGTTTGCCGTCCTTTTCCTCCGGCGTTTTCGCCGGATCTTCGCGGTCGCCGATGCCTACCGCACAACTCCACTCGTGGTCCGACGGCAGGCGATAGCTTTCGTTCGCGCCGATCTTGCCGGCCTTTCGGTCGCGGTCGGTGAGCCAGGCGCAAAAAGCCTGCGCATCATCCCAACTCACGAAGACCGCCGGGACATCGGGCTTGCGGGCATGCTCC